>MEOG01000039.1 GCA_001769125.1 Bacteroidetes bacterium GWF2_35_48 | reverse complement strand
TGCTGGAATAGTCCATGATAATGTACCGGTTGTTGCATCTGCATGATCATCAATATAAGTCCAACTACCGCCATTATTTGTGCTATAGAAAACTTCTAAAAACGCTACATCAGTAGCAGTCCACGTAATATTTTGTGATGTTCCGGCAGTCCATTCTTCACCACCATTTGGGGCTGTAAGTGTTAACGTAGCTTGAACAGACTGTGGTGTAAATACGGGAGTACTTACAGTACCTCTTGTTATACCATCAATTCCTGCTGTTTTTGAACCAGTTAAATTTGGAACAGTAATATTTTGTCCTTGCCCTGTAACATTCATATCCCAGTAAGCAACAAGACCGCTTTCATTACCAATAAGCTGTGGGTTTGCATAATAATTATTTATTTCATTTATAGTAAGAACCCTATTCCAGAAACTTACATCATCCATAGCTCCATTCACAAATCCTGCTCCACCACAGCAATAACCGCCAATACGTAAAAATCCTGTAGTATTAGCAATTGCGCTATATCCTTCACTGCCAACAAGAACTCCGTTTACATAAATACTAATCATACTCAACGTTTCATCCCCAATAACAACAATATTATACCAGGTATCTGTTGTTAAAGCATAATATGCATTATATAATGTTTGTGTATTACTTGCATTAAATTTAAGATATGTTCCATCATAATAAAACTCAAATCCACCAACTCCTCCATCTGACTCATGTGTAAGAAAAGTAGGGTTACCTGATGTTGAATTCAGATTAACCCAAAAACCCATTGTCCAACTACCCGCTAAATCCCATAAAGCATTATCAGGTACTTCAATATAATCTGTTGTTCCGTTCAAAGAAATAACATTGTCCTGAACCTGAGCCGGAATAATTGTAAAAGCAGACCAACTCACGCCATAAGCAGCAGGATTGTAGGCATCTTCAATTTTTATCAGACATTGTGTAGAATTTGCGTTTGGCACTGTCCACACAAAGGGACTTGTTGTTCCCTGTATATTATCAATAATTAAAATCCAATCTGCTCCATTATTTGTACTATAATAAATATTTAAATTACTTGCATTCGTGTACCATACAATATTTTGAGTTGTTCCTGAAATTAATTCAGAACCTCCGCTTGGTTCCATAACAGAAACCCATGCTGTTGGAGGAGCTGAAAGAGTAAATACAGCATTGCTAGTGTCATATATACTTTCATTGTTACCATCAAATACTTTAACAATACAATTTGCAGATGGAGTATTAGGAACAGACCAGGTGTAAGAAGCCGGGGTAGGCTGAAGAGTACTGGCAACATCAATCCAATCTCCGTTATCATATTTATACTTTATTGAAACAAGAGAAATATCATTGCTGCTCCATGTAATATTTTGTTGAGTACCAGCCTGCCAACTTTCACCTCCATTAGGAGCAATAAGTGTTATACCAGGCGTAATATTGCCAATTGAAAAATTAGCATCGCTTTGGTCATACACATTATTTGCATCACCGAAGTCGCTGACTTTTACTATACAAGTTGTAGTTGTAATATCAGGGACAGTCCATGTATACGAACCTGTTGATGCAGGAGTTGAAGCTACTATGGGACTCCACCATAAACCACCGTTTGTAGAATAATCTAATTTAACATTTGTAACTCCAACGCTGTTTGTCCAGGATATGTTGTATTGCTGTAGAGGAGCCAGCGTTTCACCACCATTTGGTGTTAACAAAGCAACTGTTCCGGACTGTGAAACAATATTTAAAACTGCAGAAGTATCACCAATAAAAGAATTGTCATAATCAAGAATTCTTATGACTATATCACCAAAGGGTTCTGATGGAACAGCCCACTGATACGAACCATCATTTGCGGTTTGCGTTTCAATATCATACCATGAAGATCCGGCATTATCGGAAAACTGTATTTTAACATTCTGAGAAGCGCCAATACTTGACCAGAAAATATTATTAGTAGTACCCATAACCCAGTTTTCGCCTCCAGAAGGATAACTGATAGAGATTAAAGGCTGTGAATAAATGATAAAATAATTTTGAGAAGCCATTGCAAGAGCAGGATTGCCTGCTTCACTTACTCTAACCCTGCATTTTGTGCTTGGAGTACTGGGAACTGTCCATGTATAACTTGCCGGAGATGCAGGAACTGATTCTGCAATTGTGGTATAGGGATCTCCGCCAGAAGTAGTATATTCAAGTTTCACATCTGTAACACCGGTTGTGTACCAAGTAATATTATGTTCTGTTCCCTGCTGCCATTGTTCTCCTCCCATAGGGCTTGTAATAGAAACATACGCTGTATTTGTTGCAACCGTAAAATATGCATCACTGGAATCGTATGTAGTTTCATTATTACGATCGAATACTTTTACAAGATATGTTGAAGCAGCTGTATTCGGAACAGACCATGCATAAGTTCCAGGAGAAGCCTGAATGCCGCTTGCAATATTGTTCCATGAGCCATTGCTGTGTTTATATTGTAATGTTACCATAGAAACATTATTACTGTTCCATGTAATATTTTGAATTGTGTTGCCTGTAAGGTTTTCGCCACCATTCGGAGAAGTTACAGTAATAAAAGTGCCAAGAGCAATTGAAAATAAAGCATTGCTAACATCATTTGTTCCTGTACCTTCATCCCAAATATCTATTTTAACTTCGCTGGAATTAATTGAAGGAACCTGCCATGCATACGTCCCTAAAGACGCCTGTACATTGTTTGCGATTGTGAACCATGTTGCGCCGTTATCTGGAGTATATCCAATACCAACCAAGCTAATATTGCTGCTTGTCCATGTAATGTTTTGTTGTGTTCCGGCTGTCCAGTTTTCGCCACCATTGGGAGATGTAAGAGTAATTGATGGGTTAGAAGTTCCTGTGCCAATTGTAAAATAAGCATTACTGGTATCATACACTGCCTGATCGTTTGAAGATGAAACCCGGAAAACACACTGACTTGAAGGTGTATTTGGGATTGTCCACTGAAAGGTATTCCCTTCATAGCCATCACCAAGAAAATCCCAGTATGCAGCATTATCACACCTGTATTCCAAATTAAAATAACTCACTCCTTCAGAAGTCCACGAGACCGTTTGTTCTGTACCAGGAATCCATGTTTCACCTCCATTAGGTGCAATTAATGTTATGATTGACTGATTTATTATTATTTCATCACTTAATCCCGTGGTTAATCCTGTTACGTTGGCATTCAAAATATAAGTACCTGCAGCACTTAATGTTAAAAGTTCAAAAGAAAAAATACCATTAGTAGTAGCAGCAGTGTTTCCCCAACCCAGATCTCCTGGTCCTGATTCTTTACCAAGTGTTACATCACTAAAAAAGCTTGTAACTACTTGTTCGCTGCTGTTTCTTGCTTCAACAGTAAAAGAATTGAGATTTGTATTCGGATATCCGCTTGTTGGAAAATTAACAAAAACCAAATGGTTTGCTGTATCAGCATCCGTTCTTACAGTGAAGTTATAAGTAGGAAAAGCTTCTATTACAGTTGTTTTGCGAAATTTATTTTTATTGATAAAAGCATTTATAAAATTGGTTTTTGTACCTGCGAGCGTAAGTTCTGTAATTTGTGCATATCCATTAACGAAATATGCATTTTTAAAAGGGCTCGAAGAAGTGTTGAGCGCATTTGAATAATTTGCCAACACAGATGGACAATCTGAAGAATAATTGGGAGAAGCCGGAAGGTATCCAAAATTACACATGGAGAAAGCCCACATAAATTTTGTATCTGTTCCTGTTGTTGGTCTGTTTACCCAGTCTCCGGTAAAAGCAATAATCTGATCGCCGAGATTATTAAAGGCAAAAGTACCACCGGGATTTAAAGTTCCGGTTGTAACCGACCAGCCCGACGAATACGTAAATGTTGCAGTTACCCCAGCAGACAAACCGCTGGCGAGCGTCCACTCGAGATATCCTTCGGTGGTTTCAAAACTATTGCTTGCATTCAGCCAGGCATTATCTGTAAAAGTAATAACCTGACCCGGCTGCACATCTTTCAATGCAACCACGATAAAAGAATTCGGGGTATTCGTATGCACACCAATGAGGGCAATGTCTCCCGGAATCAATTGCTGCGCCTTTATGGCTGACACTCCTGCAAAAAGAAGCACAAACAAAACACACAAACGTAAACTTAATTGTCTCATAATAAAATTATTAAAAATAAATACTTAAATTATTTTCACTTAAATAAAGGCTGTAAATTTAACACTATTTTCATATAAAAACATGAGTATTTATACCCACTTATAAAAAATTTGATTTATGAATTTTTTCTTGTGATGAGCGCTATTTTTTTGATGACGAAAAGCCAAATTTCATCCATAAAGATTGTAGTAACTGTAAAAAACTTTATGACACAGGTTGCACAGATTTACATTGATTTTTTATTCTTTTTTCAATATAATTACATCTATCTTAACCAAGTTAAATCAGTAACAAATCAATCAAAATATCCTTTTGGAGAAAACTTGATTTTTAAAAAAATAATAATTTTTATCCCTTTCATTTTAAAATCACTAAATTTGAAGTTTTTTTGTCATTAAAATCATAAATTATGTGGGGAAAAATAGCCCATATTCTATTGCGTTACCGGATTTTTTTTCTTGCCCTGCTGGTTGGAGTTACATGTTTCATGGCATGGCAGGCAAGTAAAATAGAGCTTTCCTATGAATTTGTAAAACCTCTTCCTCAAACAGATTCAGCGTTGATAGAATATGAAGCCTTCAAAAAAATGTTTGGCGAGGATGGAAATGTTATGGTCATAGGATTACAGGACAGCTCCATTTTCAAACTTGAAAACTTTTTAGCATGGGATAAATTAGGAAAGGACATTAAAAAAGTTTTTGGAATAAAAGAAATTCTCTCGATTGCCAATTTGTACAATGTTACAAAAAACGACAGTCTTAAAAAATTCGATTTTAAACAAATTTTAGCTTCGCCTCCAAAAACACAGGAAGAGCTTGACAGTGTAAAGAAAATCATCTGGTCTTTGCCGTTTTATGATGGTCTTGCCATAAACAAAGAAACCCATGCAAGTTTAATGGCAATAACATTCGATGACAAGCAGCTAAATTCAAAAGCCCGCCTTGAAATTGTAGCTAAAGTTAAAGAACTTGCAGACAGCTTTTCAGAAAAAACAAAAATAGAACTGCACTTCTCAGGGATGCCCTACATACGAACGCAGTTTATGAAAACCGTTTCGAACGAAATGTTTATTTTTCTCTTTCTGGCAATTGCTGTAACGGCAATAATTCTTTTTATTTTTTTCCGATCATTCAGGGTTGTAGCCTATTCGCTGGTTGTTGTTATTATCGGAATTATCTGGTCGCTTGGAACGTTGCAGTTATTTGGTTATAAAATCACAATTTTAACGGGTTTAATTCCGCCACTGATAACCGTTATAGGTTTGCCCAACTGTATCTTTTTTACCAATAAATATCAGGAAGAACTTCGGCTGCATGGAATCAAATTAAAAGCCATAACAATGATGGTAAAAAAAGTGGGGCTTTCAAATTTTCTTGCAAATGTTACAACTGCTGTAGGTTTTGGCGTTTTTTATTTTACGAACAGCTCCTTACTTGTAGAATTCGGCGTGGTTGCAGCTATCAATGTTATTGCAACCTATATTGTAGCATTGGTTTTACTTACGATTGTTCTTAGTCTGCTTCCTGTTCCCTCGCTGAAAAAAACAAAACATCTTGATAGAAAACGCCTGCAAACCATAATTTCAAAAATTGATTTTCTGGTTCACAAAAAACGAATGGCATTATACATCGGACTTCTTATCGTTACGATAATCGGATTTATAGGGATGTTTCGTATTCAGCTTATCGGCTATGTTGTGGATGATTTGCCCAAAGACGACCCTATTTACACAGACCTGCGATTTTTTGAAAAAAATTTCCACGGGGTTCTTCCCTTTGAAATTCTGATAGACACTAAAGAAGAAAAGGGAGTTTTTCAGGACAATGCAAAAACACTTTACAAGATAAGAATGTTGCAAAAAGTTGTAAGTGAATACCCTGAATTTTCAAAGCCTATTTCTGTTGTAGAAGCATTGCGCTTTGCATACCAAGCATACAAAGAAGGAAAGCCCAAATTCTATCAGTTACCGCCACCTGGGGAGCTTGCAAAATTGAACGAATACATTGGCACTGTTTCAGGGCAGGAAAATAAATTTAAAACATTTCTTGATTCTTCGAGAAGATACACCCGTGTAAGTTTTCAGATGGCTGATGTAGGATCTGTACGTATTAAAGAGCTTGTTAAAGAAATAAAACCCAGAATTGACAGTATTTTTAATCCTTCAGAATATCATGTCAGTCTTACAGGTCACAGCCTTGTTTTTCTGAAAGGAAATGATTATTTGTTCCATCATTTATTCATCAGCCTTGGAATTGCTATTATTTTGATTGTTTTAATAGGGATGGTATTATTCAGATCTGTACTGATAATTGTTCTCTCAAAAATCCCCTGCCTTGTCCCGCTGGTAATTACTGCAGGAATAATGGGCTTTTTCGGTATTCCATTCAAACCTTCGACCATATTAATTTTCAGCATAGCCTTTGGACTTGCATCAGACGGAACCATTTATATACTTACAGAATACAGGTTACAGTTGAACAAAGGTGCCGGTCCGGAGGCAATATCAAGAACCATAAAAGAAGTTGGCATCAGCATGATTTATACAAACATTATTTTATTTTTTGGTTTTGCCATTTTCATTGTTTCCAGCTTTGGAGGAACGGTTGCGATGGGAATACTCATATCAATAACCCTGATTTGTTCATTAGCAACAAATCTGGTTATGCTTCCCTCAATACTGTTGTCTCTTGAAAAAAGGATGAACATGAAAAACATGCTGAAAGATGCGGTGGAACTTGAAGATAATGAAGAAGAGGAGAGTGAAGAATCACGAATTACGAATTAAAAATTACGAATTTGAAGAGCAATCCTGTGAGGTATCGCAGAAAAGCCAGTGTGCGGGCTATCCTCACAGGTTTGCGGTTGAGAGGAATTACGAATGTGAAGATGAATCAATTTGAAGACCTGCCTGGCCTGCCTGCTAACGCAGTCTGTCTGGCTGACGCTAACGGCAGACAGGTTTGAAAATGTGCTGATGTGTTCTATGTTTAAGCGGTGACTGAGCGAGTCGAAGACACCGGATTTGATCACGCTAAGGCGTGACAGGTTGTGCTAATGAAAAAAATAATTTTACAAAATATCTAAATATGCGAAAAATACTTGTAACAGGAGGAGCCGGATTTATTGGCAGTGCCTTGGTTGAAAAGCTTATTGCAGATCATGAAAACATGGTAATTGTTATAGACGATCTCACTACCGGAAACATTAAAAAACTTCCACCGCAAAACGGAAATCCCTATCAATTTATTAAATGCAATGTTAATGAATATAGACAGATTTCAGAGATAATGCTGTCTTTTAAATTTGATTATGTTTTTCACTATGCTGCGCTTGTGGGCGTACAAAGAACTCAGGAAAATCCGATAAAAGTATTACGGGATATAGAAGGAATAAAAAACATATTATCTCTTTCTAAAAATACGGCTGTAAAACGCATATTTTTCTCAAGTTCTTCTGAAATATACGGCGAACCTGTTGAATTTCCGCAAAACGTTTATACCACTCCGCTTAATTCAAGGCTTCCTTACGCAATTGTTAAAAATGTGGGTGAAGCATTTCTTCGTTCCTATAAACAAGAGTACGGAGTAAATTATACCATATTCAGATTTTTCAACACTTTTGGACCTAAACAAAGCCGCGATTTTGTTATCAGCAGGTTTTTACTTAGAGCTTTAGAAAATAAAGACATTCCTATTTATGGAGATGGTAAACAAACACGTACCTTTTGCTATATTGAAGACAATGTAGATGCCTGTGTTAAATGCTTTGCAGAAAATCATATTGTAAACGATGTTATCAATGTCGGAGGAAACATTGAAACACCAATTCTTGATCTTGCAAATCTTATCATAAAGCTTACCGACTCAAAATCAAAAATAGTATTCCTTCCCCCACTAAAAGACGGCGATATGTCCCGCAGATTACCCGATAATGCGAGAATGCAGGAAATACTGGGTCGCCCGCTACTTCCTTTAGAACAGGGTATAAAAAAAATTATTGAGACAGGATTGTTTGAGGCGAATGTGGAGGGGTGAGTTAATGTTGCAAGTTGCAGGTTAATCCGCTGACTGAGCGCCTGCCTGTCCGCCTGCCTGCCGGCGAGGCAGGGTAGGCAGGGAGTCGAAGTCGAAGTTGCAGGTTGAGCGAGATTAAAACCTGAGTTCCGAGTTCAGTGTTTTTAGTTTATAAATAAAAATATACGATTCGCATAGGCACAATGCTTGGAGCTTACAAGGAGCAAAAAAACTATCCTTTGTAAAAACAAAAAAATTATGCAATCTTTTAAAGAAATAATAGCATATTTTGACAAGAGGCTTTCTGAAATTCAATATCCTGAAAAGCCCGAACTGCTGTATGAACCCATTCGCTATATTTTGTCTGCGGGGGGAAAAAGAATTCGTCCGAGCCTTACGCTTATGGCATGCAATATGTATTCGCAAAATATTGAACGTGCGCTGCCTATAGCTCTTGCAATTGAAACCTTTCACAATTTTACACTGCTGCACGACGACATCATGGATCATGCAAATATGCGCCGCGGTAGAAAAACAGTTCATGTTAAATGGAACGAAAATGTTGCAATTCTGTCTGGAGATGCTATGTCTATTATTGCATACAAATACCTTGAGCAACTTGATAATGAAATTCTGAAACCGGTATTGCACATTTTCAATCGTACTGCTGTTGAAATTTGCGAGGGTCAGCAATACGATATGGATTATGAAAACATGGACAATGTTTCTGTTGAGCAGTACCTGAAAATGATAGAACTAAAAACCGCTGTAATAATCGGAGCAAGCCTACAGACAGGAGCCATTGCTGGAAAGGCTCATGAAAAAGACTCAGCACTGCTTTACGAATTCGGTAGAAACATTGGTATTGCATTTCAATTGCAGGACGATTTTCTGGATGTATACGGCGATCCAAAAATATTCGGAAAAAACATTGGAGGAGATATTCTTTCAAATAAAAAAACTTTTTTGCTTATCACAGCACTAAACAATGCAGGAGGAGGGCTCAAACAAAAACTTGATTTCGCTTTGCAAAATAATTATACAGATTCTCAGAAAAAAATTCAGGAAGTTACTGCAATTTATAATAAATTGGGCATTCCCGAAGCTTCAGAAAAATTAATTTCAGAATATTTTACAAAAGCTTTTGATTTTATTTCGCAAACCAACGTTTATCCTGAAAAAACAAAAGAACTGTTAAGTTTTACAAAAAGTTTACGTGAAAGGTCGCATTAACGCAGCGATGCAGCAAGACAGGCAATGCTGACTTTCGCTCCTTCGGCTGTAAGAAGCGCATGTGCGCAGGATTCAAGGGTGGCACCTGTAGTAACCACATCGTCCACTAATAAAATATGTTTTCCTTTCAAAATATTTTCGTCTTTAATTTTAAAAATGTTTTCAACATTTTTCCATCGCTCGTCTTTTGATTTTTTTGTTTGCGTTTCGGTTGCTTTTGACCGGTAAAGCGAAGTGATATCAACAGGAATTCCCATTTGCTCGGCTATTCCTCTGGCTATCAATTCGCTTTGATTATAACCCCTTTTTTTCTGTCTTTTCGGGTGTAAGGGAACAGGAATTACCACATCAATATTGCTGTATAAAACTGCATTTTTCAGCTCAGCACCAAAATATGACCCAAGTGTCAGCCCTATGTCCATTCTGCTGTTATATTTAAGCTTATGAAGCAGCTTCTGAAACCCGCTTCCCTTGTGGAAAAGAAACCATGCGGTCGCATTTTCTATGTAAGCTCTGCCCCAAAAAAGTTTTGCAACAGGATTATCTTTGTCCAAATGAAATTTTGTTTTCGGAATATGATAAAGGCAAAAAGTACAAATTACATTTTCATTTTTCAGAAGTTTAGTGCCACACGAAGCGCAAACCTGCGGAAAAAATAATCCAAAAAAATCTGAAAAATATTCTTTTACCTGTTTGAAAAACAAAAAACGATTATCAGGGCACATTATTCAAAATGAAAACTAATATAAACAATATTGGAAGTCATGCGATCAATGGCGCGCGTATACTGGGTTCCATCGCGACGAATAATATCAAGCAAACCTACGCCCAATTTAATTTCTGTTGAAAATTTAAAATACGTAAGATAATAATCAATGCCAAATCCAAACTGATAGTATACATCAAAAGCATTGAGTCTGATTTTGGGTTTTTCTTCTTCTTTTATTTCTTTTTGTGATGCTAAGTCAATGGTTGAGTTTATGCCGCCAATAACATAAGGTCTGTAATTCGCAATACGTTTTGCCTTATATTTTATAACAAAGGGAAAATCAATAAATGTAGACTCAATTTTCATTCGTTTCACGTAGGAATGACCAGAAGAATAATAGGTATAATCAATGTCGCGCTGCCCGAATGATAATCCGGGAAGAAATCTCAAATCAAAATATTCTCCAAGCCTCAGACTTGAAACAATAGAAATATTAAACCCAAGACGCCTGTTGTTTTCAATCATGTGTATTGAATCGAGCTCAATAAAACTATTGGAATGCCTAATACCGAAATCCATTACATTCAGACCAAGCGTAAAACCAAAATGCAGAACTTTGTTATCGTATTTCGGTAAATTTTTAGGTCGGTCGTCTCTTTGCGCATGCGCAATAGAAGCAATAAAAATAAGAAGTATTATAAAAAAAATGTTTTTCAAATTGTTTTACTTTTTCATGAAAATAAACTGACAAAGATTGAAAAAAGTATTTTTATGAGAAAATTTTTCATGTTACGCTTTAATTCCCAAATAAATAGAGGCAATACCAAACGTTAGCTTTCTTTGTTTTACGTTGATAAAACCGGCATCTTCGAGCCTTTTAAGAAAAAGCGAGTCCTCCGGGAATAAATTTATGGATTCAGGGAGATAAGAATACGCAGCATTATCCTTAGAAATACTTTTCCCGATTGCTGGTAAAATATGTTTGGAATAAAAAGCATATAGTTGTTTGATTCCTGCTTGTTTTGGTTTTGAAAATTCAAGAACTACCAAAGGTGCTCCAGGTTTTAGCACACGATTAATTTCTTTAAGTCCTTTATCAAGATTTTCAAAATTTCTTACGCCAAAAGCAACCATTCCCGCATCAAAAGAGTTATCCTCAAAAATTATACTTTCCGAATCGCATTGAACCAATTCAATTTTATCTTCCTGTTGTTTTTTAATAATTTTTCCCCAGCCTTCGCTTAACATTTGAGCAGAAATATCAATCCCTGTTATTTTATCCGGATTTAATTTTGAAGCCATTATGGCAAGATCTGCGGTTCCAGTGGCAACGTCAATAATTGTTTTGGGTTGATATTTTTTCAATATTTTTATGACCTTTTTTCGCCAGCTTTTGTCAATACCAAAAGATAAAAAATGATTCAGAAAATCATACTTAGGAGCAATATTATCGAACATTTCGGCAATTTGCTCTTTTTTTCCAGATTTGCTATTTTTATATGGGGTAATAGTCATATATATATTTTTTATATCGGTGGCTTCGACTCCGCTAACCGGGGCTTCGACTCCGCTAACCGGGGCTTCGACTCCGCTCAGCCACCGGTTAACACTCATTGAAAAGCGTCTCCCGATACCGCACCCTGAGCAACGAAGAAACCGTTTATATCTGTTTTCAAAAACTCCTTCTAAACCGCACCCTGAGCGAAGCCGAAGGGTGCAATATCACTACTCCCTGTTTTTCGAATCAATAATTATTGTTACAGGACCATCATTCACAAGTGCGACATCCATCATTGCACCAAATATACCAGTCCCTATTTTTTTTCTTAATTTCCCCTCCAGATTTTCGATAAATTTCTCATAAAGAGGAATTGCAGTTTCATGTCGGGCTGCTTTAATGTATGAAGGTCTGTTTCCTTTTTTAGTTGAAGCATGCAATGTAAACTGACTAACAATAATCACATCGTAATTTTTCTCTAAAACAGAATGATTCATTACACCCTGATCGTCGTTAAAAATTCGCAAATTCACAATTTTTGTTGTCAACCAATCTATGTCTTCCAGACCATCGCTATCTTCAATTCCAAGTAGAACAAGCAAGCCTTGACCTATAGAAGAAATTTGTTCTCCATCTACAGAAACACTTGCATTTTTAACACGTTGGATAACTGTTCTCATTTTTCTATTTTAATTAGCCAATAACTTCGACTCCCACTTCGACTCCGCTCAGTGTCCGTCTCAACCACCGCTAAAATCCGTTAAAAAAACTTCTCTCTAAACCGCACCCTGAACGGAATCGCCACAGCGACGAAGGGTGCAAATCAACCACAACTAAAATCCGTTAAAACAACTTCTTACTAAACCGCACCCTGAACGGAATCGCCACAGCGACGAAGGGTGCAAATCAACCACAACTAAAATCCGTTAAAACAACTTCTTACTAAACCGCACCCTGAGCGGAGCCGAAGGGTGTATTGCTGCAATGCGTATCATTTTTACATTCTGATAAACGATTCAACTTATTAACATCTCCATTTATTAATGCCTCTTTTTTTGCTCTGCTCCATCCCTGAACCTGTTTTTCCCGATAAAATGCTTCGTCAACCCTATTAAATTCTTCATAATAGACAAGCTCTACAGGAAGATATTTCTTTGTATGGTTTGCTCCTTCGCCCGCATGATGTTGTTCCAATCTTAGTTCTAAATTATTTGTACTACCGGTGTAATAAGTTCCATTAGAGCATTTGAGTATGTACATGTATCCTTTCATTTTTTAATAATCTAATAATACGGTGGCTTCGACTCCCTGCCTACCGGACAGGCAGGCGCTCAGCCACCATTAAGTCCGTTTTTAAATTTTTCTCCCAAATCGCACCCTGAGCGAAGCCGAAGGGTGCAGCTCAAACACCGGATAATACCGTTAAAAAACCTCTCCCAAATCGCACCCTGAGCAGAGTCGAAGGGTGCAGCTCAACCACCGGATAATACCGTTGAAAAAGCAACTCCCTAACCGCACCCTGAGCGAAGCCGAAGGGTGCAAATCAAACAAACAACTCAGTAAACTCAAATTTATTTACATCAAAAAGACCTTTGTCTCCAAGTTTTAATTCAGGAATAACAAGTAAAGACATAAAAGCAAGTGTCATAAAAGGTGCTTTCAGGCTTGAGCCATATTCGTGTGCTTTATTTTTCAGCAGATTGTATTTTTCTGCGACCTGATTCGGGTCTTTGTTGGTCATAAGTCCCGCGACCTCCAGAGGTAAGTTATAAATAGTATTTCCAGAACAGGTAACAAGCCCCCCTTTATTTTCAATTAATGCCTGAAAACAATTTACAATATCTATATCATTTGTTCCAACAACAATCAAATTATGGCTATCGTGCGCAATGCTTGTGCCCAAAGCACCGGTTTTCAGACCAATATTTTTAATAAATCCTACTGCGGGCTTTGACTCATTGTCGTATCTATTTAAAACAACTATTTTCAGAATATCATTTTCTGTGTCTGAAACAACGTAACCATTCTCAATTTTTGCCTGATAAATTCCGCACTTTGTTAACAGCTCTCCGTCTTCTACTTCTATCACACGAATTTTCTCACTCAATGCTTTAACCTTTATTTCAGATAAATGAATATCCTCTCTTTTAAAATTATTAATTTCAATTGGAAATCCTCTAAGTTTGAAATGTAATTTCCCTTTATCGTAAAGTTTATTTCCATTAATATATGTTTGCAGAACATTAAAATTCTTCAGATCATCTACGACAATAAAATCTGCCGGGTCGCCTTGTCTTAATAAGCCAACTTCAAGATTATAATGCAAAACCGGATTCACAGATACAGCTTTTAACAAATTAAAAATATCCAGTCCTTTTTCAATGCCCATTTTCACAATTTTATCTAAATGACCTTCCTGAATAATATCTTCAGGATGTGAATCGTCTGTACAAATCATAACCTGATCTGGGTACAAATCAATTAATTTATAAAGAGCAATAAAATTCTTTGCAGCACTACCTTCTCTGATTTGAATTGTCATTCCAAGCTTTATTTTTTCAATAGCTTCCTCCAAAGAAGAACATTCATGATCTGTTGAAATTCCCTCGCTTACATACTTTTTCAGATCTTCGCCTTTAAGTCCGGGGGCGTGACCATCAATAGGTTTTCCAAGAGCAATTGCTGATTTTATTTTCAATAAAACTTCTGTATCATTATAAATTACACCTGGGTAATTCATCATTTCAGAGAGTCCTACAATTTCTCGGCGCTCCAAAAAATCTGCAACATCCAAGGAGGTAACAGCCGAACCTGCAGTTTCAAAAGCAGTAGCCGGAACACAGGAAGGCACTCCGAAAAAGAATTTCAAAGGCGAAAGCTTGGCATTGTCAATCATGTAATTGATACCATAAATCCCGAGCACATTTGCAATTTCATGCGGATCGGAAACGGTTGCGACTGTTCCACGTGAAACTATTAGCTTCCCAAATTGCTGTGGAGTTAACATTGAACTTTCAATGTGAACATGCGAATCTATCAATCCGGGCAAAATATAATTATCATACTGCCGGTCAGTTTTCCTGATTTCCACGATCATTCCGTTCTCATACAGTATCTCTCCATCATAGATGCTGCGGTTGATAACATCAACAATTTTTCCAAAAATGATATTCATAATAAATATTGATTAAAAATTTCAAAGTTAGTGGTGGCTTTGACTTCGCTCAGCCACCGAATTTAACGACTTCGCTCAGCCACCGGTTATCATTCCAATTCGCTGATTGAGCGTAGCCGAAATCAGCAAACATTACGGTGGCTTCGACTTCGCTCAGCCACCGTTCTCAATTCATAATCCGCTGATTGAGCGTAGCCGAAATCAGCAAACATTACGGTGGCTTCGACTTCGCTCAGCCACCGTTCTCAATTCATAATCCGCTGATTGAGCGTAGCCGAAATCAGCATATATTTCATTTTGTTCCACGTGGAACATTTATCTACCCAAATAAACTAATAAAACATTAATATCTGCTGGAGATACTCCACTAATTCTTGAAGCCTGACCAATAGTTGAAGGTTTAATTTTCGAAAGCTTTTGTCTGCCCTCTGTAGATATTGACTTTAATTCAAAATAACTAATTCTATCCGGAATCTTAATATTTTCAAGTCTCAGGTATTTATCTGCCATTTGCTTTTCTCTTTCAATATACCCGGAATATTTCATTTCTATTTCGGCTGACTCAATTGTGTCGTAACTTCTGAATTCAATTTTATCAAAAGAAGATTTTAATTCCGGCACAAATTCAGAAATATCGAAAATAGAAATATCAGGTCTTTTTATTAAATTGATAAGTTTCGTCTTTTGTATTATCGGAGATGAATTTTTCTTTTCTAAAAAAGAATTTATAATTGAAGGCTCAATACTTTTGTCAGAACAATATGAAATAAGTTCGTTTATAAAACTCATCTTGGTTTTCATTAATTCATTTCTTGTAGATGATGCCAAACCGATTTTGTATCCCTTTCCCGTAAGCCTGATATCCGCAGTGTCCTGTCTTAATAAAATTCTGTATTCTGCTCTCGAAGTAAACATGCGGTAAGGTTCATCAACACCTTTAGTAACTAAATCGTCAATTAAAACTCCGATATAAGATTCATCCCTGCCAAGCTGAAAGTCTCCCGACCCGTTTAATTTCTGATGCGCATTTATTGCTGCCATCATTCCTTGCGCTCCGGCTTCCTCATAACCTGTTGTTCCATTAACCTGACCGGCAAAATAAAGATTGGGGATTCGTTTTGTTTCAAGTGTATGATATAATTGTGTGGGATCAAAAAAATCGTACTCAATGGCATAACCGGGTCTGAAAATTTCTGCTTTTTCAAATCCGGGAATCAGACGTAAAGATTTTAACTGAACTTCCCAGGGCAGGGAAGAGGAAAACCCGTTAAGATAATATTCAATTCCATCTTCCATTTCCGGTTCAAGAAAAAGCTGATGATGATCTTTCCCGGGAAAAATTACGAGTTTGGTTTCAATACTGGGACAATATCTCGGTCCAATACTCTGAATAGTTCCATCATACATGGGAGATTCTTTTAATCCCTGCCTAAGTGATTCATGAACACTTTCATCTGTATTTATGATATAACAACTTGATTGTTTTAAAAAGACATCGTTGTTGTGGAGAGATGAAAAATTAACGATGCGCTCGTCTCCCTTTTGTTCTGACATTTTTGAAAAGTCAAGGGTTCGACCGTCAATGCGAACAGGAGTACCGGTTTTCATCCTTCCGGTAACAAAGCCCATTTCTGCAAGTTGCTCGGTTATCCCATGAGAAGAAGGCTCTGAATATCGCCCTCCATTTATCTGATTTTTCCCGATATGCATTAATCCATTCAGAAAAGTTCCGGCTGTCAAAATAACCGATCTTCCGTAAATAGATATTCCGAACTGTGTTTTTACTCCTCTCAATTCATTGTTTTCAAAAATCAGAGAAACAACACTGTCTTGCCAGAAATTAATATTTGGAATTGTCTCCAGAACAGCGCGCCATTCCTGAGTAAATTTATTTTTATCACATTGCGCCCGGGGACTCCACATCGCAGGACCCTTCGATCGGTTCAACATGCGGAACTGAATCATTGACCTGTCTGTAACAATACCTGCATAACCGCCAAGGGCATCTATTTCCCGCACAATCTGACCTTTTGCCACGCCTCCCATAGCGGGATTGCACGACATCTGGGCAAACTTAGTCATGTCCATAGTAATAAGCAGGGTTTTTGAGCCCAGTTTAGCAGCAGCAGCAGCAGCTTCACAGCCAGCATGACCACCACCGACAACTATCACATCATATAAAGGAAGTAAATCCATTGCGCTTATATTTGTCGCGCAAAGATAATAAAAAGAGAAGAAATTGTCTTACATTAAAATTCTACACTTCATGCCCCACTCAATTCCGGGAAAGCGCTCAAAGTATTGACTATAGTTATAATAAAGCGAATATTTAAAAAAAGTATTATCAGAAAAGCCATATCTTTGCCAGCCAAGAATTCTGTAACCCCATCCTATTTCACCTCCAAAACCATGCTGTCCTGTATAAACTTTTCCGCTCTCTGTTATTGTTTGTGTTAATAAATCTTCTGGAGATTTATAGCTTAAAGCAAGAAAAAATGCTGGTCTCCAGAAAAGATCAGCAATATCTTCTTCCTTTCCCTTCTTTCCTTTCTTATGAAAAAAATAAGTGCAAAGCCTTATTTCGTAATCTTTCAAGTTGAACATTTTTGTAATTTTTTCTCCCCGCGTTTCAAAAAATAATTCCAGATCAACAGGCATTGTCATTTGTTGATCTTTAGTGCAAATCTGGTGTAAAGAAAAATTAATATTAGGAATATATTTCGCTTTTAGCAATTTAAAATACCTGAAACCAAAATTTACATATTTAAAGTAAGAACTGGCAAAATCAAATTTATCGGGTTTGATGCTTTTTGTAGTTCCAATTCTGATAAGCTCTGTTCCATACAACTGTAGTCTGCTACTGTCAATATATTCTTCATAATTACTAAAACTAATACCTATATGCGACCTTATCATTCTAGAGTATGCTTTCGTATAATGAAACCAGTTATTCTTATTTACCCGCGAAATATCATATTGTAGAGAAAAATAATAGAAATCGGCATTGAGTCCGAGTGAGAAAGCACTAAAAGAACCTGCTGACCAAAGTTCCTTATCCCAGGTTGTAAGATTTATAAGATCACTGGTGTGAAAAAGGGCGTAAATGCCTAAAGTATTTTTAATAATTTTATTACCACCTGCTAAACCAAAAGTTTGTGGGCTAACAAATCTTTTATCCCTGTCCTTAGAAAAAATATTTGCATCAATTACTGCTGAAAAAACACTTTTTAAATCGCCACCCGGTCTAACCCCTGGTTTGAATTCTGCATACAAGTTACTCCACCTGTCATAACTTGTTCGCATAATATGTAACCGATTGAAGTAATATACAGAATTGATATAAATATCTTCTGCAGTGTTATACTGGGCAAACAAAATATTTGCATTCAGTATTATTAGCAATATGAAAATAATTTTTCTCGTATGAAATTAAAAATTATCGGGTACAAAACTAATATTCGTACAATTCTGACCAGAAACAAGCAAGCGGTATGTGTGATCATCTTCATCTGAAAAAGGAAAAACCCATAAATTTTTCGTGTCAGTTTTCTTTTTTCTGTCAGATCCAAACTCATGGGTACAAACGCCAAGCTTCCCATTACTACTTATCTTGCACTCATTAGACTGATCGAAAATATAACAAATATCAGCATTATAACCGGTACTTGTAGGATCTACCAATAATGCGCCTATATTCGCCCCCCTATAAAACAAAAATATTTTATTTACATGAGGAACAAAACAGGCACTATGCAAACCTGTAGGCATTTTATTTTCAGATTTTGCATTTTTCCAGTCAATGCGTGAAGGCGTTCCTCCAGTTGCAGGTATAGAATATATAACAGAATTCATTAAATAATAAATAAACGCATCACTTGAACTAAAGGCGGGATATTCTATTTTCTTTGATACATTCTGATAGGCAACACTAATAATAATGTTACTTCCATCTGCATCCATCGTAATTATTTTATATCCAACAGCATCTGCATCCCAAATTACAAAAAGCAAGCGGTTTGAATTATTTGCAAAAGCAATTCCCTGAATATAAGAAGCAATTAAACCAATTGGTGTTGTTGAATATAGGTGGGTTGTATCTCCTGACGAAACATCAAGAATATTCAGATCCATTTTGTTTTTGACAAATAAAATTTTTGACCCATCTCGATTAATAGTAAATTTATCAATATTAAAAACAGGATATGTCTTTTTTTGAGCATTAACAAGGCTTACAGAACGTAATGTATCAAGATAAGTATAAAAGGCAATTTTACCATTCGGTGATGCCTGTGCGGGTTTTCGGTCTGTATATCCCAAATGAAATAAATATTTATCATTTACATGACAAATTGACAATAAATCAGAGGTTGGTGACCAAATTTCACATGTTTCGATATTAAAAAGCACTCGGGTGTCTACAGTAAATGGATTTTCCCATTTTTTACATGAGTAAAGAAAGATACAAACAGGAATCAATAGTAAAAGCAATGCCCGTGGTAACATATTCAGATTGTTTTCAGTAATTTAGTGTTTCAAAAATAAAAATAAATTACTGAAAAACCAAAAATGCTTTCATTTTTTCTAATGATGCAATTTTACAAGCAGACCTTCATAATCAATCAGCTCACATTTAACAGAGCCGACAATCAGATTTAAGCGTATAAGCACGGGTATGAAATTTTTATCATTAGAAATCCACACTTCCAGATCGTCTTTGGTATCGAAAACCCGCCCCGGTTCTACTTCGGGAGAAAATTTCAGACATTTAATTTTTCCGAAAGGAGTTTTTAAGGTTTCATGACCATTGAAGCGAATTTTCAGGGGATATATTTTATCGTCGAAAAAAGTGTTTATGGTTAAAACCTGACCTTTTTTCAAATCTTTAAAAAGAGAATTTCTGGCATAATAAAACGAAGAAACAATATCCTGAATATTATCGGGAACAATGTGCTCTCCTGTTTTCTGGCTTACAGCTTTATTATCTGCAACATTATATTCAACCTCGTTATAAAATTTATATTTGCCTTCATTAACATTACGGATAGATTTTATGGGAGTACAGGTTTCGGGGTCTAGATAACATTCATACAAATCTCTGACTTTAAAAAGTTTGTCTGTTAGACCCGATGTTTTTGCCAGAGCTTTCGCGTGCAAAACTTTCTGCCCGTTCAGTTGTTTTTCTTCTAAAGAAAGATAAGCATGACCACCTTCAATAAAACCGTAATGCAGACGGTATTTAAGCTTTTCTCCGGCTTTAAATGCAGATGGAAAAGCGATTTCGGTATTGTCTGGATTTTTAAACGAACCCAAAAACAATAAAAGAATTATTACAAGCAGGGTTTTCATAATTGTAGGTTTTAGGATAACGAAAACCTAAAGGCAAATAGCGTGCCTGTTTTGGAAAGACGGTGGCTTCGGCTTCGCTCAACCACCGGATAATCTCTGAATAGACAAACGAACCACCGTATGGACTCCTAGGTGGCTGAACGAAGTCGAAGCCACCAAAAACAAATCTAAGGCGTAGATAAAGCAACCGGAATTATTTTTCCATTGAAAAACCTTTGTCCGTTTGATGCGAATTCAGCTATAAAATCAGCCATTGCGTCAGGTTCTATAGGTGCATGATAGCCGGGAAAAGCTTCTGAAAGCATTTCGGTTTGCACGGCTCCAAGTGCAAGGCAATTAAATTTAATAGCAGTTTCTTTATACTCTTCGGCAAGACATTCTGTAAGATTCGCCAATGCAGCCTTACTTGCGCTGTAATACGAAAGCCCCGGAAACTTTACAGAGCCCTGAAAACCGCCCATACTGCTAATATTTACAACATGCGCGTTGCTCGATTTCTTCAAGAGGGGCAGTAATTGTCTTATTAATTGCGCTGGCGCAAAAAAATTCACATTAAATATTTTTTGCGCACTTTCAGATGAAAAAAGCTCAAATTGTTTAGATTCTAGCAGTCCGGCGTTGTTGATTAATATATCAATAGAGTCTGTAAAATCATTAATTAGCTTAAGAAACTGCACATCTCCGGACAAGAGATTTTCAATATCAAAAGGGACGGTAAGAATAGTAACATGAGGATTAATTTTTTTACATTCTTGTTTTAAAGATGCTAATTTCTGGCTGTTTCTGGCAACTAAAATTAGCCTGTCTGTTTTTTGCCTACAAAACGCAATGGCAGTATGAAAGCCAATGCCTCTGCTGGCTCCGGTAATTAGTATGTTCATGAAATATTTAAAATTTGTAAAATTTGTTGCAAGTTGCAGGTTGCAGGTTGATCCCAACTTGCAACCTGTAACAAAAAATCACTGTAATAAACCCGATTAACTAACAGAAATTTTCTAAAATCTTTCCATTTTTGAGAAAAAGAAATCGGACTCTCGTAATGCGCTTTCATCACTGTCTGAGCCATGTACAGCATTTTTCTCCTTAGACTCAGCGTATAAGTTACGAATAGTTCCTGGTGCAGCTTCAGAAGGATCTGTGGCTCCAATTAACTTTCGAAAATCAGCTACTGCATTATCCTTTTCAAATAAAATAACCACAACTCTATCTGAAGACATAAACTCTACAAGACTTTCAAAAAAAGACTTTCCCTCGTGTTCTTTGTAAAAACCAGCAACTTGTTTTTTTGTTAACTGCACTAGCTTCATTGCTGAAATTCTGAAACCAGCCTCATGACATTTTTCTAAAATAGGGATGATAAAACCTTTCTGAACAGCGCGTGGCTTAATAATGCTGAGTGTAAAATTTCCTTCCATTTTAATAATTTATTAGTTAACAATTAATGTTTCTTAAACCCTCTGCAATTTACGAAATAAAAAATATTTTTATTTATTTATTTTTATGTTGTATAAAATATAAAAATTACATGCACTGATATGTTCAATAGATAATATAATAGGAATCCAATTGGAATACAATAGAAATACAATAGAAATTCTATTGTGCATCTATTGAACATCCATTGTTGCACTATTGAACTTCTACCGATTTTTATATTTTGTAAAATCAGTTAAATATATTCAATTCGAAAATTTAATCTATCTTTGTTGTCTTCAAATCATTGTGTTGAAAAATAAACTTTAATAAAAATCTAAAATGGAAAAAGAAAAATTTGATGCTTTAGCCGAAAAAATCAAGACAACTTTAGAAAATGTACGTCCCTATTTACAAGCTGATGGTGGTGATATTTCTTTAGTGGATATTACCGAAGATCTTACCGTAAAAGTTAAACTACTGGGCGCATGTGGTTGTTGCCCGCACAGTATTCAAACATTAAAACTCGGTGTTGAACAATTTCTGAAAAAAGAAATTCCGGAAGTAAAAGAGGTTGTTTCTGTTTAAAAGTGGGATTCGCTCCGTAAAAAAAAAATCAACCTTATCACTAACCTGTCTCGCCTAAAGAGAATAGTGCTTTAGTGGCAAAAATTACCTTATCATAAAGGCTCAAGGTTTACAAATAAATAGCGCTTGCAAGAAAACGTCAATTTCTGCGTTACTCTCGACCTGAAAAACAGTCATGTACATTAGTACACTCCTGATTTTCAGGCCTTCGAAAGCCTTGAACTTGACCTTTTCTTATCAAGCACTCACACTGTCAAGCAAAAAACAAAGGTTTTCTTGCTAACACTAAATAGCATCCGGTTTTTGTAGATTAAGGAAAAAATTTTACTTTTAAACTTTATTTGCAGGATCGATTTTCTGGTCTTGTTTTTTCTGTTTATATCGTTGATTTAGAGAATATTTTGGCAAGCTCGTTTCGGCAGGCTCAACGCATCGCAATGTAACACCTCTGTTATCAGATAAAATAATAATATATATTTGGGTTTGTTCTCAAATTACTTAAATTCTTTACCTTTAAGGTGGAAGTTGCAGGTTGCAGGTTAATTTCGACCACCGCAAAGCGTGGCAGGCAGGCTCAATTACCATGCAACCTGCAACCTGCAACAAAAATGAGAATATCATACGCTTACAGAATATTTTAACATATAATACCAAATAGATTTTTAAAATATTTCTTGAAAAATTACAATTTAACAACAAAACCAATTAAAATAATAACCATGCTTCGAAAAACTATACGCCTGTCTGTAAAAATTTCTATTCTTGTTTTCATCAGCTTTTTCATATTATCTTTTCAAAAAGGGAAAGAGCTGAAACTTACCGTATCTGTAAAAGACGGAAAAACAAAACTCGACAATGTTAGCGCTGTTTTATATGAATCGGACATGCAAATGGCAAAAGGAAAACTTATCAAAACCCACAAAGTAAATGCTGGTACAGTCGTTTTAAATCTGGAATTAAAAAAACAATTTCTTATTGAATTTAAAAAAGAAGACTATGTATCGCAATTAGTTTTTGTTAATACCAATGCACGTGATGAAGAAATTAAAGCAGGTACTACAGATGCCGCCGACCTTGATGTTGACATGTTCCGGTATATTGAAGGACTCAATATTACTCCCATTCAAAATAAACCTTCCATTAAATTCAGATTTATAAAGGACGAAGGACAATTCGATACCGATAGGAAATACGACGAAATAATGGAGCCCGTACTTGAAAAAATAAAAGCTCAGCTTGTTGATATAAAACAAAAAGGTGTCTATCGTAATAATCAAAATGGATATGAGTTCTTTAAAAAAAAACAATACGAAGAAGCATTACTTTGTTATCTCAAAGCACTTGAATATTATGCTGATGATAAAGTTACTTTAAAAAGAATTGCAGAAGTTGAAAAGAAAATGACAAAAGAACAAGCTTTTCAAAAGTTTAAAAAAGACGGAGACGATGCGCTTACTGCAAAATACATAGACAATGCTCTTAAAGCCTATAAAAAAGCACTAAAACTAAAACCCGGCGATGGGTATGTAACGGGGCAAGTTGAGAAATGTAAGAACGGAACAGCACTGGCACAAAACACGCAGGATGACAAAAAAAATGCTGATAAAAAGAAAAAAGAGGATGAGGAGTTAAAAGCTAAAAATAAGGCAGAAGAAGAAGCTAAAAAACAAAAAGAACTTGCAGAAGCTAAAGCAACAGAAACAGAAAATAAAAAAGAACAGGATTCAAAAAAAGATATTGCACAAAACAACCCCATAAACGAAAACAAACAAGAGCAGCTTACAACAACAGAAAACAATAATGCAGAGGAAAATAAAAATGATCTTCCTGAAAATAAGGATGCACAAGAAACCCGACAAATAAAAGAAGATACGCGTTCTGCTCAGCAAAAAATAGATTCTTCTCTTGCAGAAATAAGTAAAATTGCAGCATCGGGAGATAAAGCCTCTTTAGCTCTTGCATACAGCGACCTTGCAGAATTGTATTACGACAACGGAGAAACAAACAACGCGCTTGATTATTATGAACAGACGCTTGAACAAAAAGAAGCTTCCGGTGATAAAATGGGCGTCTCTGTTGCTTTGATGAATATGGGTGTTATATATCTGAATACATATAGGCTCGATGAAGCGCTGAAATTCTTCAACAAATCGCTTAAAATCAAACAGGATATTGTAGATAAACCGGGAGAGTCAAAAGTCTTATACCGCGTTGGAAATGTATACTACGAACAAAAAGACTTTGCCAAAGCAGCTGAGTATTTTGAAAAATCGCTTGAAATTGATAAAACTCTGAAAAACGATAAAGATATTGCAGCCTCCTTCAACAATCTGGGAGTGATGTATTATCAATTGCGCAACTATCAGAAAGCAATGGAATACTACGAAAAGGCTTATAAAATGGATGAAAAATCCGGTTACGAAAAAGAAATGTCTATTGCTTTAAACAACATGGGAAATATAAACTTCGACTGGAGTAAATATAAAGAAGCCCTTGATTTCTACGAAAAATCGCTCAACCTGAAAGAAAAAATTGATTATCAAAAAGGAATTGCCATTTCTTTATTTAACATAGGAAATGTTTATCAAAAGCTTAACAATGCAAGTAAAGCAAAAGATTATTACACCAAGAGTATAAAAATTTCAAAAAATAAAAATTTTAACGACCTGCTGTATAGTGTTTACATTGCGCTTTCTGATTTGTACAATCTGCAAAAAGATTGTCAGGCCTCCTACGATAGTTATAAAAATGCTGTAAATTACAAAGCCTTTGCTCCTGTAAGCGTCGGTCGTCAGTTTTCAGAAATGCACTTTAAATTTGAAGCAGAAAGCCTTCGTAAAACCGAAGAAATTACAATGCTCAAAGAAGAAGTTGCCCGTCAAAAACTATACGCACAAACAATTCGTATTAAAAAAGAGCTTGAAATTACAGAGAAAAATGCAGAGCTGAGTAGAATTGAAGCAGATATGAATTTTCAACGCTTGTTAAAATATACATTTTTTATTGGCTTTTTCCTCGTATTGATATTAGCGGCAGTGCTCTACAGAGGATATAAGCAGAAGAAGAAACAACGCGATGAAATAGAAAAGAAAAATCAGGCACTGGAACATGCAAATTTTGAAATATCTGAGAAAAACGAAGAATTAAATCAACAAAAAGAAGAAATTACATCACAACGCGATGAAATTGAAGCACAGCGCGATCAAATTATATTACAAAAACAGGAAATTACCGATAGCATATACTATGCGCAATATATTCAAAAAGCATTAATGCGACCAGAAGAAGGCATAATGTCTATGCTTCCTGAAAATTTCATTCTGTTTTTACCAAGAAATATTGTGAGCGGAGATTTTTACTGGATGGGTAAAAAGGGAGACAATATTATTGTAATTGCGGCAGACTGCACCGGACATGGCGTTCCCGGCGCATTCATGAGCATGCTTGGCATCGCGCTCCTTAATGAAATTGTTTCAAGAATGCCTGATCCTGAGCCCGGAGCTATTTTACCAGCAAATGAAATTTTAAATCAGCTCAGAGATAATGTTATCAAATCATTGCATCAAACCGGTAAAGAAGGCGAAAGCAAAGACGGGATGGATGTTGCGCTTTGCGTAATCAACAAAAATATCGGCAAATTAAATTTTGCAGGTGCATTTAATCCTTTATATCATGTACCATCGTCCATGGCAGCATCGTCCCATGGGACGATAGTACATGAAATAAAAGGAGATCGTATGCCAATTGGAATTTTTATTTCTGAAAATATACCATTTAAAAACCACGAACTGAAAATTGAAAAAGGAGACACGGTATATATTTTCTCAGATGGATTTGCAGATCAGTTTGGAGGACCAAAATGCAAAAAAATGTCGCATGCTTATTTCAGACAATCACTTCTTGATGTTCAAAATTTACCAATGTGCGAACAAAAAGAAAAATTATTACAAGTACACAACGAATGGAAAGGAGATAATGAGCAGATAGATGATATTTTATTAATAGGATTGAGATTTTAAAAATGAGTCCTATCTGAAAAGTATTTTCTTTGCCACGAAATCACAATTCGCAAGGCGAACACAAAATATCATGAAAAAAAATATAAAATGACAATCATGAAAAAACAAGAAAAAAACAAAAAGAAAAAAGAGGAAAAACATAAAGTTCATTACGAAGCTGCTGCAAGTAATAAAGAGCCTCTTGATAAAAAATTTTACGAAAAAGAACTTTTAACACTTGAGATTGAACTTGTCAAATTACTTGAGTGGATAAAAGAAAAAAAACTCAAAGTAGTTGTTCTTTTTGAGGGTCGCGATGCCGCAGGAAAAGGGGGTGCTATCAAACGAATTACAGAAAGCCTGAACCCAAGGTCTTGCAGAGTTGTTGCTCTGGGTGTGCCAACAGAAAGAGAAAAATCGCAATGGTACTTTCAGCGCTATGTGCAGTATTTACCTGCTGGAGGAGAAATGGTGTTATTTGACAGAAGCTGGTATAACCGCGCAGGCGTAGAAAAAGTTATGGGTTTTTGTACAAACGAAGAATACACAGAATTCATGCGGGCTTGCCCGGAATTTGAACGAATGCTGCTTCGTTCAGGAATTATTCTTATCAAATACTGGTTTTCTGTCAGCGATATTGAACAGGAAAAACGGTTTCAGGAAAGAAATAACGACCCGACAAAACGTTGGAAGTTAAGTCCAATGGATGTAGAGTCGCACACAAAATGGATAGAATACTCAAAAGCAAAAGATGAAATGTTCGCGCATACCGACACGAAACAATCGCCTTGGTGGGTTGTTCATGCTGATGATAAAAAACGTGCGCGCTTAAACTGCATAAAACATTTATTGAGCACAATACTCTACGAAGACCTTACGCCAAAACCCATTAAACTTCCCAAGAGAAAAGAAGATCAGGGATATGTTCGGCCTCCTATATCAGAGCAGAATTTTGTTCCGGAAGTGTATTAAAAATGGCAACCTTATTTCAAAAACTACGTCTTTTATTAGCCCAGAAGTCCAAATTATTAAAATGAACAGGTTTAAGGCATTTTGCATCATATTATTTTTACTAACAACATCATTTGTGTATTCACAATTTGGACCTTGTGATTCCACTGTTCCTGTTTATGTTGTAGATCTTAATGATAACGCTGACAGTATCTGGACGCAACCCAATATCATGCGCGATGGTTCCTGCTGCGGATACAGCCACCCTCCAAATTCTTGTGTAAAATTTATTGTTACACTCGATGATGAAGCTTCCGGGATTATTTTTAATGTTGTTGATGGCGCCATGCCACAAAACCTTGAATGGCAACTAATGAATCCTAATGGTACCGAATGTGACCCCACCACTTACCCTGCCGGCGTTGCAGTTTGTCTAGACGGACAAGGACCTCATACAATTATTTTCTGCAAACCGGGTGGAAACAATAACACTTATTCTATTACTTCTGTCCCGGGTCCTTCCATTTCGGGAGATATTATTTTAAACGACGGATGTTCGGGATCCATTTCTACCTCAGGGTTTGATATTTCTACTTTACAGTATAATTCTATTTACCCCGGCACATTCGGTCAATACAATTATACCCTAAGTTGCACAACAGCTTGCGAAACAGCAAATGCTACTGGTCAGCCCAGTTATCCTCCCTATATTGATTATCAGGTTTGCGGATCTGCTCTGGGCTCATGCAATATAGGTTTTTCAATTTGTGATACGGTTCGTATAAATTATAACCCTGTTCTCGCAGTTACAATCAATCCCGATACTCCTGTAATTTGCTATGGAAACAACAGTATTACACTTAATGCATTTGGCTCTGGCGGTTATCCTCCATATTCTTATATCTGGAGTACCGGAGATACTACAACAAGCATTACAGTTGGAGTAGGGACCTATTCTGTTACACTGATTGACGGTACTGATTGTCCCGCGGCATCAGATGTTATAACTGTAAGCTATTTTGCTGTTCCTATTTCTGTAAATGCCGGTGTAGATCAAATGGTTTGTACAAACAGCATACCTGTAATGCTTAACGGAACTGTAGCTGGTGCATCAGGAGCAAGCTGGACAGGAGGATCAGGAACATTTAACCCATCAGCTAACTCCCTTAACTGTAGCTATACGCCCTCTGCTTCAGAAATGGCAAACGGTGGATTTACGCTTTCTTTGATTTCTACTGGAAACGGAAGCTGTCCCGCTGATACAGACGATATTCATATTACGCTGTTTGTTTATCAGGCAACAATGGCAGACTCACTTGATGTTTCATGTTTCGGCGCAAATGATGGATACGCACTGGCTTCGGGTCTTTCAGGAACGCCCCCTATTCAGTATTTATGGTCGAATGGCGCAACTACCCCTGGCAACAATAATCTGAACGGAGGTTTTTACACCATTACTGTTTCAGATGCCGCAGGGTGTATGGATGTTTTATCGGTATCTATTTATGAACCAACTCAGATTAATGCCACATTAACTTCAACCATTACTCCATGCCAAACCACAGAAGGCTCTGCAACAATAAGTCCATCGGGAGGAGTTCCCCCTTACACCTATTTGTGGAACGATTCGGCCTTTCAAACTACGCAAACCGCTACAAATTTAGGTACAGGCCTATACACTGTAACCGTAACTGATTTTGCTGGTTGCTCGCAGATTTTTGACATTGCTGTAAATAATGAAGGACCACCTTATGTTGGCATAAGCAGCTTTGAAATGGTTTCCTGTTTTGGAGGAAGTGATGGTTCAGCCACAGCTTTACTAACAATGGCAGGTGTTCCTCCTCATACCTACCTTTGGAGCGACCCACAGAATCAAACAACCGAAACAGCTACAGGGCTTGCTGCCGGAACCTATACGGTTGTTGTAACAGATGCTCTTAATTGCGCCGGCTCTGCTGTTGTTACAATAACGGAATCAACAGAACTGACAGCGTTGGTAAGTTCAGGAAATATCAGCTGTTACGGTTTAAATGATGGAAATGCCTCCGTTACAGCATCAGGAGGAACTCCGCCCTACACATACATTTGGTCTAATTCTTCAACCAATGCATCCATACTTAATCTTACTCAGGGAACATACACTATTACGATCAAAGATACGAATGACTGTGAATTAATTAAATCCGTAACAATTGACGAACCGATTGCTGTTACAGCAAATATTAACTATGTTAATCACTGCACCTGTTATGGAATTTCTAATGGTTCCATTTCTGTTTCGGGAATAAGCGGAACACCGCCCTACTTGTATTCATGGTCGTCGGGACAATTTACTTCTTCTGTTACAGCATTAAGTCCTGGTTTGCAAACTGTTACAATTACAGATAACAATGGCTGTCTCGCTGAAACTACAATAACAGTTCTACAGCCAGATTTACTTCAAATAAGCGGAACGACAAGCAATATTTTATGTTTTGGGCAAACAACCGGGCAGATAGACATAACGGTTTCAGGCGGTACAAGCCCCTTCCTGTATGGGTGGTCAAACGGGTCAATAAGTGAAGACGCTATTTTTATTGAAGCGGGTAGCTATTCGGTTTCTGTATACGATGCGAATGGGTGCAATACAAGCCAATCTTTCTCTGTAACCCAACCAACGCCTACAACCATTTACGCCAATGTTCAGGAAATAAGCTGCTACGGATCAGAAGATGGAGCTATCAGCACAATCGTTTCAGGAGGCGTTCCTCCTTACGCTTACTTATGGTCATCAGGTCAATCCACAAATAATATTAGCAATCTTGAACCGGGAGTTTACACATTAACCGTAACGGATGCTAATTTCTGTACTGCGGTTATCACACGTGTAATAGCAGACCCGCCACCTTTTACTTCTGATATTACATATATTTCTAATTATAATGGGTATGGAGTTCCCTGCTATGGAGATACAATAGGATTTGCTAACCTCATTGTCAGCGGAGGTGTGCTGCCTTACACTTATTTTTGGAGTAATAATTCAACGTATATTGACCTTTATAATGTATCGGCCGGCAGTTATTCTGTTACAATAACAGATGCGCACGGATGCACCACTTTTGCAGATACTATTATTTCCCAACCTCCGCAATTACACAACCCAGTAGAGGTTACGAATGTTCTCTGTTATGGAAACGCCACAGGCGCAGCCGACATGACAATTACAGGTGGCCTTTCTCCTTATTCGGTTATATGGAGCACAACAGATTATACAGAAGATTTGACAAATCTTACAGCAGGAATTTATGTTGTAGAAGTAAGAGATATTAACAACTGCATTGCTAAAGATACTGTTTACATAACACAGCCACCAGAGCTACTTTTGACCTGTTCTCCCGATACGTCAATATGTAAAAACACACAAGCTGTTATGCATGCTTATGTTATAGGAGGAGTTACCCCTTATAATTACTTTTGGAACAGCACATCAGGACTTGAAATATTGACCATTACACCGGGAAATGATACAATTTTAAATGTTCATGTTGTTGATAATAACGGATGTGTTTCTGACACCCTAACAACACGAATTTATACATCGCCGGCTCTGACTTTATCTGTAACAACGCCCAATGATTCGGTTTGCCTTGGAGGCAGCACTCAATTAAATGCCATTGTGTCCGGAGGAGTAAACAATCAAATAGGACTTTTCTATAACAACCAGCCGGTAACTTTCCCTATTACTATTACTCCTATTGCTACACAGGATTGGATATATATGGCGAAAGACAGTTGCAATACCAAAGCCTGGGATACGATAAGAATATATGCATTACCTGTACCGGTAATTACAGACATTGATATAACAGACGTTGTTTGCAATGGAGCATTTACGGGAGCAATAGATATTACACCAGCAGGAGGAACAGCTCCCTATTCATATTTCTGGAGTAATACAGAAACGACGCAAGATCTGGTTAATGTTTCGGCAGGTACATACATTATAGAAGTACGCGATGCCAATAATTGCAATGTTTTCGATTCGGCAACCATAACACAGCCCACACCGATGGTATTAACAAGTTCGCCAGATCTGTATATATGTAAAAATACATCAACAACCATTACCGCAAATGCATCGGGAGGTGTTAGTCCTTACAGCTATTACTGGAACGGAAATCCAGGGATAAATACATTAACAATATCTCCACAAAATGATACGATTATCTACATCTATTTTACGGATGTTAATAATTGTGTTTCTGACTCTGTAACTACAGTTGTAACCATAGCACCCGTAATTGATTTGCAACTTACCGTACCCAATGATTCGCTATGTATAGGAACTTCTACAGAAATTACAGCTAGTTCTGTTGGTGGCTACAACGGCTCTTTCACTCTGTTTTATGAAAACGAAGAAGTAACATCGCCGTATCCCATTAATCCCAATTTAACGCTGACATGGATTTTTACGGCAAAAGACACCTGTAATTTCAGTTCGACAGATTCTGTTAAAGTCTGGGTACTACCTGTACCGGCAATTACGGGCTCTTCTGTTACAAATGTTTTGTGCAATGGGGCATCCACGGGAGCAATTGACATTAGCGTAGCAGGTGGTACTCCGGGATACTTTTATTTCTGGAATAACGGAATGATAACAGAAGATATTACAAATGTTCCGGCAGGCACATATAACATTCTTGTAAAAGATATATACAATTGTTCAGATATTGACACAATGACGATTTATGAGCCTCCTCCAATACTTCTTACAAGCTCCCCAGATATACTTGTTTGTAAAAACTCATTTGTTACTATATCAACTTCGGTAAATGGCGGTACTCCGGGCTACAATTATTTCTGGAACAATCAGCCCGGATTCAATTCCATGACTCTTGCTGCTACTGCTGATACTGTCTTTTTCATCTATGTAAAAGACAATAATAATTGTACTTCTGATACTATCAGCTCTCTGGTAAATATTGTTCCTCAAATAAATTTATCGTTAAGCTCTCCGAATGACTCTGTTTGTCTTGGCGGTTCCACACAGATTACAGCAACACTTACAGGCGGGTACAATGGTCCTTATACGCTTTATCACGATAACATTGTTGTTACGTCTCCTTACACCATAACGCCCAATAATACATTTGACTGGATTTTTATGGCAAAAGATACCTGCAATTTGAATTCGTATGATACAATGAAAATTGTTGTTCTCCCGGTTCCTTCAATATCAGGAATTTCGGTTACAAATGCGCTATGTTACGGCTCTGCGACAGGTGGCGTTGACATCAGCACTTCAGGTGGAAGTCCCGGGTACACCTACTTGTGGAATAACGGTGCTAATACACAAGATTTGACAAATGTTACTGCAGGAATCTATTTTGTTCTTGTTAGAGATTTATTTATGTGTTCCGATTCAGACACTATGACAATTACACAACCACCCCCTATTGTTATTAACAGTACACCCGATTTATTAATCTGTAAAAACTCAACGGTTACGCTTAACGCTATTGCTACCGGTGGAGTACCTGCTTTTAATTATTTCTGGAACAATACATCAGGGATGAGTTCTCTTACAATTACTCCGGCAACTGATACTACGTTTTACATTCATGCAATTGACAATAATAATTGCAGTTCAGATACAATATCTACTATTATTAATACTGTTCCTTCCATCAACCTGTCTTTGTATACTCCAAACGACTCTGTCTGTATAGGAGAAGCGACTCAAATTATTGCTTCTGTTTCTGGAAATTATAATGGTTCATATTCTTTATATCAGGATAATCAGCCTGTGAGTTCACCTTACACGATTACTCCTTTATCTACAACGAATCTTGTTTTTACAGCAATTGATTCATGTAATATATCGGCATCCTCTTCAATTACCATTTATGCGCTGCCCGTACCTGCAATTACGGGTGCCTTAATTACAAATGTCTTATGTAATGGAGACTCAACAGGAGCTATTGATGTAAGTGTAAGCGGAGGCACGCCGGATTATACGTTTTCATGGAGCTCAACCGATACAACAGAAGATCTTATAAATACTACAGCCGGAATTTATGTTGTGCAGGTAAGAGATATTTTCAATTGTACAGATACAGATACATTTACAATATTACAGCCCCCACCTCTCTCGATTACCTGTTCCAACGATACTTTGGTGTGTAAAAACACATCGGTGGCATTATGGGCTAATACAAATGGTGGAGTAGCCCCCTATCTTTATTACTGGAACAATTCACAAGGGTTGAGCAACTTTAATATTACAGCAATTTCAGACACAACAATCTCTGTTTACGGGAAAGATGTTAATGGTTGTAACTCCGATATCCTGAATATTAATGTGCTGACGATACCTTCTGTTAATCTCACAATGTCCGCCTCGAATGATTCTGTTTGCATTGGAAATTCCACACAGCTTATTTCTTCCATTACCGGAGGATATCTTGGAGCTTACACTTTATTTTACAACAATCAGGAAATAACTTCTCCCTACACTATTAATCCGGTAGTAACACAGAATTTAATTTTTATGGCGACAGACAGTTGCAACATCAGCGACTATGATACAATACAAATAACAGTATTGCAACAACCCATACTTACAGGAGTACTTGTTTCAAATGCATTATGCAATGGAGATTCAACAGGAAATATCAACCTGACGGTTTCAGGGGGTACTCCCGGATATTCCTATTTCTGGAACACTACTGCAACAACAGAAGATTTATTAAATGTGCCAGCTGGTACTTATTTTGTATCTGTCCGAGACACTTTCAATTGCTCAGTTTCAGATACTTTTATTATATATCAGCCCGAGCCCCTTTTATTAACGGGTTCTCAAGACACATTGGTTTGTCCCGGAAAACCTACACAATTATCAGCCAGCGCAAATGGAGGGGTTACTCCTTATACTTTTTACTGGAACGGTATGCCTGGATTATCAATAAATACAGTAAGTTCAATGCACGATACCATTTTTACCATTTATGTAAAAGATGCTAATGGTTGTATTTCAAACAACATAACTTCGAGTATGCACACGCATCCACTGGTATCGCTTTCTGTTTTCACTACCAACGACTCTATTTGCGCCGGCACATCTACACAGGTTTATGCGCAAATAAGCGGCGGTGTTGGTGAACCCTATACTTTTTTAAACAGCAATATGGAAGAAATTTTCTCGCCCCATATTGTTATACCAAACAACACAGGTGACTGGATTTTTATAGCTCAGGATACTTGCGGCACAAAAGCATACGATACTATTACAATACACACGCTCACGGTTCCCACCATTATTATCGAAGCAGATATTTACTCTGGCTGCATACCGCTAACTGTAAATTTTACGGGAACAACAATCCCTGAATGCCAAAATTATCACTGGAGCTTTGGTGAGCAAGATGCGCTTTCTTTTAATAAAAATCCAACATATACATTTAAAAATGAAGGTGTTTACGACATTAGCCTTTCCGTAACTACCCCCGAAGGTTGTTCTCAAGGAATCCAGATAAACGACCTGATTAATGCATATCCGAAACCGGAATCACGTTTTGCTTTTGACCCGATTGCTCCAAGTATTGCGAATTCTCTTGTATCTTTTCACAATTACTCAAGTTCTGAAACGATGAGTATATGGGCATTCGGAGATGGAGACAGCTCCAGCACTGAAAATCCCTCTCACATTTACCAACTTGTGGGAGATTATATTATTTACCTTTACGTGATGAATATCTTCGGGTGTAAAGATACTTCCTCTGCACCAATCAAAATCAGAGATGAATTTACATTTTATGCGCCTACATCCTTCTCTCCCGACCATAACGACATCAACGAATATTTCAGCGTTTATGGGTATGGAATTGACCCAAATAATTTCATATTGCTAATTTATGATCGCTGGGGAGAAGTGATTTTTCAAACAACAAAATTACATGAAACAGCTACAGGCGGACAATACAGCGAACCCTGGGACGGTAGCGTGAAAGGAAAAAAATCTACTGTTGCTAAAATGGATACTTACACATGGACGGTACAATATAAAGACATTAAAGGAGCGTTTAAACAGCGTTCGGGTCCAATCTTTGTTATTCGATAATTTTTAGTCCTTCTTTCTCCACAAACTCTTCGTCGGGTTCAACGATTTCCTGATCGGGCAACACAAATTTAAGGTATTTGATATTTTGTCCTTTAGCCATAAACAAAGCTTCGTAGTGTGTACGGATTGAAAGAATATCGTCTGTTATTCCTGATTTATATAAATCGGATGTATTAACAAGTACCGTAAGATTATTTTTCTCAACAAGGGCTGCTGTATAAGCATACAGAATATCGCTGTCTGTCTTTAAATGAATTGTGGCATCTTTAACAAGAAAACTTTTATAACTGTTAAGAAATTTAGATGAAGATAAGCGTTTTGAAATACGTTTTTTCCGGTTTGCCTGTGGGTCGGGAAACGTGAGCCATATTTCACTCACTTCGTTTGATGCAAAAAAAGCATAAATTAATTCTATGCGGGTGCGAAGAAATGCAACATTAGGCATTTTTTTTTCTGTTGCAGTTTTAGCGCCCCTCCACATTCTTGCGCCCTTGATATCAACACCAATAAAATTACATTCCAGATATTTTTCGGCAAGACCAATTGTGTATTCTCCCTTTCCGCAACCCAGCTCTAAAACAATGGGGTTGGTATTCTTAAAAAAAAGTTCATTCCACTTTCCTTTTAAGAGAAAAGAATCCGTTAGAGCAGTATTCAAATCGGGCTGAAAAACGCAGGAAAACGTTTCCATTTCAGAAAATCGCTGTAATTTATTTTTTGCCACTTGTACCTATTAATAATTTACTCCCCGCTCCGTACTGTAACATCGTTTCATGCTTCGACTACGCTCAGCACAGGTGGAACGATGTTACAATACAACACCTACCTTGCCTTCTCAACCCGTAATCCAACATCCACAATCATGGGAAGGTTTTCAGAGCGCATTGCCTGTTCAAATTCAAAATTATATATTCCTGAATGCGGAAAGCGAATATTTTTTTTAAAAGAAACCTGATGATCCCATAAATCGCCAAGCCCGTCTCCAAACCATTTTCCTTTCTCGTCTGCAAGCAAACACTCTAAGGTATCTTTAACGACAATACCTTTTGAAGTAGTAGTGATAAACAAATAAATATTTCTATAAGGATAACTCCCGCTGTTACGGATGTTTACATAAATATTGTGCGGTGTTATACTGTCTTTAATATCAACCTGAAAAGAAACCTTGTAATCTCTGTTCCATACGCCATCAGGAATTTCTTTATTCTCCTCAAACACTCTGTTTTTATCACATTGAATAAGCAAAACAGCCAAGAAAATAAGCATTATAAAGGCGAAAACTTTTTTTTTACGCATAATTTACTGTTTGGGAGTAGGTTTCTGATTGTTAGAATACGGCATTTTTTTCTTTTTCTTCTTTTTCTTTTTCTTGGCCGCATCGAACCGGGAAATACTGTCTTTTCCTATTGCATTTTCAAAGCCTATTTCCGGAGCTTCTTTTTTTAAAGCTATTTTTGCTTGCTGCTCTTCCTGATCTATTAATGCCGGCACTTTAATGTTATTCTTATTCGCATCAATAATTGCCTTTACTCTCTCAATAGGAACAGGAGTCAGGTTCACTGCATTGTTTCTATCAAAAGAGTACCATACCAGACCTCGCAGGGCATCAGTTTTCTGGAAAAATGCCGTTCCCTCCATTGTTTGAAGCTCTACGCGTGTATCCGGAAAATCTTTCAACATATCAAGGTAAGCGTCGTGTTCGTAATTAAGACAGCATTTTAGTTTTCCACATTGACCGGCTAATTTCTGCGGGTTCAGGGATATTTCCTGATCACGCGCGGCATTTGTCGAAACCGAAATAAAATTCGTAATCCACGTGCTACAGCAAAGCTCCCTGCCACAAGTACCCAAACCACCAATTCTTCCAGCCTCCTGACGCGCGCCGATTTGCTTCATTTCAACCTTAATTTTAAAAATATCGGCTAAAATTTTTATCAATTCCCGGAAATCAACCCTTTCATCAGCAATATAATAAAAAATCGCTTTCGTTCCATCGCCCTGATATTCTATATCGCCGATTTTCATATTCAATTTCAAGTTTTCTGCAATTTCGCGGGTTTTTATCATCGTATAATGCTCAAGGCTGATTGCTTCAACCCATTTTTGAATATCAGCAGGCTTAGCTTTTCGATACACTTTTTTCAAATCTGCCACAACAATGCTAGCTTTGTATTTCCTTGCCTGATTTTGAATCAATTCACCTGTTAAAGAAACCACACCTATATCATGACCCGGAGAAGCCTCTACAGCCAAAACATCTCCTTGTTTTAATATCAGTTTGTTTACATTATGATAAAATCCTTTTCGGGTATTTTTAAAACGTATCTCAACAATATCTGTAGTTAAAAAATTCTTTGGTGTTTCTTCCATCCAGTCATGAACCGCCAGTTTTTGACAATTACAGGGAGAAACGGATATCTGCTCCGGCTTATCAATATCATTTACCGCGCAGCCTCGATGGTATAATATGTTACTTTTCATTTATCGTCTTTCTTTTGAAAACCTACAAAAATAGTAATATATTGCGTACATTCCAAAATCGTAAAAATTTTGCTATAAATCGAAAAAGAATTATTTTAGAAGTTTTAATTCTAAACAACCAAGGTCATGAAGGAAAATAAAATTTTACTGAACCCTAATAAGCTTGTAAAATATCTAAAAAAACCGGCATCAGAATTTACAAAGCAGGATATTATTAAATATATTGTTGATAACAATATTGAGATGATGAATTTCCGTTATGTGGCAGAAGATGGCAAGCTAAAAACGTTAAATTTTGTTATCTCCGGATATAATCATTTGGATACTGTTTTATCAAGCGGAGAAAGGGTTGACGGATCAAGTTTATTTTCTTATATTGATGCGGGATCAAGCGATTTATATGTTATCCCTCGCTTTAAAACTGCTTTTCTCGACCCATTTGCCGAAGTTCCTACAATAAGTTTTTTATGCTCTTTCTACAACAACGAGGGAAAACCTTTGGAAAGCGCACCGGGATATATTCTCAAAAAAGCAAACGAACATTTTCATAAAACAACAGGCTTTACCTTTAAAGCTATGGGTGAGTTGGAATATTATGCTATTAAAGAAGCAACTGATATTTATCCCGCTACCGATCAAAAAGGTTATCACAGTTCAGAGCCTTATACAAAATTAGCAAATCTAAGATGCGAAGCCATGAAACTGATTGCAGAATCAGGAGGATTGATTAAATACGGACACTCCGAAGTTGGAACTTTTGCAAAAGATAATTTTTTGTATGAGCAACATGAAATTGAATTCATGCCGACAAATGTTGAAGACTCCATGGATCAACTCATTTTAGCAAAATGGATATTACGTATGCTGGGACAAAAATATGGAGCCATCATAAGCTTTGCGCCAAAAATTACTGTTGGAAAAGCAGGAAGTGGTCTGCATTTCCACATGATGGCTGAAAAAAATGGTAAAAATGTTTTAGTTGAAAACAACAAATTAAGCGACACCGCAAAAAAAATGATTGCAGGAATAATGGATCTGTCTGCATCGCTTACAGCATTTGGAAATACGATACCAACCTCCTATTTAAGACTGGTTCCACATCAGGAAGCACCAACTTATGTATGCTGGGGCGATCGCAATCGTTCTGCTCTGGTTCGTGTACCTCTGGGCTGGATGGGCGTTGGCGATATGGTAAAAGATGCAAACCCTTCTGAAGCAGATGACCTGCGCGACTTCTCGAACAAACAAACGTATGAATTCAGAGTTCCCGATGGTTCTGCAGATATATATTTAATAATGGCTGGTCTTATTGTTGCTTCCCTACACGGACTTTCAATGAAAGACGCTTTGGAGAAAGCAGAAAAACTGTATGTTCCGGGAAATATTTTCAAAGATGAATTTAAAGAAAAACTGAACCTTCTCAATCAGCTTCCGGTTTCTTGTTACAACTCTGCAGAATACCTCGAAGCAAAAAGAGATATATATGAAGCAAACGGCATTTTCCCGAAAGGTGCTATTGATGCTATATGCAAAAACCTGAAATCTTTCAACGATACAAACCTCCGTGAAGAGCTTGAAGGAAAAGATGAAGAAGTAAAAAAATTAGTGGAAAAGCACCTGCATTGTAAGTAGTGTCAGCAAGAAAACGCCAACTACTGCGTTACTCTCGTCATGAAAACAGTCATTTACAAAAGTAAACTCCTTGGTTTTCATGACTTCGAAAGCCTTGTATTTGACGTTTTCTTATCTGCCACTAGCACTGTCAAGCAAAAAAAGGCAGTTTTCTTGCTGACACTAAGTAAAAAAATTATTACGTCAACAAAGATATTTAACTTATTAATGTTCGTTGCAGGTTGCAGGTTGCAGGTTGGTTTCGAGCACGGAAAACGTTTGGCGGACAGACTAAATTACCCTGCAACTTGCAACCTGCAACAAAAAAGTAAGGAATTTAAGTATTCATAAAATTGTAACCTCAACAATCAGTTTGCATATTTTTTAAGAAACCCGAGAAGCTGCATCCAGTATTCGTTGTGATTTTTATTGGCTTTCCATAGGGCTTTTGAGCCATGCTCGCCATTTCCGGTCATAGGTTGAAATAATAGTTTATTTTTTTCAACATTTACCATTAACTCCTCAAGATAAGTAAATTCTGGTTTTGAACATGCTGCGAAAACAGGTTTGTCATAACCTTTTAGCGAGCTCTGCACGTTTAGCACCCTGTCGAAATACTCACCCGGACTGAATGCAACCACCGCGCTTACCTTTTGATTATTCTTTGCTAAAACGAGAACCAGAGATGCCGAATAAGAACTTCCAAAAAGAATTACCTGTTTCTGGCTTTTGTTGTAAGCATACTCAATAGCTCCGAGGATATCATTTTTGGCGTCAATATAATTTTGTGGTAAATTCTTCTTTTGAGCTTCTGCGGCAGTTTCATTGCGGATAAAATTTACCTCTTCGCCTGAGCGCAAATCAACAGCAAGGCAGTTAAATCCCAGTTTAACCATTTTCTGCGCGGTTTCCTTATATTCTCCCCTGCTGTATCCTGCCTGATGAAATAATAAAATATAAGGTGCATTTTTCACATTTTCGTTTTCATAAAAATCGGCTGTTACCGTTAATTTATCAGCCGCGGGAAAAGTAATTCTATCCTGAGAAAACACAAGAAATCCGTAAATAAAAAACACGCTTAAAAAAAGAAAATATTTCATCTGAATTTATTTTGTATTATCGTAATTCTGCCAGAATAATTACTTTGTTATTGAGGCATTCCAGAATTCCGCTGTTAATTTCAAAAGTAACTTCATCCTCTGAGGAAGTAATAAGTCGTACAGTACCCTCCTGTAAAGTGGATATAATAGGAGCGTGATTGTTAAGCAACTCAAAAGAGCCATTCACACCAGGAGCTTGCACCAGCCTTATTTCTCCTTCAAAAACTTTACGTTCCGGACTTACAATTTCTATTAACATTTATTATTTGTTTTTGGCATCAGCGATTAATTTTTCACCCTTTGCAATAGCATCTTCAATAGTTCCCACGAGGTGGAAAGCTGCTTCGGGATATTTATCCACTTCACCGTCCATAATCATATTAAAGCCTTTGATTGTGTCTTCAATACTTACAAACACACCTTTCATTCCGGTAAAAGCTTCTGCAACATGGAATGGCTGTGATAAGAAGCGTTGAACTCTTCTTGCACGATGAACGACCAATTTGTCTTCTTCAGAAAGCTCATCCATACCAAGAATGGCGATGATATCCTGTAATTCTTTATAACGCTGTAAAATTTCCTTAACTCTTTGTGCTGTGCGATAATGGTCTTCGCCCACAATCTGGGGTGTAAGAATTCTTGATGTTGAGTCGAGCGGATTAACAGCAGGGTAAATTCCAAGCTCTGATATTTTACGGTCAAGAACCGTGGTAGCATCAAGATGGGAAAATGTTGTTGCAGGAGCAGGGTCTGTAAGGTCATCGGCAGGAACATAAATTGCCTGTACCGAAGTGATTGAACCGCGTTTTGTGGAAGTAATTCGTTCCTGCATCTCGCCCATTTCCGTAGAAAGTGTAGGCTGATAACCTACAGCAGAAGGCATACGTCCAAGCAGCGCAGATACTTCAGATCCAGCTTGGGTAAAGCGAAAAATATTATCAATAAACAACAGAATATCGCGTCCTCCGGTTTTTTCGTCGCCATCTCGAAAATTTTCTGCTATGGTTAAAGCAGATAACACAACGCGGGCTCTTGCTCCCGGAGGCTCATTCATCTGACCGAAAACCATGGACAAACTCGATTCTTTAAGCTCTTCCATATTCACTTTAGAAAGATCCCAGCCTCCTTTTTCCATGCTTTCAATAAACTCATGACCGTATTTTACAATATTTGCTTCTATCATTTCACGAAGAAGGTCGTTCCCTTCACGGGTACGTTCTCCAACACCGGCAAAAACAGATAAACCTGCATGCGCTTTTGCAATATTATTAATAAGCTCTTGAATAACTACGGTTTTACCAACACCGGCACCACCAAACAGACCAATTTTACCACCTTTTGCATAGGGTTCAATAAGGTCAATAACCTTAATTCCTGTAAAAAGAACTTCAGATTCGGTTGAAAGATTTTCAAAAGCCGGAGGTTTTGCATGAATCGAATTACCCTTTTCTTTAGGTATTTGCGGCATGCCATCAATCGTATCGCCAATAAGGTTTATTAATCTGCCTTTTACCTGATCGCCCACGGGAACTTTTATGGGAGCACCGGTTGACACAACTTTCATTCCACGACGCAGACCATCGGTAGAGTCCATAGCTACTGCCCTGACGGTATTTTCGCCAACATGCTGTTCACACTCCACCACTAAAGGAGAGCCGTCATCACGTGTTATGATAAGGGCATCATAAATATTGGGAAGATCGCCCCCTGCGCGTTCAAAACTAACATCAATAACCGGACCTATTATCTGGATTATTTCACCTGTTTGCTGTGACATTTATTTGATTTTTTATGTTATTACTATTTTGTGAACCTACAAATTTAAAATAAATTCCGTTTCAGCCGAAAATTTTTCTATAAATTTTCTTTTGAGGTGAATTTGGATTAAGGATTAAGGATTAAAGAGGATTGGATTGAAGTTGGAAGTTGGAAGTTGGAAGTTAGAAGTTGAACCAGCTTCGTGCTTCAAACTTCGTGCTTCCGACTTATTAATTTTGCATAACGTCAGATCTTAGTCCTCATCCTACTTCTTAATCCTTAATCCGTATATAACTTTACCCCAACTCAGCAAACCTGTGAAGAGCCTCCGCACAACCCACCACGCAAAACCTCACAGGATTGCTTAATCCTTTATAATACATCAACGTTAAAAAACCATTAAAAATTAAAGGTTTAATTCGTTTTTAATTTTTCGCTTCAAAGAGTTTTGTTTTTTTGTACAAAGCTTTGTTTGTTATAGTTTTAAACAAATGATTGTTTTTATTGGTTAATACTGAAGCGCAAGCCGGATTTTCAAAGATTTCTTTTCATAAGCCATAAGTTTCTAAATACCCCAACCGGCTTTGCGCTTTTGTATTTCTTCCTTGATATTAAATCATACCATTTTAATACACAAGTCTACTCCGAAAACCCCATAGATTAAAAATGCCACTAAAACACGAAAACTCAAAAACACACAAAACATTAATAATCAATAATGTGTTTTTTGTGAAACCTGCCTGCGGAAGGCAGGTTTTGTGATTTTGTGCTTTCGTGGCAAAATGATACTTTTCGGACTGGATTCTTACACGATATTTCTTAATTTTAATTATTTTTGAATCTTTAAAAACATCACGTATGCCAACAACAAAAATTCTTATTATTGAAGATGAAGTAAAAGTAGCGGCTTTTATTAAAAAAGGGCTTGAAGAGTATTCCTATGATGCAGAAATAGCTTATGATGGAATCAACGGGACAAAAATGGCCTCAGGGGGCATATACAACCTGATAATTTTAGACATTAACCTGCCCTATTTAAACGGAATTGAAGTTTGCAAACGAATACGTTCTTTTAATAAAAACTTGCCTGTGCTAATGCTTACTGCAATGGGAACAACAGAGGATAAACTTATGGGCTTTGAATCCGGCGCAGACGATTATCTTATAAAACCTTTTGAATTCAGAGAGCTTATAGCGCGCATCAAAGCTTTATTAAAACGCTCAGAGCATAATCAAACACAAAATAATATTCTTACAGTTGCAGATCTAATAATTAACACAGAAGCGAAAACAGTAACACGTAATGAAAAAATAATTGAACTCACGGCTAAAGAATTTGCTTTGTTGGAATATTTTGTACTGAATAAAAACAGAGTGCTCTCACGCAATGAAATTGCAGAAAAAATATGGGATTTGAATTTTGAAACCGGAACAAACATTATTGATGTTTATGTTAATTTTCTTCGTAAAAAAGTTGATACGGGTTATAAAACAAAGCTCATACACACTCGTATTGGAATGGGATATGTTTTGAAAGACGAATAAAATTATGAAAATAAGATATCGCATTGCACTAAAATTCACACTGATTTCTGCATCACTACTTTTACTTTTCTCTTTCGCCATCTACTTTTTTTCTGCAAAACATCGCTCCATTGAATTCATTGATCGAATAAAAAACCATGCTATTTCTTCCTCTATTGTGCTTTACCATGTAGATGAAGTTGACAGCAGTGTTCTTGAAAAAATCAATAAAAGCACCCTAAATCTTCTTTTTAATGAAAAAATATATATTTATGATATCAATACCCTAAACCTGATATATAAATTTGAAAAAGACACAACATGGAATTTCACTACGTATTTAAATCTTGAAGAAATTATTGAAGACCGTAGTTTTGCAAAAAATATCAATGATTATGAAATAGTGGGTATAACGTATCCTAAAAAAAAACCTGAAATTTTAATCATTGCATTAGCCAAAGATGAAATTGGTATAAAAAAATTAGAAACTCTAAAATTTATTCTGATTATAGGGTTTTTATGCAGTGTAATTATAACAATTATTGTTGGTGTTTTCTTCGCATCCAATGCACTTAAACCCATTTCAAACCTGATAAAACAGATAGATGGCATTTCTGCTGCAAAACTGAATAAACGAATTGAAGACCCTAAAGAAAAAGACGAAATAGCAACGCTATCCAGTGCCTTTAACAAAATGCTTGACAGACTTGAAAGCAGTTTTGAAATGCAAAAAAACTTTGTTTCAAATGTGTCTCATGAACTACGCACACCTCTAACAAGTATCAATGGAGAAATTGAAGTTACGCTTATAAAAAAAAGGAATATTGATGAATACGAAGAAACATTAAAATCAATACATGCAGATATACAGAACCTGATTTCCCTTTCTAATGGCTTTCTGGAACTTGCAGAAGCAAGTCTGGAAAATGTAACGCCAAAATTTATTTCTGTCAGATTGGACGAATTAATTTTCACTGTTAAAGAAGAAATGCAGAGAAGACCAAGCTGTGGTTTTATTGATATTATTTTTATCGGTAATATTGAAGACGAAGACAAACTTACTGTTTTAGGTAATCCTTATCTGATAAAAGTAATGTTTATAAATCTGATAGATAATGCCTGGAAATTTTCTTTTGACAAAAAGGTAAACATTTGCATACATTCTGATAATAACATACTGAAAATATCTTTTAGTGATATAGGAAAAATCATACAAATACAAGAAATTGAAAAAATAGTAAAACCTTTTCAAAGAGGAAAAAATGCGAAAGGTGTGAGCGGGCATGGAATCGGACTGGCTATCGTATCGAAAATAATTACGCTTCATAATGGCAACTTGCATATTGAATCTGATAATAATGGTCTCACAAATATCAGTGTTATATTTAATAAAAATATAGGGTAAAAGCTGTTGATTAAATGTAGAATCTCTCCATAGGGAGATTCTACATAACCATATAGCTTTTACCCTTAATATTTGAATTTAAACAATGTTAAACAAAACCGCAGGCATAGTATTAAACCACATTAAATATACTGATTCAAGTATTATTGTTACTATTTACACTAAAAATTTTGGTAAACAATCGTATATAATAAAAAATATTCATGGGAAAAAATCAAAAATAAAATTCAATCTCTTCCGACCACTCAGCATTTTAGAACTTGAAATAATTTATCGCGAAAAAAGAGAACTGCAAACACTTTCGGAAGCAAGAATTTTACACCCATATTTTAGTTTGCACAATGATATACTTAAAAGTTCTCTTGCTCTTTTTATTTCTGAAATTCTTTTTCGCTCTCTGCGTGAAGAAACTTCCAATATAGAGCTGTATAATTTTCTTGAATTATATTTATTAAAACTTGATGCAGAAATCGTCAGTATTGAAAATTTCCATATTTTTTTCTTGATGCAGCTAACAAGGCTTTTGGGGTTCTTTCCTACAAATAATTATTCTGAAAGTAGCAATTATTTTGACCTTATGGAGGGAAATTTTACAAGCGCAATGCCTCCTCATCCTTACATAATTGATAAAGAATTATGTTCGTATTTTTCATTGCTGATAAATATGAATTATGAAGCTTCCGTAACGAATAAAATTCCTAAAAAAACAAGGGACGAACTTCTGATAAAACTTATTGAATACTATCAGGTTCAATTAATTTCTTTCCCGGAAATAAAATCATTAAAAATACTTAAAGAAATTTTCGTATAAATGCGGTATTATTGATAAGCCGGGCAGGGTTTTCTGTTCTTGCCAATGCCAATTCCCCCAAATGAAGAAGAACCTTTGTCTTTACAACCAAAAGTTTTAGAAAGAGATATTTCCCATCCACCTTTCATTCCGGTTATCGGACGTAAATCGCCATAATTAAAATCATAAGTAAATAAAACCAACCATCCTCTCCAATCAAAACCTATTGTAGGAATTATATCTCCTGAAAGCCTGTCCCAGATACCGAGGTAAAGATCAAAGGGTTTAAGTGCAAAAATAAAATTAGTACCAATGATAATTTCCTTTGATTTTCTTTGCGAAGAAAACATAAATTGGGGCTTTAGAGTAACATTGCCTCTTTTAAAAAAACCACCACCATGAATAACATTTCTTCTTCCCATATTTTCTTTTCGCGTAGTAAAACTTATGTCAGGGGCATTCAAATGGTTCATACTAGCACCCAGAAAAGCTCCGTATTTTGGTTTTTTAAAATCAGCAAAAACACCAACGTTCATATCTAAATAAAAAATCGAATTGTCAACAAAATTTTCATCGGCATCTATTGAAGAAGTAAAGGTATTACCATTCCACTGGCTATCAAAAAGCAAATCATCTGAATTGTAGCTTTTATTAACAAGTCCAAGGCTGGCACCGGCATTAACAGTGAGCATATCGCCTCTAATTAAACCTTTATGGTAGGCACCGGAAATCATAAATTTAATATTTTTCATTAATTCCACTGCCTGATCGCCGTATATCATCCCTCCAACGCCTATCCAGTCGTTCCTGAAAAATCTTTTATTAAGCTTTCCATCTCCCCAAACAGCCTGTGTTTTGAAAGGCGCAAAGCCCGCCCATTGGCTTCTGTAATTCAAACCAAAACGTAAAACACAAGGGAAAAATCCTGTTAAAGCCGGATTCAGTTGTAAGGGTGCAGAATAAAATTGAGAAAAATGTATATCCTGAGCCTTTGTTGAAGCAACAGTAATAATAAATAAAATAATAATATATAATCTTTTTATTATCAAATCTCGTTATATAAATTTATGGACGACCACTACTTAATAAGGGCAACATGACCAGTCTTTTCATAAACAGTTCCATCTGAAAGCTGTGCAGATAAAATATAAATATAAACATCAGGGTCTTGTTCAGAACCACTAAATTTACCATCCCATCCTGAACTTACACTTGTGCCATGATAAACTAAAATACCCAATCTGTTATATATTTTTAAATCAATACTCGCTATATTGTTTCCCCTTACATATAATACATCGTTTTTACCATCTCCGTTTGGAGAAAAGGCTGTGGGAATTTGGGGATTTACAGGGCAATCTGTAATAGTAATCGTATCTGATGCAGTACATCCACCAGAGTCAACAACAACAGAAATAGTTACGTTTCTTAAATTTACATCTATAAATTGTGTAATTTCTCCGGTTGACCATAAATAACCGTCGTACCCCTCCCCGGCATCTAAATTTATTGCTGTTCCCATACATTCTACTCTGTCAGATCCAAGATCTACTGTTGGATTTGGTCTAACCAAAACATCAATAGTATCACTCCATATTCCACAAATATTCGTAACACGTACCCAGTATGTACCTGTTTGGTTAATTACAGTTGTTTGAGTAACATCCCCATTACTCCATAAATAATTCGTAGCTCCTTGTACTGTAGCATCTAAAGAAACAGAAACTCCTTCACAAACTACTCTATCTGAACCTAAATTTATTACATCCTGAGGATGAGGTAAAACACGTATAGAAACCGTATCATAGCGAATAGGGCAACCTATTATAGAAACTCTTAAAAATAATTTATGTAAACCTACATTATCGGAAGAAAAGGCAAAGAAATTTGAGTTAGATAATACTTGTGAAGAATCGCTCCATTGATAAGAAAAACCTTGATACCATGAAGCATAAACAATTTGCGACGAACTTTGACAAACAGGAGAAACAAATGATACGGTAATATTTGTATCGCACTGTCCAAATACATAAGCGGAATATAAAATAAAAAATATTTTTAAAAAGAATTTCATTATTGCTTATTAATTAATGTTATGCAAAATGCTTTTTTACAAATACGTCGGGAATCTGAAGTCTGAAGTCTGAAGCTGCTTCACCTTCTGACTTCTAACTTCCGGCTTCAATATTATTTATCTAACCGGAATTTTATCAATGCGTACCTGATGTCTGCCTCCCTCAAATTTTGTATTTAAAAAAACTTTCATTATTTTTTCAGCATCTTCTAACCTAACAAACCTTGCAGGTATTGCGCACACATTTGCATTATTATGAGTTCGCGCTAATTTTGCTATTTCTGTATTCCAGCATAAAGCACCTCTTATTTTCTGATATTTGTTCACTACCATATTTATGCCATTTCCGCTTCCACACAAAGTAATACCTAAATCATATTTTCCTTCTTCAATAGCTTTTGCTAAAGGGTGCGCAAAATCCGGGTAATCACAACTTTCTTCAGAATGTGTACCAAAATCAAAATAAGGCACTTTCATATCATCCAAAATTTTTTTTAAATGTTCCTTGGTTTTGAAAGCTGCATGATCACAAGCAATAGCAATTTTCATATATAATGACCTGTTCATAAAATAAATTTCCAAAATTAAACTATTTCTCTTATTAAAAAAATCAACCAAATAACTAACAATGTTAATTTGATTAAAATCAATTATTAAGCATTTTTTAAAAACATATACACTTATTACAATGAATATTACATAATTTTAATATTTTGTCAATTAATTAATATAAAATTTTCATCCATAAATTCCCATAAAAAAATTAACTTAGTTTGATCTTTAATTTTTAATAAACTAATAAAAAATAATTAACAATATTTATAAAAACCTCTTCAATGAGTTAAAAATAAATTTATGAATAAAAATAGTAATTAACAAGTGTTAATTACTATATAAAACCTTATAAGACAAAAGAAAGTATTTAACATATATGTTAATAAACTGTATTATTTTCTTAATAACAATATTTACTAATAAAAATCTATATTTTTTTAAACAGTTTTAACAGGATAATAAATATAACATAAAATTTATTTAATATTTATAAAAAATATAATAATGTTATTTAATATTGTAGTGTTAATTAAAATTAAGTTTTTTTGCCACAGGTTTCATGGATTTCCACAGATTAATATTCTGTATTAAATTAATATGTGAGAATCTGTGTAACCTGCCTGCGTCTGGCAGGTCAGTGGCATATATATTTTTTTAATTGTATTACAGCTTTTTATTATTGGCAGCTTTATAATTAAGAAAATACTAAATTAGTGTTTCATTTGAGCAAATATGAAAATTAATATTGAAGATATAAAAGAAAAAGGTTTCTTTGATATATCAATTGATAAATCAGTTGATTTAATAAAGGAAATAAATAATTTAAAAAAAGAAAAAAACGCTGTAATTTTAGGACATTATTATCAGACAGAAGAAATACAAGATATTTCTGATTTTATAGGAGATAGCTTACAATTATCTCAGGAAGCTGCAAAAACGAATGCCGATATTATTGTATTTGCTGGTGTACATTTTATGGCTGAAACTGCAAAAATACTTTCTCCCTCGAAAAAAGTATTGGTCCCCGATATAAAAGCAGGCTGCTCACTTGCAGATTCTGTTCCTGCAGTAAAGTTTAAAAAATTTATTGATAAACATCCCGATCATGTTGTAATATCTTATATAAATACAACTGCTGAAATAAAAGCAATGACGGATATTATATGCACATCCTCCAATGCAGTACAAATTGTAAATAGTTTACCAAAAGATCAGAAAATTATTTTTGCACCCGACAGAAATCTGGGCAATTATATTAATAGCATTACAGGTAGAAATATGGTTGTTTGGGACGGTGCTTGCCATGTTCATGAAAAATTTTCTGTAGAAAAAATAATTGACTTAAAAAATGCACATCCTGATGCCAAAATTCTTGCGCATCCTGAATGTAAAAAACCCGTTCTTTTGCTTGCTGATTTTATAGGTTCAACCGCTGCCATTTTAAAATTTTCTTCACAAGATGATACTAAAAAATATATAATAGCAACAGAATCAGGAATTATTCACCAGATGCAGAAAAAAAATCCTCAAAAAATATTTATTCCTGCTCCACCGAATGATTCTACCTGCGCTTGCAATGATTGTAATTTTATGAAACTTAATACTCTTAAAAAACTTTATATTTGTATGAAATATGAGGTTCCTGAAATTATTTTAGATAAAGAACTTATTGAAAAAGCAGTGATTCCTATCAAAAGAATGCTTGAGTTATCGGGAAAGTAGAGATTGAATTTATTTGGAAACACTATTTAGTCTGTCTATTAAGTCAGTGTTTCGTTCAGAATGTTCGAGAGCAAGCCTGCCTTGCCGGTAGGCAGGGCTTTCGAAGCCCTGAAAATCAGAAGTGTACTTGGGTACATGATTGATTTGAAGGGCGAGAGTAACGCAGCTACTTGCCTGCAAGCAAGCAGGTCGGACATTATGGACAAACACTATTTAATCTTCCCCTACAACAATATTTTTATCATAAGTTAAAGAAAGCGACCAGTTGTGTTTCCCTTTTCCTGAAACAAAAACAGAACCGTTTATTGTATCGGTTGCGCTTATTGCAATTACATTATGTGAAGTTTCGTTGGGAGTATCTTTGTATTCTGAAGTACCTCCGCCCGCTGCAACATTGCCGTAAAAATTTGATCCAACCGTGAATGAATACAAAGTATTTGAACGATTAATTACCCGAAGCTTATGCTCTGTTTTTTCACACGACAGAAAAATAACAGAGATAAAAATAAAACAAAAAAGAAGTATCAGATTTCGCATGAGTATCTTAAAAAATTTCTGCGCCAATATACAACAAATATTTTTTTTAACAGGGGATAGCTTATATAATTCATAAAATTTTGCAATGGTTTTAATACATTTTGAAAAACATTACCCATTAGTATAATAAAATTGGGTAATGCAAATTGCGACACCTGATTTATATATTTATATTTTTGTAACCTAAAAAAAGAAATATGACAAAGAATTAAAATATAAATTAATGTTACCGGACGAAACTGTAATATCAAAAATATACCAGATACGAGAACAAAAAATAATGATTGATCGGGATTTGGCAGAACTTTATGGAGTTGAACAAAAAGATTAAAAGAAGCCGTAAGACGCAATATAGAACGCTTCCCTGAAAATTTTATGTTTGAAATGACAGATAGCGAGTTCAAAAATTGGAGGTCGCAATTTGCGTCCTCCAAATCAGATATAATATTCATCTGCGTATACCTGCCTTGTCGGCAGATTTACCTAGTGTAAACAGACAGGTCCGCGTTCCATAATGGCACAATGACGTAACCGATGTTCTCTCTCAACAATGAAATCAGGGCGTATATTTGGTAAATTCAATCTCTCGAAGTATAATTGCATTACATCTTTGCAAAAAATGACTGAAAAAATTCAAAATCCGATTCAAAAGCTAAGTATTAAAGAATGGGCAGCAGACGACAGGCCCAGAGAAAAATTGCTCGCGAAAGGTGCTACAGCTCTTTCTGACGCAGAACTTATTGCTATATTAATCAGTTCCGGAAACAAAAAAGAATCTGCTGTTGAATTATCAAGACGCATTCTTAAAGAATCAAAAAACAATCTTATCGAACTTGGCCGTTGCACAATAGCTGAATTATTAAAATTTGAAGGAATAGGCGAGGCGAAGGCTATAAGTATTATTGCAGCTATGGAGCTGGGAAGGCGAAGAAAACAGGCTGAAATTCTTGATAAGAAAAAAATTAGCAGCAGTAAAGATGTTTTTGATCTTTTTCATCCGGTTTTGGGAGACAAAAAAACCGAAGAATTCTGGGCTTTATTTCTGAATCAGGGAAATTTTATTTTAGACTTTGTGAATATAAGCCTTGGGGGCATTACCGCAACGGTAGTGGATGTTCGTGAAATATTTCGTATTGCATTGTCGAAACAAAGCGTAGGACTTATTTTATGCCATAATCATCCTTCCGGAAATATACAACCAAGCAGTCATGATAAATCAATAACAGAAAAAGTAAAAAATGCAGGAGAAATAATGGACATAAAGCTTCTCGACCATATTATTATTTCAAATAATAAATATTACAGTTTTGCTGACGAAGGAAATCTCTGATTATGGAAATTATAGTTTACACAACAAACCTTACCAACAGAGTAAAATATGCTTTTTCCCTTGTCATTAAAAATGTATTAGGGCACAAGCCTGTTTTTGTTACCTCTGTAGAAGAACTTCATTCCTCACAATTCCCCAAAATAAATTACTCCGAAAACATCTTTGAAAACGCCCTGAATATTGTTCCGCATTCGTTGCTTTTTGAAAATGGTATTCAGAAACAAAACATACAAGTCGAAAAAATTAATAACATATTTTTTTTCTTCAGAACATCTGGTAATAATGCTTTCCCTCACGATATTTTTGCTGCTGCATTTTATCTTGCTACAAGATACGAAGAATATCTGCCGCACCTGAAAGATAAAATGGGAAGATTTTGTATTACAAATTCTTTAGCCTTTAAAGAGAATTTTTTGGACGAGCCTGTAATAAATCAATGGGCAGAAAAACTTTTATTTTTTCTTAACGAAAATCAGCAAATAAAAATTCACGATAACAGAATTTTTTCTTTTCTTCCAACTATAGATATTGATAATCCATGGGCCTATCTTCATAAGGGAAGATTTCGTTCTATTGCTGGCGCTGTAAGAGATTTATTAAGAGGAAAAACAAAGTTGGTAGCATTAAGAAAAAAAGTGCTTGCAGGTAAAGAAAAAGATCCGTATGACACGTTTTCTGTATTAAAAGAAATACATGAAAAATTTTCATTAAAACCTGTTTATTTTTTTCTCGTTGGCAAATATAATAAATACGGGAAAAATCCTTCAGCAAAGAAAAAACCGTACAGAAAGCTTATTAAATCAATAGCTGAAAATAATATTACCGGAATACATCCCTCGTTTCCTTCAAACATTTATTTCAAAGAATTAGGGAATGAAATTACTGTTCTGAAAAAAACAACGAAAAAGAAAATTACAAAAAGCAGGCAACATTTTTTAATGCTTACATTTCCGGAAACATATTGTAATTTGATAGCGCATGGTATTGACGAAGATTACACAATGGCTTTTCCGGAAAAGTACGGTTTTCGTGCAGGTATATGCAGCCCTTATCCCTGGTACGATTTGCTGAAAGAAAAAAAGCAAACTCTTACAATTGTCCCAACCTGCGTTATGGATACAACGCTTAACAGGTATATGAAATTATCGCCTCAGCAGGCAAAAGCTGAAATTGAAGAATTAATTGATAAAGTTAAAAAAGTAAAAGGTACTTTTGTGTCGTTATGGCACAACGAATCTCTAAGCGAATGGGAGCATTGGAAAGGATGGAAAGAAGTGTATGAAGAATTACTTGAAAAGATTTCTTGAATAAAAATGGCTTTAGATATAAAATATATAAAACATCAGGATTTAGACTACAAGCAATGGGACAACTGTATTGCCAATGCTTTCAATGGAATTGTTTATGGGTATTCATGGTATCTTGATATTGTCTGCGACTCATGGGATGCTTTGGTAGAGGGAGATTACGAAATTGTAATGCCTCTTACTCACAGAGTCAAATATGGAATTCATTATTTATACCAGCCTTTTTTCACACAGCAACTTGGCCTTTTTTCAATTAAAAAACTTGATGCAACAACTACGGAAAGCTTTATCAAAGCTATTCCTTCCAAATACAGATACGCAGAAATTAATTTGAATATTTTTAATAAATTAGAAAAGAAAGAATGGATAGGTCGCAGAAATATAACGTATGAACTTGATCTGATAAAACATTATGATAAGCTTCATAAAGCCTATTCTACAAATACAAAACGAAACATAAAAAAAGCGCAGGAACATAAAATAAATGTTGTTAAAGGAAGCAAGCCCGAAGTGCTTATCAATATGTTTAAGGCTGATAAGGGAAGGGACTTGAAAAAGCTTCAGGACGACGACTACAATCGTCTGCAAAAAATAATGACGTTTTCAATGTCCCATAATATCGGACAAATTTATTTTGCCCACAACGATAAAAACGAAGTATGCGCCGGAGCTTTTTTTATTACTGCGAACCAAAAATCCATTTTTCTTTTTTCAGCTTCCAATAAAGATGGAAAAGAAAATTCAGCCATGTTTGCTATTATTGACAGTTTTATAAAAGTTAATGCAGAGCGCAATCTCACACTCGACTTTGAAGGATCGAACATAGAAGGGCTTGCTCGCTTTTACAGCAGCTTTGGAGCAAAAGAGTGCGAGTACCTGACTTTGAAAATTAATAAACTGCCTCTGTATTTGAAGATTTTTAAAAGATAAGAAACGTAACTTGAATTATTCATGAACTTTAATAATGATGTTGCATTTAAAGCCTACCTGTCAACAGCTACCGTGTGGACACAAATATGATAATATTTTATTTTTTCCATAAAAAAATATTAATTACAATGGTTAATATCGAAGTATGCGTTTTGTATGATTGTTGCTAAAATTATTATTGGACAATGTTGCGAAGCTGAAATTGTACTAATTTGGTTATGCAAACGGTCTTGAAAAAAACGACTCTGGAGGAGTCGAATGTTTGTAACCCCGAGCATTGCTCGGGGTAAAAACAACTAACACATAAACGATTTTGGCGAAAAATTTGCACAAGATTGTCTTATGTAAAAAATAGATAAACCGCAAATTTTATGACAAAATCCAGTTTAAAAAAGATGTGTCCACACGGTAGCTGTCAACAGACAGGGTTGCAAGTAAAATATTGAAATATCATATATCATTGTAAACAACTTGCAACCTGCAACCTGCAACAAAGGGCATAAGTTTATGAATTAAATAGGTTAATAATTTTCATTTTACTCAAACTGAATTATTATATTTGCGTATTCTTTAATCAAAAGCGACCATGATAAACCTTGTCAATATCGGAGAGAAAAATTCAATTTTCAATCAGTTTGTTTCTGAAATCCGTGATCAGAACATCCAGAAAGACAGTATGCGTTTCAGAAGAAACCTTGAAAGAATGGGAGAAATCTTCGCTTATGAAATCAGTAAAACATTTGAATATGAAGAAACAGCCGTTACAACTCCGCTGGGAATAGCAAATGTGCCGATATTAACAAAGCAACCTGTAATTTCAACCATTCTGCGCGCCGGATTACCCTTTCATCAGGGCATTCTGAATTATCTCGACAAAGCTGAAAATGCTTTTATCTCATCCTACCGCAGATACAGCAAAGATGGCAGTTTTGACATTCAGGTTGAATACGTTTCCTCCCCTTCTGTTGACAATAAAGTGTTGATTTTATCAGATCCCATGCTTGCAACCGGAGCCTCGCTGGTTCTTGCCTATAAAGCGCAATTACAACGTGGAGTTCCGAAACATACGCATCTTGTAACAATCATTGCAAGCCGCGAAGGCGTTGACTACATTCAGAAACATATTTGCGGAGATAAAATCACGCTCTGGGTAGGAGCAATAGACGATGAACTTACCGTAAAATCATACATAGTTCCGGGTCTCGGAGATGCCGGAGATCTTGCTTTTGGAAGTAAAATATAATTTTTCAACATTCGTCTTTTTTATTTTTTTCTCCCATAGCATCTATAACCCATTATAATTTAATTTAGATTTATTATTTATAGATTATTCTGTAATCTCTTTTTTCTAATATAAGCAAAGCAACTTATCCTTATAATTTTTCGTCTATTGAAATATAACAAATGCCCGTTTTTATGAAAATGTACCTATTGGCGCTTTTCCTGTTTTTTACAGGATATTTTTCTTTTGGTCAGCACCGTGTAACTATAGATCCGCTAGCTGCTGAATACTTCACGAAATCCCAAATTGACTCGATGTCCCAGAATTTTATTAAAGCCCAGAATTATATTGTCCGTTATTCATGGAATATTTATGGACGATGGGACAAAGAGAGAACCCAGCCTGTAATTTTCAACCGCGATACCGTTGATATAAGACCTTTTCTGAAATCACGAAAACAAAACAAACCTAAGCGGATATACGAAGCTTACCCGGGTTTATTGATTGAACTTGATTCGAAAAATTCTGTAGAATACCATGTGAAACGAATTTTAGCCGGCGAAGAATGAAAACTACTTTAAAATTTATAATTATTGCTAGCAAAAAAACTCAAGTGATTGATAAGAAAAGTTCAATTTCAAGGCTTTCGAAGCCTGAAAAAGCGGAGCTTACTGATGTAAGTGAGCATTTTTCAGGCGAGAGTAACGCAGAAAGTGGACTTTTATTGCAAGCACTTATTATTGCCGGACTAATTTTTGCGTCAATAATTGCATACTCACAAACTATTAATATTGGCTCCCAGCAATATATTGCAACTTGTAATTCTCAATTTTTTGATGCGGGAGGAGCAAATGGATTTGCCGGTTATGATCATAAAATTACTACGATCGGCTCTTCTAACGGAAAGTGCCTCGCTGTTCTTTTTACTCATTTTGATCTGGGTTTCGGTGCTGATTTAAAAATATATCAGGGCTCAGATACAGAAAGCGGAATTCTTATAGGATCGTATTCCGGAAACAGCATTCCCCCTCTGATTGAAGAGCAAATGCTCACTTTTGAATACATACCACCCTTCTTTTTTATGGGAAATATACCCGGCTGGGAAGCTCTTGTCAAGTGCGTTGATTGCACAACAGATATGATTCGTACTGATCCTGCAAGTGATTGTGATGGTGCAATTCCGCTTTGCGACAACCAAACTGTTATTGTTTCAACAAATCAATATACGGATACAGGCAATGATGATGACGAAGATGGCACATGTATTGGTGGTACAGGTAGCGGTGGCTCTGTTTGGTATACATTCAGCTCGCAGGCAACAGGGCAACTCGATTTTTCTATAGCTCCAGATGGAGGAACAGATTATGATTTTGTGCTATACGATGCAACAAATGGATGCACCGATCTGGATGAAATTAGCTGTAATTATTCTGCTGATTTTGGACAGACAGGTCTGACTACAAGTTCATCAACTTATCAGGACAGCTATGACGATTTTATCAATGATGGCTGCTGTTGTTCTGACTATTATAGCGGCAATTCCAGTTGTGGTGCATGGAATGAACCTGTGGATGTTACAATTGGTCATCAATACATGCTTTTTATAAATTTTTACTCCGGTTCAAACGATGGTTTTACGCTCCACTTTCAAAACGATGCATCTACTGTATCTATTACAGACAATATTCCACCTTTGTTTGAAACTGTTACCCAGCCTGGTTGTAATGGTAGTCAGATTCAGGTTGCATTTTCTGAAAATATTGATTGCTCAACACTGCAGGCATCTGATTTTGCTATTACAGGATATACCGTTTCTATTGCAAATTCCGGGTGTGTAAACAATATGACCAACGATGTTGTTTTAAATATTACTCCTGCTTTACCTGCCGGGAATTATACTTTATCAGGTAATACAATGACAGACATGTGTGGAAATATTTTAAATGACACGTACACATTTACTATCTCCAATACTCCTGTTTCCGTTACTGTTAATGGTTCAGATTTTTGTCAGGGAAACAATACTACTTTAACAACAACAACATCTGGTACAGGTACGCTGACATATAACTGGAGTACTGGTGGTTCTGGTTCTTCTATTGCAGTCTCTGCTGGTGGCACCTATTGTGTTACGGTTTCCGATGCTTGCGCACAAAGTGCGAATGATTGTGTTACTATAAATGCTCTACCTGCACCCACGATTGCCACATCTGTTGTCTGCGGAGGTGGAGGAACCACCGCCAGTCTTACCATGACAGGCTGTACGGGTACTCCTGCTTGGTTTGAGTGGGATTATGTTTGTGACAGCACCTGCATCGGAGGAATGCTTTTCGGAAATTGCATCGGATATTGGCTTGTAACATGTGATTCAAACTGGGTTCAGATATCTTCTACAGCGAATGCAAGTGTTAGCGCTCCTTATGCATCACAATATATGGCACAATGCACTTCTTCAAATGCTTGTGTAGCGCAGGAGGTTGTTGATGTAAATTGCTCAGTGAGTCTTTCGGTATCTGTTAACTCTGCTACTGTTTGTTATGGTGCATGTATTAATATTGCAGCAACAGTAAGCGGCGGAACTGGACCCTTTACTTACACATGGAGCTCCGTAGGCTTAACAGGAGCAGGTCCACATAACTTGTGTCCGGGTATCACAACTACTTATACGGTTACTGTTACAGATGCTGCAGCAGTAACAGCAATTGCTTCAGGGACAATTACTGTTGGTTCCGAAATAATAATTGCATCTCCTACTGTTGTACAACCTTCCTGTGGTAGCACCAATGGATCTGTCAGTTTAAGTGTATCCGGAGGATCGGGAGGATATACTTATTTGTGGAGCCCCGGTGGAGAAACAACATCCTCGTTATCAAATCTCGGAAGTGGTTCTTATTTTGTAACAGTTACAGATAATTCAAACTGTACAGCAACAAGCTCGGCAAATTTAAGCAGTGTCGGTGGACCCTCTTTAAGTGTTACGGTTACAGATGTTCCTTGTGTTGCAAACAGTGGCGCAGCTACAGTTACTGCTACGGGCGGGACAGCTCCATATATCTATTTATGGACTAATAGCGCAACTACACCAACCATAAGTAATCTTGCAGGCGGTACTTATACTGTTTCTGTTACTGATGCAGCAGATTGTGTAGTTTCTATTTCTGCGGTAGTAACCGATCAAACACCTGTAAGTGCAAGTATAACAAATCCACAAATGATACCCTGTTACGGCACTTCTACCGGCGGCGCAACTGCATCCGTAAGCGGGGGGACAGCTCCAATATCATTTTTATGGACAAGCGGAGAAAGTTCTGCTACAGCCACAGCCCTTCCTGCTGGAATAAACGGTGTTCTTGTTACAGATGCTAATGGATGTCAGGATACAGCTACTGTAGTAATCACACAGGCTGACCCTGTTAATGTTTTCGCCCATGGTACAAATCCTACTTGCGGAAGCAGTTGCAATGGAACACTTACTGCCGATGTAACAGGAGGATTGACACCTTATACCTTTGCATGGAGCAATGGACTGGGAAATACTGCAAATGTTACAGGAGTTTGCGCAGGAACATATACTGTAACCGTAACGGATGCAGGAGGCTGTGTTGCCCCGCCTGCCACTGTCCCTTCTGAATGTTTTGAAATTCAAAGTATATTGGTTGATGCTTGTCAGACTACTGAAGGATATCAGGAAATGGTGTTTTTTCAGGTAGGTACGACATCCTTAAACACATCCGATTTGGATGTTACGTGGGCATCTTCAAATATCTGGCAGGGCGTATGCACAGACCCGGTCTTTGTTGCAAATGTGAATGCTACTATTACAGGGGGAGGACAACTAATCGAGCCAATTGGAGGCGTAATACCCGCTGGAGCCAATGTTGTTCTTATAACCAGTTCCGGTTTACTTACACAATCATTCAACAGTTTTGTAAATCTTTCAGGACCCTTATATGTAATTTTTCAATGTGGGTCTGTAAATACAGGAGGTCATTTTGCAAATGCGGGAACAGGTACACGTACACTGATAATGAACTTTGGCGCTGGCTGCTCTGACGTGGTTACTTATGACCGGGCATTGCTTGTTGATCAGTCAGGAGCAACGATTGCAGCAGATGGTGCGTATGTTAATTTTTCATACAGCGGTAATGCTTCTTATGAAAATTATGGTTGTGTTGCTCCTTTTACAATACAGGCAGACAGCGTAACACTCACCGGAAGTGGAGACATCACTTCTTCTATTGTTGCAACAAATGTTTCATGCAACGGAGCCTCTACTGGTGCAGCTAATCTTACAATTACCGGAGGTACTGTTCCTGTTATATATAACTGGTCAAATTCAGCATCTACAGAAGATTTAACCAACATAGCAGCCGGAACCTATTATGTTACTGTTTCAGATGCAAACACATGCACAACCATAGATACAATCACAATAACAGAACCAGAAGCTTTGAACGTATCTGCTACAGAAACTGACTTGCTTTGTAATGGCGCAAATACAGGAGCTATAGAGCTTTCCGTCAGCGGAGGAACTTCTCCCTACTCCTATTCCTGGTCAAATGGGGCAAGTTCACAGAACCTATCCAATATTGCTGCTAATTCATATACTGTTACCGTTTCTGATTTGAATCTTTGCACACAGCCTTTTTCTGTTACAATTACCGAACCACCAGCATTAACAGCTGTTATTACAGGAACAAACAACCAATGCTCTGGTGATACAACAGGTGCTGTTTTATTAACTGTAAATGGAGGAACTCCGTCTTATACCTATGTATGGTCGAACGGACAATCATCGCAAAATCAAACTGGACTTATAGCCGGATCTTATGCTGTAACTATTACAGATTTGAATAACTGTACTACTACATCCGGCGTTACAATAACACAACCGGCAGCCATAAGCGCATTAATAAATGCTTATACAAATGTGAGCTGTTATGGACTCAGCGATGGATCTGCCAGTGTTTCTGCAATCGGTGGAACCAGCCCTTATATTTACTCCTGGAGCACAACTCCGCCACAAACAACGGTAATAGCTACAGGGCTTGCAGCAGGAGCCTATTCTGTTACAGTATCTGATGCAAATCTCTGTACTGCCTCAACCAATGTAACGATAACAGAACAAATGGCTATGAATGCGACTGCAACAGCTACAAATGTATTGTGTTATGGCATGAATAGCGGAACAGTAAACCTCACAGTAACGGGAGGAAATCTCCCTTACACCTATATTTGGTCAAACGGAGCAACAACTGAAGATTTGTCCGGTCTTATTGCAGGAACATACGATGTTACTTTATCTGATGCAAACTCATGCACTGTAACAGCAAGTGTAAGCGTAACAAGTCCAACACAAATAATTCTCTCAACAGAAAATGTTACAAATCCGAGCTGTAACGGAGGAAGCGACGGACAAGCAAGTGTTATAGCCAGCGGTGGAACTCCTCCCTATACATACAGTTGGAATACAAGCCCGCCGTGGAATCAGCCTTCTATTAATAATCTTCCGGCCGGAAACAGTATTGCCAATGTCTTTGATGCTAATAATTGCATGTCATCTGTTACAATACCACTTTCTGATCCTTCACCAATAATAACCAATATGTCTGATGACGTAACCGTTTGCAGGGGCATTCCTGCAACTCTTTCTGTCATTGCTTCCGGTGGAACACCGCCCTATTCGTATCAATGGAGCAATGGGATTACGACTTCGACAAACGTTGTTACTCCCGATACAACAAGCTCATATTCGTGCTATATTACAGACAGTAATAATTGCAACGGAAGCAATGAGTTTATAACAGTATCATTATATCCATCAGTTACACTGGATGCTGTATGTCCTCAAAATTCTATTTGTCCGGGAGATTCAACTCAGATTTATTTAACACCTGGAAGCGGAGTTCCCCCATACACCTTGTCCTTAGAGGATGGTTCAATTATTTCTTCACCGTATTATTCCCATTTAACGCAATCGGAATGGGTTTCTTTAACAGTAAGAGATCAATGTGATTTAACGAGTTCCGATTCTATTTATATCAATGTGTATCCTGCGCCCCAATTGAATGTTTCGGCAGATAATTATTCCGGTTGTAATCCGCTTATTGTAAATTTCCATGAAACATCGCCAAATACAGGACAATCGTATGTATGGAATTTTGACGATGAGGATGAAAATAATTTATCACTTTCTCAAAATCCTGTTCATGTTTTCAATATTCCCGGCAGTTACAATGTTTCTTTACAAGTTACATCTGCTGCTGGGTGCAAGGCTGATACTACTTTTGTTGATTTTATAATTGTGTACCCTTTACCAGATGCAAGGTTTACGTATACTCCGACAGTTCCTAATATTATAACCCCTCGTGTTGAATTTACAAATTTGTCAAATTTTAATATTACAAATTACTGGTCTTTTGGGGATGGCAGTTCTTCTTTGGCTGAGAATCCAGACCATTTATACTCTTCAATTGGAACATATATTGCTTCACTTATGGTAACAACAGATAAAGGATGCACCGCAACAACATCACAACTATTGATAGTGCAGGATTACCACACTCTTTATGCTCCAACAGCATTTTCTCCCGATGGAGATAATATTAATGATATGTTTTATTTATATGGTTCCGGCATACTGCAAGGCTCATTCCATCTATTTATATATAACAGGTGGGGTGAAATGATATTTGAATCGGAGGATATATTAAAAGGATGGGATGGAAAATTAAGCGGAGGAGAAATCGTTAAAGCAGGAACTTATGCATGGCTTGCAGTGTATAAAGATTTTATGGGAAATCAAAAAACCGTGTCAGGAAAAGTTACTGTTGTAAGATAAGTTGCATAACGCTACCTTGTTTTATTTATACGTAATAAAAGTATAAATTATTTATCCGGAGGAATATTTTTATCTTTTTCTTAAAAAATTCCTGTAAAAGTATATATTTGCAATCCCAAAATACATTCGGCCCCTAGCTCAGTTGGTAGAGCACGTGACTCTTAATCATGGGGTCGAGGGTTCGACTCCCTCGGGGCCGACTAAAGAAAGCCTTTCAGTACTTGTATTAAGAGGCTTTCTTTTTTCTCAAAACCCATTCAACTGCAAATAAACAGTCGGAATAAGCAGTAATAATCCAAGAATAATTAAAATTATCATAAAAGGAAGTATCCATTTTACCCATTTACCATAGGGGATTTTTGCTATGCTTAAAACGCCGAGCAGCACACCCGATGTGGGGGTAATCATATTCGTAAAACCATCTCCAAACTGAAAAGCCATAACAGTTGCCTGTCGTGAAATTCCTATCAGGTCAGAGAATTGCGACATCATCGGCATGGTAAGTGCTGCTTTGGCAGAGCCAGAGGGCATAAATAAATTTATGAAGGTCTGAATACCGTACATGATGCTTACAGAGCCAAACTTATCAAACCCCTCCATGGCTGATGATATTTTAAAGAGAATCGTATCTACTACTTTTCCTTCATTGAGGATATAAATGATTCCACCTGCAAGTCCTACTATTACTGCGGCAGAGAGAATGTCCTTCACTCCCTCTAAAAATAATTTTGTTATACTGTTGGGTGAGTAATTCATAGCAATGCCCGAAAATATTCCCATTACAAAAAACAGGGTTGCAATTTCTTTTACATACCATCCATAGCCCATCACGCCGATAATCAAAAAAATTATTGTAAACAATAAAATATTCAATATAAAAAAATGAACCGATTTGCGAAGTGTAAAAAGACCTGACAATGCAAACAAACCCGCAATTACAGCCATCATTGGGGCAGTGAAAGTGGAATTGCCGATTGTGATTGTTGTAGTTGAATATTTTATTGCAAAAACAATCATTGCTGCAAGTAAAATAAAATAAGCGACCCAGGCAGAAACAGGAGTATGAAATTTTATAGTTTCAGTATCATCACTTTTTTTATCTCTCCAGTATTGATCGTCTTCATAAACAGGCGAAGCTTTGGGGTTTCTTTTAATTTTTTTCGCATACCTGATAATGAAAATAAATCCAATCAGATTGAGTACTATCCAGCATACAAAGCGGTATTCAATTCCTGAAAACAGTGGCAGCCCTGATATGCCTTGCGCGATTCCTATTGTAAACGGGTTAAGCAATGCCCCAGCAAAACCTAATCCGGCAGCAACAAAACACATACACACTCCCACAATAGAGTCATAGCCCATTGAGATTGCCATGGGAACAAAAATAATTACAAAGGCAATGGTTTCTTCACTCATTCCGAAGATAGCGCCAAACAAGCTGAACATAAGCATTACGAGTACAAGAATGATGTTGTTTACACCCAGCCGCCTAAACAGAAAAAATTTTTCGAGTTTGTGTGTTTTTTTCAGGAAAGAAAGAATACCGACATCAATAGCTTTGCTGCTGTTCATTATCCAGAAAGCACCACCAATAATAAGAATGAAGATAATAATATCTGCCTTATCTACAAAGCCGTCAAACAATGCAGAAAACACTTGCCAGGTCTGTGGTTCGCTTTGTGTGTACTCAAACGAATTATTGACAACAACGCTTCGCTGTATTCCGTTTACATAAATCTTTTCACGCTGGAATGCGCCACCGGGCATTATCCATGTTAATACAGCAGCAAAGATGATGATGTAAAAAACAATTACATAAGTGTGTGGAAATTTTAATTTCTTGAACATTTTTCGGACAAACCTTGTTTTTATTCAACTATAAAGCGAGCCTGATATTTTTTACTGCCTGATATTTCAATAAAATAAATTCCCGGTTTCAGGTTTTCTTTACGAATAATAATAGCATCATTGCTCGATGTGTTGTTTATTATTTTAACAATTTGACCAAGCGAATTATAAATAATCGTTTTACAATTTAAAAGATTTTCTCCTTTGACCGTGACAAAAGATTCTCCGGTAACAGGATTTGGGAAAATGAGGATACCTTTATTGATTTCAGATTCGTTTATTCCAACCGTGATATAAATAATATTAGAGGTATCAGAGTTACAATTTCCGGCGTTAACAATCGCATAATATTCACCATGGCTTATGACCGGATAAAATGAATTTGTTGCTCCTGCTATAGGTGAACCAAAATAATACCACTGATTACCATAAGGTACATCTGAAAACAATGTATCATTAATTAAGCTTATAATCGGGGCATCAGGTGCTGTTTCTACTGTTATTACAACAGATGAAGATGTTCCTGTTCCGCAGCCATTGTTCCCATAAACAGAAAGCAAGCCAGTTGCAGCAGAAAAACTATAATCAATAATTATAGAATTCGAAAGCGTAATAAGAGTGCTGCCATCAGGAATTGTCCATATATACGAAGCGGCATCGCTAATAGCCGGAACAGTATACATAACATTATTTTCTCCCTGACAAACAGTTGTAGCACCAGTTATTGTTCCTGCGCTTCCCGGTAATTGACTGTTAATGGACACGAATAATGCCACATCCAGACCTGATCCGCATGAATTAACGCCATGCACACTGATTGTTGCATTTCCGATAAAAGAAGAATTCCATGTTACATTGGCAGAAATACCATTTGCAGCAATAGTTCCGGCACTTCCTGGTGTTATTTGCCATGAATACGAATCAGCATTGGAAATGGCAGATACCGAATATACTGCCGTGGTTTGTCCCATACAAAATTCTGTTGTTCCTGTTATATTCAGTGGGATACCGGGTAGTGGATGAACAACAATTTCAGCAGGCCAAGATACGCTTCCTCCGCAAGAATTATTTGCTATTACATAAACCTCAACATTCCCCGTAAATGAAGGATCAAGTATGAGAGATGCGCTTGTTCCCCCTGATATATTTCCAGCATAAGAAGGGGAGATATACCAGTAATAAGATGTAGCATCTGGAACAGGTGGGATTGTTAATGTAACAGAAGCACCCTGACAAATTGTTCCCGAATACGAAGGCGTAGCAGGTGCCGGGCAATCTTCCAATAAAAATCCTGCTGTTTTTGTAACAACACCATCTATATTGTTAAATACATTCACGTCATAATAACCAAGCGGATAATAGCTATTGAAATAAAAATTAGTGTTTATCAGGGTAGTTGAAGAAGGGCTAATATTTTGCGGATATATTGTTGTGCTGCCCTGACTGAACCAAACGTTATAACCGTATAAAACCTGATCGAAGTGCGTATTCTGACCACTTATAGAAACAGAAAGAGATTGATTTCTGTAGCCCGTTGATGGATTAACAGTAATAATTTCCGGAGGGTTTGGATTCGGGTTTAGCAAAAATCCAGAATATTTAGTTACAACGCCGTCAGAAGGTGTATATACGTTTGCATCGTAATAACCTAAAGGCAGATTGTTGCTGAACGAAAATTGCGTGGAGAGAGTTGTCTCGCTCGTTGCATTGGTGTAATTCGGATAAATCGTTGTACTGCCCTGATTAAACCAAACATTGTAAACCGATGTAGCCTGTGTGAAGTGCGTATTTTGACCACTAAACGAAACATTTAGTGTTTGCCCTCTGTATCCGGAAGAAGGATTTACAGTAATAATTTCGGGTGGATTAGGATTCGGGTTCAACAAAAATCCCGAATATTTAGTAACTAAGCCGTCAGAGGGAGTATATACATTTGCATCGTAATAACCTAAAGGCAGATTGTTGCTGAACGAAAATTGCGCAGAGAGCACTGTCTCACTCGTTGCATTGGTGTAATTCGGATAAACCGTTGTACTGCCCTGATTAAACCATACATTGTAAACGGAAGTAGCCTGAGTGAAGTGTGTGCTTTGCCCACTGATTGAAATGTCGAGCAATTGACCTCTGTAACCTGAGTTTGGATTTACTGTTGTTATTGTCTGCGCAAAAGCATTATTATATGAAAGGAAAAAAAACGTGGTTATAAAAAAAATAATTGTTTTCATAAGAAAAATTGTTGTTTGATTTCGGTTGCTAAAATACTATTTTTTTTGTTATTTTCTAAACACCAGATATAATCAAGAAGAAGTTGCTTTGAAAAAGAAATACGATTTTTTATTGATTTAAGATAAATTTCTGTAAAAAGTTTTTCGTTGGAAATTAATTTAGAATACCATTCTTTCAAATGATTGTTTTTTTCTTTTTCAATTTTTTCTTCGAGTTGTGCCCCTGCAATAATTTTTAAAAACTGTATGTATTTTTGATTCATAGTATCCGGATTAATCTTTTCAAAAACCGTATATGCATCGGTAAATTTTTTATCATTAAAATATACGGCGCAAAGGTTTAGCGAAGCATCTGAAAAATTAGGAGCTATTTTCAGCGATTCTTTAAAAAGCCTTGTCGCTTCTTTGGTATTTTGCTGCAAAGCATAACAAGTTCCAAGATTATTAATAACATGAATATGATAAGGATTAATTTTATATGCCTTTTTAAAATCTGAAAAGGCTTCCTGCATTTTATTCATATTATAATTTGCAAGCCCGCGATACCAATAAAGAGGCGTACTCACAGGGTCTATCTGATAAAAATAATCAAGGGCAATATCCGTTTTACTGACAACTTCCGCCCAATTGCTATTTGCACGCGCATTGTATGCATACATCGTATTTATTTCAGCCCTTGTTCGTTTTATCCCGATATATAAAGCAATTCCTGAAACAATAATTAATAAAATAACAATAATTAACGTACCAGTTTTTTTAAGATTTCGTGGAGGATAAAGTTTCCACCGGTATATCAAAACCGGAGCAAACATGGCGGTAATAAAAACAATGTGCTCTATTCTTTCTTTCGGGAAACTCAACAATGAAAAAATCAAATATCCTGTAAACCCAAAAAAAATAAGGATGAAAAATAAATTTGTTTTTTGATCTTCAGATTTTTTAAAAATTGAAAAAAGATATTTGTAAAAAAAGAATAATAAAAGCAGATATGCAGAAAGCCCAAAAATGCCTTGTTCTGTAAGAATCCAGAGGAAATCGTTATGGGGACGCTGGTAAAAAGTGCTATTATTTTCAGATTTTAATTCCTGATTTCCATATTTCAAAATATTGATTTTCCAACTACCGAGACCTGTTCCGACGACCGGATTTTCATAAAAAAATTCAAAGGTTTTTTTCCATAGCTCAATCCTGTCTTTTGTGGAGCCATAAGTAAAACCCGTAATGCTTTTCGATTGTTTTACAATAGTTTCAAGAGAACCAAATTTTGCAAAAACAAACAGAACAATGGAGCATGCTGCAATAAAAATAGCTGAAAGAATTATAATTTTTTTAACACCTGTTTTTATAGTTTTAAATTTTCTAAAATAAAAAAAGTACAACAGAGGTAAGCTCATTACAAAACTTAGAATAGCAGCTACCCACACAGCTCTTGTTAGGGAAATTATTATTAAAACCACAGAAAAAAAACTAAAAAGAAATCCAGAAATTTTCCATAAGCCCCGATACGTAAAACCACAGTAAATAGTGAAGGGCAGAGACACGAACATTATTTCCGCAAAAATATTTTTATTGGCATACAAAGAACTCATCTTGTAGGCAGACTGATGCGTAAGCCCTTCATGGACTAAAATATCATAAAGCTGAAATAAACCCGTAAATAATGCTATTCCTGAAACTATGACAATAATTTTAGATATTTTTTCAATAAGCGCGTCATCGTTTTTCATGTTTTGCACCAATAGAAAAAGAAAACCTCCGGCAAGAAAAATTTTCATCCATTCAAAGAGACCATCCGCAAAATTTATGGAATAATAAAAGAGACTAAGGCTTGAAATAATAAAATACAAAAGATAGATTGTGAAAAATTTTTCTTGGACAAAAAACAAATTCTTTTTTCTATGCGCATATAAAGTCATGAAAGAAAATAAAAGAACAAATGCCGCAAGAACCGTAAAGCGTGGATGCAGAACAGGGTCAATGGTTGAAAAAGAAAAAACAAGGGGAATAATGCCAATGGGAAGCAGATAGATTAGATTAAAAAAAACACTTTTTAATTGCTTGCTCATTGCAAATAATATTTTTTCAAAAGTAAAAAAACAAATTATTTTTTATGTAAAAATTCAGATATATAATTACAAATATTATATTTACATGATAGGAAAAAAATGGTTATTCGACATTTTTAGTGAATGCTTTATTTAGTTACAGGTTTAAAGTTTCAAGTTTAAGGTTCGTTTCATCAGAAACATGAAACATGAAACTATTTTCAATCTACCTAATTTAACAATTCCACTATTTTTGTCGAATTACCAAAAAAATAAAAAAACATCAATATTCTTTATTATTATGCAAAGCATTTTTACTGATAAGAAAAAAACACCTGGAGCAGAAGACCTGAAAGCGGCTATTGGAGATACATTTGATATTTGGAAAATAATCTCAGATTTTACGTTCAAAATTAAACCTACAGCAAAAGATTCCTGGCATTTTTCTGGTAATAAATATGGATGGAGTTTCAGGATTAGTGATAAAAAAAGAGTACTGATTTATTTGCTGCCCCGTGATAAATTTTTCAAAATTGCTTTTGTATTCGGACAAAAAGCAACGAATAAAATAATTGAAAGCAACATCGCAGAAATTTTAAAACAAGAACTCCTCAACGCTAAAGTTTATGCAGAAGGCAGAGGAATAAGAATTGACATTAAAGACAAAGTTTTATTAAACGATTTATTTAAACTGATAGAGATAAAAAATTCAAATTAATAACTAGTGTTTGCAAGAAAACGCCAACTACTGCGTTACTCTCGTCATGAAAACAGTCATTTACAAAAGTAAACTCCTTGGTTTTCATGACTTCGAAAGCCTTGTATTTGACGTTTTCTTTATCAAACACATAGTTTTCTTGCGGACACTAACTACAGTAAAACATGACAAATCAAAAACCATCTGAAGCAATTTGCTGTCCTGAATTCGAGCCATCGCAATGGGATGACAAAATCATTGATTGGAATAAAAAAACATTCATCAAAGATAAAGTATGTACTTTTCTTTATATGCCTCTAAATTTTGGAAATGTAATGAGACGGCTTGATAAAAAAGTGAGAGAGGCAAGTGCATCTGTTCCTGAATATCTTTGCCTTTCTGAGCATACTTCTGCATGGAACATAAATCTGTATCTTGCTGTTGATAAAAAAATTCCTGATTCAGAAACTATAGTTTTCAGCGGTTCTTATTACTGCAAAGTTTATGAGGGAAATTTTAAAGATACAGGTAAATGGTGTAAAGATTTTGAAAGCACAATAAAAACCAAGGGATATTGTTCAGAAAAAATGTTTATGTGGTATACAACCTGCCCTAAATGCGCGAAAAAATACGGAAAAAATTATGTGGTAATTTTAGGAAAAATAAAATAAGTTATGGATTTCGACAAAACAATACTTCTCGACCTTGTAAGCATGAAAATGCCCTTTGGAAAATACAAAGATCGTATATTGTGCGATCTGCCGGCATATTATCTTGAATGGTTTTCTGCAAAGGGCTTTCCAACTGGCAGACTTGGCATGCTGCTGCAAACTCTTTTTGAAATTAAAACAAATGGTTTGGAAAGTTTGCTGGAACCTTTAAAGAAATAATTAGTATTGACTTATGATACTAATAACAAACTTGCAATCTGGGTTTCGATGTCGCAAAGCACCACGGGCAGTTCAACCTGCGGTTAACCTGAAACCTGAAATTTGCAACCTGCAACCTGCAACAAATTTATATCAATATAATAATCGGTTAAAACAATGACCACGGAAAACATTCTTTTTGCATTCGGACTTACACTTTTTGCCGGTTTATCCACAGGCATCGGGAGTACGATAGCATTTGTCTCAAAACGCTATAATCCTCAATTTCTGGCAGGGTCCTTGGGTTTTTCTGCCGGTGTTATGATTTACGTTTCTCTTGTTGAAATTTTTGCAAAAGCGAAAGATTCTCTTGAAGCGGTGTATGGAGCAAAGGAAGGTAATATCATAACAATCGTGTCATTTTTTGCCGGAATAGCTCTTATTGCTTTAATAGATAAACTAGTACCATCTCCCGATAATCCGCATGAATACAAAGACCTGAGCAAACTTGGCTCTGCGCCATCTTCTGCATCAAAAAAAAAACTTTTACGAATGGGCTTGTTCTCTGCGCTTGCAATTACAATTCATAATTTCCCGGAAGGTCTTGCCACCTTTGTCGGAGCACTTGAAGCACCGGCTATGGGTATCAGCATTGCGGTTGCAATAGCCATTCATAACATTCCTGAGGGAATTGCAGTTTCTGTTCCTATTTACTACGCAACAGGAAGCAGAAAAAAAGCTTTTTTATTTTCTTTTTTATCGGGTCTGGCAGAGCCAATAGGAGCTGTATTGGGCTATTTTATTTTGTTGAATTTTTTCAGCCCGGCTATATTCGGATGCCTGTTTGCAGGAGTAGCAGGAATAATGATATACATTTCGTTGGATGAATTATTACCAACAGCAGAAAAATTCGGTAAACACCATGTTATTATTTATGGGCTTATTGCAGGAATGGCTTTGATGGCTGTCAGCCTGCTACTTTTCGCTTAATTCCCAATACTATTCACTGGTACAACTTGTCCGCCTGAAATTTTGAAAACATTCCATTTTGTCCCACTTTGACCAGCGGGTACGTGAAATTCATTCATCAGTTTGTTATTTCCGTAAACCATAACATGCGCCCTTGATTTTGAAAGTTGATCTGAATTGCCTTTGTATTGATTGGTGTAATCATGAACAAAATAGTCATAATCCATTTCGCTTGAAATCTCCATAGCTGTAATTGTTTCAGGACCGTATCCGTCCATATCGTCTCTGTCGAGCATGGCCTGTCCGTCTGCTGCGATTTTTGCGTTTCTGTATGAAATATGATACACATTTTTCTTTTCCAGATGTGAATCTAAATCTCCGGGTTTGGAATCCCAATCAAGAACAATTCTTATAGAACCAAGTTTTAAAACAGGTGAAACAGTAAACCGGTTATAAAATAATGATCCGGCAATAACTTCTGTTTTAAACGTTGCTGTAATATAACCGCTGCAATTGAACTGACATAAAATAATCTGATCTTTTTCTATATTCGGGAAAACAATTTTTCCTTCCATATCTGTTGTGAAATCGCCAAAATCTTGTATGGTTATCGTTGCATTCTGAACACCGTTTCCTGTCTTTGCATCAATAAAACGAAGGGTCATCTGTTTTTCTTCGTCTTCACGGAAAGTATCTTCAAACTCTTCATGCTGCATTTTGCTTTCTCTGTTTATTTCTGATTTCTTCTCTTCACTGATTTTCTGATTTTTCTTTTTGTTTCTCTGTGCAAACGACATGCATGTTACCAGAATCAGGGCTATAAAAAATACGGTTGTTCTCATGTTTTATTAGGTTTAAATTTTTACAAATGTAATTATTTCATTTTAATTGAAAATCTTTGATGTAAATTTTATAAAAAGGAGAAGTGTGAAAAATTGAAAATTTAACTATACAAAATTCATGCTGAAAATTTTTATTCGGATAAGATGCTCTTAGCAAAGCAACCTGCAAATAGAATTTCGACCACTGCTATGGCAGGGCAGGCAGTCTCAACCTATGGCTGCAACCTGTAACCTGTAACCTGTAACCTGTAACCTGTAACCTGTAACCTGCAACCTGCAACCTGCAACTTTAAACCCCAATTCACAAATTCCGACATATAATATTTTTATTTTTCAAATATGTTTTTACTTTTGCGATATGAAGAAAAATACTATTCGGCAATGACATTATTGATAGGAATAGATGATACAGATAACCGCTGGAGCAAAGGTACTGGGCATCGGGCACGCCAGATGGGCTTAAAGCTTATGAATGCAGGTCTTGCTGATCTTTTTTGCATTACCCGCCATCAGCTTTTGGTTGATAAAAGGATTCCTTTCACGTCGCACAACAGCTCTGCATGCCTTCTTGTGAATGCAAAAGCAGACAAAGAGGAAATTATTATTTTTTGCCGTAAATACCTGAAAAGAGCTGGTGCCTTTTTTTCTGATGTGGGACTCTGTGTTGCTGAATATGAAAAAGTGCACGAAAATGTTGTAAAATGGGGGAATGATGCAAAAAAAATCATTCTCACTAAAGAGCAGGCGCATAGCCTTGCCACCAGCGAAGGGATTCATCTGGAAGGGCTTACCGGGAAGAAAATAGGCGTGATTGGCTCTCTTGCAGCTGTCGGATTACGTAAAGAAGGAAACGATGGTCGTGTTTTATGGCTTAATCAATTGAGGGAACTCAGAGGAGTGCATCTGGCGGGAGAATTAAAAAAAATAACCAGAATTGAATCAATAATCAGCATGGAGGGTACTCCGGTTGAGGATCACGAGAATATTGATCTGGGTGAATGGTGCAGACCCATGATGAAAAATAATAAAATAACTTTAATTACACAGGAGGATACAAATAATGGAAAATGTAAATGGAAGGTTGCTCCCAAAGAGCATATCAAAAGTATTACCGAATAATGCAAAGCTGGCTCTTGCCTTAGAAATTTTATTTCTTCTCTTACTTGGAATGCTTGCCGTAGCTTTGCATGCCAAACTACGCATTCCTATGAAACTTCCCGGAAAACACGGTTTGGTGTTTATGTTGCTGATGGTTTCTTCACGATATATTTCACGCTTACCTTTTGCAACAAGCCTGAGTTGTCTGGGAGCTTCCCTATTGCTTTATGTTAATGTACTTGGATTTCATGATCCCTTTATGCCAGTTGTTTATATTACATTGGGTGTAATTCTTGATATGCTTTTCGGTTTTACAAACCGCCTCGGTTCCAAATGGTGGCTTATCGCTCTTGCCGGTGGTATTGGCTGGATGATGATTCCCGTATTACGAATTCTGATTTCAATGGTTTCGGGATTTCCTTATGCCTCCCTGCTGGTTGGATTCGTGTATCCCCTTGCAACGCATTTCTTTTTTGGACTTACCGGAACTCTGATCGGAATACTTATTATTAAAGCTGTTTCAAAGAATAAATAAATAAATGAATATTAAGCTGAAAGAATTTAACTTTTATTATTGCTTGCGATATGTTTTTTTTATCATATCGTTTTTTATCATATTTATTTTATCATGTAAAAAAGAGCGAAGCAATATTCCCCCGGAAATATCATTTATAAATGATTCAGGTTTTGTTTTTTCAGATACATCGGTGCAGCTTGGAACGGTAATAAAAATTGGCATTTGGGCTAATGGATCCGATAACAATATTACATTTTTAAATGTAGCTGTTGATGATGGAACTGTACGCACAGCACTTGACAGTGGATTAAATACAAACAATGTTTTGTATAAAAAAAATATTGTGAAATCAAATGCCGAAAATGAAACATGGATTTTTACTGTAATGGACAGAAATCGCAATAAAAAAAGTATTTCTCTGACATTGAAAAAAGCCTCAACATCAATTTATGGCTCAATTATTACTTATTCAAATTTTACACTGGGAGCGCAAAACAATAGCAGCCATGGAGGCTTTTTTTCATTAAATAATGGGCTTCGGTACTTTTATCAGGAAGCAGAACAAAATAAAAACATAATTGATATTATTTATTATTACGATATTTATGATGCCACACTTTCCTCGCCCAATGAAAGCGACGCCCCTGCTGTATTTCCAGGACTTGCGGATTGGATACCCAAAAATGAAACCCGTTATGATACTACAAATGTTACGGCTCAGCAATTCGATCAAAGTAATAACGACAGCCTTTTATTTGCTGTATTCAATGCAATAGATGGGAAAAGAAAAGGAAAAGATATGCAGCCGGGCATGGTCGTTTCTTTCAGCAATCATGAAGGCAAAGTGGGTCTTATAAAGATAAATTCTGTAAGCCCGGGAACAAACGGATTTATAAATATAACAATAAAAATTCAGGAATAAAACAGGGTATTGTTGCATCGCTTCATGGAGCGATGTGTACCATACCCTGTTTCTATTATTATAAAAAAATGCGAATATTTTTTTTAATAGTATTTCAAATAATAATATTTCAGGTTTTTGCACAGCAGAAAATTACTGGCTTTGTATTTGAGCAAGCTACAAAAAAACCGCTGCATGGAGTTTCAATAAAAAACATGAATTCTGAGACTGGTACTGCAACAAATCAGGATGGAAGTTTTCAATTGCAGATTCCTCAGACTGATAAATTAAAGCTGCATTTTTCACATGTTGGGTTTCGTGATACAGTACTCAATATTACTATTAAAGAGAATTCTGAACCCATACTCTGCTATCTTGTGTTAAAGGTTACTGAAACCCCTACTGTATTTGTAACGGCTAATCGCAACGATCAGGATCCGGAAATTATACCGGCGCGTATTGCTATAATTAAAAAAGAGCAAATTGAGGCATTTCCGGTACTCAATGCAGATGATCTTTTTATGCTTATTCCTGGAATCAGTATTGACAGAAATCAGGGAATTTTTTCTAAAAACTCAAGCATTACCATGCGCGGACTTACCGGTTCGTTGCGCTCTCTTATTATGCTTGATAATATACCGATAGTGAAAGCAGATGGTGGCGGCGTAAACTGGAATCGCATCATTCCTGAAAATGTTGAAAAAGTTGAAATTGTAAAAGGACCTGTTTCTGCCTTGTATGGCGGTAACGCTATGGGAGGCGCTGTAAACATTATAACAAGAAGACCGGTTAAAGAACTCGAAGGCGACATCAAAGCTTTTTATGGGTCTTTTAACACTATGGGTGCAAATGCGAATCTTTCCGGAAAAATGAAAAATAATTTTTATTGGAGCGCCTACAATTACTACAAACAGGGCGATGGATATATAATTACTCCAGATAGCACCCGAAGTATTTTTGACGATAAAACCTATTTATGGGAAATGAACAGCGCACTGCGAGCCGGTTATCAGATCAGTGAAAAATCATACATTGAAGCAGAATACACTTATTATGATGACAAGCGCGGCGATGGGACAAAGGTTGCAGAACCTGACGGTGGATTTAATAAATATACAACCCATTCAGCAAGAATTTCCCTAAATTATGAAGCTGAAAAATATAAAGTTTTTGTGAATACTTTTTTTCAGTATGAAAATTATCAACGTCAGGCAGAAACTGTTGCAAAGAAAAAAAATAATAAATATACCCTCTACAACACAGATGCCGACCGCTTTGATCAGGGGCTCTGGTGCAACATTGTAAAACCCCTGAATGAAACTATAAATTTGTCATTTGGAACAGATGTGAGAAGAGGCGCAGCAAATGCTTCTGATATTTATTACACTTCCAGCGATATTTTAACGAATAAAGGAATCATGGATTTTTATGCGCTTTTTGCCAACTATGAACAAGTTTTATTTAAAAAAAAACTAAGAATTAATGCTGGTCTTCGCTTCGACTATGTAAGTTTTCACAACGGCGCTTTTATCGTTGAAGATCCTTCTACCTTATCTGCTTTCATGGAAAATTATCCAACTCCCTTTACCAATGAATCGTGGAATGCATTCACTCCAAAACTTGCTTTGAAATATTTTATTGATTCTGCATGGAACGTGTATGCTTCTGCTGCTCGTGGTTTCAGAGCGCCCATGCTTGACGACATGTGTAAAAATGGAAATATTACCCGCGGTTTTAAAGTTGCAAATCCGCAGTTAAAGCCTGAATTGCTCGACAATTTTGAATTAGGTGTAAATTATTCTTTATCAAGAAAGTTTACAGCAGAAGCAACTGTTTTTTATTCTATCGGAAGGGGTTTTCAGTATTTTGTAGGAACAGGCGACAGTGTATATACGGGCGGAGATAACCTAAAACCCTTGCTGAAACGACAAAATGTGGCTCGGGCTGAAATTATCGGAACAGAAACCTCTGTAAAATATAATTACAACAAAAATCTTTATTTTATTGCAGGATATTCTTATTGCCGTTCCCTGATTGCAGAATTCGACACAGCAATTTCTCCCGGAGCTGTAGATATTACAGGGAAGTTTATCTCCCAGACTCCCGAACATCTTTTTAATACAGGTGTTTTCTGGAAAAATAAAATTGTGGATTTAGGGTTTACGTTTTTCTACACTGGGAAACAATGGTATGACGATAATAATATACAATTAATCCCTGCCTATTATTCCACAGATATTAAATTTGTGAAAACACTGAAAGAAAAATATCAGGCAGCTTTAACAATACAAAATATATTTAACGAAAAGCATTTTGACAATAAAGGAAACCTTTCTCCGGGAAGATTTTTTATGCTGAGCTTTTCTTATAAACTTTAATGGTTCTATATGAAATCCTATGGGTAAAAATTATCAAAAAATTAATATTTCGGTGCTCTGCACCTTTATAAAACAACACAATATAATTTTACTAATAAGGTTACCGCAGCTCTGCTGCTCTTTTGATTAAGCGACAGAGCCGCTTAATATTTGTAAAATATAAATGGTCATAAAACTTTAAGGTGCAGCACACCGAAATATTTTTACTATACCATATACCATATTAATTTACTCATATAATAATATAAACCCACTTTAATTATGAATGCTCGAACAATAAAAAGTATCAAAACATTAATAAATATAAATATGAAACGATTTTCGACCATTTTGCCCGTTCTTTTTTTTTCAATAATTATTTTAGTATCCTGCAAGAAAAAAGAAGACGAAAAATTACCTCCTGCCATAAATTTTAAAAGTGGAGAAACTTACACAAAAGACAATGATACCGTGATGGTAGGCTATCGCCTCTCTTTCGGCATTCAGGCGCGGGGTACCAGTGAAAAAATAACCAATCTTTCTATAAAAAAAATTCTTGAAAACGGTACAGTTGTTACAATGTTTGATACCGGTATGTATGCTGAAAGCCTTGACTTAAATAAAGTTTTTTATCAAAATGTTGAAAGCAAAGCAACCTGGGTTTTTACCGTGATGGACAGAAACCGAATGAGTTCTGAAATCAGAAGGGTTGTGTATAAAGATCTAAATTCTCAATTTGGTGGCATCAATTATTATCCCTCAATAAAATTGGGATATCAAAACAATACCACGTATCCACATTTTCTAAATCCATATACAGGCATTGTGTATCCTACTGATTCAGCTAATCAGTTTTTTAGCGAAATAGATATTTTATGTTACTACATTTTAAGTGATGGAACACCGTCTCCCGTACTTTCATCTCCGGGAGAAATGGATAACTCCAGTACTGAAGCGCAAACGTTTTATCCCTATATTGCAAGCTGGAGCACACGTAGATATACATTGTGGGACATCAGCGTTGATGATACTCCTGTAAGCACATCTGATTTTAATGCGGCTCAGAATGATAGTCTGCTCATTGTTGCTTATCATGATGTCTGGGGAAAAAAGAAATTCAGATGGGCTACCAGCGGGAAAATTATTCCTTTTATAACAGCTTCGGGTAAAAAGGGTTTAATCCATGTGGTAAATGCAGAAACTTTTGATACAGGAATAATGGAAATAGCGGTAAAAATTCAACAATAAATGAAAAACCTGCTTCCATTTCAATTTATGATTTTCATGTATCGGTTTCTTTTCATAATGCTTTTTTCGCCCATACTACTTTGTGCTCAGAATGTTAAAACAGGAAGTATGTCAGGAACTATTATTGATGCGGCAACCGGAGCACTGCTTCCCAATGCAAATATTATTCTTATTCCATCAAAATCGGGTACCACTGCAGATCGCAACGGAACTTTTTCTATGAAAAATATTTCTCCTGGAAAGTATTCGCTGCAAGCAAGTTTTCTAGGTTATAAAACATTCAGAAAAAAAATTGAAATTGTTGCCGATCAAAACCTTGTGGTCGAAATTCACTTGAAAGACTCTTCTTTTTCAGGAAAAGAAATAGTAATTATTGCTGAAAAAGAAAAATCCTTGATGGAACAGACTTCACGTATCAGCATGATTACGGCTGATAAAATACAGCTTGCACCTGTGCAGGGAATTCCTGATATGATTGATTATTCTCCCGGCGTCAGCATGAGTAATACCATGGGGATTTTTTCAAGCAAAGCAGTTGTTACCTTGAGAGGACTTCCTTCTAACGATCAGTCGCGAACGCTTGTTCTGCTGGATGGAATACCTTTAAACAAATCAGACGAAGGCAGTGTAAACTGGAATTTATTAAATAAAAATACGATTGAAAATATCAAAGTAACGAAAGGACCGGGACCTGCAAAATTCGGAAGTGGCGCTATGGGAGGCGTGATTGAGCTGAAATCAAAGCGTCCTGAAAAAAAGCTGGAGGCTGATGTGTCTCTGGATTATGGCTCTTATAATACTTTAAGCACCAATATCGGCGTAGCAGGTTGCAAAAAAGACAGTCTTTCTGACAGGGAATTTTATTGGAGGTGGAATGGCTTTGGTCGCATGAGCGATGGATATATTACCCTGCCCGATCAATACAGAACAGAAGCTGACAGTATTGTTGTTCCTGTATTTTTAAAAGAATTCAATACGGGAATCCGGGCCGGATATTCTTTTAACAAGCGCCATAGCGTAGATGTCAGATTTTCGTATTTTGATGATTTACGCGGAAACGGAATAAAGGTATTTGATAATTATGGTGCTTATTCAAAACATGGAACCTATATGGGATCTGCGGCATATCACGGAAGGACGGGATTATTAAAATGGAGCGCGCGAATTTTTCAGACAAGAGAAAATTATTTCAGGATATACGAATATATGAAAGATGGAGAATACATGCTTTATGGAGCAGATTCCAAAAGACAGGATGCCGGCGGAGATGCAGAGTGTATTTTACAGCGGTTTTTAAATCATGAAATAACAACTGGCTTAAATTACAAGCAGGGAAGTGTAGATGGGAAGGACACATATTATACATCAACAGATATTATTTCAAATGCGGCAAAAATGGAAACATCTGCATTTTTCATTCAGGATGAAATGACATTCTTTAATGAAAAAATGAGAATCAATGCGGGTTTGCGTTACGACGTTGCAAGATATTTTGATGGTTTTTTTAATATTCAGTATCCGTCTTATTCTTTGGAGTTTTATAAAAATTTTGAAAGCAATTCGCTGGAAGAAAAAAACTGGAATGCATTATGTCCCCGCTTTTCTGCACAATATTTATTTTCAGATTCGTGTCGTATTTATGCGTCTGTTGCAAGAGGCTTCAGAGCGCCCATACTCGATGATATGAGCCGCACCGGGAAAAAGAAAGGAGGTCTTAAAATTGCGAACCCTGATTTAAAACCAGAGTTGATTACAACTTTTGAATGTGGTAGCGATTTTAATATTTTGAAAAAAATAATGGCAGATGTTTCAATATTCTATAGCATAGGAAAAGACTTCATGTATTATGTCAGCAACGGAGATTCAGTGAACATGGGCTATATGATTGCTCCCGTTTTTCAAAAACAAAATATTGGTAAAGTAGAAATTTACGGAGCAGAGGCTGAACTTAAATATTCAATGAAAGACAGCCTTACTCCATTCCTGAATTATACATACACACATGCGCAAATCAAAGAACATGTTATACGTAACAGTCTTGTGGATTCCAGCCTCACTGGGAAATATCTGACCGATATTCCCAGTCATAAAATCAGTGCAGGAATTTCATGGAAAAACAAATGGCTTAATCTTTCTTTATCTTTGAAATACCTGAGTTCAACATGGATTAATGAATTAAATGCAATTGAAGAAGAGTATTTGAAAACAGATAAATATCCTGGGTATGTAACTGTAAACATTCGTGCAGATAAAAAAGTTATTAAAAACCTTTTTGTATCTGCAATGATCGAAAATATTTTTGATAAAAAATTTATTACAAGCGATGTACAGCAAAGCCCGGGGAGGTTTATTTCGGGTTCTTTGCGCTATTTGTTTTAAATTGTTTGATTATCGTTTTTATGAATTTATGTTACCTTAAAATGATTTAGTAATTAGGTATTAAAAATTGCAATCCTGTGAGGTTTTGCGCACTAGCTTGTGCGAAAGCTCCTCACAGGTTTGCAGAGATGGAGTAAATGAATTAAAAATTAAGAATTATTACACTTTTATTCCAAAAAACGTGATTAATCCAACCCATTTGAAATATAATTTTTGAAAATTCATTTTATAAATTACTTTTGCGATATGAAATAAGTTTCATGTCGTGTATAAATGTTTAATTAAAATTTATTATTATGAGAAATTTTTTTACTTTTTTATTTGTTGCTATGGTTTCTTTAAACCTTGCGAATGCACAGGATACGATTGCTTTGTGGAACTTTCCCTCAACCTCTCCTGATTCGTTAATTGACGGAGGTCTAAGCATTAATTCAAGCCGTTACATTAGTGCTGAATTTGGAATCTATAACACTCCTACCTGGCATGCAATTGCAATAGACTACACAACAAACGGCGTATTGGGCTCCCCGGACAAATGTGCTAAAACCATTGGATGGGACAATGCAACGGATTCTGCATTTTACATGGTGAAATTTAAAACTACAGGATACGGAAGTCTGAAGCTTACTTCTAAAATGCAGGCTGGCGGCAACAACCCCGGTCCTCGTGATTTTAAAGTTCAGTATAAATTACCAGGAACTTCCACATGGTTAGATCTTACCGGAGGAACAATTGTTTGTGCGAACGACTGGACAACAGGAGCTATCACCAATGTTGATCTTCCTGTAGAATACAACAACCAAAGTTCAAACGTTTCTCTGCGCTGGATCATTACTTCAAATTTAGACTTGAATGGTGCAACATTACTTTCAACAGGTATATCTAAATTAGATGATATTCTTATTACAGGAACAGCATTATCCGGAATTGAAATAAACCAGATGGGTAACAACATTGAAGTATATCCAAATCCTGCAAAAGACGTATTATTTGTTGACCTTAACAATTCTGGTTTCAACGCTGCTTTAATGGAAATATATGACATTACTGGCAAATTAGTACACAAAGAAAATTTAAATTCAAGTGTTTTGAAAAAATTAGATATTTCAACATTCAATAAGGGAATTTATTTTCTTCGCTTTATTGGTGATGAAACAATAGAAACGCAAAAAATAACAATTAACTAATTATTATATTTTCTAATCTGGCGGGCTTTTTTGCCCGCTTTTTTTATATCTAAAAATCATGAAAGCAAAATTGTATTTATTTTTATTTTTTATCGCTTGCAGCGGATTTCAGCTTAATGCGCAGGATAAGACAGATAAAACCAATGATTTTTTCGACAACGAAGAAACCATAGCACTTGGGAAAGTTTCTTTAGAAATATTGGGTGAAATAAAAAATCCGGGCAAAGTCGATTTTTCTAAACTTCAGAAACATTCTGTTATTGTTAAGGAAGCCATTTTAAAAAACAACAAAGATACGTTTGTTGGTGCCTACAGGTATGATGGGTATTCACTATACGACATAATGAACCTTTATGCTATTAAAGACAAACCCAATGAATTTAATTCAGTAATAAATTATTTTCTTGAAATTGAAAATGCAAAAGGAGAAAAAACAGTTGTAAGCTGGGGCGAAATTTATTATCCGAACCATCGCCACGAGATACTTGTTGCAACAGATGTGATGCGTATAATACCAAGCAAGACAAAGGAACTATGGACTTTACCAACAGAACCAAAATTGGTTGTTGCAGGAGATATTGTAACAGAAAGAAATATTTCCTCTCCAACAAAAATTATAATTCGTTCGTATCCTAAAAATATACCCGATAAAAAAGGTTTAAAACCATTGTATTCAGAAAGCTTTAAAATTTTCGACAACGATAAAGAAATTGCAGTTATAAAAGATTATCCGAAAGCAGATTTTGAAATATATCCCTGTGTTTTTTACGGTAGAGGAAGAGGAATTCATGGAATAGATAAATTTAAGGGAATAAAGGTTAAAGATTTTCTTGTGCGGTATTTTCCTGAAAATGTAAATAACATTAAAAATGCTGTTCTTTTAATATCTGCACCCGATGGATTCAGAGCTGTTTATACCTATAGCGAAATATTTAACCGTAATGATCAGTCTGAACTTCTTCTTATTGATTTAGGTCGAAATGATAACGGTGGGTGCTTCAAATGCTTTCCTGCCGGCGATTTTTTCAGCGATAGAGCTATTAAAGCAATAAATGAAATTTATTTTATGAATGTGAAGTAGGAAATTATTTATAAATTAATAATCCTGTTTATGGAAGAATTAATTTTACGTCATCTGCTTGCGGCTTTAAAACCGCCGGCTTTTTTCTTTTAGTCTGTCAGGTATAAGACAGACATTTGTCCAGACAGGTACTGAACCTGAATTCATATATGATAGATATTTTGTTCGCACATGAATGTTTGTACTTTTTAAACTCATTTTAATATCCGGTATTATAATCATTTTCTAATTTGATTTAGAGAAAAAGCATAGAAAGAATTAAACTGTAAAAAGAAAAATTTTCGGAGGAGACTTAAAGAAGTAGGCTCAGGAGCAACAACCTTAACAATCTGCTTTGACACACAAGGTGATCTTACAGTTTCTGAATCTCCAATTGATGGTAATATCATTGCGAAAGGAAAGAATGCAAAACTGGATGATAATGGAAAAGTAATGAGTAAATCGCAGGATGCTTTTGTTTTCTGGAGAAGAATGACGGCTCCAAAAAGAGGTGAAATTGTGAGGCAAATAGGTCTTGCGCTAGGAGATACGCAAGAAGATTTGGGCTATCTGGTTTCTTTGGAATTGTGCAAAATATATCAGGAAGGACTTGGAGAAGTTCAGGAAATGATTGATATTTGTGATTTTGACGTTGGTTAGTTCTATTTGCTGAATGGTTTTACAATGCATTCGTAAAGGGAAGACCACAGGATGTACAGATCAGTATCATCCGCTAGGAATTGTTGGGCTATAACTTCTTTTAATTTTCCTGTGGCTGTATGGGCTTGGAATGCAATGTTGACTGCCGTGTGTGGTAATGTTGTTGTTTGGATGCCCAGCTCAAAAACTCCATTATACGCCGCAACACATAATATCATTGCCGGAGTACAAAAGAAAAACAATCTTCTGGAAAGAATTTTCAATTTGATTATTGCCAAATCATCTGTATTGGAAGATAATTTTGTTGCAGATAAAAGAATTCCCTTTTTTTCGATTACAGGTTTTCTTACTCCTATTTCATATAATAAAAAAAAATAGATAAATGATCGCCATAGCTGCGACGGAGTGATAAAAGATTTTAGGTATTCATACAAATATTCATTAAATAAAATACAATGACAGAAATTAAAGAAATGGTAAAAATTTTAGCAGAGAAACATGGACGAGAAAGAGGTGCTCTAATGCCTATTTTACAGGCTGTAGTAGAAAAACAAAATTTCTTATCGGAAGAAGCAATGACTGAAATTGCTCGCCAACTTGATATTTCTGCTGCACAAGTTTACGGCACTGCATCGTTTTATTCTTTCCTCGACATTAAACCCCGGGGTAAATATGTAATTCGGGTATGCAAATCTATTATTGCTGAAATGAAAGGTAAAAAAGAAATATTGAAAACTCTTGAAAACAGTTTAAAAATTAAAGTGGGACAAACAACTCCAGATAGAATGTTTTCTCTTCTTGAAACAAACGACATTGGTTGGAGCGACCAGGAACCGTCTTTGCTTATTAACGAAACTCCTTACACCAATCTTACATCTGAAAAAATTATTAATATTATTCATGAATACCGTTCTAAAAATTAATCAATATGAGGTCAAATAATTTTAAAAAAACCGATGTTATTTTTAGTGATTGTCAACATACCGACGGTCAAAAATATCCCATACTTGAGAGCGTACTAAAGAAAAAACCACAAGACATAATAAATGAAATTATAGACTCAGGGCTTAAAGGTCGTGGTGGCGCAGGTTTTCCTACAGGATTAAAATGGAAATTTGCAGCCGCTCAGGAACAAGCTGAAAAATATGTTATCTGCAATGCCGATGAAGGAGAACCGGGTACATTTAAAGACAGGGAAATTTTATTAAAAGTACCAGGAAAGGTATTTGCAGGTATGGCTATTTGTGGTTATTGCATTAATGCGAAAAAAGGATATATTTATTTACGTGGTGAATATAAATTCATGGTACCGGAATTAACAAAATTTTTAAATGAATTTCATACCACAATCCAAAAAATGGGATATGATTTTTCTATACAGATTTTGATGGGAAGTGGCGCTTATGTATGCGGTGAAGAAACAGCTTTAATGGAATCTATGGAGGGCAGGAGAGGAGAACCCAGAAACAAACCACCGTTTCCTGTAATCGAAGGGTTCAATAATAAACCCACTGTTATTAATAATGTTGAAACATTCGTGAATGTTGCGATGATTCAAAGATACGGTGTTGCAGAGTTTAAAAAATTAGGAACTCATGATTCAAGAGGAACGAAAGTCTTTTCAATTTCTGGTGATACCTCAAAACCCGGAGTTTATGAACTGGAATTAGGAATGAAATTATCTGATTTTGTAGATGAATATGGAGATGGAGATACTAAAGCTGTTCAGGTTGGTGGAGCTTCTGGTTTTTGTGTGCCAAGAAAAAAATTCAATGAAACAATTATAGGATTTGAAGGTGTTCCAACAGGTGGCTCTATGATGTTGTTTAATAGTTCCCGTTCAATGTACAATGTTTTGTCAAATTTTATTCACTTTTTTGCAGAGGAATCCTGTGGTCAGTGTACTCCATGCAGAGTTGGCTGCCAGCAATTAGTTCAGGGCATTAAAGCTGTGAAAAACGGAGCGAAAGACGAAGATTATCTTAAAAAATTACTTAAGCTTACAGAATCAATGAAACTTACCGCGAAATGCGGACTTGGACAATCTGTCGCAAATTCTTTTTCTTCAATAGTTACTAATTTTAAAGAAGAAATGATTTATTAAAATAATTTTAACATTAAGTCCTATCCGATAAGTATTTCCCGCTGATTACGCAGATAAATTGTATATTGTAGATCAGTAAATTTCATCAGCGAAAATCAGCGATATCTGCGGGAAAATAATTAAATAAGGCTTTTCGGAGGAGACACAACCTAATAAATTTAAACAAATGGGAAATATTATAAAATTAAAAATAGATGGTATAGTTGTCAGCGTTGTAGAAGGAACAAGCATTTTAAATGCCGCCAAAAATGTGAATATTAAAATACCAACTCTTTGCTACCACCCTGATTTATGTGTAGCCGGAAATTGCAGAGTATGCGTTGTTGAACAGGAAGGCGCCAGAACATTAACGGCTTCATGTGCGACCCCTGTTTCTGAGGGGATGGTTATTAATACAAATACGGTTAAAGTCAGAACCGCAAGAAAACATATTATTGAATTGTTATTATCAGAACATAATTCGGAATGCACCAAATGTTATAAAAATGGTAATTGTGAGCTTCAATCTCTTGCTGCAGAATATAAAATCACAAATGAAAATTTTATAGATCTTGTTCCTCTGCATAATTACACGATTGATAATTTTTCACCTTCCATAATTAAAAATAACAGTAAATGTATTCGTTGTCAAAGATGCGTAAGAACCTGCGAACAACTTCAGTCAGTAAGCGCTTTAGTTGTTGCACATAAAGGTGAACACATGAAAATTTCTACTTTTCTGGAAAAATCTTTGTTTGATGTGGTTTGTACAAATTGCGGTCAATGTATTATCAGGTGTCCGGTTGGTGCTTTAATTGAAAAAAATTATATAGAAGAAGTTTGGAATGCTATTTATGATCCGAATAAACATGTTGTTGTTCAAACAGCTCCTGCGGTACGAGTGGCTCTGGGGGAAGATTTGGATATGAGGCATGGCGAAATTGTAACAGGTAAAATGGTTTCTGCCCTAAAAAAAATAGGTTTTGACTCTGTTCTTGATACCGATTTTGCGGCCGACCTTACAATTATGGAAGAGGGGACAGAGCTTTTAACCAGACTTAAAAAAGCTTTGGTTGAAAATGATAAAACCGTGGCTTTACCGATGATTACATCCTGTTCACCTGGTTGGATAAAATTTATTGAACACGAATTTCCACAATTTCTTTCAAATGTATCAACATGCAAATCTCCGCAGCAGATGTTTGGAGTGCTTACTAAAACATATTATGCAAAGAAAAGAAATCTTGATCCGGCGCAAATAGTATCAGTTTCTATTATGCCCTGCACTGCTAAAAAATTTGAAGCAGATAGACCAGAAATGCGCTCCAGTGGTTATAAAGATGTTGATTATGTCCTTACAACAAGAGAACTCGCAGTGATGATTAAACAGGCAGGTCTTGATTTTAGATCATTACCAGAAGAAAAATATGACAGCTTTATGGGGCAATCAACAGGGGCTGCTGTAATTTTTGGCGTTTCAGGCGGTGTAATGGAAGCTGCATTACGTACAGCTTACGAGTTTATTACCGGAAGGGAAGTTCCATTTACAAATTTAGAAATTAAACCTGTCAGAGGAATGGAAGGCGTGAAAGAAACTTCTGTAAAAATAGAAAGGACTTTACCCGAGTGGCGTTTTCTTGAAGGTGTAACTCTTAATACAGCAATTGCTCATGGTTTGGCTAATGCAAAAAAAGTAATGCAAAATGTTGCAAGCGGAAAGGCGAATTATCATTTTATTGAAATTATGGCTTGCCCAGGTGGATGTATTGGTGGTGGAGGTCAGCCTATTCCTACTAATGCTGAAATTCTTATGAAAAGGAGTGAAGCAATTTATATGGAAGATACAGGAATGCCTATTAGAAAATCTCATGAAAATCCAGAAATAGTACAAATTTATAATGAATTCATAGAAAAACCTCTTGGGCAAAAGTCTCATGAGTTATTACATACGAACTATATTGACAGAAGCGAAAAATAGTTCTAATTTTACGAATGAAGTATAAATATCATTTTTTACAATCTATCAACCGGCGGCTTTAAAACCGCCGAGGTTTGTTATAGAACCTTTATCAATACCTCCCGTGAATTTCCCAAACTTTTGATAAATCCCATTTTTTTCAGAAAAAATTCATGACTGGGGTTGTGAATTTTCGGATAAACAATGGTGGTTATTCCTTTGGTTATTAGAAAATCTTTTTTCTTTTCAAAAATAAATTTTCCCACCTGAAAATCCTTGTATTTTTGTATGGTGAAATTTATTTCAACTTCTATGCGGCTATCCCCAATGCGTTTGCCAACAAAAATATTTGCAATGTTCATATCGCGCAAAACCATAAAACAAATCCGGTTACTATCTTCCATAAATTCAAATTCGGGGAAATATTTTTTAATATCCTCTTTATGGAAACTTATGAATCGGTCGGCAATTTCATGACCTTTCCTGAATTCCATAATTTCAAAATATTCTTTCAGATTGTATATTTTATAAAGCTTGTAAATATTTATGAAAAGCAATATCAGATTCGTCGCTATAACAGGGCTTGCATTAAGAAGAATTCCGTATATGATAAAAACAACATTCCCAATTGCGCTTATCCAGCGAAACCGTAGTGTACCATTAATGAGAAGCGCTGCTGCAAGAAATGCTGCTGCAATATAACCAATTGCTGTTGTGATGTATTCGAACATTTTTTTTGTTAAAAAGAATTGCAAAGGTAAGGATTTTAGATAATTTTGATAATTTCGCAGGATATGTATAATTAATCATGTCGCCTTTATGAAACAAATTTTGAAATTCCTTAATAAAGAAAATTTAAATATAAGCTGCAACAGATCACATAGATTAGCACAGATTAGTTTGATTACATTTCACAATAAAAAATTTGTGAAAATCTGTGAATTCTGTGGCATAAAAACTTCCAGAATGAATTCAATAATTAATGCCTTTATTTTCTTTACTGCTATTCTATTTTGCGCATGTTCTTCTTCAGAGCAAAAGAATCAGCGCAGTGATAAAGATATTTCAGGTGATCTCATTATTTTTCACGCCGGCAGCCTGAGTGTTCCCATGAAAGAAATAGCAAACGCATTTAAAAAAGAAAATCCAGATGTGAATATTATAATTGAAGCAGCAGGCAGCGTAGAATGTGCGCGTAAAATAACTGAAATAAAAAAGCCCTGCGACATTATGGCTTCGGCAGATTATACGGTTATTGACAAATTGCTCATCCCGACTTATGCAGATTGGAATATAAAATTTGCTTCCAATGAAATGGCGATTGTTTATACAGAAAAATCAAGAAAGAGCAATGAAATTAATGTCAATAACTGGTATGAAATTTTGCTTGATAATACTATTCAAATTGGACGTGCAGACCCGAATTCAGACCCCTGTGGCTACAGAACAGTTCTTGTTTTAAAACTCGCAGCAAATTTTTATAAGATTCCCGGATTAGATTTACAATTGTTGGAAAAAGATAAAAACAACATACGTCCGAAAGAAGTAGATTTAATAGCACTTCTAGAGTCAGGAGCGGTTGATTACATTTTTTTGTATCGTTCCGTTGCAGAACAGCATAAATTAAAATTTTTTACATTGCCTGACGAAATAAATTTGAAGAGTCCAGAACTTGCTGAACATTACGCACAGGTTTCGGTTGAAATTAACGGGAAAAAACCAGGTGAAAAAATTATACAAAAAGGAGAGTCTATGGTTTATGGCATTACGCAGATAAAAAATGCGCCCAACAAAAAAGCTGCGCTTGCATTTATTAAATTTCTTCTTACAAAAGAAAAAGGAATGGCAATCATGGAGAAAATGGGACAACCCTCTGTTATTCCAGCATCAACAAATAGTTATGATAAAATTCCAGATGAATTAAAAATGTTTGCATTTGGCAAGTGATAATTGGCGTGTAAATACGTTGCATTATTGGCATGTAAAGACGTTGCATGCAACGTCTCAACATGACAAGAATGCAACGTATAAACAAAAAAAAGCAATGTTTAAAAAGCCCGACATATTACAATTAATTTTTATCTTTCTAGGAGGACTTTTGTTGCTTTTCATAATAGCACCAATTGCTGGGATGCTGATTTCCACATCACCGATTGAGGTTTTCCAAACAGCAGCAGACAAAGAGGTACAGAGCAGTATTTGGCTTACATTATGGACATCAATGGCTGGAGTAATAATTTTTGGATTAGGTGCTATTCCCCTTGCATGGATTTTTGCACGAAAAAAATTTTTCATGAAACGTTTGCTACTTGGCTTAATAAATATTCCTGTTATCATTCCACATTCAGCAGCCGGTATCGCATTGTTGGGATTGGTTTCCCGCAATACAATGGTAGGAGGGTTAGCAGAACATGCCGGATTTAATTTTGTGAATTCTCCTGCCGGAATCATTATTGCTATGGCTTTTGTCAGTATACCCTACCTGCTGAATTCAGCTATTGATGGCTTTACAAGCGTTCCTGAGCATCTCGAAAAAGCAGCACTTACTCTTGGAGCATCCAGAGCACGTGTGTTTTTTACAATTTCATTACCCTTAGCTGCCAGACAAATTTTTACAGGTCTGATTATGATGTGGGGAAGAGGCTTGAGCGAATTCGGTGCTGTGGTTATCATTGCATATCATCCCATGATTACACCCGTAATGATTTTTGAACGTTTCAATTCTTTTGGACTTTCGTATGCAAAGCCTGTTACAGTACTATTCATTTGTATCTGTTTAGTGATTTTTGTTGCCATGAATATAATTTCAAGAAAAAAGAATGCTCGAACTCGATAATATACAATATAAGGTTGAAGATTTTTCTTTAATAAATATTTCATTGAAAATTGAGACAGGTAGCTATTTTGTGCTGGTAGGCGCTTCTGGCTCGGGAAAAACAATGCTGCTCGAAATAATTGCCGGATTGTGCAATTTGAGCGAAGGAAAGGTTTTTATAAGAGGTAAGGATATTACAAAATTTCCAATTCAGAAAAGAAATATTGGTCTTGTTTATCAGACCCGATCTCTGTTTCCACACATGAGCGTTTTTGATAATATTGCATATCCACTTCGTAGTAAAAAAATATCAAAAACTGAAATACAAAAAGAAGTTCTTACTATTTCTGAAGATCTTGGCATCTCAAATTTATTGCAAAGAAAAATTCAGACTTTATCAGGAGGAGAAGCACAGCGTGTAACATTAGCACGTACATTGATTTTCAAACCTGATATTCTTTTGCTGGATGAACCACTTTCTTTTTTAGATGTACAGCTTCGCAAAGGTATGATGCAGCTTTTAAAAAAAATAAACAGCAACGGACAAACCATTTTACATGTTACGCACGATTACACAGAAGCATTGCAATTAGGAACTCAAATGGCAGTAATAGAGAAGGGTCTTATTTTACAAACAGGAACACCCTCGGAAGTTTTTATGAATCCTCGCTCACAGTTTATTGCTGAATTTTCAGGTCAGAAAAATTTTTACAAAGGGATTCTTGAAGCAGCCTCGGGCAAAGATATTCAATTACGCATTTTCAAAACAGCCGGTCTTGAAATTCAGATTCTAACAGAAGAAACGGAAAGCGCAGGAAATATTTTAATTCCCGAAGAAAGTATTTCTATTTCTGTTGCTCCTGTTGATTCGAGTTTGAGAAACACATTTAATGGAAAAGTAAAACACATTTTAAATGCTCCACTCGGTGTTGAAGTAATAGTAAATATTGGGGTTGAGATTGCAGTAATTGTTTCATCTTCTTCTTTAGAAAAACTGGAGCTTCGAGAAGGGTCGGAGGTTTTTATCAGCTTTAAGGCTTCGGCGGTGAGGTTTATTCGGTAAAAGATAAATATAGGGTTATGGATCTGCCTGCTTGACGCAGTCTGGCAGGTTAAGGATTAAGGAGTAGGAGTAGGAAATCTGCATGGCAGACCTTAATCCTACTCCTAAATCCTCAAATTTATTTAAAAACTTTTTGCCCCTTATTTAAGTACGGTAAATCTATGCACTGCAACATCACCTTTTTCAGGAACTATTTTCATAAAATATATTCCGTTTGTTAATTCTTTTAAATCAATTTCTCCTAAATTATCTGACATTCGGATATCTATAATTTTTATAAGATTTCCATTTTCATCATAAATATACACAAGGTAGGGATTCGAACCCGGTGGAAGAAAAATAGCATCTTTTGCGGGATTTGGGTAGGGTAATGTTGCATTGGGTTTTACCATGCTTTTGTAACCCGGATTTGATGTTAAAGAAGTGTTACTGTTTTGACTTTCAGTGCCTGAAAAACTCTGCGAAAAACTGGTTAATGTTGTGGCAGTTATAATTATCATTAATGCTGCCTTTAATACTTGTGTTTTCATAATTGTGTTTATTTTTTAAATTAATAATTCTGAAAAAATCTATTGTAGGACGTTTTTGTCATTCTTTTGTTACAGTGATGTTTGATATTTAACTTTTTCTTAACTTACATCCCTGCTATTTCATTTTCAATACAAATATCCTTCATAAGATTTCACAACACAAATCAAATCTGTCAAACAGTATAAAAGATATGCTGAAGGCTTGTTTGTAGGTATCAAGTCGAATAAAGAAAAATACATCTGTTTAGCCGGATAAAAAACGTATTTTGTCGAATCTGATTTAATGGAAGATATCGTCAAATCGCTCTGTTTTAAAGTGGAATCGTAAATTTGTTTTCTGCCTTGTAATTTGTATATTTACAATCTTATTTCATATATAATAATATCAAACGTGCGATTTATTTTTTCGATATCTTTAATATTTTGTATTTGTTTTCATTTGGTTGCAGACAAATCAGATTCATTGCTTAATGTGTTTAATCGCACTCAAACGGATACGGTCAAAGCCAATCTCCTTATAGAATTATTTAAAGAGAATATTTATTCAAATCCAGATAAGGCACTGCGTTTTGCAGAACAGGGATTAAAAATTTCGGAGGAAGCAGACTTTAAAAAAGGAGTAGCAAAATTTCTACGATATCATAATATTTATTACCAATCAAAAGGCGATTATCAGAAATGTCTTGATTACTCGAAACGGGCAAAAGAAATTTACGAAAGTATTAATGATAAAAATGGAATCGCAGACAGTTGGATAGATTTGGGTCTGTTGTACTGGTATCAGTCGGATTATACGAACAGTACAGAGTGCATGCAAAAAGCATTAAAAATAAAAGAAGGAATCAGCGACAAAAACGGGGTTTCCATCTGCCTGAATAATCTTGGAAATATTTACGGAGATCAGAAAAATTATCTGGAAGCGCTGAAATATTATAAAAAATCATTGAAATTATTCGAAGATCTTGGAGACGAAAAAGGAATTTCGGATTGTCTTAATAATATATCGGTTCAGTTTATGGACATGAAAAAAAACGATAGTGCTTTGGTTTATGCTACACAAGCCCTTACTATTCGTGAAAAAAACGAAGATCAAGCTGGTATTGCAGAATCTATAATGAGTTTAGGAATTTTATATTACAAAAATAATCAATATACTAAAGCGCTGGAATATTATAGCAAATCCCTTTCATTATTTGAAGAAATGGGTGATAAAAACAGATTGGCTGTTTTATATAGTAATATTGGTGATTTGTATTATAAAACAGGGCATACTCAGGAAGCAATTTCGGCTTTACACAAAGGGTTGGAATTGGCAAAAGAATTGGGCAGTTTGTATTCTATGGAAAAAATTTACAAAGGAATTTCTTCTGCTTATGCAAAAGCTGGAAATTTTGATAGATTTTCGTTTTACGATTCTTTATATATGAAAATGCAGGATAGTATTTTTAATTATGAAAACCGGAAAAAAGCCGATGAAATAAGCGCAAAATACGAAACTGAAAAAAAAGAGCTGCAAATCTCCATGCAGGGCCTTGAGCTTAACAAACAAAAAACTGTACGAAATTATTTGTATGGCGTTGTTGCTTTGGTTCTGTTAGTTGTTATAGCAATGATTGCAGCCTTTCGTACAAAACAAAAAGCAAACCGGCAGTTGCAAATATTAAATGCTGAAATCATTGGTCAGAAAATGGAGATTGAATTTAAAAACGATGAGTTGAACAAGCATAATGAGGAAATATGCACACAGCGCGATGAGATTGAGCAGCAAAAATCAATAATCGAAGAAAAAAACCGTGAGGTAATGGACAGTATTCATTACGCGAAACGAATTCAGCAAGCGGTTTTACCTACTCGTGATGTTATAGAATCTTCTGTTGCTGAATTTTTTATTTTTTTCAGACCCAAAGATATTGTAAGCGGCGATTTTTATTGGGCTGCAAGACGAAAAAATCATTTGCTCATTGCAGCTGCCGATTGTACAGGACATGGTGTTCCGGGAGCATTTATGAGCATGCTTGGAATGTCGTTTTTAAATGAAATTGTCCCCAGGGAAGATATAACAACATCCTCGCAAGTACTTGACGAATTGCGAAAATTAGTGATAGAATCACTGCAACAAAAAGGTGTTCTGGGAGAGCAAAAAGACGGCATGGATATGGCATTTTGCGCACTGGATGTTGATACGTTAAAATTGCAATATGCAGGAGCGAATAATCCTTTAATGGTAGCATCGCCCCATGGAATGGCATCAGCGCCCCATGGGGCGATGATACCATTAAGGGAAATCAAAGCCGACAAACAACCCATTGCAATTTTTGAAAAAATGACTCCTTTTACAAACCATGTAATTCAACTGCAAAAAGGCGATTCTTTTTATATTTTTTCTGATGGTTATGCAGATCAGTTTGGAGGATCCTGCGGAAAAAAAATGCTGAAAAAACGTTTCCACGATTATCTTATTCAGATTAAAGATTTGCCGATGGAACAACAGCAAAAACTCGTGGAAGAATATTTCGACAACTGGAGAGGAGCGCATTCTCAAATTGATGATGTGCTTGTAATTGGTGTCAGAGTGTGAGGGGAATGGGGAGAATTATGAATTACGAATTAGGAATTAGGAAAAATTGAGATATAAGAAATTCAGTAGATGTACAATTGTTTATTCGATAATTGTTCAATTGTGCTACGATAGAAATTCGATAGGTGTACAATTGATGAATTAGGAATTACGAAAAATAATAGCGTGAGGTTTAGTAATATTTTTTTCAAAAAATGTATATCATACAAAAAAGTATATTATTTTTTCTTTTAATTCCATTTTTATTTTGCAGTAATCAAAGCCGCACAGATACTAATAGAAAAGGCAATTTATATTTTTTCAGAAATTTTTTACTGGATGCAGACAGTCTGAAAAAAAATGAGATAAAACCCGCACATTTATTTTTTTTAGAAAATGAAAAATATGTTTTTGCTTTTGAGGATTCTTTATTTAATGCTACTATTTTTTCTAAAGAAACAGGAAAAATAAAAGTCGGTGTTTATTATGCAAAATATGGCGTTTTCAGAGTAGATTCCGACTGGGTGCTTCCGTATAAAAAAGATTTTTTTGAAAATGAAAAACAAACTGTTTTTAATGAGAATTTGTTTGTGGCTATTCCAAATAGTCACGATGTTAAAATTATTAATTTAAAAACTCAGGAAGAAACAATAATAACAACAAAAAAGGCTTCCGGCGATTTGAGCCCTGATGGCTTGTGGCATTACAACAAGCTCTTCAGCATAGATGATGGTGTTATTTATATGAAAAAATTTTCAAAAGATTTCCTGATTTTAAAATATAATGAAAAGGGAGAACTGCTTTTCTCAAAGCAAATAGAGCACACCCGTGTTGAAATAAAAGGAAATGAATATTATTATCAGCCTTTTTTAGATTTCCTTGAAAGAAAAAATAATTTCATGGTTTTTACAAGCTTTAAAACAGAAAAAAAAAATAAAGTAAGCCGCATAATAAATCTGAAAAACGGAAAAATGACCAGTGCCAATTATTGCGCTTCAGGAATTGTTTTAAATGATAAAAAAGAACTTACAGGTATTGCAAGAGTTTCTTCAGGAAACGATTCTCTTTCTGTTTTACTGCCCAATAGCGAAGTAAATATGTGGGTACACGTGGAACAACCGGGAGTTTTAAAAGACAAAAGCGAAACCCTTTTATTCGGAGATACGCTTTTACTCGTGAATCATTCTCCCATTGCCATGCTTGCCGATATTTACGCATTCGAATATTCAAGCGGAAAATTATTATGGACAGCCCATACTCCCGTTTTAGTTGTTGGACATTCTCAGTATTACAATCGCGTTATGCTAACAAAAGTGGGAAACCGCGCTATTATACATGGAATTGAAGCCGGTGGCACTTATCTTCTTGTTTACAATATGATTTCCGGGAAAATGGAATTTCAGGAATAAATTTTATTGTTTGTATAGATATGTCTTCCCTTCCTGAATATATAGTTAGTGCCTGCAAGAAAACATCAATTTCATCGTTACGCTTGACCTGAAAAGTAGTCATGTACATTAGTACACCTGTCTGCCGACAAGGCAGGCTCCTAATTTTCAGGTCTTCGCAAGCCCTGCCTACCGGACAGGCAGGCTTGAACTTGATGTTTTCTTATCAGGCACATACATTGTGAGCAAAAAACATGAGTTTTCTTGCTGGCACTAGTTAGACTAAGGTCTCAAGAAAATTTCGACATGATAAAACAACAGATGTGACTGATGAATTATTACTTGACAAATTATAAATTGTCGTCAAAAAAAGCCGGAAACAGCCACTAACTCACACTTATTTTTTACACAGGTATATTATTTCTTTTTCAGGCAGGCGGTATTTATCTCTTGTTGCCTCATCAAAGCTCATCAGGAAATTATCTTCAATAACCGTAAATCCGCCACCTTCTAATCGCTGCGTATAATCTAATCCGTGATAGCGCAAATGGTCGTATTGTCCGAAATGTTTCTCGCGTTCTTTCGGGTCTGTAATAGAATCGTCTTCGTAGGTTTCTTTGTTCATATAATTTACAGGAACTTGTAGAATGGCCCATCCACCTTTTTTTAAAATACGGTATACTTCACGCAAGGCTTTGTTTTCATCGGGAATGTGTTCCATCACATGATTGCACATTACCACATCAAAAGTGTTTTCTGCAAAAGGAATATCTTGAATATCCATTTTTACATCAGCAATCGGTGAAACCAAATCTGCAGTGGTATAATCAAGATTTTTTAACGCTTTAAATCTTTTAATAAAGGGTTGTTCGGGCGCAACGTGCAGCATTTTTAATGGCGCAGAAAAAAAATCAGTTTTGTTTTTAAAGTACAGCCATATTAATCTGTGACGCTCTAAAGAAAGGCATTTCGGGCAAAGGCGGTTGTCCCATCCCTTGTTTCCCCATGGGAACATTTTTCTGAATTTTCCGCCACAAATAGGGCATTCATATTTATCGCCTTTATAAAACCAAACAAATATAAAACTGAATGCAGAACCAAGTCTTATCAGCATTGGGCGCGGTATGGTTCTTACTATAAATTTTAGAAATTTTTTCATTAATACCTAATGTTGCGAAATACAATTTATGACACGAACTTGCTTGCCGGCTTACCAACCACGGTTGGCAGGCAGGTTACATAAAATGAGCTATTTAATCTTTCGTGGTAATTTGTGAAATTTATGTCTTCTTGCTGACACTATATAAAAAAAGGCCAATCCTTTCGAATCAGCCTTTGATAAAAATCTTATTTTGTGTTATTCAACAACGATCACACAATATTTGCTTGCATTCCAGAATTCTTCCGGATTAACAATCACAAGGCTGTCTGTTTTATTTTCGCCTGTAAATTTAAAAGAATTTTGCGGATGCACGGTAATCAATCTCGCTTTCTTTGAAAATAATGGTATGGCTTTGAGATTTCTAATATCAATTTTTGTAAAATACTCTTTGTTAAAATTATCTGCAAGTTTCTGACTTTTTGCAAGTCCACCCAAAGCTCCTTTAGCAAGTACATTATTTTCTATAAGTTCTTTTTGTTTTCCAAAAGCATAATATGCAGTATTCAGTTCATCGGTTTTCTGGTCAATTACTTTATCTTTTTCTTCAATATCTGCAACAAGCGTATCAATTTTTGCCTCCATTGCGGTAACTTTAACATGCATTTTTTCAAGATCAGCTTTCATTTCTTCAATTTGTGCGTCTTTTTCAGCAATCATTTTATTAAGATGGGCAATCATTTTTTCAAGCTCCCCGACTTTTGTATTTGCTTTTTTCAATTTCTTGTTCAATTGAAAAACTTTCTTTTTATTTTGAGCGATGAGATCATAAATAGACTGAATGTCCTCATTTATTTTCTGCGCCATTTCTTCTTTGTTCTCAGGATTGTTTTTTGTGTTGATTGAGATAATATTCTCTTTCTCCTTAATCTTGTTGAGATTGTTCTGAATTTGGTTAAACGCAACGATAAAATCTGTAACAGAATTATCTTTAGCATGCGTCATGCCCTCAAGACTATCTGCCTTTGCCTGCAACACTTTATACTCTTCACTTTCTTTAGGGTTGCAACTGGTAAATATTACAGCCAGACCCATTGCAAAAATTAAAAACTTTTTCATAAACATATTTAGATTAATTATAATATTCAATTATTTAATGCCTGCAAAAATAGATAAAATTAACATAGATTAAAATAAAATTAAAAAATATTATAAAACTCTGATTATAAAGAAAGAAAATTTTTACTTTTGCGACCTGTTTTAAAGATATTTTGAGTATGAGATTCATGCCTGCCAATAGAAAATTCAGGTACTTTATTTTAGGAGCCATAGCAGTATTTGCTACCATAGGCTTTGTTCTTACAGGTGCTTTTCTTGCTGTTAAATTACATCTTACCAATGACCCCGGAGCAGTAGATTATAACGACCGCATTTTTCAGGAACTTGCAAATAAAAAATATAAACAGGACTCTTTACGCTTGAAAAATGCAACAGATTCAGCCTATGTTACCACCCGTGAAAAAGCGTACATTTATTATAAAATAATGGCATTGAATGAATATTACCCTCTGAATGCCTCACTTTTGCTGAATGCTTTTGAAAAAACAAAAGATCCCGAACGGGTGGAACAAATGTTTGATGCATTAATGCTTCGTATAGACACTCTGGAAGGCTTGAAAAAAAAATTTCAGTTTGCAGTAAAAATATTAGAACGACAACCTCCAAAAGAACAAGTTAACAGAAATGCTTTTGAATGGATGAATTTTGAAGAATGGGATGTTTTCAAAGAAGCCGTTGTGAAAGATAAGCAGCAGATAGACTCCGCAGCGCAGGTATTAGGACTGGATTCTCGGCTTATTGTTTCTGTGCTTGTAGGAGAGCAGATACGGCTTTTTACATCTATAAGAGAAACCTATAAAAATGTTATTGCGCCATTAAAAATATTATCTGTAGAAAATAAATTTTCTTATGGTGTAACCGGTGTTAAGCAAGAAACAGCAATGAAAGTTGAAGATAATCTTAAAAATAAAAATTCAGAATTTTATCTTGGAGAAGAATTTGTGCATTTGCTCGATTTTCAGACAGGAGATAGGGAGGGAGAGCGCTTCAACAGACTCGTGAATTACAGAAATCATTATTATTCCTATTTGTATGCCGGCATTATTCTAAAGCAACATATTGCGCAGTGGCAAAAAGCAGGTCATGATATTTCCGATCGTCCTGAAATTATTGCGACACTCTTTAATCTCGGATTTCATGCATCTAAGCCGAAGCCAAATCCCTCTGTCGGAGGCGCAAACATAAATGTAAACGGCGTGGTTTATACTTTTGGCGCTCTTGCATACGAATTCTACTATTCCGGCGAATTAATTGAAGCATTTCCTTTTCCTGAAAAGAAAAAGACGAAATAAAATTTCACTTTTAGGTATTTTTAACTATTTTTGGCACTCTTTTTCAAAACCCTTTGGCTAAATTGTACAATCGCTCCACTTGTGCTGAGCCAAGTCGAAGCATGGAGCGATTATTACAATTCAACAATCGGTTTTGAATAAAACAAATAATTAAATTATATCCCATGAATATTTCATTAGAAAAAAAAGATGAGTTAAATGCAGTATTGCGTTTGAAAATAGAAAAACAGGATTACGAGAAAAGAGTAGACGACCTCCTGAAAGATTACAGAAGAAAAGCGAAATTCGATGGTTTCAGACCCGGAATGGTTCCAATGGGAATGGTGAAAAAAATGTATGGAAAACATGTGCTCCTTGAAGAGCTCAATAAAATAGTTTCTGAAAATCTTTCGAAATATATTATAGATGAAAAATTAGATATTCTCGGCGATCCGATTCCGTCAAAAGATGAGCAGCAAACAATTGACCTCGACACACAAACCGAGTTTGATTTTGCTTTCGACCTCGGACTAAGCCCCGAAATTGACCTGACTATTGATAAATCAATGAAGCTTCCTTATTTTAATTTAATTGTAGAAGATAAAGTAATAGACGATCAGATAAGCAGTTACCAGACACGTTTTAGCACCTCTGCCGAAATTAGCGAAGTAGTTGAAAAAGGAATGGTAAAGGGCAATATTGAGCAGCTCGATGCTTCGGGTAGTATACTTGAAGGAGGAATTGCAAAAGAAAATATTTCACTTTCTGCAAGTGTTATCAGGGATGAAGAAATAAAGAAATTGTTTATCGGAGCCAAGGTTGACGATATCATTGATTTTTCTATTAAAAAAGCATTTCCGAATGATACTGAAATTTCATCTATGCTTTCTATTTCTAAAGAAGAAGCTGCCGCTCTCGATTGTAATTTCAGACTTACCATTAAAAATATTACTGAATTTGTCCCCCATGAACTAAATCAGGAGCTTATTGATCAGGTTTTTGGAGAAGGTACTGTAACCGGTATTGATGAGTTCAAAACAAAAATTAAAAGCGAAATAGCAGATTTTTATATCAAAGAAAGTGATTATAAATTTTTAATTGATACGAAACAAAACCTGCAAGACAAGGTACAATGTAAACTCCCAGAAGAATTTCTGAAAAGATGGCTTCTCATGACACAAAAAGAGCTTACAGAAGAAAGAGTAGAAAAAGAATTCTCTTTATTTGAAAAAGACCTGAGGTGGCAGCTTATAAAAAATAAAATCACAAAAGATAATGAAATAAAAATTAACGATGAAGATTTGCTTAAATCAGCTAAAGAAGCCATACTTATTCAATTCAGGCAGTACGGACTCACAACGATTCCCGAAGAACAGCTCACGAACTATGCAAAAGAGCAATTGAAAAAAGAAGATTACAGAAGGCAAATGTTTGAGAGAACGCTTGAAGACACAATTCTCATCCACATAAAGAACAATGCATCACTTGACATTAAGGAAATAAGTCCGGAAGATTTCAACAAAATGTTTGAAAAGGAACACGATCACGATCATGACCACGACCAAGATCATAATCATGAAGAAGAAAAATAATAGTGCGGTTTTTAAAGATTGTTAGTTCCTGAAGTTACAAAAATTATGGAAATTGATGTTGAAGTTGGAAGACCGAAGCACGAAGCTGCTTCAACTTCCAGCTTCTGACTTCCGGCTTCCGACTCATTTCAAAACAGAAAATTTTTGCATTGTACCATTCTTCATTCATTTTTAATTTCTATCTTTAAACCCTTAACTAATATTAAAAAATTATGAATTATAAAGACGAATTCCGAAAATACGCTGTAAAACATGCGGGAATTAATAGTACAACTTTTGATAAATATACTTCAGTTTATAACAATTATATTTCGCCAACAATTATCGAAGAAAGGCAGTTAAATGTTGCCAGCATGGACGTATTTTCCCGTCTTATGATGGACAGGATTATTTTCCTTGGAGTGCCTATTGATGATTATGTTGCAAACATTATTCAGGCGCAGCTTTTATTTCTGGAATCAGCCGACTCTTCAAAAGACATTCAGATTTACCTGAATACGCCCGGAGGCTCTGTTTATGCAGGTCTTGGAATTTATGACACCATGCAGTTTATTCATTGCGACGTGGCTACTATTTGTACAGGAATGGCTGCTTCAATGGGAGCTGTGTTGCTGGTTGCAGGAGCAAAAGGAAAACGCTCTGCTCTGAAACATTCCCGCGTGATGATTCATCAGCCAATGGGTGGCGCAGAAGGTCAGGCTTCCGATATTGAAATAACAGCGCGCGAAATACAGAAACTAAAAAAAGAACTCTACGATATTATTGCGCTTCATTCCAATAATGATTATGCACGAGTAGAAAAAGATTCTGATCGCGACTACTGGATGACCTCCTCTGAAGCTAAAGAATACGGAATGATTGATGAGATTTTATTCCGCCCTGAAAAATTAGATGTATTTAAAAAATAAATAAAGAGAAATAAATATAAAATGGATTTAGGAGTAGGAGTAGGAGTAGGAGTAGAAATGAAAAAAACTCTGTACCCTTCCTTAATCCTTAATCCTCATCCTTAATCCTTAATCAAAAAAACCATGGATCGTTGTTCATTTTGCGGAAGAACTAAAAAAGAATCGAATATCCTAATTGCCGGAATGTCTGGTCATATTTGCGACCGCTGTGTTGAGCAGGCAACCGACATCATGAAATCTGAGATTACGGCAAAGGGTGCATTTGATTTCGAGAACAAAGCACTACCAAAGCCACTGGAAATGAAAAATTTTCTGGATGAATATGTAATTGGACAGGATGATGCAAAAAAAGTAATTTCGGTAGCAGTTTATAATCATTACAAGCGTCTTGCGCAAAAAGGGAAAGGCAAAGATGTTGAAATTGAAAAATCAAATATTGTTCTTGTGGGTGAAACCGGAACCGGAAAAACTCTTATAGCACGCACAATCGCTAAAATGCTCAAAGTCCCTTTTACAATTGTTGACGCTACGGTTTTAACAGAGGCCGGCTATGTTGGCGAAGATGTTGAAAGTATTTTAACCCGCCTTTTGCAGGTAGCAGATTACAATGTTAAAGCGGCAGAAAAAGGAATTGTGTTTATTGATGAATTGGATAAAATTGCACGAAAAGGAGACAATCCATCCATTACACGCGATGTTTCAGGAGAAGGAGTACAACAAGGTCTATTAAAATTACTGGAAGGCTCTGTAGTAAATGTTCCACCGCAGGGCGGTAGAAAACACCCCGAACAGCGCATGATTGCCGTTGATACGACAGATATTTTGTTTATCTGCGGAGGTGCTTTTGATGGTATTGATAAAAAAATTGCGCAGCGGCTTAATACAAAAATCGTAGGATACTCTGCCAGCATGGACACAGAACATATTGATAAAAAAAATATGTTGCAGTATATTGCACCACAAGACCTTCGCTCCTTCGGATTAATTCCTGAAATAATAGGAAGACTCCCTGTGTTATCGTACCTACTGCCTCTTGATAAAGAAGCACTTCGCAGAATTCTTACCGAACCCAAAAATGCGCTCACAAAGCAATACGCTCATTTGTTTTCAATGGATAAAATTGATCTTTCTTTTGACGAGGAAGCGCTTGATTATATTGTTGAAAAAGCTGTCGAATTCAAAGTCGGAGCAAGAGGCTTGCGCGCAATTTGTGAAGCAGTAATGATAGATTCAATGTATGAACTTCCATCCGGCAAACAAAAAAAATATGTTGTTACGCTAGATGAAGTCAGACAGAAAATGGAAAAAACAACTTTGAAAAAACTTCGCAATATCGCATAAATGTTATGTTTGTAAAAAATAAAAAAGCCTTCACACGAAGGCTTTTTTATTTTCAGGAAAATCAAATTTATTTTATTTCAAATACGCCACTCGCTGCCATTACGTCGTTCACGCATTTAATCTTTGAGTTTTCTTTTGCTTGTTTAATTTGCTCTTCAACAAGGTCATCATACGTTGGATACATTGCCGAGCGAATAACACCAAGGGCTACAGGGTATACAGGAGGTGCCATTTTTGCAATCATCAGGTGGATCCCTGGGTCGCCGGCATACTGGTCGTGTACAAGCAAATCATTTTCTGTAATATCGTTTTTCCCTATTTCCACAACTTCAAGGCGTCTTTTATTCAGTCGGATGCCTTTTTCCATATTAGCTCCAAACTTCATAGGTTCGCCATTTTTTAAATGAAGCTGGTAATTATCTTTTGTTTCTTTAGCTGTGATAAGCGCATGAACTTTATCGTTATAAATAATACAATTCTGTAATATTTCAACGATTGAAGTACCATCATGACGGGCAGCTTCAAACATAATTTCAGTCATCATTTTCGGGTTGGTATCAACACCGCGTGCGAAAAATGTTCCCTGGGCTCCAAGTACCAATTCGCCACAATTGAAAGGGTGTTCAATCGTTCCCTGTGGAGATGTTTTGGTAATCTGCCCCATGTTTGTAGTCGGGGAATATTGTCCTTTTGTCAAACCATAAATTTGGTTGTTAAAAAGAATAATATTTATATCCATATTTCGTCTGATGATATGAATAAAATGGTTTCCGCCGATAGCCATGGAGTCGCCGTCCCCGGTTGCCATCCACACACTGAGGTGGGGATTGGTAATTTTAATACCTGTTGAAATAGCTGCGGCGCGACCGTGAATTCCATGAAATCCGTATGTGTTCAAATAATATGGAATACGGGATGAACATCCAATTCCGGAAACAAACATGAAATTTTCTTTTTTGTAGCCTATTTTAGGAAAGACATTTGAAACGGCTGATAAAATAGCATGATCTCCGCATCCGGGACACCATTTTACCATCTGGTCGCTTACAAAATCTTGTTTTGTTAAAGGTATTCGTGACCTTTCTACTGTAGTATTATTGTATTCTATCATGGCTTATTTCTCCTTTAAAATTTTAGTAAATGTTGGCAATAAATCTGATACAAAGAAAGGCAATCCCTGTACTTTGTTACACTGAAGCATTGGATATCGCGGGAATTTCATTCTGAGATAATTCACAAATTGACCTGAATTTAATTCAGCAACAACAATTTTTTTGTATTTTTTCAGAATTGCTTCTGTATTTTTTGGAAGAGGCATAATATATCTGAAATGCGTATGAGCAACTTTGTTTCCTTGTTTTTGTAGTTCTTGAACAGCAGTTCTCACTGCTCCAAGCGTGCCACCCCAACTGATAACCAATAAATCGGCATCTTCGTCTCCGAAAACAGTTTGTTCGGGAATAAAATCTGCAATTTTTTCAACTTTTGCAGCTCTTAAATCAACCATTTTCTGATGGTTTTGCGGATCCATGGAAACATTTCCGATGCCATCTTCTTTTTCAAGACCGCCTACTCTGTGGCGCAAGCCTTCGGTTCCAGGAATAGCCCATTTGCGAACCAGCGTTTTCGGATCGCGGTTGAATGGCTTATAATCTGGATCATTTGCTTCAGCAATCGGAGGTTTTATCGGAGCTAATTTTTTCACATCCGGAAGTTTGAATAATTGCGAACCCTGACCAATGTTTCCATCAGTTAAAAGAATAGCAGGAGTCATGTGTTCCATAGAAAGTTTTGCAATTTCATAAGAAGCATAAAAACAGTCTGTACATGAAGTGGCAGCCATAACAATTAACGGAGCTTCGCCGTTTCTTCCGAAAAGCGCCTGATATAAATCGCTTTGTTCTGATTTTGTTGGCAAACCTGTTGATGGACCTCCTCTCATAACATTTACAATAATCAAAGGAAGTTCAGTAATAACAGCAAGACCGATGGCTTCAGATTTTAATGATAAACCCGGTCCGGAAGTAGTAGTACAAGCCATTGCACCCGCATAACTTGCACCAATTGCAGAACAAATTCCGGCAATTTCATCTTCTGCCTGAAAAACTTTTGCCCCTAAAGATTTATGTCTTGCAAGCTCCATTAAAATCTCCGTAGCAGGAGTAATAGGATAAGAACCCAAAAAGAAGGGTCTTCCAGATCTTTCTGAAGCAGCAAGCAAACCCCATGCTGTAGCTATATTCCCGGTAACAGTCGTGTATTTGCCTTTTTCAAGAGACGCAGGCTTTACAGTGATTGTTTTATCAATACTTTCATGAGAAGATGCATAATCAAAACCAGCTTTAATAACCATTTTATTGGCTTCAATCATCTGGGGTTTTTTAGCAAATTTTTTATCCAAATAATCAAATGTTGTATTAAAAGTACGGTTAAATATATACAAGACCATGCCTAAAGTAAACATGTTTCTGGTTCGCTCCATCGTTTTAATATCAAGACCAAGAGGAGCAAGAATTTCTTTTACCTTCGTAGTGATAGGTGCTTTAACAATAATATAATCCTTTAAACTCCCATCTTCAAGAGGGTTTGCTGTACAGCCTGCGCGCTCAAAAGCCTTTTGGTCAAAGGTGTCGCTGTCAATAATAAGAATTGTCCCTTTTTTCGCCCATTTTTTATTAGCTTTCAGGGATGCAGGGTTCATCGCAACAATAACATCGCAAAGGTCACCAAAATTATTGATTTCCTTACTGCCAAAGTGTACCTGAAAACCAGAAACACCGGCAACCGTGTTGTGTGGTGCTCTGATTTCTGCCGGGTAGTCCGGGAAATTGGCTAGGTCATTACCGTCAATGCCAACAGTTTCGGAAAACAATGTACCGACAAGTTGCATCCCGTCTCCGGAATCACCTACAAACTTAACGACCACATCTTCCATTTCAATTGCATTATTTTTTTTGCTCATTTTAAAAGTATTTTGTTTCGTTTGTGTTAAAAAAAAATATATAGGGCAAAATTATATACTTTATTATTACATTATACATGACATTAAACATAATTTTAAAAATAAATAATTTAGGGAAAGTACTTTAAATAAGGCTTTTATATTAAACACATATAATTTTTTAATAATTTTATTATTGAAAAAATCAAAAAGGATTAAGAAATTTGAAGAAAAAATATATTTTTATAAAAAAATATTTTATGATAGTAGTTTCAGAAAAAAGTATAGACAAAGCATTTGACATTATTAATGATCTGAATGATGATGAAGTGCAGAATTACATTGATAATTCAGCCAAAGAACAACCCAATATTATTGGTTTTGCAATGGCTTCAGGGCAAGATTTGTCTCCCGATTTATCAGAAGATTTACTTTATTATACATTAATAATTTGGGAAGCCTTTAAGGCAGAAGCAGGTAAAATACCTCAAATATCGGAAGACCTGCTGGAAGAAAAAATTGAAGCATATTATTCAAAGCTTGAAGAAATTGAAGCTTCGCAAGATATGGAAGCAGCAGCTCTTGAAGAAATTAATTCAAACAATCAGCCTGCGCTCATGTCTTTTATTGTTACACAGATTATGGATGAAAGAGATGAAGAAGAAGAAAAAAACCTTTCAGAAGCAGCTATTTCAGAAGAAGGTTCTTTTTTCGCGGCTTTACAAATAATTGCTGATACATTCGATGCAGCCCTTAATCCGGAATCTAAATTGAGAATTGTATAAATAATCGGTTGCTGAGCGGAGTCGAAGCCACCGATTAACATTACGTAAGCTTATTTCTAAGTCCCAGCATTTTTATTGCAGTTACGGCAGCTTCTATACCTTTATTTCCATGTTTGCCCCCTGACCTGTCTTTCGCCTGTTGCAAATTGTTGGTTGTTAGCACACCAAAAATAAAGGGTTTCCCGTATTGAATGGAAAGTTCGGTTATTCCATAAGCTACACCCTGACAGATAAAATCAAAATGTTTTGTTTCACCCTGAATAACACAGCCAATACAAATTATTGCATCCGCTTTTGTATATTCGGCAAGATATTTTGCGCCAAGCGTTAATTCAAAACTTCCGGGAACATAATGAATAAAAATATTTTTTTTACTTGCTCCGAATTCTAGCAATGTTTTTTCAGCAGCATCTGCCATAGCATTTGTTATCTCACTGTTCCATTCAGACACTACAATTCCAAACCGCATATTCTTTGCAGAAGGAATTTCTTTGCTATTATGTTTCGATAGATTTTTTAATTTTGTAGCCATTGTTGAATAATTGAATATTGTTAAAATAGGTTGCAGGTTGCAGGTTGCAGGTTGCAACAAAATTAAACTAACGCACAAAGATAATTGGAAAGAATTAAATATTGGGTGTTTAATGTTATTTTTATATTCGATTCTTTAAATTAGATTTGCTGCATTATATATAACGCAATGAGACTTTTCACACATAAAATATTACTGCTGTTACACGATTTGATTGTAGTAATTCTATCATTGCTTGCAACTCATTTATACACGTATATAACATGTGATTATTGTCGTTTTGATCAATTGCTAATATGTGAAATTGGTGCTGCAGTTTCAATGATTGCCGTTCTTATTTTTAATGATAATTTTTACAAATACCAGTTTGTTTTAAACAGAGCAAAACATACGATCGGACTTATAAAAATTATTCTTATAAGTTTGTTTCTCTTAATTATTGTTTCATTTTTTCTGAAAGCTCATGATATAACATCAAACAGGGTTTATATCGGTACAATTTACTTTTTCATTATCCTGTTTTTTTTTATGAGCAGGGTTATGCTCATCCCCGAAATTTATTACTGGCTGGTAAAAAAGAAAATCGTTACCCGAAATATGATTATTTTAGGAACAGGTCCGTTAAGCAGAGAAAAAATAAAATATTTGAATGAAAGCCAAAAAAGTTATTATCATATTATCGGATTTGTAGACAATAATGCCATTACAGGGACTGCTATTGAGGGATACCCGGTACTTGGAAAAATGAAAGATTTAAAACGAATAATTAAGGAATATAAAATTAAAGATGTTTTAATATCTCTTGAGGGGTACAGTAATTACAAATTACAGTGTGTCATAGATTTTTGCAAACGATCAGGGAGAACCATTCACGTTGTTTCGGAATTGTATGATATTATCACAGAAAAAATGGAAATTGATGAAATCGGCGGTATTTCTTCTTTTCGTTTAAAAAGGAATAATTTCAGTGTGTATGAGCCTGCAAAACGCGCAATTGACATTGTGTTATCATTAATTGTAATCGTGGGACTTTTTCCGTTCTGGATTATTTTAACGCTTTTAATTATTATTACATCACGAGGTCCGGTTTTTTATAAGGCAACGGTTGTTGGAACTCATGAAAAACAGTTTATCATGTACAAGTTCCGTTCAATGTTTTATAGAAGCAGTACGTCTACACATGAAGAACTCGTATCTGAAATGATAAAAAACAACAAGCCTACAGAAAAACTTAAAAACGATCCACGTATTACTCCTATCGGCAAACTATTACGAAAAACCTCCATTGATGAGTTTCCACAATTTATTAATGTTTTAATTGGTAATATGAGTATTGTGGGACCACGCCCCTGCCTACCCTACGAATACAAACTTATGGATCGCTGGCATCGAAAAAGATTTCTTGTTAAACCGGGGATAACAGGTCTGTGGCAAATAAAAGGGAGAAACAATGTACGTTTTAATGATCAGATCGCTCTTGATTTATATTATATTGAGAATCGTTCTTTCAGACTCGATTTTGAAATTATTGTAAAAACCATTCCTGTTATTTTGTTTGGGAAAGGTGGAGCGTGAGGAAATTATTTATTCTAAATTAATTCAAATACCATGAACAAATTAATGAAAGTTCCACTGTGGCTTCCTTATTCAGGGATGATAATCGGCTTTGTGTTTTTAATTATTGTTGCAAGCATGCCCAATACAGCATTGCTCATAGCAGGACTGATTCTTTTGCATGTTTCTGCATGGATTGTCGGTGCAAAATTTATTCTTTGCGGCTTTGGCTTTTTCAGCTCGGTGCTGAGTTCGAAATAATATATTTTTCAAAACAAACTAGCCTGACCGCCACTCAAATGTATTCGGTTCAAATGCCTGTAAGCTATCTCTGTTGCTTCTCTTCCGCGAGGTGTTCTTTTTATAAATCCTTCTTTAATTAAAAAGGGTTCATAAACTTCTTCAATAGTTCCCTCGTCTTCTCCAACTGCTGTAGCAATGGTCGTAATTCCCACGGGACCTCCTTTGAATTTATCAATTATTGCAATCAGTATTTTATTATCCATTTCATCCAGCCCGAATTTATCAATATTCAAAGCTTCCAGAGCGTATTCAGTAATGGCAAAGTCAATTTTTCCGGAACCTTTTACTTGCGCAAAATCTCTGACACGGCGCAATAATGCATTGGCAATTCTCGGTGTTCCTCTGCTGCGACCTGCTATTTCTACTGCGGCCTTTTTTTCTATTTCTACATTTAAAATACTTGAAGACCTTTCAACGATATGTGTTAAAATAGTTGAATCGTAATATTCAAGATGGCAACTAATGCCAAAACGTGCGCGCAGCGGGCTTGTGAGTAAACCCGAACGTGTTGTTGCGCCAATAAGGGTAAAAGGATTCAGCGTTAATTGTATGGAGCGGGCTCCGGGGCCTTTATCAATCATGATGTCAATCCGGTAATCTTCCATAGCGGAATATAGATATTCTTCAACAACAGGACTGAGGCGATGAATCTCATCTATAAAAAGCACATCGTTTTTTTCAAGATTGGTTAGCAAACCGGCAAGGTCGCCGGGCTTGTCAAGTACCGGGCCCGATGAAACGGTAAGTCCTACGCCCAGTTCGTTTGAAATGATGTTGGCAAGTGTCGTTTTTCCTAATCCGGGAGGTCCATGCAATAAAACATGGTCAAGGGATTCATTACGCATTTTAGCGGCAGAGATAAAAACCCTGAGATTATCCACAATCTGCTTTTGCCCCATAAAGTCGCTAATAACAGAAGGTCTGAGAATGCGCTCAAATTCTTTTTCCTGTGGAGAAAGATTTTCTGAATCCGATATTAAATTATCATTCATGTTTTTTATTTGCACTGCAAAACTAATAGAAATTTAGCAGATTCGCAAAAGACAGGAATTGTATGGGAAAACACATTCTTTTTTATTATGCGGCATTATAAGTGAATTTTTGTTTTCTAACATGAGCTCATTCAGAAACGTGCAAATTTGTTGGCGAATTGCTCCGTTGGAGCATACTGTTTATGGAAAATTATCACATGAAATCTTTTGACGCTCCGGTGCGCTCTATTAATTGTGGCAGGTCGAATGCTTGTTGATAAATTTTTCTTCGGTAAACAGGGTGCTCCTACGGAGCTTATTAACATCAACGCAAATAAATTTGCTATACACAGGACGCTCCTACGGAGCTAAACGCATCAAAACAATTTTTTTGTTATTTTAACAATCCCCTTGCTGAAAGATTGTTCATAAAAGCATTAAAAATCATTTTTTTTATTTCTTATGCAGCGTACTTTTACAAACAAAAAAAATCAATTATGTCTGAAATCCGAAAAATTAAATCAGCCCTGATATCTGTTTATCATAAAGAAAATTTAGATCAGATTGTTAAAAAGCTTGCAAGGTTAAATGTTAAAATTTTTTCAACTGGCGGAACAAAAGATTTTGTAGAGTCGCTTGGTGTTCCTGTTACTGCTGTTGAAAATATTACCACCTATCCATCCATTTTAGGAGGTCGTGTAAAGACGCTTCATCCGAAAGTTTTTGGTGGTATTCTTGCCAGAAGAGAAAATCAGAGCGATAAAGAACAATTGCAGCAATATGAAATCCCGGAAATTGACCTTGTGATTGTAGATTTATATCCCTTTGAGCAAACAGTAGCATCCGGAGCAGGAGAACAGGAGATAATCGAAAAAATTGATATTGGTGGCATATCCCTGATTCGCGCTGCTGCAAAGAATTTTAAAGATGTTTTGATAGTGCCCTCACAGGAAATGTATCAGGAGCTTAACACGCTGCTTGATGAAAAAAATGGAGAAACAACGATTGACGACCGGAAAAAATTTGCATGCGCTGCTTTTAATGTTTCCTCGCATTACGACACTGCCATTTTCAATTATTTTAACAATGGAAATAGAGATGTTTTCAAACAAAGCATTTTGAAATCTCAAACACTGCGATACGGCGAAAATCCGCACCAGAAGGGAGTTTTCTATGGCGATCTGGATGCGCTTTTTGATAAATTACAAGGTAAAGAAATTTCATATAACAACTTGCTTGATATAGATGCTGCTGTTGCGCTGATATCGGATTTTCAAGAAACAACTTTTGCAATTTTAAAACACAACAATGCCTGTGGAATTGCCAGCAAACCCGTCCTTCTTGATGTATGGAATGCAGCGCTGGCTGCTGATCCTGTTTCTGCTTTTGGCGGTATTCTTATAACGAATGTTAAAGTTGATAAAATAACTTCCGAAGAAATAAACAAACTGTTTTTTGAAGTAATAATTGCTCCAGAATATGATATTGAAGCATTGGAAATTTTAAAACAGAAAAAAAACAGAATTATTTTGGTGCAAAAACAGGCAGCATTGCCGGAGTTTCAATTCCGTACATTATTGAATGGGGTTATCGGTCAGGAAAAAGATTTAAAAACAGAAAGCCGGACAGACATGAAAATTGTTACATCTATTGCGCCCACTGAAAAAGAATATAGCGACCTCGAATTTGCAAATAAAGTTGTGAAACATACAAAATCCAATACCATTGTTCTTGCAAAAAACAAACAGCTTTTAGCAAGTGGTGTTGGACAAACATCGAGAGTTGATGCGCTTAGACAGGCAATAGAAAAAGCAAAAAATTTCGGATTTAATTTAGATGGCGCAGTAATGGCTTCCGATGCTTTTTTCCCTTTTCCCGACTGTGTGGAAATTGCTAACAATGCAGGAATTAAAGCTGTTATTCAACCCGGTGGTTCTATCAAAGATAAAGATTCGATAGACTATTGCAATGCAAACAGAATGGCAATGGCGTTTACCGGAAACAGGCATTTTAAACATTGATGGGGCTAGTGGGAACGTACCTTATTAATGGATTAAGGACCTGCCTGCTTGACGCAGCTTGCCTGATGCAAGCAGGTCTGGCAGGTTAAGAAGTAGGAGTTAGCAACCCTGTGAGGTATTGCGCACATGCTTGTGCGTTGCAATCCTCACAGGTTTGCATGGAAAAAAAATAAAAAAAATAAAAAAAATAAAAATGAACATTATTGGAATAATCCCTGCGCGCTTTGCGTCTACAAGGTTTCCCGGAAAACCTCTTGCAGATATTTTTGGAAAACCTATGATTCAGCATGTCTTTGAGCAAGCGTCAAAAGCCTTTGATACTGTTTATGTTGCAACAGATGACATAAATATTTTTTCAGCAGTGGAAAATTTTGGAGGAAAAGCTGTAATGACAGCCGATACGCACAACAGTGGCACAGACCGTATTGCTGAAGCTATTGAAAAAATTATAATATCCGAAAACAGTTCTTTTGATGTGATAATAAACATTCAGGGGGATGAGCCTTTTATTCAGCCGGAACAATTATTATTGCTTCAGAAAAGTTTTGAATTAAATACAGGAACACAAATTGCAACCTTAGTTAAACCCATTTCAAATTTAGAAGATTTATTCAATACAAATATTCCAAAAGTTACACTTGCAAAAAATAAAACAGCTTTGTATTTTAGTCGCTCACCCATACCTTTTATCAGGGGAAAAGAAAACGACAAATGGCATACCGCACATACATTTTATAAGCATATCGGCATTTATGGATACACCTATGACGCATTAAAAAAAATAACACAACTTCCGCAATCTTCACTCGAAAAAGCAGAAAGCCTTGAACAATTGCGCTGGCTCGAAAATGGCATCCCTATTCATGTTGAAGTAACTGATATGGAGACTTTGGCAGTTGACACTCCTGAGGATTTGGAGAAAATTATCAGAAATTATTCACGGCAAAAGAAATAAGCTATTTATTCTCAATTCCCTCTATAATTTCTTCAAGCTTCTTCAACGTTTCGTTATTTCCATCTTGTGAATATTTGTTTATGTTTTCTCTGTAGAAATCCAAATCATAAAGGAAAGCTTTTATACCCTCTGAAGAGAATACATTCAGGTGTTTTCCGTATTTTAGAAAGTCAATATACGCGGCATTTACAAACTGTTCAAACTGCTTGCTTATGGGGTATGAACAAACAGGTTTTTTCATATAAACTGCTTCGCTTATCAAAGAAAAACCTCCATTTGAAATGACAGCTTTGGCTGATGCAAGATCATTAATAAATGCATCTTCACTAAATGGTTTCAGTTCCACGTTGCCATGCTTTTCTTCTTTATTAAAGCCATACACATGAAATTTTTCTTTTGGAATTTCCTGCAGCATTTTAATAAGATTTCCCTGACTGGTCGAGGTCTGATATACTAAAATATGATCGCTATAACTTGTTTGGGTTTGAATAATTTCATCCCGCAAAATAGGTGGAATAAAACCTGTGTTTTCTTTAATTATCGGTGGATGAAAAAAGGAGGTGATCAGGTAATTCCTGCAATCAGGCACTTTAAGTTTGATAATATTTTTGGCAACATTGTAATTCATTTTTTCCTCAGAAGGAATTTTTATTTCAAGCTTGCAACGGTCTATTACCTGCATGTTGTCAATACTGATAATAGGAATCTTGTTATATTTTCCAAAATAATAAGAGAATGATTCAAAGTCAGAAATAATAAGATCAGGCATGAATTCATTGACAATTTCAAAATATTTTGAGAAGTTTTCCATAAGGCTTTTCGGTCCATTTTTCAGGGTTTCATTCAGGGTTTTCAAAAAAGAAACGCCACCATTTTCATAAGCTATATGAAAACCTTCAATTTTATATGCCCTCTCCGGAAAATTTTTGTTTAAAAAATCAAATGCCCTACGGCTGGATACAATTTTCACATCATGTTTTTTCAGCAAATGCGATATGATAACCTTGCTTCGTGTTGCATGTCCCATGCCCTCTCCGGGTACGCCATAAAGTATTTTCATGATTTTAATTTAAATTTAAATTTGTATGAAAAATATAAACTTTTACACTCTCACACCCATAACAAGAATATCATCCACCTGCGGATACTCGCCCTTCCATTCTGTAAGGGTTTTCAGCAATTCTTCCTTCTGTGCTTCCATGGGTAAATGATGTATTGAACTTATTTTAGCTTTTAAATTTTTATTAAGAAATTTTTTCCCTTTAGTACCGCCGAATTGATCAGGAAAACCGTCCGAGAAAAGATATAATGCATCTCCCGCGAATAATGGCGCTTCGTGGTTTTTGAATTCAAAAGAAAGGGGCGTAATTCCTGCTATAGATGTGCGATCCCCGTCGAAAATAGAAAGCTCTCCGTTTCGCATCAGATACAAATTTCTGTTAGCTCCAGAAAAACTTAATATGTTTTTTCTTTTATCTATCGCGCAAAAAGCAATGTCCATCCCATCGAGGTTTTCCATCTGCCCGTCTTCCTGTCGCAAAGAAATTTTCACAAATTTATTCAAGCGCTTTAAAATGTCGGAGGGCTTTGTAAGTCGTATCTGGTTGAAAATTTCATTTAGTAAAATATTTCCAATCATACTCATGAAAGCGCCGGGCACACCATGTCCTGTACAATCAACCGCGGCAATATATAAAATACCTTCTCTCTCGTCTACCCAGTAAAAATCGCCGCTCACGATATCTTTCGGCTTATAAATTATAAAATATTCATTTAATAATTTTTGTGTTAATTCTTGCGAAGGCAGCACGGCAGACTGTATTCTTTTCGCATATTCAATGCTTGAAGTAATTTCTATTTTCTGCTCTTCTATTAAATCGCGGTGCAGCTCTACTTTTTTCTTCTGCGCTTCAATTTCTGCATTGTATACCTGTAATTTTTTATTCACTTTTTTCTTTTGTCGTATCTGAATAAACAGGTTTATAAGAAACACAATCAAAAGAAATATTCCTATGGAAGCAAGCGTAATAATGAGCTTTTGTCTTTTCACTTCGGAAGCATAAAATTCTATTTCCTGTTCTTTTTTTTCAACCTGATATTTTGTTTCCAGCTCCATAATTTGCTTATGCTTTTCTTCGTTCATTATTTCCTGCTTGCGACTTGTATATTGCTTGTAATAGTCGAAAGCCTGCTCAAATTGCTTCATGGAATAATACAATTCGCTTAATGCTACAAAACTGTTTGCCTGCGCGGGAAGCAGCTCAAGACTATCTGCCAGAGATAGACTTTTATTGAAAAATTCTTTTGCCTTGTCGTATTTTTCTGATTTAAAATACGTGTAACCAATATATAAATACGTGTTGGCAAGCCCTTCTTTAAATTTATTGCTTTCTTCTATTTCGCGGCACATATTATAAAACTCCAGCGCGTTTGTGTAATTTTCATTTTCAAAATATATACATGCAATGTTGAAAAAAGAATTTGCCTGTCCCTTGGTGTCGCTTGTGATTATTTTTAATTCTATGGATTTCTGAAAATACTCAATCGCCTTATCATATTCTTTGGTGTAAGAATAACAATTTCCAAGATTATTATAAGAAGCGGCTATTCCCTTGTTGTCTTTTAAAATTTTATTTATATCGAGTGCTTTGTTGTAATATTCCATTGCCTTATCGTATTCTTGTAGCTCGTCATATACCACCCCTATATTATTAAGGGCTTTTACAGAAATTTCTTTAAGGTTTTTCTTTTCACTTATTTTAAGCGATTGCCTGTAAGATTCAAGCGCCTGATCGTAAACTCCGGTATGGTATTGCAATATTCCAATCATGTTATACATGTTTGCCTGGCCTTCAAAATTCTCGCAATTCTGATATGCTTCGTTGGCAATAATGTAAGAATTTATTGCTTTGTCGTATTTTCCCTGTGCCTGATAAAATTTTCCTAAAAGTGCTATAGATTCTGCGCCAAGAATTTTCTCGTCAAGATCTTTGGCTGTTTGTATCGCATCTTTAATAAATTCAAGACTTTTTTCAGGATTTTTATTTAAATACTTATCTGCAATACGATTTAAAAGAATTATTTTTTCTTTTCCTGAAGCATTGTCCAATAAAACAAGAATACTATCAGGAATAGCTATATTAGCGGCTTTAACACCCATGCCAAGTAAAAGAAAAAATGAAAAAATTAAAAATATTTTCAGCAAACAGGGTTTAATCATTTAAGTTAATTTTTTTCAGGAAAAAGTTTCTGTTAAATGTAATATGAATTCCATAAGAGTAATCAAAATTTTTATCATACAATTCATAATAGCCTTCAAAACGCACTTCAATAGTAATGTCTTTATGAACCTTCTTTTTTAATCCGATTTTGCCGGTCAGCAATTGATTGTGCGGAACAAATATTCCCTTGTCTTTAACAGAAACTGATGAGTACAAAGGTTCTCCTCTCGGTGCGATAAAATAATTTCCATCCCAGTATGCTGCAAAAAGATTAACATATTTTGTATTTATCCATGCTTCTGAAAAGATGCCGTATCCGCTGATATAGGGCTGAAGCTTCGTGTGGGAAATATCATTGGATGCAACATACATGCCGTTAACGCCCCATGAATTAATAAAGTCTGATTTGATTTTATGCAGAAAAGAAATACCTCCGGCAAGATTTGTGAGCGATTCTAAAGGTTCGTCTTTTGCAGCATCAATCTGCCCGCCTTTGTGCGTAACAATTCCCTGTACAGGAATGGAAAAAACAAAATCAGAGGCCGTATCATTCAGAAAAATTTGCGTGTTTGTTCCTACGGTAAACTCTTCTTTAAAAGGGTCGCCGGGAAGAATAAATTTTTCCCAGTTCAGCCATATATCTGATTTAATTCTGGCGTAACGTGTTAATATCTGAACACCGTTTTCCCAATTGTTTTCAAAGTGCCGCTCCGGTTTGTAGAGTGGCTCTATGAGTCCGTGATTATATCCGCTATACAGAGAACCGAGCAAAACATCCAGTCCCTTGACTACATTTACCTGAAATGAAAAAACAGGATATACTTGCGATATTTTTTCTGTACCAAAATATTTCAGCAAATGCACACCTGCCTGTAGTTTTGATTTTGATGAAGGATAATAGACAAAGCTTGGTTTTAAAAGAGAGCCAAGCGTAGTGTATCCATCTTCCAGCACGCCGAAATATTCATTGTTCTTGAAAAAATTTGCATTTTCAATGCGAAAAAAAACTTTATTGCTATCCTCCGCTTGAATTTCAGAGCTTGTGCGAAACATCTCGTTAAAGTCCTGCGCTAACAGAAATAAGGGTGAAAATGCAAACAAAATTGCTGAAATAAATTTCATGAGTATAATATATATTTCATGCAAAGTTAAGTTTTTCATTTTGAAATGGAAATTTGTTGCTATTTTTACAATTCTAAAAAATAAAAATATGGCAGACGATAAAAAAATAATTTTCTCAATGGTTGGGGTAAACAAAATTTTTCCGCCCCACAAACAGGTGCTAAAAGACATTTACCTTTCTTTTTACTATGGTGCTAAAATCGGAATTATTGGTTTAAATGGTTCCGGAAAATCTACTTTGCTGAAAATTATTGCCGGCGTAGAAAAATCATTTCAGGGCGAAGTCGTTTCAGATAAAGAATATTCGGTGGGCATGCTCGAACAGGAGCCGATTCTCGATGGCTCTAAAACGGTTAAGGAAATTGTCGAAGAAGGCGTGCAGGATATCGTAAATCTGATGAAAGAATACGAAGAAATCAATCTGAAATTTTCAGAGCCCATGAGCGATGAAGCGATGAATAAACTCATTGAACGGCAGGGTGTGGTAACTGAAAAAATTGATCATGTAGGTGGCTGGGAGCTCGATCATAAGCTGGAAAGAGCTATGGATGCATTGCGTTGTCCTGATAGCGATCGTATTATCGAAACGCTCTCCGGTGGCGAGAAACGCCGTGTTGCTTTGTGTCGTCTGTTATTAAAGGAACCCGATGTGTTGCTTCTTGATGAACCTACCAATCATCTGGATGCTGAATCAATACAGTGGCTCGAAATGCACTTGCAGCAATACAAAGGAACGGTTATTGCCATTACGCACGATCGTTATTTTCTTGATAATGTTGCAGGATGGATTCTTGAACTCGACCGTGGGGAAGGCATTCCGTGGAAAGGAAATTATACTTCATGGCTTGAACAGAAATCGAAACGATTAGAGCAGGAACAAAAACAGGCGAGCAAACGGCAGAAATCTTTGGAACGAGAGCTGGAATGGGTACGAATGTCGCCAAAAGCAAGGCAGGCAAAAGGAAAAGCCCGTCTCTCTGCGTATGAAAAAATGATGAATGAAGACGTAAAAGAAAAAGAAGAACGCCTCGAAATTTTTATTCCCAATGGACCCAGACTTGGTCAAATGGTAATAGAATCCAAGGGTATTTCAAAAGCTTTTGATGATAAATTACTTTTCGAAAATCTGAATTTTTCTTTGCCTCCCGCAGGTATCGTTGGGATTATTGGTCCGAACGGTGCTGGTAAAACCACACTTTTCCGTCTTATTATGGGACATGAAAAAGTAGATAAAGGAATATTTGATATTGGAGACACTGTTAAAATAGGGTATGTTGATCAGACACATGCAGCCATTGATCCGGAAAAATCTGTTTTTGAAGTAATTTCTGGTGGGCTCGAACATCTGAAAGTTGGCGACCGTACAATGAATGCCCGCGCTTACGTTGCCCGGTTTAATTTCAGCGGCGCAGATCAGGAAAAGAAATGCGGCATTCTTTCCGGAGGAGAAAAAAATCGTCTGCACCTTGCCCTAACACTGAAAGAAGAAGCAAATGTTCTCCTCCTCGATGAGCCAACGAACGATATTGATATCAACACCCTGCGCGCACTTGAAGAAGGTCTTGAAGGTTTTGCGGGTTGCGCTGTAATTATTTCGCACGACCGCTGGTTTCTCGATCGTGTTGCAACACATATCCTCGCTTTTGAAGGCGACTCGCAGGTCGTGTATTTTGAAGGAACCTATTCTGAATACGAAGAAAACCGGAAAAAACGAATGGGAGATGAAGAACCGAAGCGCATCCGTTACAGAAAACTTATGGTAGATTGATAATGTACGGACGATGCGTGCATCGTCCATACGTTACCGGAAGTTTTTTCTACTCTTTTATAAACTTTCTCAAATAGCTTTTTTCATTAGAAATAATCTTTATTAAATAAACTGCGCCGGGCAAAGCAGATATATCTACTGTGGCTTTTTTATTAAATTCTGAGCACAAAATTTTCTGACCGAAAATATTTGTTATTTCAAATTTAGAAACATGCTGCAAATCGCTTTCAATAATCAGCTCGTTTTTAGCAGGGTTGGGATATACTGTAAATTCAACATCTGTAGCTTTTAGCAGTTGTGAAGAAACCGGATCAATAATGCCGTTATCCTCAATATTTGAAAGGGATTGACTGAAAGGTCCACCCATTTCTTTATTGCCTGTCGGATTACATACATAAGGAGAATTTACCGTTATCATATAATTCAATTGTCCCTGATTCGGAGGCAAATCTGTATAGGAATTATATCCTGTAGCAATGCTATCAATCAACTGCCAGCCTGTAGAGCTCATGTAGCGATAAATATAATATCCAGGGAAATTAAAGCCTTCGTATTCTGTCCATATTAAATTCCATGAACTACCAATACCATCATTGATGGCAAGATGAAGTGTTTTGTGAGGAGTGCTTGCCTCGCTTTCATTTCCGCAATGGTCAACAGCCGTTATTTTATATCTGTAAGCGCGCATAGCCGGATTAGAATTCATATCTACAAACTGACTCACCTCGCTGTATAATTTTGTCCCTGCAAGCGCGTAATAGCCAGCCCAGCTTCCCTCACGATAAATGTTGTAGTGGTCAATGTCGCTTGTAATTTCTTTTTCCCAGACAATCAAATTTTTTCCTTCGGAACTGTCAACTGTAACAATGCAAATTTGCGGCGTATTAATTTCCATATATTCAATTGTTGCATTAAACGCACCTATACAACCTGAAGCATCGGTAACGGTTAACTGATAATTTCCGGTGCTTAAACCTGTAATATCTTCGCTTGTTTCATTATTCGACCAATTGTACATATAGGGTTGTGTACCGCCTGAAACGCTTACATACACAGCGCCATCATTGCCCGCGCAGCCGGTTTGTAAAACACTGTCGGATGTAATTACAGGGCCTCCGGTAGAATTAATAGAAACCATTACAGGAGAAGAGGAACATGCGTTCGCATCTGTAACAGTAATCATATATACTCCGGCAGATAATGTGTCAACAAAATTTGTCTGCAAGCCATTGCTCCAGTTATAAGCGTAGGGAGGAGTTCCACCATTAGCAGTAATTGTTGCGCTACCATTGGCTGTTCCGCAGGTTGCAGAAGTACTGTTTGCTGTTGCGTTAAATGCCGGGGCTTGCGATACAAAATAACTCGCTGTTGCCATACAACCTGCATCGTCGGAAACCTCCACTTCATAGGCGCCTGCTGTAAGTCCGCTTATGTTCTGGGTTGTGGCACCGTTGCTCCAAAGATAAGTTGTTTGCAAACTTGCGCCACTTACTGTAATTTGTATAGCACCTGTTGCTGCTCCGTAACAATTTACATTTGTGATACTGTGCCCTGTAATTTCGGGTCCTCCTGTATTGCTGATACTTGCCATACCCGTAATTACACAAGCATTCGCATCACTCACGGTAAGTAAATAAATACCTGCGCTCAGGCTGTCTGCAAACGCAGTTGTATGCCCGCTTGTCCAAGTGTAAGCATAGGGCGTTGCTCCACCGCTTACTACTGCTGTTGCGCTCCCGTTTTCTTGTCCGCAGGTAGCCGCTTGTATGTTAATATTCAGCGTTAAATTTGTTACGGTAAGGTTGGTGGTGATAATGCTATCGCAGCCAAATACATTCACATAATTATCGTAATAAGTTCCCGTTGTTGTTTGATATGCGCCCCCTGCAAAATAAGATTGTCCGTTGCAAATAACAGGGTTGTTTGTGGCTGAATAAACAGGGTTGAAATCAATAGCGACAGTATCTGTAGAACTACACGCATTGTAATACATATTTCGTTCTCTCCATATAAAATAATAAGTACCATACGAACTAATCTGAACCGATGTAGAAGGATTTGTCATATCAGAAAAAACAGGATTTGAAGAAGGGCCTGAGAACAACGACCATTGCCCCGCAAAAGCAGTAAGGCTGGGTTGTGCGTTCATATCGGTACTTAAACCACAGGTATTCTGATCTGTTCCTGCATTTGCTATCGGTCTTTGATAGAATGTAACATTTACTATATCTGAAGCAGTGCAGCCACTACCGTTTGAAACTGTAAACAACATGGCGGTCGTGTATTTTGATGAATCGCCAAAATCAGTAAGCGCCGGATTGAGACTTATCATTGGGTCTTCTGAAAGTGGATCACTGATACTAATATTAGAAGAAGATGTTGTCCATGTTGTAGTAGTACCTGCAATATAATTTGTACCATTTAATATTGCTACTGTATCGCATAATTCTAAATCAAAACCTGCAACAACCTGTCCCGGACCTGCAAAAGGCTGAAACGAAATTACTACTTCATCAGAATCATGGCAAACACCTTCGTACTGATGCCACCAGAAACTGACATCTATCTGTGTTGTAACGGGAAGAATAATAGCTGTAACAACATTAGAAGTATCATTTGGTTGATAAAGCGTTCCATTAGGACCAATCCAATGTCCGTTAAATACACTGCCATTGGGCGTTCCTGTAAGATTAACCGTATTACCGCAAACTGTCTGATTAGTACCGGCGTTTGGAACAGGCACGTTTATAAAGTGGACTTGTACGGTATCTGCTTCGGAGCAAGTGCCATTGCTTACCGTCCAGACAAAAGAATACACGCCGGCAGAAGAAACAGTAACAGATGATGAATTTGATTGTGGATTAGCAAAAATCACACCTGCATCAGCGCATGACCAATTACCGCTTGTACCTGTTCCCGGGCTGTTTGCCTGAAGTGTATAAACCAGTCCGCAGACCTGATCATCAGATCCTGCATTGGCAGAAGGTTCTGACAAAAAGCTAATATTTATTATATCACTTGAATTGCAAGTGCCTGCTACAGCCGATAACTGGAATGTATATATTCCGGGCAATGATACTGTTACCATTGTTGAGGCATTGTTTGTATTTGCAAAAATAGCAGTGCCCGGACCGGATACCATCTCCCAACTTGCTATTGCTCCTGTAACGGAACCTTGCAATAAATACGAAAAGGCGCAAACAGAAGCATCTGCTCCGGCATTTACAGGAGGCGGCTCACAACAGCTTGGACTTGCAGCCTGCACAACTTGAATTTGTTGCGTTGTTGTAGCCGTACAACCCGAAGGATTGGTTACGGTAAGGGTAATATCGTAATAGGTAGCAGAAACAACATCTGCCCAATAAACATTTGAAACATTTTGTGTGGTAAAAGTAGTTTGTGGCATCGCGTTTTGCACTGTCCACTCATAGGTAGCATTGGGCTCTGCAGTACCGTTAAAGGTAATGCTTGCATAATTTATAACACCCGGCGGAATGGATGCACAAACCGGCGGAGCTGTAAAGGTTACAATAGGTATGCTCCCTGTATTTTGTAGAATGTGAGTGGCAATAACACTATCGCAGCCCGCACTGTTTTGAAGTGTTACATAGTAAGTGCCAGCCTGCGAAACCACCGCATTATCAGGCAGTGTATAAGATTGCCCCTGACATATAGTGGCATTTACCTCAACTGTATCGGCCACACAATTGGTGATGGTAACAGTACCATTTTCAATGTTGTTAATGGTATCGGTATTGTAGAGAAAATCTGTAATAAGCAAATCGGAAACACCTGCCTGCAAGGGATTAAAGAGCAGTTTTAAAATAGCTCCTGCTCCGCTTAATGGGGTTGAGGTCATATAACTAATTTGTAGTTGCCCGGGTGTAGAATTATTTACTGTAGCTGTGCCACCACTTGCAATGGTTCCGGTTAAACTGTAGTTGCTGTATTGCAGTTTTGTGTTGTCGTAAGCGAGGTTGAATTGATAGGAAATAATGTTGTCGGAGGTGTTTAATGTGCTTGTGTTTACTGGTATTTCGAGAGTTTGTGTTATGTTTTGGATGGTGTCGGGGATTGTTATGGTGGCTTGAATACCTTGTCCTTCGAGGTAGAGAGCTTGGATTTCAGCTTCGGTTAAGGCGCGGTTGTAGATGCGGATGTCGTCGATGAGACCATTGAAATAACCTGTCTCAACTGTTCCATGATATCGACCAAATGTAATAGGAATAACTGGCGAAATATTTGTTGAATAACCACTAAACGTAAAGCAAACATTCTCTAAAAGTACACCATTTTTGTAGATTTTAGCCACGCTTGTATTATTACCAATTAGCCCATCATAAACAACTGTATAAAAATCCCATGTGTTACTATGATTTGTTGTAAATCCAATGTTATCATAATAAGTATCAAAAGCTATAGAATTTGGTCCACAATGTGCATTAATAATAATACGAAAATCATTACCACCAATACCATCGTTTCCATAACCAATAATGTGACCCGATGTTGTAGTATTTGTTTTAATCCAAAAAGTTGCAGTAACTGTTGGGTTTCCTGTTGGGCCACCATTTATACATCTAATATAATCATCCACCCCATCAAAGCTATATGCACTATTCACATTTCCAAACCTATCAGTAGTAAGCGTAGCCCCATTTACCGTTCCATTATTTCCATTTCCACTTTCATCGTTTGCATTGCCGTTGAATGGGTAGTGGGCAACGAGTCCTTGGTTTAATGAAGACCAGCCACCTTCTTGGTAAAGGGCTTCGATTTCTTGTTCGTTTAAAATGCGGTCATAAATTCTGTAATCGTCTAATTTGCCACTGAATGTTTGATTAGAACCAGACCAAGTTGAAATATCGCCAAATTTCAAACCACAATCATAAGAAATTGGCGTTAAATTGCCAACGATAGTATTTTCAATATTTCCATTAATATACGATTTATATAAATCCCCATTTTTTTGAAACGTAAAATGATACCATTGATTATTTTGAAAATTGTCAGTGATGCTGCTATCGTTAAGTACATCCCACGACCACGGGGTAGATGGATTTGAATTTACATAATAATATACTTTATTTGAACCAGTTTGGTTTAAAACTAAACTTACACCATTATGTGGTATGGTATTAAAAAATGATTGCAATGTTTTACTCAGGTTATCACTACAAAACCAACCTGAAATTGTGTAATCTTGCCAACCATTATTAAAAAATGTACTATTAATATCTATACAATTGCTAACCCCATCAAAACTATAAGCCTTCCCCACATTCCCAAACCGATCCTGTGTAAGTGTTGCACCATTCACTGTTCCATCGTTTCCATTTCCGCTTTCGTCGTTGGCATTGCCGTTAAAATAATACTTTGCAACAAGCCCACTTTCGAGGTTCACTTGTGCATAACCATTGCTCAGTCCAAACAAGACGAGCAGTCCGCATAAGGCGGAAAAAAACGTAAAAAACTTTTTCATAAATTATGTGTTAAATTTGTATTTTTGTAAAAAATAAGAATTATGGAAACAATTATACGATTAGATATTTCGGAATTAAATATGGCTTTTATACGGTGGCTTCGACTTCGCTCAGCCACCGGGGAGACCCTCAGCCACCGGACTTGCGGTGGCGGAGGCAAAGAGTTGCGTAAATCGAAATGCTATTGAAACTATCATGGTTTAATTTTATTATTTCGTGATTTTTTATTATTTTTGAATTAATTAACAATATTTTCAGGTAATATGCAAAGCCTTATAATTCCAATAGAAAGTCAAAGCGACCTCTCGTTGCTGATGGCCATACTTGAGAGAATGGGCATCAAGGCAAGCCTTGTGAGCGAAGATGACACCCGGATGCAAGCCCGTAAATCTCTGGTTTCCTATAACCGGAAAATCAAAAAGACGAATCTTTCGGAAAACGAAATTCACGAAGAAGTGAAAGATTACAGAAAAACTAAACATGTGCAAAAATAAGATTAAAGTCGTTTTTGACACTAATTAGTGTCTGTCCATACAGTCAGCCAAATTTTTTATTTGGCGTAAAAATTTTTTCTTATCAGAATTTTTTTTTGAATTTTCAAGT
>MEOG01000038.1 GCA_001769125.1 Bacteroidetes bacterium GWF2_35_48 | reverse complement strand
TTTATTTAGAAATATTAAAGGTTTTTATGATTTAAACGTAAATCTTTAACTATTTTTGATATGTTCCATGAAAGGGGGTTACGCCTTATTTCCTGGTTGGGCTGGCACGACTTTGTTGATATCATTACCGTTCCTGTACCACTAACTTCAAACCCCTCTTGCAGCAACACATAATCTTGCGCAGCCAGATGGTGTACCCCCGCATTAAAAACAGCAGAGCCAATTCTCACACTCGTCTGCTCGCACATTTGCCTACACGGAGACGAGCGCGAACCTTTAAGTTTTGCATATAAACAGTGCAAAAAATATTAATATAAATTTTTTCATGAGTGTTAATGTTTGTTTTTTAAACAATAAAACCCACGCCTGCAAGTCTTACCCCGCAGGCGCAGGTTTCTTACTAATGCGAAATTACAATTTTCTCATAATAAACTTTTGCTCCTGAAATAATTGTTACAATGTACATACCTGATGTTAAATTTGAAAAATCAATTTCCTGCTTGCCTTTATTAATGGTGGCTGATAATTGTACGCTGCCCATTGTATTATACAAAAAAAGTTTTGCTGTTACAGGTACTTGTATTACTGCTTTGTTTTGAACCATTGTTAACTCAAACAAATTCTGACTGTTTTCCCATTTTTCTTCAACACCTGTAACCACCGGGCAGCCATGCGTATTGCCCTCTGCGCATAAGGGGTACGAAAGCAAATCGGGGCTCATTATCCCAGGCAAATGGTTAGGCATACAATCAAAAGGGTTGCCCCAAATATATAAACTGTAAACCATAACATGATGGCTGTCGTAATATCCTTGCCATATTGAAGAGGGAAATTCAGGAAAACAAGTAATGTTATTCGTAGAGCAATATAGCCTGTTTAGCTGGGGCAAAAGAGGCAATTCTGTTATTAAATTATTTCTACAGTCTAAATATGTTAATGAACTGTTCAATGCAGGCAAACTTGTTAATAAATTATTTTGACACTCAAGACGTAATAGCCCAGCCGGCAATTCGGGTAGTTCTGTTAAGTTATTGTCGTAACAAATAAAAGATTTTAAAGAATAAGGCAGTGCAGGCAAACTATTCAAATTGTTTTGTTCACAGGTTAGGCTAATGATTGTATTTGGGAGAGGAGGGAAACTCGTTAAATTATTTTGTATGCAATACAAACTTATTAACGAATCGGGCAGCTCTGGTAGGCTGGTTAGTTGATTCATACCACATGCCAAAATTTTAATAGTATTTGGTAACGGTGGTAACCAATTTAAAGCATTGTTGTTACAATTTAAAAGTCGTAATGAAGTAAAATATTGAATACCTGTTAAATCAGAAATATTTCCTGTCCCGAGGTAAATAGTGTCCAAATAGCTTGTAACCCAGGGGCTAGTTATGTCCATTTGGTTGCCACTCATGGCTTGAGGTATGTTGCTTTGCAGGTAATTTACAAAATTTGTGTCGGGTATAGTTACCCATGTTTGGCTATAGGCTTTGCATATAAACAGTGCAAAAAATATTAATATAAATTTTTTCATGAGTAAAAATATTAATTTATAATTTGTGACTAATCAGTAATGAGTTTTACTGAAATTCAAATTTAGCAATTAGATTTAAACCGCACAAAATGTTTTGCCCATTTTTAATCATTGTGTCAATAACAGATCGAATCATTGCAAAATTTTGAGCTGCTTGGATTATTTTGAATTGACCTGATATTTTTTGTTTTACTTTAATGTTTCTGATAGCTCTTTCCGAAGCATTATTGTCTGGAGATATTTCAGGAAAAAACAGAAATGGGAAAATATAATCTTTGAGCCTGACCATTCGATTGTGAAACGAGATTAATTTTTTATGCTCTTTATCCCACTGGTTTTGATCAAGCAATTTTTCAAATCGAAGCATTAATTGTTGAACATTTTTATTATCGTTATAATAATCATTTTTGGTCATTGTTTTCTTCAAGTCAATTGCATCAAGAAGTATTTTTTTAAAATTCTCAGACCAAATGTTTCCGTATAATTCATTAAGATAAACCAATTCTCTTAATAAATGAGCCACACATATTTGATGAATTTTCACATTAGTTTTAAAGTGTGGTTTCCAGCAATCGTGTATTAATGAACTATTAGGAAATCCATTTTTGAAATTTGTTTCTATTGTTTCAAAGCCTCTGTTTTTAGAGGCTACGATAAATGTTGCTTTAGGTGTTTGCCATGTCCAAAACCATGCTTTAATTCCATTTATTTTCGCTCCTGTTTCATCTGCTCCTATTGAAATACTACTGGAAACTACTTGTCTGATTTTTTCATAAACAGGTTTTGTTTTGTTTGCAAAGCGATTCAGCAAATAATGTATGCCACCTTCACTAATAGGTAAACCAAAAATATCGTTAAACATTTCTTTCATTCTTGAAAATGGCAAATATTGGCGTGCATGATAATATCCAATTAAACTTTCAATATTACATCCATAACTCACGGGAGAATTTACTCCTGTAGGAAATGGAGATCTTGTGATACAACCACAAGTACATTGTTTCCTTAATGACCGATATTCTGTATAAATTGCTTTGATTGGAGGGATATCTATTACTTGTCGCACTTCTTCGTCTTGAGTCTCTTTAGTTGTTAATGAGGCTCCACAATCATTACAATATTCAGGAATAAGAGTGATGATTTTATCAGGTGTTTTTGTCATAAGGAGAGTATTTCCTTCATGCTCTGGCTGCCCTCCAACTTTCTTATTACTTTTGCCTCGCAAGCTCTTTGTTCGTAATGGACGATTTTCATCTTTTGATGGAGGCAGTGAACTATTCCTACTATTTTTAGGATGTTGATATTTTCTCAATTGTTCTCGTAGTTCTGCATTCTCTTTTTCCAATTGCTCAACCCGATGTGTTAATTCATCAACTCGTCGAAATAGTTCTAATATGATAATATCTTTATCCAACTTCTTTTTTTGGTATTCACAAAGCAATTGAATAAACTCTGAAATAAACGCATAATAAAAATTATTTTATTAAGAATCCACAACATTTTTTGTTGATAAACACAGGCTTTTTCTTGATTCCATTTTTTATATAAAAATCCCTGTTGACAGACTGTTAATAACCCCAATATTTTTTATAAATTTGAAAACTAATTAGTCACTATAATTTTAATTAGCAATATTTTTTACCTTAAGTTTTCTGTTAAACCCCTATCGGCAATGCAACAGGAGCTTAACAGATAAAAACTTTTTGGCTATTATTTATTAATTTACAGGTATAACTTATAAATTTTTATGCAGTTTACGTATCACTTTCTCTATACTCTTCGATATATTCCACGACATTGGGTTGCGTTTAATTTCCTGCTTTGGCTGACACGACAGGGTTGAAATAATTACCGTGCCTGTACCGCTGACTTCAAATCCCTCTTGTAATAACACATAATCTTGTGCTGCTAAATGGTGAATACCTGAATTAAATACAGCAGAACCGCCACTACCGCCTATTGTAAGGCTTCGGTAGAGCGAGTCAGAGTAAGTTGCCGAACTTGTATTTAAAAAATTACCAACAGCACTGAGGCAGTTATGAGCCTGATTTACCTGATATACTCGTACATAATCAATATCGTAATTGTAATGTGGATGATCATTACTCGTGTAGGGAACACAATAATTGCCATGGTTCATATCCCCGTCTATTATCATATACATTTTACCCAAATTGTGTATAGGGTAAACACTATCTGAAAATCGGCGCATGGTGTCGTTGCTGTTATAATAAATATCCACATAGTCAGGTGTCCAATCACAACCTATTGTGTACCATTCAAGACTGTCTGCATAGGGTCCTGAATATCTTGAAGTATAAGGGTGGTATGTGCTGGGTGGAACCCAATCATTTTTTGCATCCCACTGAACTGTATCGCTAACTGAGTTTATACCACAAGAATCATTATTGCTTGGATCCCATTGGCGGTAATGGATATTGGCATCCATCCTCCAGTCTGTTGATCTTTGTTCGAAAACATCTAATTCACTATACAAGGCACTGTCCTCGCAGATATTGGTTCCACCACACATCCAAAAGGCATCACTGTAGGAGTTAGTGGCATTAATAGAATCATTACCCTCGCCCCAATCAGGCAACCTGTATCGCATTTCAAAATAGCCATTTGTAAAAATATATTTACTAATTATCATGGCTTTTGTAAAGTAGAACGGAAGCGTATCATCCCAGGAACATGGTGGTGTTAACCCATGGGAAAGACATACGGCAGTATCGGAAGATTCCAAGCGTACCAAACCATAATAGGGATTGTCTTCGTGTTTTGTTTTTTGTCGCATGAAACCGGTTCCTGTAGTATCAAATAAACGGTTTCCATTTGATACATCATTAGGCGGCTGCATATTATAATTGAGATTCCATGCCGGATTTCCACAAGCATCTGTAATGTTATTGGCTGCGCCGTAGCCTTGGGAATAGCCTCCCCACCATGGCATTTTAGTACCCCACTTGCTTGTGTCTAAAGCTGTACTGTCAAACTCATCGCTAAAAACAAGTTTATACAAAGGGTCTTGTGAAAATTGCTGCGCCATTGTTTGTATTGATATTGCCACTATGGCAAAAATACAAAATATAATAATATAAATACTTCTCATGGCGTACATATTATTCTGTTAATATCATTTTTTTAGTATCCACTTCATTACCGTCTGCAATAAGCGAGTAGAGGTACATGCCGGGTTTCAGCTCGCCTCCAAAAATGCTAAGACTGCTTTTACCTCTTTCTGTAATGGTATAGGTTTTCAATAAAGCTCCCTGCATGTCGAAAACAAGTATTTTTGCATTTACAACCTCTGCGCTTATTTCAAAACCTATCTCTGTTTTTGCTGTAAAAGGGTTGGGGTTGTTCTGGTAAAGCCTGCAAGCCTGCGCTGTTGTTGTGTTAGTTCCGGTATTTGTGTTAAAATCCAAACCATCGCCTGTTTTTCCGTTTTCAGGGTTCATCAATTTTCCTGTTTTCGTATTTTCGCAACAATCGTTTACGCTTTGTTGCAAGGTTTGTATTTGTGTTTGCTGTTCTTTAATTGCTTCGATTAATAAACCCACTAAATTCTGGTAAGCAACTGCTTTTGTTCCATCGTGCATATTTCTTACAACTTCAGGAACAATAAGTTCAACCTCTTGTGCTATAACTCCTATTTCGAGTGGTTTTTCAGCTTGAGAAATAAACGTATTTTCATCAGCATTCAGTGCCAACACTTCATTTTTAAAACGGTAAGTAACGCCTCTTAAATTTAAAACTTTTTGAAGGGCATTTTCAATTGTTGCTATATCTTTTTTCTTGTTTAAGTCGCTCCAATTATAAAAACCGGCAGCAGAACATGCCATTCCGTCTCCCCTTACATAAAAATTATTCGCTTCATTGTATCTTACAACATAAGTGGCTGAATTTGCCCTGTTAACTTCTGATACAACCGCGCTGTTCCAATCTGAAGTATGATTAACTTTTGTCCAGAGAGCAACAGCATTTTCAGTGGCTGCATAAATATTTACTTTAGCAACAGTACTTTCATAAGAATCTGC
>MEOG01000037.1 GCA_001769125.1 Bacteroidetes bacterium GWF2_35_48 | reverse complement strand
AACTGAAACAGGAAAAACGGAATTAAATAGTTTGTTAACTTTAAATTTTCAATTATATAAAAACGCAATTTATAACCGAGCGTAGTATAGCTACACGATTCATTTTACATTAAAAAATATTTACGAAAAATTACCCGAAGCTATTTTTAAAAGAATTCATCGTTCGTTTATTGTAAATATTCACAAAATTAATTTTATTGAAGATAACAATATTGTGATGTATACCGAAGAAGAAAAAATGATTATTCCCATTGGTAAGTCTTATAAAGAAAAACTTCTTCTCGAAATTAATTTAATGACAAAATAATAAAAATAGTTTAACTGATTACCAACAGCACACTCGTCCCCTCCCCACAAAGCATTACCCGGCGACGAGTGCGAACGGGGGGTGGGCAAATAGGAGTGCGAGAATAGATTTTTTTTGAAAACATAAAATTAATTACCAATAAGCGCACTCGTCCCCTCCCTACAATGCATTACCTAGAGACGAGCGCAAACGGGGTACTCCATCTTCCATTAAAATTTTAATTAAAAAACAACATGCTTTCATTACGTACCTTATTTTTAAATCATCTTGCACAAACTTCTGATGCGCCGATTTCTTTGGAAATAGAGAAAGCCGAAGGTTCTTATCTATACGATACCCAAGGTAAAACATATATTGATCTGATATCAGGAATTTCTGTTAGCAACACCGGGCACAGGCATCCCGACGTATTAGCTGCAATAAAAGAGCAGCTTGAAAAATATCTGCACGTGATGGTTTACGGAGAGTATATTTTATCTCCTCAGGTATTGCTTGCAAAATTTATGACAGAATTACTGCCTGAAAAATTAAACTCTGTTTATTTTGTAAACTCGGGAAGCGAAGCTGTTGAAGGTGCTGTTAAACTTGCAAAGCGTTACACAGGAAAAACAGAAATTATTTCTTTTAAAAATGCGTATCATGGAAGCACGCAAGGCGCGTTAAGCTTTATGGGAAATGAAGAAATGAAAATTGCATTCAGGCCCTTATTGCCGGATGTACGCTTTAACAGGTTTAACAATATTGAAGACATTGAATCTGTTTCATCGAAAACAGCCTGTGTATTAATTGAACCCATACAGGGAGAAGCAGGTGTGCGCATTGCAGATAAGAAATTTTTTACCATTCTCAGAAAAAAATGCGATGAAAATAATGTCCTTTTGATTTTTGATGAAATCCAGACAGGAGGCGGCAGAACAGGTTCTATGTTTTATTTTGAACAGTGCGGAATTGTCCCCGATATTTTACTTCTTGCAAAAGGAATAGGCGGTGGAATGCCCCTTGGCGCTTTCGTTGCTAATAAAAAAATAATGGATGCATTCATCAGCAATCCGGTATTAGGACATATTACAACATTCGGGGGACATCCTGTAAGTTGCGCTGCGGCATTGGCGAATCTTAAAATAATAAATGATGAAAAATTATTTGAAAAAGCCAGCGAAAAAGAAAAAATATTCCATTCATTATTATCTTCCTCAAAAATTAAAGAAATCCGTTCACAGGGTTTAATGATGGCAGTTCAATTAGAAACATTCAAGCAGGTTTCAGACGTTATTGCCTATTGCAAAATTCAGGGAGTAATTACAGACTGGTTTTTATTTTGCGACTCTGCATTAAGAATAGCACCCCCATTAACTATTTCTGATGATGAAATTACATTTTCGTGTAAAGTAATAAATGATGGGATAGAAAAATGTTGTTAGTTTGATTTTTTTGTAAAACAAGCGCACTCGTCACCATCCACGCAAAGCATTACCCGGAGACGAGCGCGAACGGGGGGGAAATTCAAAACCCGTTTAAATGATTACTCTGTAACATTTTTTCTATAATTCCTACACTTGTATTTTTTCGTTTTGCATAATCATTAAGCTGGTCTTTTGATATTTTATCTATTGTAAAATACTTAGACTGTGGATGCGCAAAATAGTAGCCACAAACAGAAGCAGCAGGGTACATGGAATAATTTTCCGTTAATGTAATTCCCGCATTCTTTTCTACCTGCAAAAGTTCAAAAATTGTTCTTTTTTCTGAATGATCGGGACAGGCCGGATAACCGGGAGCAGGTCTTATGCCTCTGTATTTATTTTGCAAAATATTTGTACTATTTTTTTCTTCATTTTTACTATACGCCCAATACTCGGTTCTGATTTTATAATGCAAAAGTTCTGCAAAAGCTTCTGCAAGTCTGTCTGCTAAAATCTTTAACATGATAGCGGAGTAATCATCACCGTTTTTTCTAAAAATCTCTTCCTGTTTTTCAATTCCGATTCCTGCTGTAACAGCAAAAAATCCGATGTGATCTTTCATTCCAGAATCTTGTGCAATAAAATCTGCAAGGCAAAAATTCGGATGCCTGTTTTCTTTTTTCTGCTGATTGCGTAGAAAATGTAACTTTGTTATTTCTGCTTTTTCATTTTGAATTTCTACATCATCGCCTTGTGAGCGCGCTTGATAAATTCCAAAAACAGCATTTGCAGAAAGAATTTTTTCTGTAATTATTCTATGAAGCAAAACCTGCGCATCATCAAGTAATTTAGCTGCCTCAGCACCTTTAACAGGGTCTTTGAGAATGTCAGGATATTTTCCATTCAATTTCCATGCATGGAAGAAATAAGTCCAGTCAATGAATTCGGATATTTCTTGCAGGGAATAATCTTTAAAAATTTTTGTTCCGGTAAACAGAGGCGTCTCTGCAAGATGCTCCCAATTAAGAAGAGGTTTATTTTTTCTCGCTTCTTCGATATTCAGATAATTCTGAGGATTACTATGGGATTCGTATTGATTTCGCAAGGCTTCCTGTTGTTCCTGTATCTTGCTTACATAGGATTTTTTTTGTATTGTATTTTGCAGGGAAGCAAGTACACCCACTGCCCGTGATGCGTCTTTCACATAAATAACAGGACCCTGATATGCAGGAGCAATTTTTACTGCTGTATGTATTTCAGAAGTTGTTGCACCGCCAATTAAAATAGGAATATTCAATCCGGCATTTTTCATTTCATCGGCAACAAGCACCATTTCTTCAAGTGAGGGAGTTATCAATCCGCTTAAACCTACGTAATCCACATTTTCTTCAATCGCTTTCTGAATAATTTTATCCGTATGCACCATTACGCCCAAGTCAATGATTTCATAATTATTGCACGACAAAACCACGCTCACGATATTTTTACCAATATCATGCACGTCGCCTTTTACAGTAGCAAGTAAAATTTTTCCAGCAGTAGAACGTGCATTCAAATCTTTTTCTGCTTCAATATGCGGAAGTAAAAAAGCCACTGCCTGCTTCATCACACGGGCGCTTTTCACAACCTGAGGCAAAAACATTTTTCCCGATCCGAATAAATCTCCCACTTTATTCATCCCATTCATCAAAGGACCTTCAATAATATGCAGTGCTCTTTCATATTTTTTTCTTGCCTCATGAATATCTTCTTTAATAAATTCAGTAATTCCTTTCAGCAAGGCATGCGACAGCCTCTCTTCAACAGATTCGTTGCGCCACGCATCAATTTTTTCTTCCTTTTTATCTGTATTTTTTATTGTTTCAGCATAGGCGATCAGCCTTTCAGTCGCATCTTTTCTTCGATTCAACACAACGTCCTCAACAAGCAAAAGTAAATCAGAAGGAATAGCGTCATACACTTCAAGCTGGGCGGGATTCACTATTCCCATATCCATTCCGGCTTTGACTGCGTGATAAAGAAAGGCTGAATGCATTGCCTCACGAACTTTGTCATTGCCTCTGAAAGAGAAAGAAAGATTGCTCACACCACCGCTGATTTTTGCAAAAGGTAAATTTCCTTTAATCCATTTTACAGTATTAATAAAATTGACGGCATAATTATTATGCTCTTCCATACCTGTAGCAATAGCAAGGATATTGGGATCGAAGATGATATCCTGGGGAGGAAAATTTACTTTCTGTACTAAAATATCATAAGCACGTTTGCATATTTTCGTTTTGCGTTCAAAAGTATCTGCCTGTCCTCTTTCATCAAAAGCCATAACGACAACAGCAGCACCAAAAGATTTCACAAGAGCAGCTCTTTCAATAAAAATATCCTCTCCTTCCTTCAAGCTGATAGAGTTTACAATTCCCTTTCCCTGTAAGCATTTCAGCCCTGCCACAATCACATTCCATTTTGAAGAATCTATCATCAAAGGAACACGTGAAATTTCAGGTTCAGAAGCAATCAAACGTAAAAAGCGTGTCATTGCGACCTCTGCATCAATCATTGCATCATCCATACAAACATCAACAACCTGCGCGCCGCCTTCCACCTGTTGACGGGCAACAGACAAAGCTTCTTCAAATTTATTTTCACGAATCAGCCGCGCAAATTTTGCAGAACCCGAAACATTTGTACGCTCTCCGATATTAACAAAATTGCATCCGGGAAAAATTGTTACTGCTTCTAAACCGCTCAGGCGTGTATGTTGAGATATTTCTGGTAAAGGTCTCGGAGAATAATCTTTAACGATTTCTGCCATCAGACGAATATGCTCAGGGGTAGTGCCACAACAACCTCCGATGATATTTACCAAACCATTTTTCAAATAATTTTTAATGATATCAACCATTTGCTGCGGAGTTTCATCATAGCCACCAAACTGGTTTGGTAGTCCTGCATTGGGATATGCGCTTGTGAAGCAGGTAGCAATCCGGCTTAGTTCTTTCATGTGAACTTCAAGCTGGTTGGCTCCAAGCGCACAATTAAAGCCCACGCATAATAAATCTGCATGCGCGATGGAATTGTAAAAAGCTTCTACAGTTTGTCCGGAAAGGGTTCTCCCGCTTGCATCTGTAATAGTCCCTGAAACCATCAGGGGAATTTTTTTCCCTGTTTCATTAAAAAATTTTGATGCAGCATATAGAGCAGCCTTGCAATTCAAAGTATCGAAGACGGTTTCAATAAGTAACAGATCGACGCCTCCATCACACAAGCCTCTCATTTGTTCATAGTAGGCATCCGCAAGGTCGTCAAAAGAAACAGCGCGAAACCCGGGGTCATTCACATCAGGAGACATGCTTGCCGTTTTATTTGTCGGACCGATAGAGCCGGCAACAAAGCGGGGCTTATCATCCGAAGAATAAGCATCCGCAGCCTTACGCGCAATTTTTGCAGCAGCAACATTTAACTCGTATACTAAACTCTCCATGTGGTAATCGGCAAGAGAAACTGCAGTGCAATTAAAGGTATTGGTTTCGATAATATCAGCGCCGGCTTCGAGATAATCTCTGTGAATTTGTTCGATAATATCAGGGCGGGTTAAAGATAAAAGATCATTATTCCCTTTCAGGTCGAATTTAAAATCCCGAAAACGATTACCGCGATAATCTGCTTCCTGAAGTTTATAGCGTTGTATCATGGTACCCATTGCACCATCGAGTACAAGGATTCGGGTTTCGAGTTGTTTTTTCATATTTTATATATATTTTGGGTATGGTATGGTAGATACGATGCATGCATCGTATTTACATGCCAACCATACCGTATTTACATGCCAACCACATTTTGGGTATGGTATGGTGGATACGTTGCATGCAACGTATTTACATGCCAATTTTTACAATCCCGGATTAGACATTATTTTTGTTTGTATTTGTATAGATTCTTTGTGAACAAGTTCAAGAAGATTTTTGATAAAGTCATAGGAAAGTCCAGCTTTATTGCCATATTCCGAACGTGTTGCAATTATTTTTTCCCAGCGTCTTAACTGAAGAATTGTTACATTATTTTTTGATTTATATTTTCCGATTTCCCGAACAATTTTCATTCTTTCTCCCAATAAATCGAGCATTTGCAAATCTATGGAATCAATCTGATCGCGATATTGTTCCAGCAAATTATTAAAAACCGGATCAGAAACTGAGGGCTTGCGGAAACAAAGTCCAGAAATTAATAATTCAAGTTCATTGGGTGTCAGTTGCTGCATCGCATCACTCAGAGCGGCTTTTGGGTTGATATGTGTTTCGAGCATTAAGCCATCAAAATTCAAATCCAGAGCTTTCTGACATATTTCAGGAATATAAGAGACATTGCCTGCGATATGGCTTGCATCACATAAAACGGGGAGCGAATGAATACGATGTTTCATTTCAATAGCTAATTCCCATTTTGGAATATTCCTAAGAATAGTGCGCTCATAAGGATAGAAACCACGAAGTACTGCACCGATTTTTTTTATTCCGGATTTATAAAGACGTTCCACAGCCCCAATCCACAATTCAATGTCGGGATTTACGGGATTTTTTATTAGCACTGGAATACCCGTTCCTTTTAGGGTTTCAGCTATTTCCTGAACAGAAAAAGGATTTGCAGTAGTTCTTGCTCCAAGCCATAAAACATCAATGCCATATTTCAAACAAGCTTCAACATGCTGGGGCATTGCTACCTCAACGCATGTATACAAGCCTGTTTTCTGCTTCACTTCCTGCAACCAGGGCAAGGCTTTTTCTCCAACTCCCTCAAACGAATCAGGTCTTGTTCGCGGTTTCCAGAGTCCTGCTCTGAAAAATTTCACTGATGTTTGTGCAGCTATTTTTTCTGCTGTTTCCAGCAACTGTTCCCTGCTTTCTGCGGCACATGGTCCTGCTATGATAAAATGCGAGGTTTTGATTTCGGGAAACCAATCTGTAATTTGTAATATGTCTGATTCTATATTCATTATTGCACAAAATTAAAAAATATACGCTGTTTTAAAAGCCAATATGAATTTGAAATGCAGAAAACAAAAGATAATTTGCGGATTGTTATATTCTTTGTAGGTTTGTAGGGGTTTGCGAAATGTTTCATGATTTTGGTTTGTGAATATATACAAAAATAAATGGATTCTATAACATATATTGATATTCTTATAAACGGGGTGTTGGCAATAATTATGCTGGGCGTTGGTCTTTCGCTGACAATTCAGGACTTTAAAAACATTCTTCTGCATCCTAAATCTCTGACAATTGCATTGGCAACTCAGATGCTTGGATTGCCCCTGTTATCATTTTTAATAGCTTATTTTTCGGGGCTTAGCGGCGAAGTTCAGGTAGGAATAGTACTGGTATCTCTTTGCGCAAGCGGTGCTTCCTCAAATCTTATCACACATCTTGTCAAAGGAAATGTTGCGCTTGCTATTTCTATGACCTCGGTAAATAATATTCTCACACTTTTCACGGTTCCATTTTTTGTGAATCTTGCCCTAAAATTTTTTCTTGGAAAGAACTCAGATATTTCACTTCCAGTATTACAAACTGTACTTCAAATATTTTTAGTAACCATTGTTCCTGCATCTATTGGTGTTATAGCAAGGGAGAAAAAAAAGATTATTGCTGATACTTTGGAGAAACCTCTGAAAATAATATTGCCTTTACTTTTAGGTATTGTATTCAGCATAAAAATATTTGCCGGAGAAGAAAAAGGAGGTACAGGTATAACAAGTTCAGAGATTTTTCAAATAATACCCTATCTGCTGCTTTTAAATATATCAGGAATGGTTCTGGGATTTTTCGTTGCGAAATTATTCAAACTTGACTTCAGAACACAATACACACTTGCAATAGAAGTTGGCTTGCAAAATACGGCTTTAGCGCTTCTTGTTGCAGGAACAATTCTAAATTCATCACAGATGGAAAAACCCGCCATTGTCTATGCCATGTTTTCATTCTTTACCGCAATTCTTTTTATCTTTATTGTTAAAGGGAAAAAAACATTTAATTGATGTTACATAAATTGGGGAAAAGGAAGTCGTAAGTCGGCAGTCGGCAGTCGGCAGTCGGTAGTCGGTAGTCGGCAATCGGCAGTCGGCAATCGGCAGTCGGCAATCGGCAGTCAGTCATACTGTAGACTTTAGACTTTAGGCTTTAGACTTTAGACTGTAGACTGTAGACTGTAGACTGTAGACTTTAGACTGTAGACTGTAGACTGTAGACTGTAGACTGTAGACTGTAGACTGTAGACTGTAGACTGTAGACTTTAGACTGTAGACTTTAGACTTTAGACTGTAGACTGTAGACTGTAGACTGTGGACTTGACAGCAAAGCATCTTTCGACTTTATACTTCGGACTTCCGAATGATATTAAATAAAATTTTTACGTAACATACGGGTTAATTAAAGAATATTTTCATCTGATTATCAGGCTAAATATAAGAAATGTTGAAAAAATTGATATATCTTAACCTGATTTTTACATTGTGGGATGTATTATTTTATATTTTTGTCATCCTGAAATAAAAAAAATGCAATACAAATCAAAACTTTCAAACAGCAACCTCTCTATTTTTTCAGCAATGTCAAAAATTGCCTATGAAGAGAACGCTATAGATTTATCAACAGGATTTCCTTTTTTCGATTGCGCGATTGATTTTTTTGACATTGCTGCTTTTCACATGAAAAAAGGTTACAACCAATATACGCCGCCAGAAGGAATATTGCCTCTCAGAAATACGCTTAATGAATATATTCTCAAGCAATATGAGGCAGAATATAATCCTGAAAATGAAATAACAATTTCTGCCGGAGTTACGGAAGCAATCTATTCCTGCATTGCAGCCCTTGTTGATGAAGAAGACGAAGTAATTATTTTCGAACCTGCATACAGTAATTATACTCCTTTAGTAAAGCTGAATGGTGGAAAGCCTGTATTTATACAGCTTAAGCAGCCTGATTTTACTATTGATTGGGACGAAGTTCAAAAAGTTATTAATGCAAGAACAAAAATCATCATTATAAATATACCGAATAACCCTTCGGGAGCTGTTTTCACTTCATCTGATTATGAAAAGCTATACAAACTTACAAAGGGAACGAAAATTATTCTTTTATGCGATGAAGCACTGCGGCACATTATTTTCGACAAAAATAATCAGTTAAGCATTCTTCATTACAAAAACTTGCTAGACCGAAGCATTATCATTTCTTCTTTTGGCGAATTAAATAGTATGTCAGGATGGGAAATGGGATATATTCTTGCAAAAAAAGAATTGATGGATGAGATACGAAAACTACACCAGTTCATCGTTACATCATTAAATACACCGATACAATTTGCATTGGCAGAATATTATAAAAACTATAATCCTGTTTCACTCGGCGAATTTTATCTGAAAAAGAAAAAAATATTCACAAACATTGTAGAAAACTCTAAATTTCGGGTTTTACCTAGTGGCGGTTCATTTTTTCAATTGCTTGATTATTCCGCAATCAGTAAAGAAAAAGATACCGATTTTGCAATCAGATTAACAAAAGAATACGGAGTGTCGAGTATTCCTGTTTCGCCATTTTTTCATGAAATTACTAAGTATAAATTTTTACGTTTTTGCCTAGCACGACCCGATAGTATTCTGAAAAAAGCAGCAGAAATTTTGTTAAAGGTATAGCCTTTAAAAGTGTTTCACGGGTAATAATATTCGAAAATCCACCCTGCCCAATTCTATTTCAAATCATCAATCTTGCCGTAATGGTTTGCTTTTAACATTCGTAGGCATCATAATTGCTGTTTTTTTTATTTTAGGGAAAATCTTTTTCTTATCTGACTAACATTTCTCACTTCAAATAATCGAATTATAGAATTTTTGTAAACAGATGCCTGTGCGATGGGTTGGCCAAACAGCGGGCAATGAAATGGAGGGAATTTAAAAACGATTAGGGACATGACAAAGTGGCTTGACATTTGGCTGAGACAAACTAAACCGATGCTTGTGTATAAGAGACCCCAATGTTTGTCTCAGGCTCTCTTTGTCTAATGTCCCTTGAGTTTTTAAAGGGCGGGGAGGAGCATTGTTTGGCCTTGATTTCCTGCCAGCCCCCGCAGTTGCAACAAGGGCAGGCTGGTTTGGTAACTTTTTTATCAAGAAAAAAGTTTCAAAATATAATATATAGAACAGTAAGTAATCCTATTTTACTAGCTTAATTACCAAGTGAGAAATGTTAGTTATCTGAATTATTTTTCCCAGAAATATTTATAATACAGCAAAAAAAAGCAAAACGCAATGAATATGCGTTTAATAAAAATATAAAATCAGGATAAAATAGTAACCCTGCTTGCCGGATTATTAAGGACAATGTTATAAAAATTAAAATTTGTACCATTATCAGGCTCTTCTTCGATGAAGTCTATATGAGAAATATTATTAGGAATGGGCACGAAAAAAATAGAAAAATATAAAAAGTCCTGATTGCTTTTGAATTCAAATTTTTCAGGAGCAAGGCAAATCCCTTCAGCACGTGTCATTTTATAGGAATTATCATTTTTCCTGTCCCGAATAAATGTTTCGGGAGAAATACGAACCCACCCACCACGTTCGTAATAATAAGGTGCCTGATAACCAAAATCTACTTTAGTAAATTCGGGGTGCAGAATAACCCTAAGCAAAAATAGTTTGTTGTGACCTGTTTCAAATTCAGGATTATTAATGAGTACAGCTTTGTTTTTTTTCAATTTATTTGCCATAGAATTGTTTCATTTCTGATTCTAAATGTTTATTTATTTCGAAAGCTATTTTAAGCTCTTTCATGATATCGCTACGCAACCAACCGGGAGATTTAATAATGACACCCGAGCCAAAAGATAAAATTAAAGAAACAAGTTCGCGTGAAGGATAAACTTTAATACGAATAGTAACAGAGCCTCGCTCGCCGTACTTAACGATTTCCTGACTCGGATGGAGTGGCTGCGTTTTTACAAAATTGGCATAAAGGGGATCAATTATTAATTCAACAGTAGTTAATTTTTTTTCATCACTCAGGAAAACACCAATTGCATGGTTGTATAATTTTGCTGTGTCAATGCCCTGTTGCCGATAAAATTTTCTTTCCACTAAAATAATATCATTTAACCTGTCAAGTCCAAACTGCCGCACTTCTTTATGTAGTTCCGAATAACCAAATACGTACCACCTGTTACGATGCTCTTTTAGCAGATATGGATGTACTATATGAGCACAAAAGCGCTGTTCGTTGTATGAGTAATGAGCAAAAGAAACAGGAATTTCATTGCAAATACAATGAAGTAGTGTATCAATATGTTCAAAGCCTTTTGATGCAGGTGCCAGGTCTGGAATAAGAACCGACTGACTCTCTTTTTCCATACGCTTCAGTTTTAGAGAAGTCAACACTTTATTGACAGCCTGATTGAATGTTTCATTTACCTTGATGCCTTTGTACTGCTATAGAATACCGGCGGCAAACTCCAACGATTCAATCTCATCACTGTTCAAAGGAACTTTTTTAATCGTGTAGTTTTCATCTGCATAATAGTAACCATCTTCGCTGCGGCTATAACGGATTGGAGCCATATATCCCAATTCCTCATCTTCTTTCATGGCTTTGATGTCTTTCTGTATTGTGGAAACAGAAAATTGTTTCCCCAGCCTGACTTCGCATTTTTCCATCAAATCAAAAATAGAAGGAAAAGGCTTGTAGCGGTCGGTAAGACAACTGTCTATTATCATGTACCGGATTGAAGCTTCTTTGTTAAAAGGCATAAATGAGCATATTTTACTGGAACAATAAAGCAAAATTAAAAAAAAAAATGAAAACGCAAATTCACTGCGGTTTACTATTCTTTTTTTGATGAATGAATATAAAACATAATATACTTTAACAATATGAGAAAAGATGATTTACCAGAACGCTGGAAAAAAAAGCTGAAGGCTTACCTGAAACACGAAAAAAGAGATTACCTCGAATGCGGTGATTTTGACACGAGCAAAGTCATTGTAAGATATGAGGACGACTCAAGATGTGAGTACAATTACGCATTTGTAATACCAGCACCTGAATTTAACGAAGTGTGTGTATTTACGGAACATTGTGGTTATCATATTGTTTGGATGGATATTTATACTGCCATATATATAAATGGAAAAAGACTACCCACTTTTAAACTGAAAGCAGAGTACCAGCTTAAAACATTCGGGACAAAAAGAAGCCGGAATTATATGTGAACAGGAAAGGTTACCAAAACGGTTACAAACAAGAAGACAAACAACAATTTGATATATAAAAAATATGCTGTTTAAAAAAAGTATAGCTTATCATACCATCACAGGTTTTGGAATGAGTGGGATTTTGATAGAAATCAGCAAACTGTTCTATAATAGTAAATTTGAATATGATGTTTATAAAATGTAAAAAGAGGTAAAACGCCGAAAACACAAGAGTTTCCGGCGTTTTTCTTTTTTCACTCTTTAAAATTAACCCAGATACAGTGGTCGTGAAAAGGAAATTTCTGAATATATTTGTAAAGTTACTGGGAATGAAATTCCAAACAAATGATAATAATTGAACTTGTTTTCTTTAATATTTTTTCATAAAAGAGCATTTAACAAAATCAATATGCTATTATAAAATACACAATGCAAACCCTAAAATTCACCGATCAGAATATTTTTTTTACTGCCGATACGCATTATCATCACTCAAATATAGTGGGCACCTCTGTATCGAAGTGGAAACAGGGCTATCGGAATTTTGAAACCATCGAACAAATGAATGACACACTAGTAAACAATATCAATGAGCGTGTTTCAGAAAATGATATTCTGTTTCATTTGGGTGATTTTGCATGGGGCGACAGGAATGTAGAATGGTTTCGAAACAGGATTAATTGCAAAAATCTTTATATTGCGCTTGGCAACCACGATAAAGAGATACGTAAACGGGCAAAGCTTCAATCAATGTTTACAAAGGTTTTTGAATTTGGCGCTGAAATTTTGGTTAATGATATCCGTTTTGTCCTTTGCCATTATGCTATGCGTACATGACATGGCTGGTTTAAGGGCAGCATACATTTGTACGGTCACTCACATGGCAATCTGCCCAGTGTGGGTCGTAGCAAAGACGTCGGAGTAGATACAAATAATTTTTATCCATACGCCGCACAAGAGATAATTATTGAAATGCAGAATGTTCCGGTAGCACTTTCGGGACAGGAAGAAAAAGAAATCGAATAAACAAAAATTAATTTTATGGGATTATCTATTCACTACAGCGGCAGTTTTAATCCTAACGCTTCATTACAGGAAATGATTAACGAAACGGTTGATATTGCGAAAACTTATCAATGGAGTTATCATATTTTTGAAACTCAATTTGCTGAAATATCTTTTAACACGAAGCATGATGATAAATTATACGGTGTGTGTTTTTCTCCGCCAAAATGTGAGCCGGTATGCTTCACTTTTTTATCTACAGGGAAATTATGCGGGCTGATTGCATTCAGCGCTTTTGGTAAATCTACCAAACCAGAAGAAATAGCCATGCTTAAAGGAGTTTCAACAAAAACACAGTTTGCAGGTCCTGATGCGCATATACTCGTAATCCAGGTGCTGCGTTATATTTCAAAAAAATATCTTTTAGATTTTTCTGTCATAGATGAAGGAGAATACTGGGAAACCGGCGATGAAAAAATTCTACTTGAGACATTCTCCCGTTACAATCAAATGCTGGACATGGTTTATTATGGGATTAAGCACTTTGAAAAAAAACAGGAAGAAACAATCGAAGATTATTTCAAAAGGCTTATGGATCATATCCAAAAGAAGAGGGAAGAAGGGGAGGGTAAATAAGATAAATTTATAATCAATCTAAATTTATTTTTTGATATTTTTTAGCTTATGAAAAAGAAACTAACACCAGCAAAAGAAGGTTTCAACGAAATACTACTTTATACCACACCAAATGGTAAAGTAAAGGTTGAAATTTATTTACAAAACGAAACCATCTGGCTCACACAGCAAAAAATGGCTGAATTATTTGATGTGGATCGAAGCGTGATTACAAAACATTTGATAAATATTTATAACGAAGGAGAATTGCACAAGGAGGCAACTTGTGCAAAAATTGCACAAGTTCAAAATGAAGGTTTTCGTTCAGTTTCCCGGCAAATCGAATATCATAATCTCGATGCAATTATTTCTGTGGGTTACCGTGTAAACAGCACTCAGGCAACACATTTCAGAATATGGGCAACCGAGCGTCTGAAAGAATACATCATTAAGGGTTTCACAATGGATGATGACCGTCTGAAAAATCCAAACAACATTTTCGGAAAAGATTATTTCGAAGAACAATTGGCACGTATTCGTGATATCCGTTCCAGTGAAAGGCGTTTTTATCAAAAAATCACAGATATCTATTCACAATGTAGTGCAGATTATGATATAAATACTCAAATCACAAAAGATTTTTTCGCAACTGTTCAAAACAAGCTTCATTGGGCAATTACAGGTCATACGGCAGCGGAGATAATTGCTGCAAGGGCAGATAGTTCAAAAGAAAATATTGGCTTAGCAACATGGAAAAATGCACCAAAGGGAAGCATTCGGAAAACGGATATCAGCATTGCAAAAAATTATCTCAATGAAAAAGAATTGGATGGGTTAAACCGGATTGTTTCCATGTATCTGGATTATGCAGAAATACAGGCACGAAAAGGTGTTGTAATGTATATGAAAGACTGGGTTAAAAAATTAGATGCATTCTTAAAATTCAATGAAGAAGCCATATTAAAACATCAGGAATCCGTTTCCCATGAAGTGGCAGCAGCTTTAGCAGAAGCAGAATTCAAAAAATACCGGATAATTCAGGCTAAATTAATGGAATCTGATTTCGATAAGGAACTTAAAGGACTAAGTGAAAACAAAGATTCCAAAATACTTAAAGAAAAATAACTGCAGATGCTGATTCATATGTTAGGTTAAACTTTAAAAAAACTTAATATAATATTGAAACCGGACACAAAACTGTTTTTAAAGAAATTAAAAACCCCCGAAAACGTACTGTTTTCGGGGGTTTTCTTTTTTACTCTGTGATCTCGCTGGGATTCGACAAAATTCTTCAATTTGCTTTCTATTTTTTTTAATTGCAACTTTATCAGTATATTATAATTTTTAATAATAGTATAAAAAGCACTTTGTTGATAAATAATTTCAAAAAACATGTACCCATACATGTACCAATATTAATTTTATATTTACCTTTGTAGAAAAGGAAAGCAAATGGCTACAGTAAAATTAATTCTGCGTAAAAATAAGCAAAATAAACAAGGTGAAGTACCTATTTATATAAGAATTACTAAAGGGGATCATTCATCATTTATATCTACAGGCGTTTATATTAAGCCTCAGCACTGGAATGAAAACAAAAAAGAAATTCGTTCCTCATGTCCTAACTCTGAAAGAATAAAAAATTTTCTTGAGCATAAATTAGTGGAAGCCAAGGATGTTGTTTTAAAAAAAGAAGTTGAATCTAAATACTCTGCTCCAAAAACATTAAAACACGCTATCAATGGAACCAGTGGGGTTAAGTTCTTTGCATTCGCTGACAAGTTCATCAAAAACTACGAAGAAAAGGGAAAAATAGGTACATATAATAGATTCAAGGCTGTACTGGCAAAAATGAAAAATTTTGTAGAGGAAGAAAGTTTTACTTTTGATCAAATGACTGTTCACTTCTTAAAACAATACGAAGAATATTTACGCAACGTCCTCAAAAATGCAAACAATACAGTTCATGCTAATTTAAAAGCAATTATGCGCATTATCCATGAAGCGGTAAGGGATGACGTCATTGCAATAGAAAAGAACCCATTTTTAAAACATAAAATCAAATGGCAATCAACAGAAAAAGTTTTTCTTACTGAAGAAGAAATTGAAGCCCTTGAAAATCTTGCTTTAGAAATAGGCTCAATGAAATATCATCACCGCAATATGTACCTTTTTGCCTGTCATGCAGGAGGTATTCGTATATCTGATTTAATTCAGCTTAAATGGGAAAATTTCACTGGTAATCATATTTTGTTAAGCACTCAAAAAACTGGCTCTATGATTTCTGTAAAGCTTCCACAAAAAGCACTTGCAATTATTGAATTGTATAAGTCAAAAGATGCGAAGAAAGATGATTTTATTTTTCCTTTTCTTGATAAGTCGGACAACCTAAAAGACCCTAAAATTCTTCATACCCGTATATCTTCAATAACATCCTACACAAACACCGATTTAAAAGACCTTGCTAAAGATGCAAAAATAGAAAAACATATTCATTTTCACACAAGCCGCCATACTTGGGCTACCCGTGCCCTTCGCAAAGGAATGAGAATTGAGTATGTATCAAAGCTTATGGGGCATAACTCAATCCGCACCACACAAATTTATGCTAAAATTGTGAATGCTGATTTAGATAAGGCAATGGAAGTTTTTGATTAATTATATTAATGTATGCTTCATAAAAGAGTTCCCTTAATGAATATATTTTGTTTTTCAACAATGCAATATATTGATGATTCTTTCTTTGTTCATAATCAATCAGATAAACTTTAATTAATTTATTTTTATTCACTATTACGCATTCATAAACTTTTTTTTGCTTGCATTTCGTTACTTCTAATGTGCTTTTTTTAGAAAAAAAACGGTATAAAACCAATTACGTTTAATGATACTTTTTGTTTGCTTTAAATTATCTGGCTATACTGCTTGGTTGTCTGTGCCTGTTTTATTTTAGTTTGATATTATTTTTAAGTATATGCCATCTTTTGAAGTCCATAAGACCGTTAATTTTTCTGTGTTTTCACAGTTTGTAAGAGGTTCTTTTCTTCCGGTTTCATTAGCTGATAAAAACATAAAATCATCACTACAGCTTGTTCGTTCTGCAAATACTCATATCATTATTTCAGAGTCTACAAAGGAGGAAGTTTCTCGAAAAATATCTTTGATTGATCTTACAGATTATGGCTATTACAGTACTTCTGATATTGACTTGAAATTTATCTATAACAGTGAAACAAACTCCCATCAAGCAGTTATTTGTCCTTTGAAGGTTTATCAATTATATGAAGAAATGCTACTCCCGAGTCCAGCCGATGACAGAGAACGTTTTTTTCTTGATTTTTTTGCAGACGAATTTGAAAGGGTCAAAATTCGGGCTGAAAAAATGCTTGCTGCTGCTTCAAATAAAGAGATAATTCAGATAAATGCTTTACGAAATATACAGTTTGCCCGTAAATTATTTCATGACTCCCGTTTATTATATCGTTCAATCAGTAGTAAAAATAGCGATGTAGTTCACCAATCAGATATTTACATTATTTATATTTTGAATCTTTTCATTATCCGGGCAATAATTTTTTATTCTGAATTTTTCAAACCTTTTTTGGATGAACCCCTGTTGTCAGAAGAAGAACTTCTTTTAGAACTTCATCAGGAAACACCATCATTATTAAAACACCCTTTGCTTTATAAGCAAAGACCACTATTATATGAATTTTTAAATACCTGTATGGCTGGAACTGTCGTTAATGATGTTATTGCCCCATACACACAAAAACAATCAAAAGAAAGCATCCCTGTAGCTGAATCAATTCCGCCGGAAATAAAAATTTTACAGCAACTCAAAGGCAAGTTTCAACTTAATTGTAACTCAAATATTTTTCTTGATGTAATTTTTCAATTTATAAGAAAACAGGCTGAAAACGGCAGTCCGTGGCTCAATTGCGATTATTCGGAGTTAACAGCTTTGCTTAATTATTTTTTTACAGATAAAGACGGAAATCCGCTAAATCCTTCATCAATACGAACAGTTCTAAAACCCTCCAACTTTAAAAAACGTCCACATCCAGATGATCCAAATAAATTTGACATCAATAATTTTAGTGATTCTGCGGAAATTAAAAAATAGCACTTCGTTTTTTTTATCTTTTTGCTCCATTTTGCATATATTTTTTTGAGGGAACTCAGTCTCATTTTTGAGGGAACTCGGTAAAGTTTTGAGGGAACTCGGTTTGGGGCAAAACGCTTATTTTTTTATTATCAGGCAATTAACATAAAAAAAGTTCCCGGGAACTTTTTAGTACCTTCAGGGAACTCCTGTTGGCATAATATTTGCTGCAAGCTTTGTATGTTATTGAATAATAATAATATACAAAATTCCGTAATTTTTTCCCCAGAAAAAAAGTTCCCTGACCCCTCAGGGAACTTTTTTTTTCATTGGTCACCCAGCTTCATGATTTTTCTTTGCAAATAGTTTTCTGTTGCAACACGAAACTTTTTTTTCTGCTGTCTAATTTCTGATTTCCTTTTTTGTATGAAGGGGTCAGGTTCTGATGAACGGCAATAACGGAATATTAACTATTAAAAAAAGTTTTAAATCATGGAAGTAATAACAATTCAATCCGAAGCTTTTCAGCAGATCATCAATAAAATTGATAGTCTTGAAAATTGTGTAAAACACATTGCAAAACAACAACCCTTATCTGAGGCATGGCTCGACATAGAAGAAACCTGCACGCTTCTTAAAGTATCTAAACGTACATTACAGTTTTATCGTGATGAAGGCATATTAAGCTTTTCTCAGGTAAGCGGTAAAATTTATTTCTGCGCATCAGATATTGAAGACCATTTGCGTAAGCATGTACGCAAAGCTTTCAAAAAAATCAATCCGATGATTTAATTTTTTTATCAATTGTAATGTGTAATAAATTATGCAAGTCTCCCTTTTCAAAAACTTCAATGAAGTAACCGAAAATCTGGCTATATCTGCTATCCTTGAACAAATCAGGGATGGCAGGTATAAAAGCCGAGTACTGCAATTGCGTGAACTTATTGCTGAAGGCAAAATAAAAGAATACAAAAAGCAGAAAAAATCATTACCTGCTTTTTCTCCATGCGGTATTTTTGAAGGTGGTCGCAAGCTCCATTTAATAAAGGATTACAGCAGCCTTATTATTCTTGACATTGATAAGCTCGAACCCTCCATTCTTCAAACTATCAAACTTCAAACCTCAAACATTCCTTACACTTACACCACTTTTACAAGCCCTTCCGGTAGTGGCCTAAAAATCCTTGTTCGTGTGGATTCTTCAATACTTCACCATTTAGAAGCATATAACCAGGTTAAAGAATTTTACGAATCTGTTTTAAGTGTACCTGTTGACCCGTCAGGCAAGGATATTACACGCCTTTGCTTTTTTTCTTACGACCCTGATATTTATATTAATGAAAATTCAGAAACCTTTAAAACTCATGCTCACATGATAGAAGACGATATAAAAAAAGTAGTTCAGCAAATCGAACAACACCAACTTGACATAACTAATTCTTATCAGGATTGGGTAAAAATCTGTTTTGCCCTTATTGATGCCATCGGCTCAGCAGCCCGTGATTATTTTCACAGGATAAGTAAATTCTTTGTAAAATACGACTTTGTCGAGTGTGATAAACAATTCGACCACTGCCTGAAATCAAAGAATTCAGGCATCACCTCAAAAACATTTTTCTTTATTGCAAAATCATACGGCATTGACATTGGCAAAGGTACTTATGAAAATCACAGCATTTACAGAACCCCTAAACCATGTAAAGACGTGCCACTGGCACGTCTCAATGAGCCATCTAATCTTACACCCTCCACCGAAGAAATCACGGGCACCACCACGCCAGAAAAACCACGCAAAAAGAAACACGCTACTAACAAATTTCATTTAGTCAGGGATTATTTAGCTGAACACTTCGATATTCGCTACAACAGCGTTTCTACTGAATTTGAATACAAAGAAAAAGACCAGGAAGATTACAAACCGCTCAACGAAAACAACATTTTTATAAAAATGTGTCTCGATGGTTTAACCTTTTCGCTCAACAACCTTATGGCTTTTCTTAAATCCGACTTAGTCCCGTTTTACAACCCTTTTACACAATATTTTCAATCACTTCCGGCGTGGGATGGCAAAACTGATTTTATTCAAAAGTTAGCTTCTTTTGTAAATTTAAAACATGATATTTGCGACAGGTTCGATAATCATTTCAAAAAATGGTTAGTTCGTACAGTAAAATGTGCAATGGTTGACAGTTATTTTAATAAACAGGCTTTCATCCTTGTACACGACAAACAAAATTCAGGTAAATCCACTTTTTGCCGTTTTTTGTGTCCTCCAAAGCTTTCAAATTACATTGCAGAAAATTTAAGTATTGATAAAGACAGCCGGATTCTGCTAACAACAAACCTTTTAATCAATCTTGATGAACTTTCAACGCTCTCCAAAATTGAAATTAATTCGCTGAAATCGCTGTTTTCAAAAGACAAGATAAATGACCGTTTGCCCTACGACCGCAAAAATTCAATCATTCCACGTCGGGCATCATTTATCGGTTCAACAAATCAGGCAGAGTTTTTAAATGATGAATCAGGCTCAGTTCGTTGGTTGTGTTTTGTTATAGAAAAAATAGACTGGTCATATAAAGAAAAAATTAATATTGATAATGTCTGGGCGCAAGCTTACCACTTATTTAAAACAAATTTTATCTGCGATCTTACTGGTGACGAAATAAAAGAAAATGAAGAATACAACCGTCAATTTCATATAACAACATCGGAATTTGAATTAATACATAAATATCTGATGCCAGCAACCAAAGAGAACAACGATTGTTTTATGTCTGCTACTGACATACTTCTTTACATAGCAGAGCAAACAGAAAATAAAATAAAACTCAATACAAACAATGTAGGCAAAGCACTTAAAATGCTTTCATTTGCACGTGAGAAGAAATACCCAGAAAAAAACTATGGTTACTACGTTATCAAAAAAATATCGTAAAACTCAAAAACACCTTACCACCTTACCCCTACATATCTGAAAACCTTATAGAATCAATACTTCAATGGGGGTAACGTTCTTTTTTTATCCTTACCCCATCCTTACCACCTTACCCCCAAAAACAGTAAAATGGGGGAAAGGTGGTAACCATTAAAAATACCTTACCCCACATTACACCACCTGTAAAATTGGGAAAGGGGTAAGGTGGTAAGGAGAAAACGCATTTTGGAATAAATTTTATTTTTTTATATATTTTTCATCGTTGACCTAATTTTTTTTCCTTCCGCTGTATTAATTATTTTTCAGTCTTTTTTTTCTTTTTGCTTATCCGGTTTTCATTTGCTTTATTTACTACTGTCTTTTTATATGCTTCAATAATTTTAATAATTTAGGTTATCTTTGCAATGAAACTAAAGAAAATTAATGTTTGAAAATGGCAAAGAGAATTATATTTGGTTTTATTGTCCTTAGTCTGCTTGTTGCTGTTGTTTCAACCTCTGCCAGTGAAATAAAAGTTAAAGAAAAAATCAATTCAATTATTTCACAGCTTCAAAAAAAATATGCAATTTCATTTGTTTACGACAGCATACCAACAGCATCATGGAAGGACGTTAATTATTCTAAAACAAAAACTAAAGGGGAGTACAAAGAACTGTTATCTTATTTAAAAATATTCAGCGAAGAATTTAATAAATACCCACCCTCTTTGGTCAAAAGGTCGAATTTAAAATATGTTGCATTTGTAAGAATTTTGAGATATGGAGAACAACACCGAAGTGCCCTGCCAGATGCTTATAAAGAGATACTATTTTTAGATGTATTACAGGGTTGGAACAGAAAAATATATGAAGGTAGAAAATTTAAATATTACATCAAGCACACCCTCCATCATGAGTTTTATCACATGGTTGAGCAGGAAATAAACGGAAATCTATATTATAAAGACAGTGTTTGGAATAGCTTTAATCCTACAAATTTTGAATATGGCAAAGGTGGCGCAGCTTTATACCCAGACTTAAAAAAATTGAAAAGAAGAAAGTTATTTAAGTCAAGATTATTTAGTGTTAGCCATCCATGTACTGGTTTAATAACAAAATATTCAGGTTCTGCATTGGAAGAAGACAAAGCAGAGGTTTTCACCTCGCTTTTTATTAAACGTGAGATACGGAAAGTAAAAAGGTGTATAAAAAACGATGAAGTAATTGCAAAAAAAGTAAATTATATGAAGCAGTTTCTTTTAAGACATTGTAAAGAAATGGACGATAATTACTGGAATTCGCTATAATCTTAATAAAAAATAATATTGCATTATGAACGAGAAAAAGATAATCTTAAATTATTTACCTCCAGCAACAATCTACTACCCATCTTCAGGTCTTTCTATATTAAAAAGTTTCCTTCAGCTAAATAATTTTCAGGTTGATATTAAATACTGGAATTTTTTATTAAATTCAATCATCACAGGAGAACTAGACGAAGATATAATAGATATTGAAATTAAGCTGATGCCTTTTAATGCAATACTGGCAGAAGAAACCAACGATATTGAGTTATATAATAAAATACTTGCATACCTGCATAAATCAAACCCTGAAATTTTCTTTGATTTAGGAAGTGATTACAAATTATATATTGAAGAAATAAAAAATAAAGCTTTAGAAATTATTACTACCGAACTAGATAAAATTGATTTTAAAAACATATTGCTGTTTGGTATTTCTTACAAGTTATATCAATGGATTCCGGGCATTATCTTAGCCAAAGAAGTTAAAAAAAGGTCACCTGAAACAAAAATTGTAATGGGTGGTTTTGAGCGTAAAGAAACGGCAACAGAATTAATGAATTTAAGCAGCGATTTAGATTTTGCAATATGGGGAGAGGGTGAATACCCGTTATTAGACTTATGCGAACAGTTAAAAAATAATCAAGAATCCTACGAACAAATTGCACGTTTTATTTACAGAAAGGATAATAAAATTGTTGATTCACTCACTAATAAAAGTAAATATCTTGATTTTGATAATTATATTTTCCCAAATTACGATGATTTCGCCTTGCTTAAATCTGGAATAAAGAACCAAAAAACTATTCATTATCCAATTAACTCTATCAGGTCTTGTCACTGGAAAAAATGTAAATTTTGTAATTACAGCGAAGGGTATAAGTATAGAGAGAGGACGCCACAAAACATTATTGAAGAAATTGAATATCTCTCAAAAACATATGAGGCAGAAAAATTTATGTTTGTTGACAATGATATAATAGGCACCGGAATTGAAAGGTTTGATGAATTCTTAAATCTCCTGATAAAAAGTAATTCAACTAGAGAAACTGTAATTACTCTTTGGTGTGAAATGATACCTCATAGTCATTTGAATGAAGAAATTATAAAAAAGATGGCTATAGCTGGGTTCACAGAAATATTTGTAGGTTACGAAAGCATATCAGATTCATTATTAAAAAAAATGAATAAAAGCAATGATTTTGCATTAAATATTTTAGTAGTAAAATCAGCTTTAAAACACGGGATGAATATAAAAACAAATCTAATAAAAGGAATACCAGACGAGACGAAAGAAGATGTTTTGGAAAGCATTAATAACCTTCATTACCTGAGATTTTATTTTAATGCAAAACCTCTCAGTTTATATCATATTCATGGGGCTTTTGCTTTATACAGGGAAGCCAAATATTACAAGTCAATAAGTGAAAGCGAAATTAAACAATACGACAGCAACCCAACATCATATTACGTCCCTGAATCTTTAATAAAACCCCCTTCAATTTTATTTGGGTATTTAAAAAAAACTATTGATAATGCAAGTGAGTGGAGTTCTTTTTCTTCAATTGAAAATATATACAGGGAGCGGCCTTTTACATACAAAGTAATAAAAACAGAAGAAAAAGTATATTATAGTGAATACGTCAATAATGAAAAAAAATTTAGTGTTGAATTTACCGAGCCAGAATATGTAGAAGTCTTAAAAATTACTAATGACAAAGTATGTTCTTTTGAAGAATTGCAGAATACATTAAAGAAAAAATACTCTGATATTTCAGATGAAAAAATTATTGAAATCCTGCAAAACCTCAACACTACATATTTACTATACTTTAATGAAGATAAAACAAGGATAATATCTATAATTGATATTGAATAGAATTATAAAAATAGATTTTATTTAAAACTGCACAGATAATATAAAAACAACAGAGATATAAAAAAACAATAGCTTATCATAACTCAAGTTTTTAAGTCTAAGTTTAGAAAATTGTTATTCTGAAAACAAATATAAAACTAACTTTTCAAGGCAATTACGTTAACAATGCATGTTTTGTGCATTTGTTTGCTTTGTTTTTTATTGATTTCTACTATTTATAAAAAAAATATATCTTTGTCTCGCTAAAAAATTAATCTTATGATAAAAAAACAATTCGTCAATTCTAAATTGACCCTTCTTATTTTTATATTCTCAATTACGTTCCTCTCTGTTAAATCTCAAACAGGAAATTGGGTTATGAACGGAAATACCGATGTCGATACTATGAAAATGAGGTTAGGGACTATTGGAAACTATGATTTAAAATTTATCACGTTTGACCAAACAAGGATGCGCCTTACTAGAGCAGGATTTTTGGGAATTGGCACTAATAACCCAACACAACCATTAGATGTTGCAGGGCAAATACGACTAAGAACTGGAGGGGCGAATAATTACATATTAACATCTAGTGCTGATGGCACAGGGTTATGGAAACAATTATTTTTTACTTTAACAGGAACAACGCTTAGCTTATCAAATCATGGCGCATCAATAGATTTAGGTGCTTTATATAATGCTGGGACAGGGCTAACATTAACCGGAAATACATTTTCACACACCTCTCATACTGGTGATGCCACTGGTAGCAGTGCCTTAACCGTTGTTAAACTACAAGGACGGAATTTATCAGGCACGTTACCAGCCAACGGGCAAATATTAAAATGGAACAATTCATTAACACAATGGGAACCATCAACGGATAATAATTCAATTTATACCTCTGGTACGGGGATTAACATAAATGGTTCAAATCAAATTACAAATACGGCACCCGACCAAACTGTTATACTTTCTGCTGGTACTGGTATCTCAACAAGTGGAACTTATCCAAGTTTTTTAATTACAAATACAGCTCCCGATCAAACAGTAACACTTACAGGACATGGTGGAACTTCGATACTTGGTACTTATCCAAACTTTTCAATAACGTCAACTGATAATGATAATCAAACCTTATCTCTTAGCAGTAATCAATTATCAATAAGTAATGGCAATAGTGTTGATTTATCAACATATCTTGACAACACAGACAATCAAACTCTTTCAATTATTGATAACCACTTATCAATAAATAATGGGAACACTATTGATGTGCCTTATTATAGCGCAGGTACTGGAATAAATTTTACTGGCACATACCCAAATTTCACTATTAATAATTCACAACCAGACCAATCTATTACAATTGCAGGAACTGGTGCAACTAGCGTTTCAGGTACGTATCCAAATTTTACAATTAATTCTACAGATAATAATACAACCTATACCGCTGGCACAGGTGTTGGTATATCGGGAACTACAATTACAAATACCGCTCCTGACCAAACAGTTTCTATTGCAAATGGCAATGGAATAAATGTTGCTGGTTCATATCCTGCTTTTACAATTACAAACACTAAGCCAGACCAAATTATTTCTATCCTCGGAAACGGTGCTACATCTGTGTCTGGCACTTATCCTAATTTTACAATTAATACCCCGGTTTCAACGTATTCAGCAGGTACGGGTATTAGCTTATCAGGAAATACGATAAATAGTGTTTGGACAAAAATCGGAAACAATATTTATAATAACAATGCTCAAAATGTTGGTATCGGTATTCAAAACCCACAAAGTAATTTACATATACATGGTGGTGGTTCGGGGAGTACTTCAAATGCTAAAATTGTTAATCCCCCTCCAAACCCAGTTGCCGCAGCAAGTTCGTTGCAATTAACAAATCCATCAACAGGGATTACAAATACTGACGGGTTAGTTATTGGTACATTTATGACAGGTGCTTATATTAAGCAATGTGAAAATGCCAATTTGGATTTTTATACATTTAGCCTAAAAAGGTTGTCAATACTTGGAAATGGAAATGTAGGAATTGGGACTACTACTAACCCTACTGCAAAACTTGATATTAACGGAAATGTTCACATATCACAATTGCCTCTATATTCACAATCTACAAATGTAATTGTTGAAGATGGCAGTGGGAATATTGGAAAAAGAAATTTGTCAACAATGGGCGATAACTTCGGGAATCATATTGCTTCTGCAAATGTTAATATGAATGACAAAACTATTTATTTACATTGGAATGGCGATCTTTTTCATGGTTTAAAATACTCAAATTCTTTTGCAAGTCAAACAATGGATGGTCCTGCTTTATTTGGTTATTCCAGCGGTATTCTTGGCACAAAAACTAACAACAATGTTGGAAGTGAAAAAATAGCCTTGTTCTGGAATAATTCAGGGAATGTCGGTATTGGGACAACTTTTCCTCAAAATACTTTACATGTTAAAGGAAATGACAACCTATTGTTTCTTGAAGGCACCAATAACACTGCTTTAATAAATTGGTATCCAAATGGCAGTGCAATAAGAGGTGCTTGGACTGGTTTTGCACAAAGTAATAATTTTCTAATTCGTAACGAAGCACAAGATGGTCACATAGCATTTTTAACTATGGGTAGTGGCAATGTTGGAATTGGAACAACATCCCCAAATGAAAAACTAGAAGTTAGCGGCGCTATTCGCATCGGAAATACTTCTACAAATAATGATGGTTCGATAAAATATTTAAATGGTGATTTTCTGGGCTGTTCAAATGGTGTTTGGTATCCTATGATTAATTACTGGAATAAAAACGGTAACAATGTATATAGACTAGACGGAAATATTGGAATCGGCACAAATTCCCCAAACTCGAAACTTCATATAAAAGATGGCTATCTTACTTTGGATGGTACAAGCAATGTTTCAATTAATACATGGCAGCTAAGTATTAAAAGTCCCGTAGGCAGTGCTTGGTTTGTAGACGATGGAACTGGTGCAACAATGGGGCAGGGAATGACAGCAACTGGTTGGTACTGGATATTACGAAAAGGTGATGGCTCCTATTGGTATCCTATGAATTTTACTTTCAATGCTGGTCAAAACACTTTAACTGTATGTGGCAACATTCATACATCAAAAGTCATTTTAGATTATCAGTGGTGGAGCGATTTTGTTTTTGATGATTCTTATAAATTAAAACCACTATCAGAGGTAGAAACCTTTATTAAAGAAAACAAACATTTACCAGATATCCCAACAGAAAAAGAGATAATAAAAAATGGCTTAGATGTTGGCGATGTTAATGCTAAATTTTTGCAAAAAATAGAGGAACTTACTTTATATGTTATTGAACAAAATAAAAAAATAAGTAACCTTGAAAATGAAGTTAAGCAGCTAAAAGAAAATACTAAATGAAAACATATATTCTTAATTTAATTACGATTCTTTTATTTTATAACTATGCCATTGCTCAAACTGCAAGCAATAATGATATTAAAAATATGCCTTCAGAGACTATTTTAGAAATACAATATGGTGATGATAATAATAAAGTAGGTCTAATCAAAGTTGCTGGGGGTGTAGGTCCAACAAGTTTTGCAATATTTGAAAACTATGTTTATGTTACAGATAATGTCAAAGAAAGGATTTTAATCTTTAAGGATAAAGTATTATATAAAATCATTGAGAATATAAGTGCAAATGATATTTTTCTTAACCAAAATAATGAACTTTTTACAGTTAACATTAAAGAAAATTCTATTGATATTTATTCAACAAATTTTGAATTTAAAAATCGCATCAAATTGTCTGTTGATTGTGGATTGATTTCAGAATTAAAAATTGACTCTAAAAATAATGTTTTTTTCTTTTTGGGTCAAGAACAATATGTTGTGTTCCCTATAAATAATTCTATTGTAAATTCAGGTAAGAAAAAGAGTGATATAGAAAATTATTCTATATCTTATGTAAATAGAAGAGAAAAGGGCATTATTCTAAAAAATAGCACAAAACAGAGCATTGAAATAAAAAAAGATAAATTCACAATTGGCATTGATTTTTTAGGAATAGATATGAGCTTAAATTCATACTATCGTATTTATTTTTTCGGGTCTGTCATTAATGATAAAATTTTAACACAATGTGAAATCCGTAAATATAACAGTAGCTTGAATTTAACAGGTACTTTTAATTTACTTGATGAATCAGATTCTCCCTATATAATAAAACGAAGTAGTATTATTAATAATGATAATAGTATTTATTTTATGAGAGCAACAATGGATAAACTTGTAATTGAGAAGATACTTACAAAATGAAAAATATTATATTAATAATTTTATTTTTTTGTTATTGCTTCTACAGTTTCAGTCAGGCGCAAATTACAAGACCTCAAATAATGCAAAACGCATCCAATTATGCAAACTTGCAATGGACAATGGGTGCAAATAATGTCCAAAATGCTTGTTATAATCCGATATATGTTGAAACGTATTTCAATGTTGGTCAACAAACTACAGGAATGGCTTATTGCTGGGGTGGAGGGCATACAATTCAACAGTTTCAAAATGGTATTGCAGGCAATGGTAAAGCTGGAAATAAATGTACAACTATGCCAAATTATCAACAAAATACTTATGGTGTTGATTGTTCTGGTTTTATAACACGTGTATGGGAAAGACTAGAGGGTCATTTAGGTACAGGTCAGCTATCAACAATAAGTAATGTAATAGATAGGTGCGATTTAAAACCTGGTGATATTTTAAATAATGCTGGTTCGCATGTAATGTTATTTCATTCATTTATTGATGATAATAATGTTTATGTAATTGAGGCTGTTGGTGGATACTGGAAGGTTAGGCAAAGTTCTTACAATCTAAATACATTGATTGCCCAAGGCTATGTCCCAAGGCGATATATAAATATTCTTGAACTATATACAATTTCAGGATATATTAACAATAATGTTGGTAATGGTATTGACGGTGTTACAGTAACCTTTAGTAATAATTGTGGTACAACTTCAACAAATAGTTTAGGTTTTTATTCTCTAGTGGTAAATTCAGGCTGGTCAGGTACAGTTACACCAACAAAACAGAATTATACGTTTGCTCCAGTATCGTTAAGTTTTAATAATTTAAATTCTGATTTTACCAACCAGAATTTTGTTGGAACTATTAATACCAATGCTGACTTTTCGGCATCTCCAACAACTATTCTTACTGGCGGTCTTGTTTCTTTTACTGATCAATCAACAGGTTCGCCTATTTCTTGGAATTGGTCATTCCCTGGAGGCGTTCCATCATCTTCGTCATCACAACAACCCCCTATAATCACTTACAACACACAAGGGAATTATAATGTTTCTCTCACTATTTCCAATGGGGTGCAAAGCACTTCAGAAACAAAATACAATTACATTACGGTTAACCCCCAAACTCCTAGTACAAATTTTTCTTTTTCTCCAACAAGCCCTGTAATGGAATTTGCAACAGTACAATTTACAGACCAGTCAACTAATCAACCTTCAAGTTGGGAGTGGAATTTTGGAGATGGTTCTTATTCATCTTCACCAAACCCGTCTCATCAATACAATATTTATAGCCAAGCTTCACAGACTTTTAATATTACTCTTACAACCTCCAACACTTCGGGGAGTAGTTCACAATCTAAACAAATAGTCGTTATAAAACCTGGGATTTCAATTTCTGGCACAGTCCAAAACAGTAACTTCCAAAATTTATCAGGGCTTACAATAACAGCAACAGGAAATGGGTCTGCTACCACTTCTACAAATTTTTACGGCAAATACAATCTTGATTTGCCTTACGACTGGTCTGGCACAATAACAGCTGAGGGTGGTCAACAATATGCAAGTGTAACAGCATATTTCTACAATCAAAGATTCAATACCATACAAGATTTTACACTTTTTCCTGTTACCCTTTCTATTTCCTCAGGAAACCCAACGGGAACTTATTATCAATTTGTGGCTAATGGTGCACCGATAGGTACACAAGAGTACCATTGGGCCATACTTAAGTCTGGGGTTAATATATATAGCGAATGGTTTCATGGTAATGGGCTTCCTTATTTTTTTGAATGTGAAACTGGTGCCACTATTAATTACTCTGTACAATTATATGTAGTTACAGATATAGGAGAGATTTTTTATGCAAATCCTAAGCCTATTACAATTTTCCCCTGTACAAATATTACTCCAAGTATTAGGAATATTTCTGATTGTTCAACTTTGCAAACAGGCTCAACAGCAATATTTGAAGATAGGTCTTCTCCATTTAGTAGTTTATCATCATTACATGTTTGGTGGGAAGGGTCATCAACTGAAATTTGGGATATGAGTTACCCTTCTAGTCCTTTTCACTTTGCTTACACTGCAAATTGTCGTCTTTTTAAACACTACTTTCCTTCATCAGGTCATTATTCTGTATGTGCAGAAACTTTTAATCAAAATGGCACAAGTACTGGTTCTTCCTGTATGGGCTTCGATATCGTTAATTGTTCTAGTACCACAAACACAAGCAGCTTCCCCTCGTCTTATTATCATAATTGGGGTGGAATTAATCACTATTGGTCTGGCAAATATGATCTGACAGGGTTTCCTTCATCCTCTTATAATAATATGAATATGGATATTGGCGCATGTTCTCAAATAATACTTGAACCCGGTGCTGTATATGAACCTACGCAAGGGCATTCTATAGTATTTTATATAGATCCTTGTTTACAAGATGCCCCAAGTAATATTTGTAGTGTTTTTGTAAATAAAAAAGAAGTCGATAATAATGAAAACAATAATAATGAAGAAAATTTCTTATCAGAAAATGAAGAAGTAAGCGTTGTTGCTATTCCAAATCCGAATAAAGGGAAGTTCAAAATATTCATTAAAAATCCTGAAATAATACCAGACAAAATTGAAATTTATAATTCTCTTGGCGAGCTTATTTCAAATATTAAAAATTGCTCTCAAAGTATTATTGATATCAATGTTTTAAATAATTCACCAGGTGTCTATTTTGCAAAAATTTTCTTTATAGATAAAGTTTCTGTCTTAAAAATAATTATTCAATAATTTATGATAAAATTATTTATAGTTGTATTCTCAGCAATAATAATAGTATTAGCAACAAGTTTTAATATTGTTTTACCTGTTAAAGAGATGCCGAGCATGACAAATGAAATTGAAAATTTAAATTTTATTTATTCTCACAACTCCACAAATTCTATTATTTCAAATAATACAGGTTTGCAATCTGAAATTAACAATACTCTTTCTAATTTATACAGCAAAACAATTGTATCAGGTGAAAAAAGTATAGCTTATATTGGCGTATTTAGAGATGGTGGAAGCTGTGGTAATTTCAAAACCTTACATGTTTTTATGGATTCAGAAGATGGTAGCGATTGTGAGTCTGAAAAATTTGGGTGGACTGGTGATAGCTACGTTGATGGTTATGGAAATATACATCTTTATTTTTGCCTTATAGATGCTGCTTATACTTTTTATGTAACAAATGTTGATTATGGTGTTTTATGGTTGGGTTCTTATGCTCATAATTATACCATAATTCGTGATTTTGATAATGAGGACGGTTCAAATAGCAATTCAGCAGATATTGATGGAGTCCCAATTAATGGCTCTTATTACGAGTGTTCGTTTGATATAGATACTCGTTTAGTTTGGTATTATTATCCTAAAGACGACGCTTACAATTATACCAATTTCCCTCCATCTCTTGGTATTTGTTACGGTGTACTTGGAAGGTTCGGTTGTAACCAAGGATTCATCTATTCTGACGATGAAGACAATAATAATGCTAATGGCTATTCTATATCACCATATCACGAACAACATATATTAGAAGATGGCATTAATACAAGACTGTATTTTAGTAAAGCCAGTAAATGTACTTATCCGTAAATTCTTTTTATGATGAAGCCAATTAATATCTTTATTTTATTACTAATCTTTCTGACATCAAAAGTTTTTTGTCAGGAACAAAAACTTAATGTTACATTAAGTACAGGCTTATATAAACCAATAAGTAGTAATTATCCTGAAAAATACACTAAAGATAATTTGATTCTCTTCAACGGTCTAAACTTTTATTATCCCTTATCTGGTAAATTTATTTTAAGTAGCGGTTTTCTTTACAAGAAAGTTAACGTGGAAATTAATTACAATGTTCCCACAAAATTACCTAATAGCCTTCATTTTGATTCTGTAAAACAACAAAGCATAATTTTGTATTATATAGATGTGCCAATAAACGCTCATTATTTCATAGTGTCAAAAAATAAATTTTCTTTTGGTTTTTCAATAGGTTGTTTGCTCAATTTAGCAGCAGGTTCTTCAGATATGAAAGAATATTCTACTAACAATAACGTTCAAATTATTAGAGATGATTGGTGTCCTCAGTCGAAACAACCAACAGCTAATATTTATGCAACCTTAGGAACTATAATTAAATACCAGTTTTCAGAACATTTTGGGCTATACGCAGAACCTCAAATAAGTTATAATTCGCTCAGTTTTTATGGTGAAAGCAATAACAACGGAGCATTACAAATAAAGTTACAAATCAGTGTCGCTTTTCAATAATTTTATACAAAATGAAAAAAATTATATTTTTTTTAATAGTCATCCTTTTTTCCGTAAAACTTATAGCGCAAGAAAAAAAATTAACTGTAATATTCGATATCGGAAAAGTCAGGGAAAGCTTAAATTATAATGACGGTAACAATGATTGTACATTCTTAATTACGGATTACAATCTGTCTCCCTTCATTGCAAAAAAATATAATTTAAATCTCCAATTTAAGTATCCTATTTTAGAAAAAATATTTATCCGTTTTGGTGCTAGTTCCATTTACTCACGCTCATTTTCATTTCAATATAAATCTGGTTATAGTCCTAACGATATTCCACTTGATAATAATGAAAATATTGCAAACAGGAATTATACGTTTTCTTATATTGATATTCCCTTGATTTTTGATTATGAAATCTTCGTATTCCACAAACTTCATATTTATAATGCTATTGGGATTATTTCAAATATTAAACTTTTTAAAAATGATGAAATTTCTTATATTAGAAACTATAATTTTGCAACATCTTCTTTTAGTATTTATCAAAAAAAATCAAATACTTCAAACGAAAATTTTTGTAGTTACATTCCTGTTGTAACATTTCAAACACCTATTCAATTTGACTTTTCTAATAAAATAGGTTTTTATATTGAACCCTTTATTAGTTATGGTTTTCTTAATTTAGTGAATGGTCCTGAAAATGCAAACCCTTTTACCTTAGAATTAAAAGCGGGCATAACTCTAAAATAATTTTTTTTTCTTACTCAGATAATACAATGTCCAGACTTCAATTATTATTATTTTCTTTTCTCCTTTTATTATTTACACAATGCAGAAATAATCAGCAAGACAATCAGCAGAAACCATTTAATTCTTCGATAATTGCTGCTGAAATAGATACACATAAAATTTTACTTACAGATGTTGATTTACAGATAAAACAAGAAATTTATGATGAGCTGTATAGAATTTTCACTATTCGTAAAATCACTTTAGAACAAACCATAAATAATTATCTTATCACAAAAGAGGCTGAACGTTACAAATTATCAAAAGATACTTTTATTAACAGATATTACAACCATCAAATAAATGAAAGGTCTTTACAAAATTTTATTTTAAATCTGCATATTAGTTTTTTTCCAGAATTAACAAGAACCTTAAAATACTATGATTTAAAAACCGAAAAAGGGAAAGAACTTGCAAAAGATAGTTTTAAAAAATATTTACTAGATAAATTTATAGATTCATTAAAAAGAAAACATAAAATTCAAATTCACATTCAACAACCATTACCCCCAGATATATCGATAGAAAAAATTTATGCCCATTACACGGGCAACACAAAATCAAAAATAACAGTTTTAATCGTAAGTGATCTTGAGTGTGACAAATGCCGAGAATATGAACCCATTTATCAGAAATTAGAAAAAAAATATTCTGATAAGGTAAAATTCGGATTTACACATTTCGCATCTTATGTGACCCTTTCAGCAATAGCTGCTGAATGTGCAGCAAAACAAAATAAATTTTGGGCAATGAAAGATATATTATTTGAACAAAAACAATTACCTGATTCAAATAAGATATTTTCGTTAGCAGAAAAACTACATTTAGATATTAACCGCTTTAAATCTGATTTTTCTGATTTGCAAATACAAAATACATTAGAGTATAATTTCCGAATATTAAAAGCCATTGGTTTATATGCTACACCAACAGTTTTAATAAACGGTAAACCCGTTTTTAATTCATCGTCTATTGATGAAATAGAAAAAATGATTAATCTTGAAATTAGTAAGTAAAATAATAATCTGTTTATTCGTCTGGTTCCTATTTATCAAAATTGTTCATAGTCAAACAACGAATTTAATCCCGATAAAAATTAACGGTATTTATGGCTATGCTGATGATTCAATGATAATAATAATTAAACCAAGTTTTCAAGATGCATATATGTTTACTGGCGAATTAGCTCGTGTGAAATTTAAAAATAAATTTGGGTTTATAAATTATTCCGGTAAATTTCAAATTCCGACAATCTACGATGATGCAACAGATTTTGATGGATGGGGCATTGCAACCGCCAAAAAGAAGAATGATTGGATTATGATTGATAAAAAAGGCAATTTATATAACGGTGTTGTTCCTATAGATGATGGTGTGCATTCCAGTATCTCAGAAGGTAACCCAGGTTATTACAAAAATTCAAATGGTAAAATTGGTTATATTGGGACTATTTATATTGACTCTGCTAATTTTAAAACTGATACTATTATTAAAGCTAATTATGATGAAATAAAATTTCAATATACCGATCGGTTATTTTTAGTGAAACAAAATAACAAATATGGTTTTTTATCATTTAAGGGCGATACATTAGTTCCGATTATTTACGATTCAATAATTCAAATAGGTTGGGATTTTAATTCAAATCGCAATATCGGTTACAAATTATATCAAAATAATCTTGTTGGTATTTTCATTCATAAAGAGAATAAAATAATCACTCCAAAATACAAGAATATAATAAGTTTTAATGGTCAATATGCACGGGTTTTAACCAAAGACAATAATGAAATTTATGTTAGTAAGAATAATACAGAATTTATTTTAAAAAATATAAATAAATAAAAAATAGGTATAGCAAATAATGAAAAAATATAATTAAGATAATGAACAATAGACCTAGAATTCCAATAAATACTGAAACAATGTTATTTCGGTTATCAGCAAGAAGATGTTGTTTATGTTTTAGATTAAATAAAGACTTATTAGAAAAAAAAGGTCAGATTGCACACCTTGACCAGAATAAAAAGAATATTAAAATTGAAAATTTAGCTTGGTTATGCATAGAACATCACGATGCATTTGATTCAAAAACAAGCCAATCTAAAAATTATACTTTAAGTGAAGTAAAAGATTGTAGAGAAGAACTTTATAAAATTATTGCTAAGAGAAAGATGATTGCTGAAAAGGCGAAATCTGATTTAATGGTAGAAATTATTAATTCAGAGACCAGTAAAAAATCTCAATTAAATTTAAATCAGAAATATTTAAATAATGTTCCATTGTACAATTTATCAGAATTAATTGGTAGAAATGATTATCTGAATTTGATTCATTCTGAACTCACAAAAAATCAACCAATATTTTTAATAAATAGTATTGGCGGTATTGGTAAAACTACTATAGCAAAGGCGTATGTTAATAATTTAAAGTATGCAGGAGAATATCAGAATATACTATGGGTTACGATTATTAATGATACAATATATGATTTTGTTACTCAACTTCAAGTTAAAAGAATAGGCTTTAAAATTTTCGAGGAACTTGATATAAAAGAAAATTTACTTTTATTACTTGATTGTTTAAGACAATTAATAGGTAATAATTTAATAGTAATTGATAATGCAAATGACCCAAAAGGATTATCAAATTTATTGAATATTATAAAATCTATCAGATGGAAAATATTAATTACTTCTAGAGCTAAACCAGAGAATATTTATGTGAAAGTTTTAGAAACATTGCCCTTGGAGCAAGCGAAAAAAGTATTTTATAAGTATTATACGAGGGAAAACAATGATAAAAAACTTGAATTACTTTTAGGACATATTAACTACCATACACTTTTAATTGAATTACTTGCTAAAGCGGGGAATAAAAATCAAGATTTATCAATAAATAAAATGTATAAATTATTGAAAAAAGAAGATTTAAAAGCTAATGAATTTCAACGAAAAATAAATTTAGGAGAACATGGCTCTAATATTGGTAGCGTTTTTGAAGATCGGTTATATCATTACATTTTATCAATATTTAATTTGGAAAAATTGTCTGAAACCGAAGAAGAATATTTAAGATATTTTTCAATATTACCACAAGTTGAGCTTTCCGAAAAGCAATTAATAGATTTATTTGAAATAAAATCAATCGAAATACTCCTTTTTGTAGAAACACTTGAAGATTTGGTAAAAAAAGGTTGGTTAATCGAAGCAAGAGGTGTTTATAAAATGCATCCATTGATAAATAAAGTGTTGAAAGAAAAATTAAAACCAGATATGCAAAATTGCGAACCAGTTGTTGATTTTCTTTTAAATAAATTAATATTAGAAGCGTTCAAATACATAGATTTTCTGCCCATAGCTGTAAATTTATTGGAATTGGATACTGAAAAAAAATATATTAAATTTAAGCTTGCCCATAGAATTTCTAAAATATATAGATATTTAAAGGATTATAATAATGCAATTAAGTATGCCAAAATTTCTTATAGTTACTTAATTAAAATCTCTCACAAAAACAAAGAGGCTCATTTGGCACAGATATATAAAAATTTCTCTAGTGCTTATAGAGGAATGAATAACTTCAAAGAAGCTAAAGATTATGCGGAAAAGTCACTTAATCTTAGAAGAAAACTATTAGGAGATAATAGTAAGGAAACTTTAGAATCATTCATAAATTTATCAAAAGTTAATACAGCAATAGGGGTTTTCGATGACGCATTGACATTTGCTCAAAACGCTTTAGATATTGCTCATAATACCAGCGAATTTCAAAACTATTATTTGCACCTTATATATCATGAAATAGGTTATATTCATCAAACCAAAAAAGATTATAAAACATCCATAGAATATTTTTTATTGGGAATAACGCACGGTGAATTATTTTATAAAAGGGTGCATCCGTTATTAACGTCAAGTTATAAAAATTTAGCTATTAGTTATTTTTATTATGGTGACATGAAAAACGCATTGAAATTTATAAGAACTGCTGTTGAGCAACGTAAAAAAATATATCCCCAAAATCATCCTGATTTATTAAAAACGATTAAATGGGATAATAAAATTTCAGATAAATATAGATCAATACTGAATAAATCGTTATGAAACAATATTATGCCTTGATTTTTTCAACTACAAATAAAAACATCAATAATTTCAGTAACAGTATTATACATAATTTTCAAAATAAATTTTTATTTATAAAGATTAAATTAATTAATAATTGTAACCTTCACTGTCAAATGTGTAATCATTGGCAACAATCCAATGAACCTTTATTAAGCATTGATTTTTATAAAACAGTTGTTGATGAACTTGCTTTACTTGGCTGCAAGCGGATTCATTTTACAGGAGGCGAACCATTATTATATCCTAAATTAGAAAAATTAATAAAGTATATAAAAAATAAGGGAATAAAAGCGACTTTAACATCAAATGCTACATTGATTGACAATGAGAAAGCAGTTTCCCTTGTAAAATCTGGGCTTAAAAAAATAAATATCTCTATTGACAGTCCAATTGCTGAAATACATGATAAAATCAGGGGCAATAAAGGTTATTGGGAAAAGGCAGTTGATGGCTTATCAAATATTCGTCCATATGTAAAGCATTTAGATTTAAATGTTGTAATAAATTCTATTAATTATAAAAGTCTGGTTACACTCCCTGATTTTGCAATGCAGCTTGGTGTTAATAATATCAATTTAATCCCAATTTATGAACATACTCCAGATATTGGTTGTTTGACAGTTGAGCAAATACAAGAGTATAATAAAAATATAGCCCCCATAATGTTACAAAAGGCATTGGAATACAACTTAGTTGAAAACGAATCAGAGATTTTTATTTTTGGTACAACAACCAAAGAAGTTGAAGAAAGTTCATTGGGAAATTACTCACATGGTTACTATAAAACAAACAATTGTTACGTACCATGGACACATTCAACAATTGATTTTTCAGGAAATGTGAAAATATGCTGTAAAATAAATGAGCCTATTTTAGGAAACCTGAAGAAAGAATCTTTTACTGATATTTGGAATGGGATAACTTATAATAAATTACGAACTAATGAAAATATGCCTATATCAAAACAATGTAAAGGTTGTTTGATGTTTGCAAAAAGCAATTTAAAAATTAATGAAATGTTAAATAAATAAGATATGCTGAATAACAAAAGAATTGTATTGTATTCACATGATGGACGAAGTTACGGTCATATTTCAAAATTAGGTAAATTCTCAGAGGCATTAATAAAAGAAAAAGACGATTTATCAGTTTATTGCATTTCCAGTTCTCCATTTGGCTCCAACTTTATTAAACCATTTAATCGAATAGATTATTTAAAACTTCCATCTTATTACACAATCTATAATCATGAAACAAATAATTTTGACACGAAATTTTTTGTTAAATTTAAAAAGGAGGAATTCTATGATGTTAGAAAAGCGCTACTAACTGCGCTTTTTGAATATTATAAACCATACACGCTTTTTATGGAATGTAACCCATTAGGTAAAAGGAATGAAATGTATTCGATCATAAAAAATCATAAAAAACAAGGGGGTAAAGTTGTCTGGGGTATAAATGGTATTGTTGATCCTGCGGATTTTGAATTTGGTAAAAAAGATGTAATGGACTTTTTAGATCAGAGTATTGATAAAATTTTTGTCTATAACCAAAAAGAAATTGTTGATGTTATCAATGAGTATCCTGAATTAGAGAAATTTTCTGATAGAATAAAATATATTGGTTATCTATGTCCTCCTTTGGTTGAATACAACCAAGATATTTCACAAGTTAAAAAAGTCTTAATTCAAACAGGTGGTGGTGGTCGATCAATTCTATTAATGAGAAAAATTATCAAGGCTTGCTGTTTTCTCTCAAAGGATATATGCAATATTGAATTTAAAATATATACAGGTCAATATCTTCCTGATTCTGAATTTAACGAGCATAAATCAGCCATAGCAAATTGTAACAATATTAATTTATGTAAGTTTACAAATAATATTTTGGAAGAATTAAGTAATTGCTATTTATTTATTGGGGCAGGTGGTTATAATACATTATCCGAGTTAATCCGTTATCCCAAGCGGTCAATAATAATACCTGTTCAGGTTGATGAATCTGAACAAAAAAAACATTGCGAAAGATTATTGGATTTAGGCGTAATAAATAAATTTTTACCATTTAATTCCGATATTGCCACAATAATAAAAACTATTGCAGAAGGCTTAAATTATAATGAACCTATTCATAAAATAAATTTTAAAAAAGATGGAATTAGTAGATTTGTCGAAGAACTTATCAATACCACAAAAGAGTAAACCGAAAATATTATTGGTTATAGATAATTCCTCAAATTCAGTTGGCGGAATGGAAATATCATTTATTCGTCATGTGCGGCTGTTAATTGATTTTATTGAAGTAATACCAGTTTCTGTTTGTTTAGAAACAGATGATAATAACTATCAGGGTAAATTATATTATTATTCAAAAGAAGGAATACGAGGTTATAGTATTTTAATATCAGATGATTTTCAAAGTGAAAAAAATGATTTATTATATAGTTGTGTTACTCATTTCCTTATTGATATTGCTAAAATAGAGCAAATAGATGGAATTCAAATTTATGGAGCATATCAGTTACTGCCCTTTTCATGTGGGTTAGCTGCAAATTATTTAAACATTCCATATATTATCTCATTTAGAGGAAGCGATTTTAATGTTCGTATTTATCATTCACAATTTAACCATTTAATAAAATCAATTGAGTTAGCAAGTATTTGCACTTTTGTAAATACGGAATCGTTAAATCAGTTTTTAAATTTATTCCCAGCAATAAAAGCAAAATTAATTTATAACTATACTAACGTTTCGGACTTCGTAATATTCTGATTATTAACAACATAATGTTAATAAATACTTAAAAAAAAGGTTGCATATTTCGATGTAATTTATTTAT
>MEOG01000036.1 GCA_001769125.1 Bacteroidetes bacterium GWF2_35_48 | reverse complement strand
GATTTCTCAACTGCACACTCTTCTGCCAGGGCAAAGGTAATATCGCCGCTTGATATTTTATAGATGTAGTTTGCCGGACGCTTACGTTTTAACTAAGATTTCAAAGGAATTAGAAAGTTTAAATTTACACAGGACGCCCTATAATATACTTACTATATTGAAAGTCTCCGAAAGATACTATGATGACAGCCCTGTGAATCGAACAAAAATGATTGAAATGATTTTATTTGTTTTATTTGATTTTGGTGAAATTCCTAGATATAAAACTAAGCCTGATCTAAAAGATTGCGAATATGTTTTAGGCAAATATTGTGAATTGATGCTTAAACGAGAAGTTTTTACTTTTACGAAAGAAGAGTTTATTGCAGAATTAAAGAAGTTCTGTAAAGAGAAATATATTGAGTTAGATATTGATGTAGTTTTTGAAATTTTAAACAATAATTCTATTATTATATTTGATTACGGAAAATATCGTTTTAAATCTTCATTTTGGATTTATTATTTTGGTGCAAAAAGGATGCATAATGATGAAAAATTCAGGGAATATATTTTTCAATCAAAAAAGTATTCTGCATATCCTGAAATTATTGAATTCTATACCGGAATTGATAGAAACAGTGATGATGCATTAAAAATATTATTAAATGACATTACGTCAACAAAGAACACTGTTGAAGAAAAGCTTGGAATTAAAGAAGATATTAACCCTTTAAATAGCGCAAGATGGAAACCTTCGGAAAATGAAATTGCTAAAATCCAAAATGAAATTGGTGAGAATGTTTTAAAATCAAATTTACCTGATGCAGTTAAAGATCAATTTTTAGATAAATCTTATAATCAGATTAGACCCTATAATCAGTCAATTCGGAAAATTTTTGAAGATTACTCACTTCATAATCTAATGCAACAAATTAAAGCGTCATCAACTGCTTTAAGAAATAGTGATTATTCTGATTCTGAATTAAAGAAAACATTATTACTTGAAATTTATAATTCTTGGAAACAGGTTGCAAAAGTTTTATTTGCATTATCTCCAATAATGGCTACAAGAGGTGAAGCTACATTTGAGGGAGCGGCTTTTGAATTATATGGTGATTTTGGTCAAACATTTGAAGAACGATTAAATAGAATTGTTCAAGTTTTACCTACTAATGTTGTGGGTTATTTTCAAGATGATCTCTATTCTTCCAAGATGTCTCCATTGTTTTATGATTGTTTTAAAAATGACAAAAATGAACTCATGAAACATCATCAAGCATTATTATTAATTTTTAAGAGACCCAGAGGTTGGAAACAAGTAATAGAAAATTATATGACATCAATTAGTAAAAATTCTTATTATTTATTTGATACAGTAAATGCGTTAAGAACTAAGTATAGATATGATTTTGCTAGTCAGGAAGAGTTGAATGACATAAAATATCTAATAAAACTTGGTCTAGCAAAACATCATTGTGAAGGAGGAAAACCAACTCTTTCTCAAATAATAAAAATTAAAGATAGTAATTTACCTAAAAGAGAATATGGAGACTAAAAGCCTCGCATCATCTACGATAAAACGTGATAAATTTTACGAATATCCGGAAAACTTAATTTTACTTTTGTGAAATTTCCTGTAAAAAAAATGCAAATAAAAAGAGAACCAAAGATATCATATCAATCTTTGGTTCTTCTAATTTTGGGGTATATTATAAACGTAGAAAAAGTTTCCTGATAATATTTTTTTGACTGCTTAACCCACAATATTTGCTCTCATTTTTTCAACCTTGGTTATTATTTTTTCGAAATCTTCTTTTTTAAATTTCATTTCCGATTTTACGGCAAGTGTGGTAATTTTATTTTTTGTGTTTACAATGGATTCTATTTCGGTTGAATTTATTTTCACTTTATCAAACAGTGTATCCAGTTCTTTAAATTCTGTAATCAATGAAAGCATTTCCGGTGTTGGTGTTTTGCTATCTGTCTGTAGCATGTCAATTAAATTTTCCAGAGATAATTTTTGTTCTACAAGCCGGTTAATTATTTCTGTATTGTTTTTACTTGTTTTAGCCAGCTGTGACGAAATATAAACCCCTTCAATCCATCCACCGGCAAGAATCATTTTTGCAATATGAGTTCTATTGTTGTCCGTAAGATAGGAGTTGGTGTTGTAAAAACTTTCGGTAATAATATGAAGAATGGAGTCTCTGTTGTTAACATTGCTTTCAAGACGTTTTACCATTGTTTTGTCAATAGCATTCATGATGCCGAGTCTGTCTGCTAATTTTTTTGAAACTCCCATGTATTTTATGGAGGTCTGGTTTTGTTCATGAAGACTTGCATAACTGAGATCAGCACAATAAATACCCAGATTCAATGCCATTAATTTATGGTTTATGTATCTGTCAGCGTTCTCGATTTTATTTAAAAAATCTTCGTTGTAGGAGGCGCCTGCTTTTTTTAGAATCATTGCAGTTTCAATGGGAGAAGGCAGGGTATAAATAAGTTTTGTAACCCGTGTTTCCTGAATTTTAATATTCAGGCTGTCTTTTTCCGAAATGATGCCGAGATCTTCTTTTGGCGCTGTGGGATTTTCACAGCTCAGTAGTACTGTAGAAATACTGATTATCATCAGTAGCTTTCTTAATAATGATTTTGTTTTCATAATCGTAAGTTTTAATATGTTTAAATATTTTAAAGCATTGTGCTTGGGAATCCGTATTTATCAAATACTTTTGAATCATAAGGTACTCCATCGTTGAAGCAGGATTCTTTTTTCAGCATCCCGTTTTCGTGCCAATATTTGTATAAATCATTTATTTCACCCTGTATGTACCATGCATTGATTCGAAGTGTTCCGTCTTTATACCAGGATAAATAACTTCCATTTATTTGTCCGTCCTTTTTTTTGTACTCTGTCTTTTTCTGTCCGTTTTTGTACCAAAAAATCCAGTGGTCATTTGCAACTCCGTTAATGAAGGCTCCAACCATTCCCTTTTCCCCGCTGTCATAATATTCATAAATAAGTCCTGTGTACGGGATACTGTCGTTTTCTATATAAGCCAGACCATCTCTTATCGTTAATAAAGAATAATCTAGTCCTCTGGAAAAGTATGGCGTGATATCTTCATCTTCATTAGGCTCTTTTTCTTCATAGGATTTGATTGTTTTTTTCATCAGCTTATTCGTGCTTTCTCCTGTTTTTTTTCTGACGGTACTCTGTATTTTTTGTTTAGAATTTAAGGTAACATCATTTAATTTATGTTGCTGCGGTGTAAATAAAGATGCAAAAAATGTATTGGTTTTTATTGATTCAGGAATTTTTACAGTAAAGGAAAATAATATAAATAGGATTGCTGTGAGAGGTAATATGAAAGCATACCTGAAAGAAGAGTGTATGCCTGATTTTTTTTTCGAGAGCATAGTCATTCTTGCTTTAAGATCATTCAGGGAATAATTACTGGTCAGTTCTATGCTGTTACGAACGAGAAGGTGATCCAGAAGTGTGTATTTGTAATCGTTGATATCAATACCATTATTTACCACTCCACTATCTGCAAGAAATTCGTGGTTTCGTTTAATAGCACTTTTATACAGCCATACTATAGGATTAAACCATTGAAATATCAGGATAAGCTCAATTAATAAAAGGTCCAGAGAATGTTTTTGAGAGGCATGAATTTTTTCATGCAGAATAATTTTTAAAAAAGTGCTGCTCTTTTCTGCCGAATCGGAAATGAAAACATAATTCATAAAAGAAAAGGCAGGAATATTTTCTTTGATTCGAACGATGCGGAGTCCATCCGATTCATTAACCCTGCCATTTCGTATATATTTAATAATATATAATAGGTTTAACGCAAAGCGAATGAGAAAAAACATGCAACCTATGAGCCATATTATTAAAACGTAAACAGCCGTATTGTTTCTGCTGGTGGTCTGAGAGGATAAAGCATCTTCTTTGTTCGTTTCAGTAAGTCTGCCAGTCTGAAGACGCAATACTTGCTTCGGATCTGTGTTTTCAGTCAATGACATTTTTTTACGAATGTCTGATGCGATGGATTGCTTGTAATGTATAACAGGAACAATAATTTTTTCAGATACAGAAGTCTCTTCTGTGTTATGCACATATGAAAAATTAAGAACAGGAATCAGAAAAGAAAAGCATATGGTTGTAATCAGATAGATTCTATTAAACCTAAAAAATGTAAGTCTTTTAAGCAGCAGATAATACAACAGGTAAAACACGGCAAGACTTGCAGTTGTTTCAATTGAATATAGAACCAGATTATTCATGCACTTTCATTTGTTTTTTCATTTCCTGCATAAGACCTATCGCTTCGTCAACTTCTTTTAAGTCCAAACTCCGGTCTTTAGTAAAGAACGAAACAAGTTGGTGTATTGAGTTGTCGAAGTAATTATTTATTACACGTTTCATGAAATATTTTGTATATTCATCTTTTTCAATAGCTGGGTAATATTGGTGAGAATTACCATAGCTTTTAAATTTTACAAACCCTTTCTTTTCTAGAGTCCTTACTATTGTTGATACTGTGTTATAAGCTGGCCGGGGTTCGGATATCTCATCCAGAATGTCTTTAACAAACGCTTTCTTAAGGCTCCATAAGATCTGCATTATTTGTTCTTCGGCTCTGGTTAACTCGTTCATGGCTTTGTTTTTAAAATATAATACAAATATAAACAATAAATTTAGTTAATCCAACTATTTTCATAGTTAATTGCACTATTTTTATAGTTATTTTATAAATAATTGATATTTAGCCATGTATGCAGTCCGTTCCAAGACAAAACAGAACAACGATTTTAAGCTATCTTGCAATTAGCTGAAAAATCTGGAAAATTAAACTTACTTTTTTGACATTTTTTCAGCGCAAATACTATGAAAACAAAGTTTAGAAAACATCATTTATAGTTTTTTGAGACTCGAAAATTGCCTCAATTATAAAACAACATAAAAAGTATGGATAGATGCTGGCTTCTTTTTTCAAGTAATTCCACTTAGGGCGTTACCCTATCGGGTCGGGCTTTTGTTGCAATCTTTTTTCCATCCTGTTAGCATCCCATAAAAAGGATTTTCACTTCAATCCCTAACGCTTTGCTCCTCTCCCACCCTGCCTTGCTTTTGCTTATTGCCATTAGCGTAAAACCTTTTTCCTGTTTTCCTCGCTTTATCCTCCCACACATTCAAACAGTTTTACGCTCCCACAGGCAGAGACCGTGTACATCCGCAGACGCTTCACTACAGACTGCACACTCCGTGATGCAGATCTTTCGTTTCAGCTT
>MEOG01000035.1 GCA_001769125.1 Bacteroidetes bacterium GWF2_35_48 | reverse complement strand
TATAAAAGTACACAAAATTATGCAAATATGGAAGCTAATTTATTAACAATCAAATGTTTATAACTGCAAAACTGAAGTGAGAAATGTTAGTTAATAAAAAAATAAAGATAAATAAAATATCTAATTATTCGACAAAAACCGTTGGTCATTTTTTTTACAAAACATGAAAAAAAAAGAACCTGCAAGCAGGCTCTTTTTTTAAATTAGATTTCTTCAAATCTTCCTTGGAAAAAACGAAGCATAGGCGGTTCATAAGTAAAGCGGAGACCTTTTACAGTTTCACGTTTCTTATAAATATCAATAATGCAATCTGCTATTAAATCCATGTGAGCATTCGTATACGCTCTTCTTGGAATTGTAAGACGAACAAGTTCCAGATGGGGTCTGTAGTTTTTTCCATCTTTATCACGACCTTTAGAAACATTTCCTCTCTCCATAGATCTTACTCCTGACTCTACAAACAATGCAGAAGCAAGTGCCTGCGCTGGGTATGCATCCTGATCAATATGTGGTAAAAAACGTTTTGCATCTAAAAATACAGCGTGACCGCCAACAGGTTCAACAATAGGAACACCTGCTTTCAATAGTTTCTGACCAAGATACAGTACCTGTTCAACGCGTGCGGTAATGTAATCTTCATCCACCATTTCGCGAACTCCTTGCGCAAATGCAGCCATATCTCCGGCAGACAAACCGCCGTTGGTAACAGAACCTTCATAAATACGCAACATTTCCATTGCTTTGTTGTAAAATTTTTCATCATCTTTAATAGCAAGGAAACCCCCGATATTTACCAGATAATCTTTCTTTGCAGAAACAGTACAACCATGTCCATAGCTAAATAATTCCCTTAAAATATCTTTAATGGATGTATCTTTAAAACGCGGATCATTTTTCTTAACAAAATAAGCATTTTCAACAGCGCGGGTAGCATCCCACATTACAGGAATATTATGCTTTTCACAATATTCATAAACCTCTCTTGCATTATCCATTGATACTGGCTGACCGCCTGCAAGATTCACATTGAATTCAAAACTTATATAAGGTATGGAATCAGCTCCGTGTTTTTGCACAATAACATCAATTTTTCTAACATCTACATTCCCTTTCCATAAAAAATTACTTTGGGCAACATGCGCTTCATCAACAATGATGTCAACAAAAGTACCACCGGCTAACTCCTGGTGCAATTTTGTGGTTGTGAAATACATGTTTCCCGGGACAAATCCTCCTTTAATTAAACATTGGGACATGATATGTTCTGCAGCTCTTCCCTGATGCGTAGGAACAATATATTTATATCCGGTTACGCCTTGCAATTCTTTTACCAATTCATCGTAGCTGATTGAAGAAGCTTGCGTTTCTGAACTCAGAATATATTTACTCCATGCGGTTGTTGTTTGAGAACAAGTACCGGAGTCTGTCAATAAATCTATTCCAATATATTTATTTGGAAGAAGAAAAGTGTTAAATCCCGCTTCATTCATTTGTTTCAGACGCTCTTCCCTGCTGCATGTTCCGAAATATTCAAAATGCTGAATTGTGTATGCTTCACAAGAAAATTTGTATCCATTCATTAATGGGCGTTTCCATTTGAATTCAGCCTCGTCAGACCAAACCGGAGTGTTTGTAAGCACAAGCTCTGTTATTTTATTACGCTCTGCATACAATTGGTTAATTGATTCTGCAATTTGCGCAATCTGATCCATTGTAAAAGAAAGACGTGGTATTTGTAAAGGAAGAAGCTTGCATTCAGGACACCAACGATTTTGCAAAAATGTACGAACACCAGCTTTCAGGTACATTGCAGCAGCTAAAGTGAATGGGGCATATTGTTTGCATTGGGGCAAAAATTCATCGGATTTGATGTAAATTCCATCTGCGCCTTTGTAATGGGGAATATTTTTAAGAAGTGAGGATAACTTTTCGATCTGCACATCAATCCATTCTGCCTGTTCTTCCTTTATCATTTCATCCATTCCACGAGCAAAAACTTCCATAGTTCTTCCGGCCATACCGCCATAAGTATGAAGACCTTCGTATACCACAACTTCATTCATATATTTATTGTACAATTCAGACACATTGGAACCGATAAGTCCGCCTGTATTGGAACGAGGATCTTGACCTGCATCGAGAACAATAACATGCGCGGAAGTTCCCATTTCTTTTAAAAGTTCATGCAAACTTTTTGCATTCAGGGAAGCTTCATTTTTACGAAGATATTGCGCATTGGAAATAGCCTGAGAAACATTTAATACAAACACCGTTTTATATTTTTCTGCCAAAGCATAAACAGCTTTCATATTTTCCATAGAAACCGGACGATAACCGCTTGCAAAAAGCTCCATATAAATAAAAGGAACATGAATCCCTTCTTTAAGGCGGGCTTCCAGTTTTCCTAAATCCATATTTCCGGGATATACTTTGTGCACTTTATCGCTAAAATACTCAATGCTTGCACATTTGTCCTTAATCAGTTCCGAGGGTGAATGTGAATTGGATAAAATTACATCCCCGCCTTTTACCATTGTAGCAACAATAAGCTTGTGCGATCCTTTGATATTATGAGTAGGACAAACATCTTTGTGACCAAAAATACGAAGCACACAATCTTTCAGGTATTCGAAGTTACGGCTTCCTGCATAGGTTTCATCGCCAATATAAAGACCGGAATACTGATCGTGGCTTACGGCACTTGTTCCCTGACTGGTCATGTCAAAAATTACTTTATCAGATTTTACTCTGAAAGTATTATAATTTGCATCCTGAAGAGCATCAACTCTGTCTAAGAATGATAAAAATTTAATGTTTCTTACAGTTTTAATTTTATGAGGTTCTGCTATCATAGTTTTTTTTATTTATAAAGTTAGTAATAATGTACTTTTTGAATATAATTAGTATTTTTAAGCGGTGTCTGAGCGGCTTGCAGTGCGATGTGTTGAGCTTGCCGAAACAAGCGAAGTCGAATTGAGTCGAAGACACGCGCACAAAATTACCTTTCAGGCCGGCAAATGGGGCTGGTAGAATTATTTGTAAAAATCCAGGTCATTATTTTTTATTTATGATGTTCGTGAAATAATTTCAGGCGTAGTTCGAGGTCTTCAAACTGGCTTCTCATAACAAGAGAAACACAAGCTCTGATTCCTTCAACCCGGTCGCTTCCTGTAATAGAAAGAGAAATAGCACTGATACCATAATACAAAAGTTGTTCAAGCAATTCTTCGCCAGTAAATCCGGGATACGCAAAAGTAAAATAAAAACCATCGGCAAGAGGCTGATCAATGTCTTTATCGTATACAATAGTAAAGCCGTTATCCGTAAAAAATTTTTTCATGATTTTAGCTTTCTCTCCATATTCTCTGGTAGCTTCAACAAAATTATACGAACCATCATTTACTGCCTTTAACATGGATGTTAACCCGTATTGAGCAGAATGAGCCGTTCCTGCTGTCAGCGAATAAAGAACGCGGTATACAAAAGCATAACCGAATTTTTCTGTTTTAAAGTTTTCTGTTAAACCGGGAAAACAACGATTATACAATTTATTGGAAATAACAGCAAGTCCTATTCTTTGCCCTGCATAGCTGAAAATTTTAGAACTGGAAATCATTAAGAAATAATTATCCGTATATTTTGCAACTGTTGGCTGATAAGGTGGCAATCCGGGCTTTGAGAGGTCTTTTCGGAAATCCATTCCGAAATAAGCAAGGTCTTCAACTACTGTAATATCATATTTGTTCGCCAGATCGCCTATAATTTTCAGTTCATCATCATTAAAACAAACCCATGCAGGGTTGTTAGGATTTGAGTAAACAATGCATGAAATATTACCCTTAACAAGATATGATTCCAGTTTTTCTTTCAGTTTTGATCCCCTGTAATCATAAACATCAAATGTTTCATACTTTATTCCCAATGCGTGGTGCTGCTGTTTCTGAACAGGAAAACCGGGATCAATAAACAGGGTTGTGTCTTTTCCCTTCATGTATTTTCCCATAAGCATGAAAGCTGCAAACGAACCCTGCATGGAACCAACAGTAGGAACGCAACATTCAGCATCTACGTCAATATCCATGAATAATTTCACAAAGCGTGAGGCTTCTTTTTTCAATTCAGGAATACCGTCTATTAAAACATACTTGGCCGCAGCACCTTCCTGCAATGATTTAATTTCAGCATCAATACCGATTTGTGGTGGTTTCAGCCCCGGCACGCCCATTTCCATCCTTACAAATTTCTTTCCGGTCGCACCCTCAATTTGGTTTACCAGCCTAACAAGTTCACGAATGGTGGCTTTTCCAATATTGGCAATACCGGAAGCTTCTATTTTTTCTGTTACTGTTTTGTAGTCAATTGGTGTTTGTTTTGTAGATAAATCAATCTTTCCCATATCTGTAATTTTTGATATATTGCAATAATAGACAAAGTTTTTATCAGAACAAAGTTTGCAAAGATTTTATATAACATATTGGAAGGAATTTGGGGAAAAGAAAGTTACAAGTTTCGGCTTCGCTCAACTTATCAGGTTGCAGGTTGGAAATGTTGTGTGTAAGCGGTAATAAGCGGGTGTAAGACGTTGCAGTGCAACGTCTGTACAAGCCGAGCCAGTGCGTATTTGGTAATTGGAAGTGGTTTGCATGTTAGAATTGTTGCGGGTAGGCGTTGAGCAAGTGTGAGACGTGCAACGTCTGTACAAGTCTATAATCCTGATATTTCAAAATCATCAGCATCTTTAAAAAAAGGATATTTGTTGCGACAATCTTGCAAATCTTTTTTTGATATTTTTATTGTAAGCACTTCCTGATTGTCGGGTTTTATTTCTGAAAGTTCAACACCATAGGGCGAATACAAACCCGAATCTCCGGAATATTTATACCCCATGCCATCAGTGCCTATTCTGTTTACACCAACAATAAAAGACTGATTTTCGATAGCCCTTGCTTTTAAAAGTGTTTTCCATGTATCAGAACGAACAGCAGGCCAATTGGCAACATTGATTATTAAATCATAATCATTACGGTTTCTGCTCCACACGGGAAAACGCAGATCATAACAAATCAACGGAAGAATTCTCCATCCTTTCCATTCAACAACAACACGTCTGCTTCCTGATGTAAAACGCTCATTTTCGCCCGCGAGACGAAACAAATGCCGCTTATCGTAATAAGAAAAAGTTCCATCGGGTTTCACAAACATAAATCTGTTATAAAACCGATCGCCTTCCTTAACAATAACAGAGCCACAAACAGCAGACTGCTTTTCATTTGCAATATTTTGCATCCATTTAAAACTTAATCCATCAGGCAATTCTGCAAGCTCCCTTGCCCGCATTGAAAATCCTGTTGTGAACATTTCCGGAAGAATTATCAAATCTGTTGCTTCTTTAATATCCATTATAACGCTTTGAAAAAAATCTATATTTGACTGGGAATTTTCCCAATCAAGAGCAGACTGTACGAGGGTTAATGTTAAGACTTCATTCATTGTTTTACAATTATAACAATTATTGATTTAAAATTTACTCAGGGAGCATTTATACTCTTATCGGTCATTTTCTCAACGCATAAACCCTTGAGATCCCGCCTTGCTATACATGCCTCATTGCGCCTATCCAAGGGAGACCTCAAGGGTTTTTCAAAAGCGCAATCGCCACGGCAATAATGACCGGGCTTGGTATACGTGCGAATATTTTCAAAAATAACGATCTTTCAGATATTAGCAAAAAAACTAATCGCTATCTCTCTAATCCGATAAAAATTATAAAATTTATTCACAAATTGTAATTATTAATTTTTTATTAATATTTTTGTATCATAAATATTTAAAAAAATAGTCATGGAATCTTTATTGAAAAAGAAAACTGAAAAAACACCGCTTGTTGATTTTAATATTGAAACAGGTAAATTTGAATTATCCGGCAGATCAATCCCTGAGGACTCCATAGGTTTTTACAGACCCATTTTCTCATGGCTCGATGAATACGTGAAAACGCCCCATGTATTTACTGATGTTAAAATCAACCTTGAATATTTTAATACAAGTTCGTCTAAATGTTTAGTAGATGTTTTCAGAAAATTTGAAGCCATATACAAAGAAGGACACAAGGTTCAAATAAGCTGGTTTTATGAAATTGACAATGAAGACCTGCTGGAAATTGGTGAAGAATATTCATCCTCATTAAGTGTTCCCTTTAAAATGGTACCTTTCAGAGATTAATTTTTCAATTTATAAAATAAAAAAAACTCAAATCTATTCGGTTTGAGTTTTTTTTTTTTTACTCCACAACAATTTTCTTCACAACAACACCCTTTGTCGTTTCAAATTTCAGGAGATACATACCGGAGTGTAAATTATCAAACATGAAAACATTGTTCAAAGATTTTGAAGTATCTGAAATTTTATGTTCAATTATTCTTCCGGAAATATCATATAATACAAGCTGTAATAAATCTGCATTTTTGTTCTGAACAGAAACATTTAACACATCGCTGACCGGATTGGGATACATTGAAATTTGCAATAAATTATCGGCACTGAATTCAGTTACAGAATTCAAATTGCTTGCCCATATTCCGTATCCAAAATTTTTAGAAGAACTTGTATCTACAATAAAATTAAAATCCGTAAATATATATTGGGAAGGAGTAACATCAATATAATACGTTGTTTGCTGAGGTATCATGGGAATTTCAACCATCACAGAGTACGAACCATCGGGAATACTATCGAAAGAATAAAAGCCGTTAATATCAGTAACCGTTTGTGCAAGAATTTCATCTATAGGTTCAACCTGTAAGTAAACATTGGCTTCCGGTACAGGTTCGCCGATGAGTTTGCTTTCAGTTTCATAATTTATCGTTCCTGAAATCTGTCCGAAGCCCGGGGTTAATAAAGGAAATTCAAGCATATTCACAGCAACATTATATGTATTTCCGCAAACGACATGCAAGGTGTCGGCATTTTGCCATTGAGCGGTATTGCCATAATAAGTTATTAAAATATTACTGTTGCTCAAAGTATCTGATATCTGAATGATATAATCTCCGTCAATCATTGAAAATTGGAAATTACCCCCAATAACAGGGCTGCTTTCAATAGGAAAAAAATTTCCCTGCATGTTCGCATTATAAATATTAGCAATGAGTGTCGAGGGAAGGCTTGTCCCGCTGACAGTACCCTGTATCTGTAACAACTGCTGAAATGTTATAATAACTTCATCAGAACTCACACAGTTTGAATCTATGAATGAACAGAAAAAAGAAACATGTTCAAATGCCGAATCAACAAAAAAAATTGAATTGGGATCAAGAGAGACCATTGTTGTTAAAGAATCAGGTTCAGCAATAGTTATATAAGAATTATTTGTACTCCAGATAACTGAACCTAAAGTATCTTGTAAAACACCAACCAATTCATAAGATAAACCACATACTAATTGGTCACATCCAGCATTTACAAGACCAGTTGGTGCAGGAAAAAAAGTAATCACTACATTATCCGAATCGTGACAAGTACCATTTAGAATGTGCCACCAAAACTCATACGTCTGAATAGAAGTAAACGGTGGGACAACAATATAAGCTGTTGGGAAAATTTGATTAGGGGCAAACATGGTTCCAGATGGCATACTCCAATATCCTGTTTCATTAACACCGGGAGCAGTAGCATTCATTTGGACAGTATTTCCGCAAACTGTTTGATCGGGTCCTGCATTTGCATTTGGCATAATACAACAATTCTGATCTGTTGAAGGGCTGACCAGAATTGAATCAATATTTGTAAAAGTACATCCGTTAGGATTTGTAACAGTTAAAGTAATATTGTAATAGGTAGGTACAGCAACATCATTGTAATAAACGCTCCAAGGGCCCGGAGTTGTAAAAGTATTTGAAGGCTCTGGATTTCCTGAAAGATTCCATAAAAATGTTGCTCCAGATTGAGAACTGCCCGTATATGTCATCGTAGCCCAGTTTATTATTCCAGGTGGTATAGACCCACAAGTTACAGGAGCAACAAAATCTGAAGTCGGGTTTGAATAGACTGTAATTATTGTTGAAGCTGAATCTGTTTCTACACCATCTGTTACTGTAAGAACAACAATAAAATTTCCAACTGTCATAAAACCTGCAGAAGGGTTTTGCAGAACAGATGTATTTCCATTACCAAAATCCCACAAATAACTTAAATTGCTTCCTGTTGAAGTATTCGTAAAACTAACAATAGGAATACTGCCACACCCCTCCGTAACAGATGGAGTAAATGATGCTGTTACTTGCGCTTTTAGCGTATAAAATGATAATAATAATAAAATAGCGGATATTGATTTCATAAGCTTTAAGATTTGTGTTTTTTTTATAAGACAAAAATCCGGATAAAATAGTTGTATGGTGTTGTTGAAAAAGGATTCTTAATCAGTGTTTGTCCATAATGTCCGATAGCTTCGTTACTCTTGAATTGAAAACGGTCGCTTACCCAAGTAAACTCCCTGATTTTCAATCCTACGAAAGCCTCGCTCTCGAACATTCTGAACTAAACACTTACTATATGGACAGACACTAATTTATGATAAAACAAGAATCCCTGACTTCCGCTGACTTCGACTCCGCTCAGTCAGCGGGTCAATCACAACCCAATCTCCTCCGCAATTTCCTTCATTGCGTTTACAGAGATTTCGGCAAACAGGTCTAAAGGAATTCCTATTTTCTCACATTCGAGAATGTGCTCTCTGCTTACCGATGCGGCAAATGCTTTTTCTTTCATTCTTTTGGTAACAGATTTGGATTTTACACCGGCAATTTTTTTATCGGGATACACAAATGTTGTTGCCATTATCAAACCTGTTATGGTTTCTCCTGCTGCCAGCGCATGATGAAAAATAGTACTTCTTGGAATACCATGTGGCTGTGTATTGTGCATTTTTATTGCATCCACAATTTCGGGGTCTACATTATTTTCTTTGAGAATTTTTTCTGTTTCCAGCCCGTGGATATTCAGGTCTGCATTGGTTATTTCAACATCCAGATCGTGCAACAATCCTGCTAATCCCCACTTTTCTTCATCGTATCCGAGATGTCTGGCAAGCGCTTTCATTACAACTTCAGAGGCGAGGCTGTGCGCAATCATGCGGTCGTTTTTGATGTGTTGGTGTAATAATTGGATTGCTTCTTCGCGGTTCATTTTTTTTTATTTAGATTTGTTTAAGTATGTTGATACGGTGCATTGCACCGTATTTACAATTACTTAAACAATGATTTTTCTTTAACTTTTATAATCTTTCCGAATTTTGCAACTTCTTTCATATTGATGCGTTTTTTGTTTCCTACAATTGCATAAACAAGGGGCTTCTTCTGTAAGTTTTCATTATAAAAAGAAACAATATTTTTAAACTCCAGACTTTTGTAAACTTCTGATTTTTTCTTCATAGGATCATCATTGTAACCAAGATTTCTCCACTTAATTACCGTCTCACTTAAATCACGGAAAGAAGGTCGGTTTGTTAAAGATGATAAATATAAATATTGTTTAATCATTTCCATTCGTTCCGGTTTTTCGGGCATTTTGGAAATAAGATCATTGAAAACCTGCATGGCCTCTATCGTTTTGTCTGCCTGCGTTCCCACATATCCTTTGAAAAAAGTATTTACACCGTTTTTCACTGGAGTTGAAAAGCCTGCACCGGCGCCATAAGCAAGAGAACGGTATTCACGAATTTCCTGCAAAACCAATCCGGAAAAACCTCCGCCGAAATAGATGTTAAATGCCTCCATGTAGGGCTGCATTTCAGGAGAAAAAGAAGGACCGTTTTCATACAAATAAATTTTGCTTTGTACTGCCTTTTTATTGTTTACAAAGAAAACCGTTTTCTCATTGTATGCTTCATTTTTTAATACTTCGGGAGATGTAGATTTTATGGGTGCAGCAGTAAAATTCATTGAAGTTTTTAACGCTTCTTTTACTTTTGCGGGATCTGTTGTTCCGGAGAAATGAATTTCACATTCGTAATTCAAAGCGAACTTAAAATATTTAATTAAAGTATCAGCATTCAGCTTCGTAATTTCCTTCATAGAAAGCCTGTTCAGATAAGGGGACTGATTTTTATTTTTTACAAAATCGAATAGGGCAGTTGCAATATTATCGGGTTCGGAACGCTCCATCCTTCTGTTCGTGCGCTCGCCGTTTACCAATATATTCAGTTTATTTTTTTCGAGGACAGGTTCTTTTAAAAATGCACCGATAAGATTAATTGCTGAATTAAAATTTTCTTCAATTCCATCAATATTTAAAGTTAAATAACTATCATCTGACGAGAAATAATAACTACAGCCAATTTTTGCAAAATCGCTTTTAAAATCGCTTACTGATTTATCTTTCGTTCCGGCCATATTCATCATTTCTGAAGCATATTTCAACATGGGAATTTTTTCTTCACCTACACCATATTTTATTTTCAAAGAAAAAATATCATTCAAAGGATTCTTCACATAATGAAACTGCGCTCCATCACTAATCGAAGAACTTTGAATATCTTTATTGAAATCATAAAAATTCAAGCTTGTTTCTTTAGCCGGAATCTGTTCGATTTTTTTAACATAATTACTTTTCGCCTCAATATTAGAAAGGGCTGGTTTGTAGCCGGGTTTTTCAATTTTTTCTTTTTTAGGAAATCCCATTTTTGAATGAAAAGCGAGATAATCATTTCCAAAAAAAGAAGAAGCCATTTTCATCACATCCTGTTTTGTAACTTTCTTAATTTTATCAGGATAATCAGTCAGTTCCTTAATATTCATTTTGGCAGAATACATTTCAGTTAGAAGAAGCGCTTTCTGCTGGCAAGATTCAAGTTTATACTGATAATTTTTATAAAGCTGAAGCTTTACGGCTTCTATAAGATTATCATCAAATTCGCCTTTGCTGAGTTTTTCGATTTCGGCAGTTACCAATTTTTCAGCAGCTTCCATTTTCTGTCCGAATAATTTAGGAATAACAAAAACCATAGTAGCACCGTAATCGTTATTAGACATGGGAATCATCATTGCAGCAAGTAATTTATCATCAAGGGCAAGTTTATCGAGCAATCCTGTTTGATTCTGATTCGACAATACTCCATATAAAACATCCATTACCGGTTCTTCGGGCGCACCATTAGGCGGAGTTCTATATCCTAAAATAATTAAAGGAATCGGCGACAATCTTTTTTCAATAAGTTCACGACCCTTGAAAGGTTCTTCTTTGAACTCCTGCATTTTTGGGACTTCTCCTGATTTAAGCCTTCCAAATTTTTCTTTAATTAAAACTTTCACATACTCTGTATTGAAATCACCGGAAAGTATCAGCGCCATATTATTCGCGACATAATGGTCTTTGAAAAATTTATACATTTTTGTCAGCGATGGATTTTTCAAATGATCTATAGTACCAATAATGCTTTGCTGCCCATAAGGGTGTTTCTTAAAAAAACTTTTGTTGAATTCCTCAATCAGTGAAAACTGAAACATGTCTGAATACAGATTTTTTTCTTCATATACAACTTCAAGTTCCGACTGAAAACCTCTGAAAACAGGACTGATGAACCTGTGGCTGTAAATTTCAATCCATCGTTCCAATTGATTTGAAGGAAATGCATTAAAATAAACGGTTCTGTCAGCGCCCGTATTGGCATTGAGTTTTGTGCCACCGGTAGAAAGCAAAAGATTGCTTAATTCATTGGGAACAGCGAATTCATTAGCTTTGAGAGATGCCTCATTTATCTGGAGCTGTATTTTTTTCCGTTCAGCTTCATCTTTTGTTTTGGCAAGCTGGTCGTAGAGTTCAAAGGTTTTGTCAATCCATGGTTTTTCTTTTTCCCAGTTCATGGTGCCTAGCTCCTCTGTGCCTTTAAAAAGCATGTGTTCCATGTAATGCGCCATACCTGTTGCATCAGCAGGATCGTTTTTAGCTCCGGCTCTTACAGCCACAACGCCAAAAATTTCAGGCTTACTGTGATCTTCGTTTAAGTAAACGGTAAGACCATTGTCTAATTTAAATTCAGTTACTTTAATTTTGTTTTGCGCAAAAGATGAAACGCTCTGTAGGAAACAGGTTAGAATTAAAAAATTAATTAATTTCATATAAAAAGGATTAAAAATAATTTATGCAATCTTTTTTCAGGTTATTCGATATTTTTAGTGAATACTTTATTTAATTACAGGTTTCAAGTTTAAGGTTTCAAGTTTAAGGTTTGTTTCATCAGAAATATGCAGAAGGTTTTCCGAGTGGACTTATACTTTATTAATAAACTTACTTTTTTGAATTGACTTTTTTTGTTCTTTATGATTAAGAACGTCGAGTTGGTATATTGCTATTTCATGCAATTGCGCATATCGGTCTTCTTTAGAAACACCTTGCTTTATCAAGACCGAATTCATGCTCTCTATATTCGATAAAACGGTTAATTGATTAATACTCGCAACATCTCGAATATTAAAATTTCTTTGAGCTAAACCAGGATTAACACTCCGCCAATCTTTTGCAGAACAACCAAAAAGGGCTACATTCAGCAAATCAGCCTCTTCTGCATATATCAGCCATTCTTTATCTTTCGTATAATTTTTGGTTGGAATAACATGCTTTTGTACCGCACCTGTTTGTAAATGATAATTGGTTTTCGACAGTAAGCGTTTTACGTTCCATTCTAATTGCAACTTGTCGTTTTCAATTTCTTTTAGTCGTTGAAATTCATTAACAAGATATATCTGAAATTCAGGACTCAGCCACATCGCAAAATGAAAGGAAATATCTTTATGCGCATAGGTACCGCCATATCTTCCGGCTTTAACCAGCAAGCCTTTAGCTCCCGTTCTTTCAATCCATTGACCAACAGACATCATAAATCTATTTACGCCAGACTCATTTTCAATTACCCCGAATTCGGGGTAATTAAAATCAGGATTGTTTATCTTTTCCCAAATCCCAATATATTCTAAAGTATTTTTATTTGTAATCCATTTTCCGATTAAACCACTACCTTCTTTGAAACCGGAAGTCATATCAGTTAAACTTATAAAGTCAGTCTGATTCTCTGAAAGAACAGTTATTTTAGTTCCTATAACTTCTATTTTATTACTTTTTAACATTTTATGTTATTCTACTTAACCTGAAAATATCTTATACTCTCTTAAAGGTCATTAATCAAGTGAACACTAGAGAACCTCATTGCACCAATCCAATGAAGACCTCTATTTTTTTTAATACGCAAAAAAAGACAAAGCTTGGAAAATAATTTGCTGACGGGTGTTATCTTTCATTAAAAACTTTTCTAATAAAAAATGAAGTAAGTTCTGGCTACTGATTTTCCGGCAGCAGTTTCATTATGCGCTCAATCTGTTGTTGCTTGTTAACTTCTCTGAGTTTATTCGCAGTTTCAGTGAAATACTGGTGTGCAGAAAGAAATTTAATCTGCAGCCTGTTCCAGTCATCAATATTCGTAATAACATTGATGTGTTTTAATTCCTGGAAAAGCGTGTCGGAAACAGGCACAAAATCTGCGCGTCCTAAATAGTCGAGGTCGGCATCACAAATAATTCTTTGGAGTAAAGTATGAGGAGTGGGAGGTAATTTCGTAGCCATGATAATTCCATTGATGATTTCCATCTGCTCTTCATCATAACTATAATTGGGTAATATTTCTTTTACAAGCTGTGTCCCTATAAATTCGTGGTCTTTTGAATTTATAGTGTGCCCAAGATCATGGAATAGTGCGGCTGTTTTCAATAACAACATTTCTTCATCTTCAATCCCCTCACCTCTTCCTATTAATTCAGACTGATTTGTAACATCTATGGTATGTTTCAGATTATGGTAAAACAAATGTTTTGGAAGTTCTTTCTCAAGTTTATTGAGAATAAATTCTTCAAGATCGTCGTATTTAACGAGTGCGAAACGAATTTTGAATTTTTTATTTGGAATCAATCCTTCGTTATCAAGAAAGTAATCGGGGCTGAAACCTTTAACAGCATATAAAGAAATATCACCCATATATTTCACGGGCATTTTTCCGATGTATTCGCATCTGAAATATTCTTCAATAAGCTCATAAGTCATTTCAGAAATCGTAATTTTTCCAACTTCTCCGGAAGCCTGAATACGGCTTGCCATATTAACTGTATCGCCTTTCAGTTCATAAGATATTTTCTTTTTACCTATGATATTTGCGGTAACAGGTCCGGTGTGAATACCAATACTTATCTCCCATAAACTCTTTCCCTGTTTTGTATATTCTTCCTGAAGATTTTTCATGTGTTGCTGAATCTCTAGTGCTGCAAGAATAATTTCAATAGGATTTGTTCTATTCTTCTGCGGCATTCCACCCGCGCACATATAGGTATCTCCAATGCTGTTAATCTTTTCGATATTATATTTTGCAACAATTGTATCGAGCTGTAGAAAAAACTTATCAAGATCATCAATCAATGCCTCTGCTCCAATTTGCTCCGTGAGTTTAGAAAATCCCTGAATATTGGCATATAAAACAGAAACCATTTTATACCGAAGCAGCTTATCTTTGCCATCATCTCCTCCTTTGGATCTCTGAAGGGAAGATAAAATTTCTTCATTTTTTTTATTAATTGCAACTAATTTTTCATTCTGAGCTAATGTCTCTGAATATTCCCGCTTCAATTGCTCATATTGCTTTTGAAGGGCTTCAAGTTCCGCTAAAAATTCAGCTTTTGATTTCGACATAATTATTTTTTATAAAAAGAAATATATAAAATTGAAAAAAACTTTTGAATATAATATTATTTTAATTTACGATAAGGCTTTGAAAATGAAAAGTTATAAGCATTTTGTACGATAATAAAAGTAACCTATTAATTTACAATAAAATATTTTTAATATCCTGTTAAAAAATATATCATAAATTAGTACAAAAAAACAGAACAATTCATATTTTTACAGCCAAACATAAAAAAATATAAATCATGGGAATGACGATAATTGAAAAAAATTTAGCAAAACATTCAAAATACGATGTTGTAAAACCGGGAGAAAACATTGATATTTTAATTGACTCAAGAGTAGCCCGCGACTTTGGTGGAGCAAATGTAGTAAAGAATATTAAAGATAATGGATTGGATGTTGCCGATGCCAGCAAAACCTTTTTTACTTTTGATTGTAACCCCACGGGATCAGACCAAAAATATGCGGTAAATCAGCATTTGTGCAGGCTTTATGCCCGTGAAAAAGGAATAAAAGTGTATGATATTAATACAGGAATCGGGACACATCTGGCTATTGATAATGGGATGACCTATCCAGGAAGCACTTTTGTTTCTACCGACTCACATGCAAACATCATGGGAGCAATCGGCGCATTTGGTCAGGGAATGGGAGATCAGGATATTGCTGCCACCTTTGCAAAAGGCTCTGTATGGTTTAAAGTTCCTGCTTCTGTTAAAATTACGCTGAATGGTAAAAAGCCTGAAGGAGTAAGTGCAAAGGACATTGTTTTGAACCTGCTTGGAATTTTTGGCGCCAATAAATTGCTTGGATATTCTGTCGAATTATATGGAGAAGAGGTTGACAAACTCAGTCTTGACGAGCGTGTAACCATTGCTTCCATGGGAACTGAAATGGGTGCTATTATAGTACTTTTCACTCCAAATAAAGATATTATATCTTATTGCGAAGCAAAAACCGGAAAAAAAATTGAGCCTTTATTTGCAGATGCAGATGCAAATTACGAACAGGTTCATGAAATTGATATTTCTAAATTTGTTCAGATGGTATCAATGCCAGGCAAACCACACGGTACGGTTGATGTTGAAAACGTAAAGAAGACAAAAATTGACTCAGCATTTATTGGCAGTTGCACAAACGGGCGTATGGAAGATATGCGTGTTGCAGCAAAAATTCTGAAAGAGCGAAAAGTTGCTCCGGGTGTAGTTTTAAAAATTGTTCCTGCAACGGATCCTATCTGGCAGCAATGCTTACAAGAAGGCTTGATTCATATTTTTAAAGAAGCAGGGGCACTTGTTTCCAATGCAGGTTGCGCAGGCTGCGCGGCAGGACAAGTTGGTCAGAATGGAAATAAAGAAATTACAATCAGCACGGGCAACAGAAACTTTCCCGGAAAACAGGGCAATGGAGAGGTTTATTTGGCTTCGCCCGCTGTTGTTGCAGCATCTGCTATTGCAGGATATATAACTACCAAAAATGATATTCCCGAAATACCGGCTGAATTTACAGTAACTGCTTCTCAAAAGACGGAAAGCTCAAGTAAAACAAAAGAGAAAATTCAAAAAACTGTTGAGATTGAAGGTCGCATTTGGGTTATCAAAGAAGACAATATTGATACAGATATGATTTTCCACAACCGCTACCTGACAATAACAGAAATCAATCAAATGGGACAATACGCACTTGATAATCTCAAAGGTTATGAAGATTTTGCAAAGAAAGCGCAAAAAGGAGATATTATTGTAACTCAGAAAAATTTCGGAGCAGGAAGTTCGCGTCAGCAAGCTGTTGACTGCTTTTCCGCACTTGGAATTGGTTGTATTATTGCAGAATCTTTTGGGGCAATTTATGAAAGAAATGCTATCAATGCCGCAATGCCTATCATGACTTACAAAGATATTTCTGCACTTGAATTAAAAGATGGCAACTTTGTAAAAGTGAATTTCCAAACCGGAGAAATATCAAACAAACAAAACGGAAAGACAATTAAAATTGATAAATTTTCAGATGTGCAATTAGAGATTTATCAGAACGGGGGATTGCTATAATATAAAAAACCGCTGGCTGAGTGCCTGCCTGTCAGGTAGCTACCGTGTGGACACATCTTTGAGAAGAGAGAAAGTTTATTAAAAACTCCTGTCTTCTCGTACAATACAATGCTGTGATTTTGTCACAAAATTTGCAAGCATTAATTTGTACAAAATAAACTCTGTGATGTAGCAAATTTTCCGCCAAAATCTTTAATTTACATTTGTTTTAGAACCCCCGAGCTTATTTCGACTTCGCTCAATAACCATAGCTCTCAAGGGTCATCTTAAACGCATTTTTATCTGCTAAGGCTGATGCGAGCGTATTATAATAAAACGATTTGTGTCCACACGGTAGCTGTCCGGTAGGCAGGGAGTCGAAGTCAGCGGGTTGTTTTATAAATCCAATAATCTTTCCAGATGATGATATTCAATTCCAAAATAGGCTTTAATTTCAATTAATTTTTCAAAAATCTTTTTGTCTTTTGATTGTTTAACTTTTGAGCCTACAATCAGTACATTTTTGTGCGTATGGGCATCGGCAATAAATTCAAAAACTTTAGTTTTATATCCGAAATATTCCATAATCAAAGACCGCATTCCGTCTGTTACCATTTCAGCCTGACGCTCTAAAAAAATACCGTGTTTGATTAAAAAATCAAGTTCGTTTTGTTTTTTATTTTTTTCAATTTGTTTGCGAATCTGCTTGTGGCAACAAGGGGCGACTACTATTAATTCTGCATTTGCCAGTATTCCTTTGTAAATAGCATCATCAGTAGCTGTATCACATGCATGAAGCGCAATCAGCACATCAATATCTTTATCTTTAAAATCATTTATGCTTCCCTCTGCGAAATTTAATTTTTCAAATCCCGAGTCTTTCGCAATTCTATTGCATAAAGCAACCAGTTCGGGTCTGATTTCAACGCCTGTTACAGACGCATCAATTTTCAAAATATTTTTCAGATAATCGTATAATGCAAAAGTCAGATAACCTTTGCCAGAGCCCATATCTACAACTTTTAAAGCCTTGTCTGAAGAAAATTCTTTTAATAGCGCGCTCAGGTTTTCGATATAGTGATTTATCTGTTTGAATTTATCCTGCGAATTTTTTAATACATTTCCCGATTTATCAGTAATACCAAGCTCAAACAAATAGTTCTTTTCCGATGATGCAGTTATCTGACGATTTTTATTTCTGTCGTGTTCAATCGAGGGCAGTTCTTTTATCGTTGCAGGAATTTTTCTTATAGTAAATTTTTTATCGTAAAAATTTTCATACTGCAAATCATATTCTGTAGTGAAAAGTGTTGCAACATAAAAACCTTCTGTCAGCAATTTCTGAAGTATAGAATTGCTTTCTGAGATTGAATAATTCTTAACTATATCGCGTGTTTTATAACGGTATGTAAAACTTAATTTTTCTTCTGATTTTATCAGGATTTTTTTTATATAAATATTTTTAAGATTATCTTCTTTCCCTTTGTAATTTCCTAATGATATTTTAACAAAAGAATTGCTGCTTAAACTATCCTCAAGGGCTTTTAGGAACTGAATAATTTTTTCGTCAGGGTTCATGTTTTGATATTTATTAATGAGGTTGTGATTTGAACGTATATTTTTCGCCACAGCTATTTACACATTTCGACATACTCAACGCATCGCACTGCATCGCTTAAATGGTTACAAAATATCATCAAATTTTTAATGCTCAGTATATATTACGGTGCTCTGCACCTTGGTTTTATTATGTCTTTTTATCCTTTACAAATATTTCGCAGCTCTGCTGCTGAATTCTAAATATAGCAGCAGAGCTGCGATAACATTTGTAGCAGCGATAGCTGCGTTGTTTAAAAGGTGCAGCGTACCTAAATATTATTATTCTGATTTAAGTCACATTTTTTTAGTTAAATAGATAAAGCAAAAAAAAAATTCCTTAAAAATGGCTGATGATTTTTTTTTACCTATTTATTTTATGCAAATTTGAGTTATAAATTATAACAATCGTTTCTTATTGCTTTTGTTTTTTTGAGCCCAGATACAGCTCATATTTCTGCAGACGGCATTCAAGAGAACCGTTAAATAATTTAATTTTTCTTGATGGTCGCAGACCGAAAAATTTCAATGCATCATAATTAGAACTTATAATCCATGCATCACAACCGGGATAAAAATGTTTTAATCGCGTTCCCATATCTTTATAAAACGGAACTATTTCTTCAACTTTTATTCTTTCACCATAAGGGGGATTCATAACAACAAGCCCCTGCCCTGCATCATGAGAAGACTCAAAAAAATCAACTTTTGAAAAAGATATTGCATCTTTCACTCCTGCTCTTCCTGCATTTGCAGCAGCAATTTTCAGAGCATCCTCATCCATATCGTTTGCAAAGAAACGAGTTTCCAGAGGGACAATCAGGGCGTCTGCTTCATCTTTAGTTTTCTGCCACAATACAGAATCAAAATCATTCCATGTTTCAAATCCGAAACTACGAAAACGACCGGGAGGAATATTAGCAGCCATTAATGCCGCTTCAACAGAGAATGTTCCCGAACCGCACATGGGATCAATAAAATCACACTTTTTATCCCAGCCGGAAAGAAGAATAATTCCTGCAGCCAGCACTTCGCTAATAGGAGCAAGAGTTTGCGTGAGTCTGTAATTCCTTTTCCCTAATGAAGAACCGGAACTATCGAGCGATACAATAACTTTTTTTTCTGCAATATGAACATTGATACGCAAATCAGGATGCTCAATATCTACAGATGGTCTTATTCCCTGCCTGTCGCGAAACTGATCGGCAATGGCATCTTTTGACTTTAATGCGACATACTTTGAATGAGTAAATGTTCCACCGTGCGTGCTCCCGTCTATAGCAAATGTTTTCTTTACAGTCAGATAATCCGCCCAATTAATTCTTTTAATATTGTCATAGAGCTGTTGTTCGTCTGCAGCATAAAAAGAAAAAATCGGTTTCAGAACTTTTATAGCTGTTCTCAAGCTATAATTACACTTGTAGAGCATCGCCTGATCGCCTCTGCATTTTACAGCCCTGTTTAGAATTTCAATATCTGATGCTCCGAGCTCCTTTAGTTCCGATGCCAGAATTTCTTCAAGACCGAAAAGCGTTGTTACAATTATTTCGAATGGGTTCATATTTTTTGGTTTCAAGTTTCAAGTTTCAAGTTTCAAGTTGCAGGTTGCAGGTTGCAAGTTTAATGTTTAATGTTGCAAGTTTAATGATTATTGTTGCATGTTGCAAGTAGGGAGTTGGGAAAGTTGCAGGTTTCAGGTTTCAGGTTGCAGGTTTCAGGTTGCAGGTTGCAAGTTGCAAGTTGCAGGTTAACCGCAGGTTGAGCTTGTCGAAACCCAGATTGAGGGTTGATTTTCTGATGTAAGGATAAGCACTTCAAATGACTTCAATTTGCCACCCGAACATTATGCCCCACATTCACATTCGTATCCAACAATACCTTGCGGGAAATAGACGAGTACGCTTGTTGTTTCGTTAGGATTAATAATCCTTTTTCTTTTGTAATAATTTATTATAAATTTCAGACAAGCTAAAATATTATAGTATACGCACTCGTCCGCCTGCGCATTTGCCTGCTCTAAGACGAGCGCGAACCATGGGGCAAAATGAATAAAAAAGGCAATTCTCTACCAATGAAACCCCCACTCATCATCCTCTATGTCTTCTTCCTTATCAAAGGAATTTACCCATTCGAGAAATAGAATTCTGAATTTCTCAATTTCATCGCGAAGGACTTTAATATAATCGGGGCTAACGAGCTCTTCTGCTTCAAGCATGTAGGTCATGGAGCGAAGCTCGCGTGCATTAAGTTTAATGATTACTGCATTGTCCATACGAATGCTGTAAAGGCCTCCGCCCTCTGCGCCCGCTATTTTGGGTCCGAGCATGTATGCATTGGCAAGCATCTGATCACGAATTTGCAACATATCTTTTTCTTCATCTATACCGGCAACTATGGCTTCGGTAACTTTTAATACTTCTTTTGCCTGCTTATAAATGGGCAAATCTTCGATTTCGTCTCGCATTTTATTTGAGTTATATTGTGGTTAATAACCCCTTGCGTTACTCGGGGTTATTGATATTTGACCCCTTCAGGGTCAAGATAAATTATAAAAAAAGCTCTCTCAATACTAATAAAGCACGAGAGAGCTGTTTCATTTTTTTTGCTATAAATTACTCGTAACTTCCTTTTTTGATTACTTTTTTATCGCGCATCATAAATTCGCTGAGAGCAATAACATGGTTGATTTCATTGCCTTTCAGAAGGACGATGTCTGCATCTTTTCCTACTGCAATACGGCCTTTATTTTTAAGTTTAAAAATATCAGCTGGATTTGATGTCAACACTTTTACCGCTTTTTCCAATGGCCAGCCTTCTTCATTCACAGCATCCATCAATTCGCGAAGATTAGCACTGGGCATGCCCATTTCGAGTTTCACAAGATTTCCCTGTGCATCGAAGCCGGGAAGCGAACCACAGGCATCAGATGTAAATGTAATATTTTCTAAAGGAACACCCGCATCGGTTAATATTTTCAGGCATTTTGAAGGTTTCACTTCATACTCGGGAAAATATGGATATGAACTAGTAGTGATATCGACAAGGCCACCTTTTTTACCATATTCTTTTGCATACTCAAGCGTATAATCGTTACGGTTGCAGTGCGTCGGAACAAATTGTGTCAGCTTTAGCATTTTCTGACTACGTTCAATAACATCATACAATGGCTGGAACGGGTTTGACTCCTGATCTCCCAAATGAATATTTACGATTCCGGCTTTTCCACCAAGCATCCCGCCAACTCTTGCATGCTCTGTGATACGAATCAATTCGTCTGTATTTGGCCATGAAGAGCGATGATCCGAAAGTGCTATTTCACCTACTCCGATTACTTCATCAATGGTCGCAATATCTTTTCCTATTTCGCCCGTAATAGTGGGAGTCGGAACCTGATAAGCCCCTGTGTAGATCCAACAGGAAACGCCTTCTGCGCGCAAGCCTTTGGCTTTCATCAGCACTGATTCCACACTGCGGGTCATTCCATCGGTTCCTAAACAACCAATTACGGATGTTACACCTGCTTCTACAAGCTGACTCAATTTTAATTCGGGAGTACGTGTAGCAGGACCACCTTCTCCTCCTGCTCCTGCAATATGGACGTGACCATCAATAAAGCCGGGTACAGCTTTTAATCCTGTACAATCAATAACTTCAACATCCCATCCTGCGGGTTGTTCCAATTTATCGGCAATAGCCAGAATTTTTCCGGCACCAATAAGAATGTCTTTTTTTCCCAATAATTCGGGAGCGTATACTTCACAATTTTTTAATAGTTTCATAGAGGTTTTATTTGTTATTAAATATAATAAAATTATAGTTGAATTATTTTTACCACACCCGGAAATTAAACTCATTGTTTTCTTTACGGGATGTTGGATTTTGTTTCCCATTTGTTAATTTTTTCACACTCGAAAAAATATAATCACTAAGCTCAGAAATCATAATAATTCCATCTTTATTAGTATCTGCTTTTTTGTCTTTTATTCCATCAATCAAAGAATAGGTAAAAACGCCATTTTTCCACATATCAGATTCATAAGCAAATTCGGCACCACCAGCTGCTGAGATTATAACTGCCCCCGTGCTGCTTCTAAAATCAGCAAAAAGCTCTTTCATTAATTCATAAGCATTAGCCATTCCTACCTGATCTGCCGGCTTTTTAAATGTTTTAAAACCTCTGGCATTAACATTTCCTTTCTTTATTTCTGCATCTGCAAGTAAATTTTTATCATCAGTATCAACTTCTCCCGAGTGACAGGCATCAATTAAAACGATTTTTTTTCTGCAAGCAATTCCATCTATTAAGTTTTCAAAATCTTCGTAAACCAAACCTTTTAACTGTGGAGAAGAAAAATCAATATCTGTAGTTGCCAGATAATAGTTTAAATCATTATCTAAAAGCCCATGTGTAGCAATTTGAAGTATAACAATATCTTCAGGTTGTGCCTTGCTGAAAAAGGATTTTATCTCAATTATTTTTTCTTTGGTAGCATCTTTATTTGTAAGGGTCATTATATTGACATTGTCGAAATTTTTAGCACCATTTTCTTTGAATGTTTCAGCTATATCTTTCGCGTCTTTTGCAGCATATTTCAAATTCATAGAAGCATCTGAAAATTCTGATACCCCAATGGTTGCCAAATACAAGCTGCCTTTTTTTCCTGCTGCATCATACATTATCTCAAAGCTTTGCTCTAATGAAAGAAGTCCCTTCTCATTTTGAACCGCAACACTTATCTTGTTGATTCCAGAGGTCAGAATTACATCAATTTTTTTATCAATAGTATTAGATTTTTCAGTTAATATTAAACCCTTCGCACCATAAATAGGGATGTTGTTAATTGATAATATTATTTTTGATAATTGCGCCGATTTATCTTCTGCTTTAATTTTAAAGGAAAATTCTTTTTTGGAAACAGAAACCGGAACTTCGCCCGCTATATTAATTTCGGGTAAATTCATGATGCTTTGTTCAAGCAATTGTTCAGATAAGTTTTGTCTTTTTAATCTTTTATAAAAAGCTTTCGTGTAAAGGGCTTCAGTGTTTTTTTCAACCAGCCCGATTCTTTTCAGAACAATATCAGGTCTGTTAAACTTGATATCGAACTGACGGCAATAGTAACTTTTATTATCAAAGCGAAAAGCGATACCATCAACCGCTTTTTTGGATACAGAATAATAATTGTCGGGTAAAATGCATGCATAATCTTCGTCTTGAAACGCAATAAACGATGCTTTTTCTTCCAGTGTTACAGGATTCCACATTTTTGTTTCACAATCTTCCCCTGTACTTAATAAATATTGATCGCCTTGCAGGCACAAGGCTGTAATTTTACCAGTATGAGCCTGGATTTCTTTTTCAATATTTCCGGTTTTTGCATCGCAAAGTTTAATTTTACCACGACTGTCTGCAAAATATATTTTTTTTGAATCATTACTGAAAAGCACTTTGTTTGCAGATTTAATATCTGGAAAAGAAATTACTTTATCACCTGTTTTAGAATTTACAAGGAGCGGCGTATTGTCTTTCCCATCTGAATGCCCGCCAATTAACAAATTACCATCGGCACTAAATGTAGAATAATCCATTGCAATTGGGAAAGAAGCAGAACAAATAAAATTCCCTGAAATTTCATAAATATCTGCCTGTTCCCCATGACCTGTCCAATTTTCTCCTATCATATAGTTGTAAATTAATGCTATTTTGGTGAAATCAGGATTCACTGCAATATTACTTACTCTGTAATCATTCGCCTTGTTTTTTATAGGGTATGAATTAATTAATTTTCCACTTGAAGTTTCGAATAACCCGATATCTTTCCAATTTGCAACAATTACTTTTGAACCATCGGGGCTCAATTGAATTCCACGTGAAATTTCCAGAGGAATAGTGCATTTTAACTTATTATTTGCATCCAGAACTTTAACTATTTTCTGGGAAGAATAAGCCCATCCCGCATTATTTTTAGCAGTTGATGCAAACTGTACTTCAACATCTTCGGGTATAGATTTTATGATTCTCGCTGTAGGTAAATCCCAAATCCTGACCCCGTCTGAGGCATAAGAAATTATTGCTTTATTTGAATTGTTTACTGCCACATCTGTAGCTATAGCGCATTTTCCTTTAATTTCTTTTACTTTCCTCGCATTTTTTATATTATACATTGCAATATATTTAATAAAAGGATCATTAACAGTAATTCTCCCGTTCGCAGTATAAAAAAATTGCTCATCAGCAGTAAAACATAAATCAAGAATTGCACCTTCAGTTTGTATGTTCTGTAAAATTGTACCCTTTTTGATATCCCATACTATTGCTTTTCCTTCATGACCACCAAAAACAACAAGGTTGCCACTAGGACTAATACTAACTGCATTAATATTATTGGTCGGGTTAACTCCCACGTTTTTTACACTTTTTTCTTGTTCTCCTTTTAAAGACCATATTTGAACATCGTACATTTTTCCTTTAAATCTGTCTCCGGATGCAACAATAATCTTTTTTCCGTCGGGTGTAAATACAGCATCTTTAACAATATCGCCCGTTGAGAACCCATTTTCTTGTTCTCCATTCTTCGTGTTCCATATTTTACAGGATACATCCTGAGATGCTGAAAAAAGTAATTTACCATTTGGGCTGAGAGCCAAACAGGTTATCCTCCAACCATGCGCCTGCCATTTGTTTAGTTCTTTACCTGTACCTAAATCATATACGGTAATAAATGAAGGTTTGTCTGCAGATGCGCCATTCGAGTTTACATACATTTTTTTTCCATCAGGACTTAACTCTAAATCATAAGCCGGACCGTTTTTCAATTCAAATTCCAATATTTTTTTTCCTGATTTAATATCAATGACAGCTGCAAAGTCATGGGCTACTGCAACTAGAAAAGCTCCATCGGCAGTAAATTCTGTGCCAGATATCGCATCAGGAAATGACCATGAATATAATTGCAAATTGGTGCGTGTGTCCCATAAACGAAGTGTTTTGTCATGGCTTCCTGATGCGATAAATTTCCCATCAGGAGAAAGAACTATTTTACTTACATTTTCTATATGACCAGTCTGAACTTCTAATGTTATTTGTGAAAACGCAACTAAACTGTAAAGCAAAAGAGATAAAAAAGTATAAGAAAATTTTTTCATAATAATTTAGGTTGTTGAGTCTTCTCCTATAATTTTATTTTTTTCGGAGTGAACCCTTAGTTTGAAAAAAAAATAGAATTTGTTTTTAAATAAAAAAAAGCAAGGAACGCTTTCACATTCCCTGCCTTTAAATAATAATTATACTAAAAACCGTTTTCCTAAATCCATATCTTCCGGTCTGTTTTCGAGCTTCAGATAAAAATCATATTTGAAAAGCGTTTCTTTCAGATAAGGGCTTATTGCGTTAAAAATAAGATCGTCAACATTATCACCTTTTTGAACGTTTACTTCCTGAAGAATTTTTCCATTCTGAATAACATATAATTTTGTTTGTGATTCTGTTTCTGTAACTTCTTTATCAACAATTTCAACAAGAATTCCTCCCTGCACCAAGTCTCTCTCAAGAATGTATTCTGCATAATTTGCATGGTCGAGGATAGCTATATCGCAGCCAGAATGCCAGATACCATAATCGTGAATATCATTTCTTTCATGAGTAAACAAAGCAATATCTAATTTAGGATTGCGAAGAATAATTTTCACATTTTGGTCGTGGTGCTCATTTTTCACAAGGAATTTATTATTGAAAAACACACCTTCCTCAGTTAATGCGCCGAACTCAACACTTTTTTTGAATTCCTGCAATTTTTCATAAATGCGGTTGGTTAATTCCTTTGAAATTTTGTTGGTAGCAATAATAGGAATTCTGTCGAAGCCTTCAATTTTACCAAACATATATTCCATAATGATACCGGGAACATCAACACTGCCTCCTTCTGCCGGAGCAAGATGCATGAATACACCGGGACCTGCATTAATTTCAATAATACCAAAATTTCCTTCATACCATGGTTTGCTGATATCTGCTGCAAGGACGTCAATACCAAGACAGGTAACATCGAAAAATTTAGCAATATTTTCAACCATCAGAATATTATCCGGGTGAATGTCTTTCGTAACATTAATAGATACGCCACCTGCAGAAATATTTGCAACGCGTCTCAACACAACTTCTTCTCCATCTTTAGGCACAGTGTCAACAGACAATTCGCGGAGTTTCAAGAAATCTTTCAGGTCGTCGTCAATTTTTATTTTGCAAAGCGGAGAACGTGCATTGTCGAGGCGCACTTCTCTTTCATTATCAACCCTGATAAGTTCATGAATCGGATCTTTTCCATTACCAATAATAAAAGCAGGTACACGCTTCAGGCAAGCAGCAAATTTTTTACCAACGGTCAGGATTCTATGATCGTGTCCATAAATCTGTTTTTGTACGAGTGCGCCTTCAAAAGCAGCGCCAGCCTCTTTCGCACCGCCTACAAGAAGTTTAAAATGCTCGCGCACCTGCTCCTCAGACATAATCCCTGTTTTTACACCCTGTCCTTTATGCCCGGCAACAGGTTTTACAACAACAGGCCATCCAAGTTTTAAAGCATGTTCAACAATTTCTTCTTCATCGTAGCAATTGACACCGGCAGGTGTAGGAAATCCGCACAATTGAAGAAAATCGCCCACCATGTCTTTGTACATAGTAAATTCAGTATCTTTTATGCCGTCTATATTAAACGTTGTTGAACGACCGCGAATCTGTTTTTTTCCGTATCCCCACTGGAACTGATTTTCTTCAAAAAGGTAATGAACATTGATATTACGTTTCACACCACCTTCAACAAGCGAATAAATAGTAGGTCCGCCAAATAAAGTTTTATCAAACTGATTCTGTAGTTCGACAAACTTCTTGTCAAAATCAAAATCATTGTTGTTTTCATTAAGGGCAATAAACCAATCGCTGACCATAAAAACAACTTTCTTCGTCATTCTGTCTTCAAGACTTTCAACAGCAATAACCCATTCTTCACCATCGCGGCTTACATTATAATTTTCAATGAATAAATCAATATCCATTTTATTTACTAAAACAACACATTTAGCAAACAAATCCACTACACTGCCCGGAAATTTTTCATTTAATATCGGAAATTTCTGAAGAACCCTTTCCTTGTAAAACTCAACTTTCGGACCTTCAGGATCAATAAATAAATTAAAGACAAGTGCTTTTTTGTTCAGGTACAGATTAGGTCCCGTGTAACCATAAAATTTATGAACATAAAAATCGGTAAGGTGTTTTTCTTCCATAATACATGAGTTTAAGTTATACCGTAAATTATCTTTCCAAAAACAAAAATAATGATTTTTCCCTAATTACAATACGTAGGGCTGTTTTTTTATAAAAATTATAAGATGGATTAATTATCTGTTAATATTTTATTTGATTTAACGTATAATTTGTAAGGGATAATTTATTTTTATATTTGTACAAAATTAAAAAGCAATGGAAAACTATATTGTTTCTGCCAGAAAATACCGTCCGAATACTTTTGATACAGTTATAGGACAACATACGATAACAGTTACATTAAAAAATGCAATCAAAATTCAGCATCTTGCCCATGCATACCTGTTTTGCGGTCCCCGTGGCGTAGGAAAAACAACCTGCGCAAGAATTTTTGCAAAAACAATCAATTGTTACAATCCGACCGAAGAAATGGAAGCATGCGATGTTTGCGAATCCTGCATGTCTTTCAACCAAAACAGATCATACAATATCCATGAATTGGATGCAGCATCAAATAATTCTGTTGATGATATAAAATTAGTTATAGATAAAGTACGAATACCACCACAGATAGGGAAGTACAGCGTTTATATCATAGATGAAGTTCACATGCTGTCAAGCAGCGCATTCAATGCTTTTCTTAAAACCCTTGAAGAACCGCCTGCATACGCAATTTTTATCCTTGCTACAACCGAAAAACATAAAATTATTCCCACTATTTTATCGCGATGCCAGATTTTTGATTTTAACAGAATCCGAATTGAAGATATGGTGCATCATTTGGCTTATGTGGCAGAAAAAGAAGGTATAAATGCAGATTCAGATGCGCTGAATATTATAGCGCAAAAATCGGATGGAGCCATGCGTGATGCACTTTCATTTTTTGATCAGATTGTAAGTTTCGCCGGATCTGCTTTTACGTATGATGATGCATTGGCTCATCTGAATGTACTGGACTACGACTATTTTTTCAGGCTTACAGAATATTTTCTGACAGGCAATATCAGCGAAGTTTTGCTTACCTACGACACAATACTTTCTAAAGGTTTTGACGGGCATCATTTTATTTCAGGAATGGCAAGTCACTTGCGAGATGTTCTTGTAAGTCGTGATAATGCCACATTAAAATTACTAGAGGTCGGAGATAACATACGTGAACGCTATAAATCACAAGCGGCATTGTGTTCTCCTGATTTTATTTTTAAAGCCTTAAATGTATGCAGTAATTGTGATGTTGGATATAAAAGTAGCAAGAACCAACGGCTTCATGTAGAAATGGCACTTATACAACTGTGCCATATAACCCGTGTGCCTGAGCTGATAGAAAATAAAATCCCTTCAGAAAAAAAATCTGTTGAAGAACCAGTAAAACCTGTTACTCCTCCTACCACACCCCCTAAAATTTTAACGGAAGCGAAACCTAAATCAGTTTCAGCCCAGAAAGAAGTTACCAAGCCTGCGGATACGAATCTTCTCACAGCTTCAATATCCATTAAAAATATCAATAAAAAAGTTGTCGCAGATGAAGTAAAAATAGAAACAGAGAAAGAAACTATTTTAAATGAAACTTTTACTCAAGAACAACTTCAGCAAGCATGGAATATATTTGCAGAGAAAATTAAAGCAGACAAACCGAGATTTTATTCTACTATGACAAGCCTGAATCCTGTTTTAACAGAGAACAACATTATAGAAATTTGCTTTGAAAATGCATCCTTAAAAACAGCTTTAAAAGAAATTCAAACAGAACTACTGAATTATCTTAAAACAGAACTGAAAAACAGTCATATTCAGATAAAAACATCTGTCGTTGAAAAGGATAATACACAAACAAAAAAAATATATACAGATGCTGATAAATTTAATTTTTTGAATGAAAAAAATCCAAATTTGAGTATTTTACAGAAAAAAATGAATCTGGATTTTCAATAACGTAATATGACAAAAATCAATTCTATTTATTAAAAAAATAAGATGTAAAAGTTTATCTTTGATATTATTTTATTAAAATAATTAAAAATTCCCAGTACTATTAAAATAATAGCAAGAGGTGTAATAATGTAAAGAAGAAGCTGCCTGAAAATAATTGATTTTATCATTCAATCTGTTGTAAAAATACAAATTGTAAAAATAATTTAAAAAATGATTACTTATTCGGAAATAGCCTGATTCTAATCATAAAATAAAGGTTATTCAACAAAAACTGTGTGTGCGTTTAATTTTCACAAAACAAGAAAATTTTCATACAATTAGGTATTTATATATACACGCCTCGTGGCTCACCGAATTTTCACAGATTAATTACGCCTATTAATCAGTGATTTAAATCTGTGTTATTCTGCGTCTGGCAGGTCAGTGGCATAATAATAAAGAAGTACTTTTCGGAGTAGATTCAATAATTGGATAAATAAAAATCATTTTCCAAAAAGCAAGATTATCAAAAACAGGCATAGATGCTTGCTGTAACACATTTCAAATTTCAAAACAAGAAGCTTTTTCATATCCTATATTTTGAAGATTTTTCTTTAATTCTTCTTTTGCCCGTTGCATTTCTACACCAATAGAACCTGTTGTGCTTCCTAGTTTACCAGCAATTTCCTTATAGCTTAAATTTTCCTGATAAAATAATACCAGAATATTTCTTTTTCGTTGGTTAAGCATTGCCATCGCAGAATTCAGCATTTTACTTTTATTTGCATAAAATTCTTCGTTTGTTTCTTCAGAAGGAATATATCTAAGCCGGGACTCCCATTCAGTGTTTAAAGATTCAGCTGACCAGAAATTTTTCTCAGTTTTTCTTTTACGTAATACATCTATACAATAACAAGAAGCCATTTTTTTTATCCACGATTCAAAATTTCCACGTGAGGGTTCAAATTTATTAATACCCGATAATAATTTGTGTACAAGAAAATCCTGCGTTACATCTTTTTGATCGTCGTAATTTTTAAAGTACATATTAATAACCGGGTTTACAATTTCCCTGCTGGCTTCCATAACATTTGATACAGCGGTTCTGTCATTAGATTGCGCACGCAATACAAGTTTAAATAAATCATTTTTCTGATAGCTCATAATCGTATCTTTTTTTTACAAGATTACAAGCGAGGTATGCAATGAGTTTGCATTACCATTTTATTTAAATGATTGTCTGGATGAATACCTAAATTTATTGTATGGTTCGGTAAAGATATGTTAATTGATAATGGAGTAGGAGTAGCCTGCCAGACTGCGTAAAGCAGGCAGGGAGAAATAGTGGATTTAGGATTAAGAAGTAGAAGTAGGATTAAGGAATTTGATGTCGAACCATTTAATCCTAAATCCTAATCCTGATTCTTAATCCAATTAAAGCAACTCAGGAAAATATACGAGTATTCATACTATTTAAATATTTTTTTTCAGGATATGTTATAAATTAAAAATAGTTACGTATTAGGGATATAAATTTAAAATTGAAATGTTATGAATGAGAATAATTATCATGTTTTGGTGCGCTACAATATGCAGGTAGATCTTCCACGTTTAGAATGGATGCAGAACAGTTATCCTGAATACGAAGACATTTTGGATCGTTTGAAAAGATTGGCAGCAGACACAAGTACGCCTTTATCGTTTTTTGAAAAGAATGCGCTGGCTATGGTAAATTGCCTTTGGCAGAATGATACGAAGGCTTTTAGTATTTATTTCTAAATCGTAATCAATAAAGAATCGTTCCATGGAACGATTGTACAGTACAGTACGTACTGTACTGTAACGTAGGAGGTCTGTCTGTTTATAGTCCGTATTTATCAATCAAATAAACCAATCCAGCTATGGCGGCACTTCCCATTTGCATTTCTCTTCTGTTGATTTTATCAAACGTATCGAAAGCGCAGTGATGAAAATCAAAATATCTTTGATTATCGGTCATTAAGCCTATTAGCGGTGTTCCATTTTTTTTAAGAAATGAAATATCAACTCCACCGTATCCCTTTCTGAATTCGTACATCCCGTAAGGTTCAAAATATTTTTTAAATTGGATGAATTTATTGACAGTATCTATGCCTGCATCCATGGAAAAACCTCTTGGCGACATACATCCCGCATCACTTTCGATGGCTGCTATATGTTTTTCATTTTTACGAACAGCTTCTTCTGCGTATTTTCTCCCTCCTCGTTGCGCAATTTCTTCATCCATAAACATTACAGCGCGAATGGTTCTTTTCGGCTTAAATCCACAAGCTTTGAATATTCTTATTACCTCCATAGCCTGCATACATCCGCAGCCATCATCGTGCGCTCCTTCTCCCCCATTATCCCAGGCATCAATATGCCCTCCTACTGTTATGAACTCATCTGGATATGCACTTCCGCAAAATTCTCCTATAACATTATAAGATTTCACATCCTCTTTTGTTTCGCAGTTTGTTTTGAAATGAAAAATTAATTTTTTATCTTTCTTTAAAAGCATACTCAATGTATCCGCATGATTTGTTGCAATAGCAACAGCCGGAATTTTTTTTATATTCTCATCATATCGCATAACTCCCGTGTGGGGATATTCATCATGCGCAAGTGTAGCAGATCGTACCACTACCCCAACTGCTCCATATTTAGCTGCTTCTATAGCGCCGCGTGAACGAAATCCTGCTATTTCGCCATAAGCTCTGAATGTTAAAACATACGACTGCTCTGCTTCTTTATTAAAAAAAACAATTTTTCCGGAAACCTCTTTTTCGCCCAAAGCTTTAAGATCATCAAAACTTTTTACTTCAATAATTTCAGCAGTAATACCCTTTTTGCCTGTTCCAATTGACATTCCAAGCGCAGACACATTAAAAATATATTTAGCGCCTGTTTTCATTAAAGTGCAACCGGAGGTTTCTTTCTCCCCACGTATCCAATGTGGCACCATAAGCTCCTGTAAATACACTGTATCAAATTTCAACTCTTCCATCATTTTTTTTGTAAAATAAACAGCATCAAGCGACTTTTGAGTACCACAAATTCTTCCGGCAGTCTCTTTACACAGCTTTGAAAGGTTATTGTAAGAAATCTTGCTGTTCAGCGCATCATCAAAGAATTTCTTTATTTGCACGGAATCAACATCCTGTGAAAAAACACTCATCAGAGGTAAAATAAAAATAATAGAAAAAAAGATGGTTTTCATGACATGAAATTTTAGATTTGTAAAAATAGAAAATATGATATCATTAAAAATAATATTTAAGAAAAATCGTTTGTTTGAAATATTTTGGCAAGGATAAGTACTGTAGAATCGTTCCATACTTCGGCAGGCTCAGCACAGGTGGAACGATCGTACAGTAATTGTGCAATGATAAATAATAAAAAAAAATTAAAATAAATATTACTCATACAAAAGTTGTGAAAAATATAAATAACCTTGATGAAATAAAAGGCAACGAATTATATTTAAAAAAGATAATTCGAGTTGCACAGTATGAATCTGAGCTTGAATTGGGTGTAAATCCATCTGATTTTGAACAAGCCAACACAGGCTATCTTACAGAGCATGATTTTGAATATATACATAAAATTTGTGCACTAGTAGAAGAAAAACTGAAAGATTTTATCTGGCTGAAAAATACAATAAATGAAATAGAAAATAAATCAGGAGGAAGAACAACGTATTCACGAGGCATTCGATTTGACGATGAATTGTTTAAGGTAGGGAGAGGCATTCTTGAATCATTTTTAATTGAAAAATATAAAGAACAAAAATGATAAACTCAGCTTTTTCAAATAAATATTATCACACAATCATTTTTATAATACTTTCTTTTTCTTTAACTGCACAATTGAATACAGAACGCTATCTATTTACGGGCAGAATGCAATTGCAGAGAAATGAATTTACGGATGCAATAAAAACATTTAATTCTGTAATATCCGTAAAACCTGACAACTACGAATCGTACTTTTTAAGGGGTATTGCAAAATACAATCTTGGCGATTTTAAAGGAGCAGAGCAGGATTACAATACAGTGATACACTACAATCCTTTTATTTCTGATGCATTTCATTACAGGGGAATTGCCCGTGAACAGCTGGGGGATCACCAAAGTGCTACAGCAGATTTCAACAAATCTATTGAGCTGGATTCTGCAAATTCAGGAACTTTTTTCAGCAGAGGAATTGTAATGTCTATGCAAAAAAAATATGAAAAAGCACTCGATGATTACAATCAAGCAATAAAACTTCGTAAAAAATTTTCTGGTGCGTACCTTAACAGAGGGATTATAAAATCATTACTCAAAGACTCTGTCGGCGCAATTAGTGATATGAACAGCGCAATAAAATACAATCCATTATATTCGGAAGCTTATGTACGAAGAGGGATTTTCAAATACGAAACCGGAGATTATCACGAAGCAGTTTCAGATTTTTCCAAGGCTGTTAAAATTGATGAACTTGATCCACTTGCTTTTTATTGCAGGGCGCTTGCTAAATATAAATTGTTAGATTATTCGGGGACTTTAGCCGATTATAATAAAGTATTAGAACTTGATCCAAAAAATGCGCTTACATATTATAACAGAGGAATTCTTCAGTCTTACATCGGTGCGTATAACAATGCAATTGCCGATTATGAAAAAGTTTCTGAACTGAAGCCAGATAATGTACTTGCGCATTATAACAGAGGGTCTGTGAGAATGGATATCGGCGATTTTAAAGGCGCAGTGGATGATTTTACCAAAGCGCTTCAGGTTTTTCCCGATTTTGCTGTTGCCTATATGGCGCGAGCAGAAGCTAAAATGAAATTAAATCAGGTTCATTCAGCTAATCAGGATTTAAGAATTGCATACGAAAAAATGACTGCTTACGAAAAAAGCAAAAGGGATTCATCGCTTCGGAATTTTATGGATACTACTCATATTCTGAATAATATGATTGAATTCGATAATGATTTTGGCATTTCTAATGGAATAATTTTAAACGGTAGAATACAAGATAAAAATGTAAGCATTGAAGCTGCGGAAAATTTCATTATTACTTTTAAATGTCAGGATTCTTTAAATACAGAAAAAAAAACATATTACTCTTTTCATGTAGAAGATCTTAATCAAAAAGCCAAAGCTCCTGTGAATTTAATTTTATGCAATATTGAGGATAGTGCTTTTGTACAATCATCGCCAGCCATTACTATTTTAAATTCAGTAAGTGAAAATACAACAAGTAATTGTTTTTTATTTTTTGAATTCGGAATTTTAAAAAACATGAAAGGCGACTACTACAGTTCTATCATGGATTATTCGAAAGCGATTGAACTAAAGCCTGATTTTGCGCTCGCATATTTTAACCGCGCTGTTACCCGTTTTAAAATGCTCGAATATCAGAAGTCTGTTGATGAAGATGCCTTTGTATGGCAGGATGCGAAAAAAAATCTTCAAAGCGATAAAAATAAAAATGATCATAACCTAAGCGATTACGATAATGTACTAAAAGATTTTGACCGCGTTATTCAGTCTGTTCCAGATTTTCCTTATGCATGGTATAACAGGGGCAATGTAAAATGTATAATCAAAGATTATGAAGGAGCTATTTCAGATTATACAAAAGCAATTGATCTTAAAAATGATTTGGCAGAGGCCTATTTTAATCGCGGTCTGACATATCTTTATTTGAAAGATAATAAATCCGGGTGCATTGATTTAAGTAAAGCGGGAGAATTAGGGATGAAAGATTCTTATAATATAATTAAGAGATATTGCAATCCGTAGGTGGGTGGTATTCTGTAAAGAATCGTTCCATGGAACGATTGTACAGTAGAGAGCGAGGGGTAAAATGGTAAATGGTAAGCGGTAATTGAGAATCTCATATAACTTTTATAATAGCATATTTTATTGTTACTTTGTAAAAAAATATAGAAATGAAAACAATAGCATTATTCTTATTCCTATTTGCTTTTTCTTATTCAGGATTTGCACAAACCAAAGAGGTGCAGTCAGATGTTGAATCGCATGGTCTGGTAAAATGGATTTCCATTACAGAAGCAGACAGCCTGAGTAAAAAATTTCCAAAACCCATTCTTGTTGATTTTTACACCGACTGGTGCGGTTGGTGTAAAGTTATGATGAAAAATACATTTTCTCATCAGGGAATTGCAGATTATATCAACACATTCTTTTATCCTGTGCGCTTTGATGCAGAAGGAAAAGATTCGATTTTGTACAAAGGAAAATATTATAAAAATGAAGGAACAGGCAAAAAAGCAACACACAGTCTTGCTATTGAACTCATGAAAGGAAAGCTTTCTTACCCGACAATTGTTTATATTGATGAGACAGGGAATCCTTCTCCTGTGCCCGGTTACATGGCACCAAACGATATAGAGCCCTTGCTTGTTTATTTTGCAGAGAGAGTGAACAGAAATGCGCCATACGATGATTTTAAAAAATATTTTGAAAAAACCTTCAGAGTTAAAGATTCTGTCATAAGAGCTGATACAATAGTTTGGCTGAAATTCCCCGATGCTGTTGAACTTTCTAAAAAAAATCCGAAGAAAATTCTAATTAATATTGTTTCAAAATGGAACAATGCATCGAAAATTATGCACAAAACAACATACAATAATCCTGAAATTGTAAAATATATAAATGAAAAATATTACCCGGTTAAATTAACAGCAGAAGACACAGATACAATTAAAGTTTTCGATCAGGTTTTTATCAATGAAAAATTAGCGCCGAATTACCCGCATCAGATTGTCATTACGATGCTCAACAAACAATTGTTTTATCCCTCGCTGATGATAATGAGCGAACAATTTCAAATGCTTGAAAAAATTCAGGGCTACTTCCCTCCAGAAAGAATAGAGCCTGTTTTACACTTTTTGGCAGACGATAAATTTAAAAGTACTAAATACGATGAATTTTTAAAGACGTTTAAAGGGAAGGTGCAATAATAATATATTTCTCTAACTTGATAATATGAAAAACGAAACCATTGGCTCAAAAATCATTAAACTTGAAAAAGTGAATTCCACCAATGCATATCTGAAAAAATTACAGAACGAAAAAAAACTTGCTCACGGAACTCTCGTAATAGCCGATAAACAAACAGCAGGAAAAGGCAGAGGAGATAATTACTGGGAAAGTGAAAAAGAAAAAAATCTGACTTTCAGTTTTATCATTTACCCTGAATATTTGAAAGCTAAACAGGCATTTTATATTTCAAAATGTGTCTCATTAGGGATTGCAGCTTTTGTGAAAAATTATGTAGATGATGTTACCATTAAATGGCCGAATGATATTTATGTAGGGAAGAAAAAAATTGCAGGTATATTAATTGAAAACTCAATTGCCGGCGATACGATTGCATCTTCTTTAATTGGAATTGGAATAAATATCAATCAGACTTATTTCCGGAGCAAAGCACCGAATCCTGTTTCTTTAAAACAATTAACCGGTATTAATCTTGATTTGAAAAACAGCCTTGAAGTTTTAATCATGAGCATTTCTCAGTATTTTTCGCTTCTTGAAAATGAAAAATATAAAGAAATTGATAAAATGTACTCTGTCTCTTTATACAGATTTCAGGAAATGGCAAATTATAAAATTTTGGGGGAAAAAGAAAAAGCAAAAATAACAGGAGTAGATGAACACGGAAGATTGCAATTAGAGGCAACCGATGGAAAAAAATACGTCTGTAATATAGATGATGTTTCTTTTTTGTAAATTTGTAAAAAAAAAATTATGAAAACCTTAATTATTTCTCTTTTCATATTGGCTAATCTGTACAATACAATCAGCCTAATAGCAAGCAATGATATTCCTAACAGATTGACTCCTGATAAAAGATCAGATGCTATTGCAAATAAATTAAAAGAAGTCTGCAAGCTTACGCCTGAACAAAGAACTTATGTGTGGGACGTTATTTATAAACGCGAAAAGCAAAAAGATCTTGACAGGGAAAAATTCCATAAAAATCTTACTGCTGCCACAAATGCAAAAAATAAGCGAAACCAAACAGCCAATGAAGAGTTAAAAACTATTATGGATACGACTCAGTTCAAAGCGTATGAGAAATGGCTAAAAGAAATCAAGAAAAAAAGAGAAACCGCAAAAACAGAAACCCCCAGCAAAGAAGATCCTGATTTGATTTTTATTCAGATGGATGATGAATAGCCATTTACCAGCTTAATCCAACACCAAAAAACGGACTGATTTTCGAATACGCTTTTCCATTGTATAAAAGTTTTTCTAAATCTTTGTTAATTCCTGTCTGGTAAACCAATCCGAACTGGTAGAGAAGTCCTAATTTTTTTCCATCACGAAATACCCACCTGCCTCCCCATTCTATGCCTGCAGCATTCATCAATCCATAATAAAAATCTTTGAAACTGAGGTTGAAAAAATGACTGTCTCTGCCGGATCCTGTATGAATTTTTATTCCTCCCGTAAAACCGGGATAACCTGCGCCAAAATTTAAGCCGATGTAATTATGCACTCTTATTTCATATTCAAAACCAACAAGACAGATGCCTCCAAGTAAAAAACCTACGGCAAAAATATTTTTTTGTTTAAGCGGAATCATATCGTCATCTTGTCTTTTTCGATTCTTTTCAATTTTTTCTTTCGATTTAGCAGTTTCATTATCATAAATGATTTTCCCTCTGTCCTGTTTTTTTTCTGAAAACGGTCCTGCCTCTTTTATCTCTTTCACATTTTTAATTTTTGCTCCAAGATTCCAAGCATTTTCACTGAATTTTTTTAAGCAATCGTATAAGACAAACCGGATTCTTTTTTCATGTGAAGCAGCTATTCCAGAACCGCTTTCCCTAACTTCTGATTCAGTTTTAAAAATGCTGATTAACTCTTCATCTGATTTTACCATAAACTCTACTTCGGCTATCGCTGTCGCAATTTCGCTGTATTCGTTTTCTTCTGTAACAAGAATTTTATTTACTTTAAGAACAACTGGTATCTGTCTTTTTTGTTCTTTAGGTAACGCAGTAAAGAAGTAATTAAGAAAAGCCAATTTAACTCCCTGCTCAATAAAAATTTCCTGTTTATCTGTGCTGATTCCAATACTACCGGTGTCTTTTCGGGCATCAATAATATCAGATAAGTAAAAATTTCTGTTATAAATTAATATCTTATCAGGCTTAAGGTTTATAGTTTTTTGCGCATAAGAAATCTGGCTGAAACAGAGAATCAGAATAAGATATTTGATAATATTTAACTCTGGAAATTTCATTTATTTTATTTTTTTCCACTTCCGCAAACCTGTGAGGATATTCATGCGCACTTGCCAGCGCTCATACCTCACAGGATTGCATAAACAAAAAAGCAGGTTTCCCTGCTTTTGATACTCTATTTTTTTGAATCCGAAAATTGCTTTCCTGCGTGCAGCGCTTTTAGGTTGGCGTTGACAACATCTTCTCCCTTACTGCCAAAAATTTTACGAATCCCTTCTTCAAGGCTTTCAAATGGCATCTGAATAAAAGGAGAAGCAGCTCCCAACATCACAATATTGGAGGAACGTGCAGCGCCAATATCTTGTGCAATCTGATCTGCATCCAAAGCAATATGATTCGGATGTTTTTCAATTTCTTTAATAATTTCAGCGAGCTCCGGATAATTCGGAATATTCACATAAGGGCGGGTATTTGTAACCAACCAGCCTGTTTCACTCAAAAAAGGGAGATACCTTAATGACTCCATAGGTTCTACAGAAAGAATAATATCTGCACTGCCCATAGGAATAAGGTCTGAAGCGATTTCTTTATCTGATAAGCGGAAATGCGACTGCACAGCGCCTCCTCTTTGGCTCATGCCATGGACTTCGGCCTGTTTAAAATATAAATTATTTTTTAACGACGCCATGCCAATTGTGGCTGCAATGGAAATTATTCCTTGTCCGCCTACTCCTGCTAATATAATATCTGTTTTCATTTTTTCTGATTTTAAATTTGAACAATTTATTGTGAACGTTTTTCCCTTGCACTTCTTGCAGCCGTTTGAATACATTCCCTTTGAGGAATAATAACAGAAACACCATTATAGGCAAATTCTTCTTTTAAAATTTTCACATTTTCTTCATGGTGTTTTTTTAGAGGATTCATAATTCTGACATGTGAGGGTTCCACGCCGAGTCCGATACATATTTTATCTAATTTCTGAGTTCCTGCTGAATCCTGTCCACCTGTCATTGCAGTTGTATAATTATCAGAAATTATAATAGTAACAGGAGAATTGTCTCTGAGGCAGTCGAGCAATCCGGTCATACCACCATGCGTAAAAGTTGAATCCCCAAGAATACAAACGGAAGGCACCAAACCAGCATCAGCAGCGCCTTTAGCCATCGTAATAGAAGCGCCCATATCTACACAGGAATTTATAGCATTAAAAGGTGGCAATGCGCCGAGTGTGTAGCATCCGATATCTGAAAAAACTCTTCCTGCTCCATATTCTTTTATAGCTTCATTCAACGCATTATATACATCAATATGACTACAGCCGTTACACATAGAGGGTGGACGGTTTTTTACAATAGAAGGAATTTCATTTAAAACAGTATTCGGAAGACCCAATGCTTTAGCAACAATATTCGGATCAAGCTCTCCATCGCGAGGAACAGTGCCATCTAACCTACCTTTCACTTTTTCTTTATTTAGATAACCTTTGAGAAGTTCTTCAATCATGGGATATCCGTCTTCCAGAACCAAAACTTCTTTACATTCAGCAAAAAGCCGTTCGATTTTTTTTCTGGGCAGAGGATATTGCCCTATCTTTACTATCGGATAAGGACATTTGCTGCCTGAAAAATTTTCTGAAAGATAATTGAAAGCAAGTCCGCATGCGATAATCCCTAAGCTTTTATCTGTTCCTTCCACATAAAAATTATATTTAGATTTATCTGATTCCTCTTCAAATGCAGCCTGTTTTTCCAATAAGTTTTTGTATTGTTTTCTGGCTATAGATGGAAGGAGGACAAATTGAGTAGGATTACCGGGAAGTTTTAAATCATTTTGTTTTTTGGTTTCTTTTATTTCAATGCTGGAGCGTGAATGCGCGAGCCTTGTTGTGAGGCGAAGCATTACAGGAACTCCGTATTTTTCTGAAAAGTCAAGCCCATCATAAGTCATATCGTAAGCTTCCTGTTGATTTGCCGGTTCAAGAACGGGTATCAAAGCAAATTTTCCATAAAACCTTGAATCCTGCTCGTTCTGTGAAGAGTGCATAGAAGGGTCGTCTGCGCTAACTACGATAAGACCTCCATTTACGCCTGTAATTGCTGAGTTTATAAAAGCATCGGCAGCAACATTTAATCCAACATGCTTCATGCAAGTAATGACTCTTTTTCCTGCATAAGACATTCCAAGCGCACATTCGTAGGCTGTTTTCTCGTTGGTAGCCCACTGGCTGTGAATTTTTAGATCTTTCGCCTGTTTTGAATGCTGTACATATTCTGTTATCTCTGTTGAAGGAGTTCCGGGATAAGCATATATTCCGGATATTCCACCGTCAATTGCGCCCTGTGCTATTGCTTCATCTCCTAATAATAATAATTTTTGCATGATATATAATTTTAGTTTTGTCTCTGTTTTCAAAACTAAAAAAATAATTGCAAAATCCTAATGTTTTATAAAACATAAACTAAATTCCTTTTATGCTGCCACCGGAACTTGCTTTTTTAGTAACAGCATCGGGGCTTCCTTTATACAAAACACTAGCGCCACTTGAAGCTTTTGCAGTAATAGCTTTATTTGCAAATATGTTAATTGTTGATCCACTTGAAGCTTCTGCATCTGAAGTTTCACATTCCAGTTCAAAACCATTAAAACTACTTCCACTGCTCGACTGTATAAAAGAAGCTATTGTTTTTCCTGAAACTATTAATGTAGCTCCACTGCTTGTTTTGCATTTTGCGGCTGCGCTTTCTATTTCTACAATTACAGAGGCACCACTCGAAGAAGAAAGGCTTATTGCTTTTGATTTTATTTGATTCGTAGTCTTTATTTCCACTCCGGCACTGCCTTCAATAGAATTTATTTCTTTTGCTGTAATATATATATTCCGTGATTTTGTGTTTTTTAAATTTTTCTCACAAGTGATATAAAGCATATCTCCCTTAACCTCTGTTTTGATAAGCTTTACAATGTTATCATCGGCCTTGATTTCTACTTTTTCAGTATCTCCCTGTGAAATATAAACCATCAGTCCGGAACTGGCTTTGATTCCTTTAAAACCTTTTAAATCGCGATTTTCGGTTATTACTTTTCCACTGCCTTCAATGGTTTCAATATTAATACAGGCATTTGTTCCTAAGATTATTGAACAAAAAACAATCATAAAAAAGATTTTAAAATGTGTCATAACTTTAAATATTAAATTTAGTAATGAGACGTATGAATTAATAAAAAAGTTACAGCCACAATAAAAAAAAAGTTCTGCTTGAGGCAGAACTTTTTTTTTACTCTTTTAAAAACTTATTTTACAAGACCCGCAAAACCCATAAAAGCAAGAGCCAATAAACCTGCAGTAACTAACGATATTGGAAATCCTTTCATTGCCTTAGGATATCCTGTTAGTTCTAATTGTTCTCTAATGCCTGCCATTAAAACCATAGCAATAGTAAAACCAGCAGCAGTAGATGCAGCATAAATAGCACTTATAACTATATTATAATCTTTCTGTACAGCCAAAATTGTTATACCAAGAACAGCACAATTCGTTGTTATAAGGGGAAGATATATTCCTAAAGCCTGATATAAAGAAGGAGTTGCTTTTTTTAAAATAATTTCAACTATTTGAACAAGGGAAGCAACAACAAGAATAAAAGTGATTGTACGTAAAAATTCAACGTCCATTGGGATGAGAATAAAATTTTGAATTAAATACGTTACAATATTAGCCAAAGTCATAACAAAAATAACGGCTCCACCCATACCCAAGGCTGTTGTTGTTTTTTGAGAAACACCTAGAAATGGACATATCCCAAGAAATTGAGCTAATACAACATTGTTTACAAATAATGCTAGTATAATTATGCTAAAGTATTCCATAATTTAGATATTATATTTTTGTTTAATACGGTTAAAAATTGCAATAAGATATCCATAAGTAATAAAAGCACCCGGAGGCATAATAAAAATTAATACGGTTTTTGCATTATCACTTAAAAATTTGATATCAAAAATAGAACCATTCCCAAGAATTTCTCTTATTGAACCCATAATTGTTATTGCAAGTGTAAATCCTATCCCCATTCCAATTCCATCAATTAATGCAGCAGGTACAGAATTTTTTTGAGCAAATGCTTCAGCGCGACCTAATATAATGCAGTTAACAACAATTAAGGGAATGAAAACACCCAATGCTTTATATAAATCCGGAACGTATGCTTGCATAACTAAGTCAACGATCGTAACAAAAGTCGCAATAATTACAATAAAAGCAGGAATACGAACTTTGTCTGGAATGTAATTTTTTAAAAGTGATATAATTACATTAGAACATATCAAAACAAATGTAGTTGCAGCTCCCATGCCCAAACCATTTATCCCTGATGTTGTAACTGCCAAAGCAGGGCATGTACCAAGGACTAAAACAAAAGATGGGTTTTCTTTTAATAAACCATTCGTAAAATGTTTAAACAAGCTCATTTTTTTCCTCCTTTCTGGTATGCATCTGCTGCTTTTTGTAAGGCTTCGCAAACAGCTCTGCTTGTTATTGTAGAAGCTGTAATAGCGTCTACGTCTCCTCCATCTTTTTTAACGATTAATTTAAATTCTGATGGATTTTTTTTTGAAAACTGATCTTTAAACTTCGGTTCTGACATTTTTGTTCCAAGTCCAGGTGTTTCTTTCTGGTCAAGCACAGTAAACGTATTTATAGTTCCATCGGGAAGCATACCTACCATGATTGCAATATGCCCACTGAAGCCTTTTTCTGTAGTGGTTTTTATTGCAGTTCCCACAATTTGACCATTTACTTTTGCTGGATATAATGCCAAGCCCTCTGATGTATATTGTTCTGCTTTAGGGTTGTTGTCAAATTTAGGTACAACAGTAGAAATAGCATCAATTTCTTTTTGAATTTTCGCTTTTTCAATTGGCTCTTTTGTTTTAACGTAAACAAATCCTAAAGCTGCACCCATTGCAACAGAAACCGCTGATAATGAAAGCACCATGTTTTTAATATTTGATTTTATTTTAGCCATTCTTAACTACCTCCCCAAATTTTTTAGGTTTAAATGCTTTATTAATTAATGGGGTGCAAACGTTCATTAAAAGGATTGCAAAAGAGACGCCTTCAGGATAAGCTCCCCAAGTACGTATCAGAACCGTTAACACACCGCACCCGACACCGAAAATAATCATACCCTTTGCAGACATAGGAGATGTTACCATATCTGTTGCCATAAATAAGGCACCCAACAACAAACCTCCGGCTAGTACATGAAAAACAGGATCAGCAAATTTTTCAGGATTAATAAGCCAAAGAATTCCAGTAAAAATTACAGTAGAACCAATAAAGGTAGCCGGAATATGCCAAGTGATAATTTTGCGAATCAGCATATAAATACCGCCTAATATAATAGCGAGACCGGAAATTTCTCCTAATGAACCTCCTATATTACCAATGAACATGTCTGTATAAGAAGGAACATTACTCATAAGTTGAGAAAGACTTTCCCCTTTCATTAGACCTTCTTTTACTACTCCTAAAGCGGTAGGTCCTGTGATGGCATCAGCAACCGGAGCAGTGCTGAAAATAGCATGTGGTATTGGCCAAGTTGTCATGTCTACAGGAAACGAAATCAATAAAAAAACACGACCCACTAAAGCAGGGTTAAATGGATTTTTACCCAAGCCTCCATAGGTCATTTTTGCAATAGCTATAGCAACAAAACTTCCTATTATCATTTGCCATATTGGGAGGCTGCTTGGCACATTAAAAGCCAGAAGTAAGCCTGTAATTATTGCAGAACCATCTGTGATAGTTACTTTTCCTTTTAAAAAATATTTCTGAATAAGAAATTCGAATAACATACAAGATGCCACAGCTGTTAAAGTGAGCACAATAGCTCCAATTCCGAAAAACCAGAATGAAACCAGCATTGCAGGGATTAGTGCTATTATCACTCCCCTCATAATTTTTTTTACATCCTGTTTACCGTGAACATGCGGCGACCCAGATACAGTTAATATTCCCATTTTATTTCTTTCTTGATCTCATTATTTTATTTTTACCCACGCGTAGATAGTCCAAAAGCGGACGACCTGATGGACATGTATAATGGCATGAGCCACACTCCATGCAATCCATTATTCTATCTTTTTCAGCTTCCTCTAACTTTTCCTGTTCAGAAACAACGGCAAGCAGGTAGGGCTCTAATCCCATAGGACAAACAGAAACACATTTCCCGCAGCGGATACAATTATATACTTCTTCTCTTTTAGTTTCTTCATCCTGAACAACAACAATTCCTGATGTTCCTTTAACAACAGGTACATCAACAGAATTGAGCGCCTTGCCCATCATAGGTCCACCGTTGATAACTTTTCCTGTTTTTTCAGGCATTCCGCCGGCATGTTCAATAAGAAGAGTAACAGGCGTGCCGATACGAACCATCAGGTTTGAAGGCTTTTTTAGTCCTTTTCCTGTAATTGTAACCACTCTTTCAATAAGAGGTTTATTTTTTTGGACGGCTTCATAAACAGCGAATGCAGTTCCGACATTTTGAACAACTGCACCTACTTCAATGGGTAATTTCCCGGAAGGAACTTCACGGTTTATGGCAGCTTTGATAAGTTGCTTTTCTGCTCCCTGAGGATATTTTACTTTCAGCGCCACGACTTCAATGCCTTTGAAATTTGCTGCAATCTTGGATAGGTGCGCAATGGCATCGGGCTTGTTGTTTTCAATACCAATAATAGCTCTGGTTACATTCAGGGCTTTCATAATGATGCTGACACCCACCATAATTTCGTCAGCTTTTTCAAGCATCAAACGATGGTCGGAAGTGAGGTAAGGCTCACATTCTACAGCGTTAATGATGAGAACTTCCGCTTTTTTCCCCTGTGGAACCATCATTTTTACATGAGAGGGAAATGTTGCTCCTCCCAATCCCACGATGCCTTTTTCTTTGATTTTATTGACAATTTCTTCAGAAGAAAGTGTAATTTCTTTTTTCAGGTCAGCGGAAGTATCAATTCCTTCTTCCCATTCTTCTGCATCAACATCAATAAAGATGGCTTTTCTCTTATAGCCCGATGAATCAAGAGCATCATCAATTTTCGTTACAGTTCCTGTAACAGGAGAATGAATATTTGAGGCAATAAATCCTTCACCTTTTGCAATCAGTTGACCTGTTTTTACTTTAGCTCCTTTTTCCACAACCGGAATCGAAGGCGCACCAAGAGATTGCGCAACCGGAATAATCATTGTTTTCGGATAAGGGAGTATTTCAATAGGGGCATTGGCTGAAAGCTTATTTTCTTCAGGATGAACTCCACCTATATTAAAGGTTTTTAGCATTGCTTCCTATTTTAATTAATTATTAAGCTTCTGTTTTTACTTCTGCTGACGACTCCTGTTCAGCTTTGGGTTTTCTTTCAGGAAAATTAAGTTCCCAAATTGCACCTGTTGGACATTCAGTAGTACATTTGCGACAAAGTTTACATTTATTAAAGTCAATATATGCAAGATTATTTGTAATTGTAATTGCATCAAATTTGCATACTTTAACACATTTACTACATCCGATGCATGCAACTTCACAATTTTTTTTAGCAGGACCGCCTTTTTCTTTATTAACGCATGAAACAAATATTCTGCGATCTTTTGGACCTTTTTTACGAAGTTCAATAATGCTTCTGGGGCAAGCTTTCACACAAGCTCCACAAGCGCAGCACTTCTCATTTACAACAGGCAAGCCGGTTGTTTCATCAATTTGAATTGCATCGAACTGGCATGATACAACGCAGTCGCCAAGCCCAAAACAGCCGAAAGAGCAGCCGCTTTCTCCCTGATATAGCATGTGTGCAAAAAGGCAAGTGTTTGGACCATCGAATTCAACTTTTGCAGGCGCTTTTACTTTAGTTCCGGCACAACGTACAACCGCAATTTCCGGATCCTTTTCTACTGCAACAATACCCAATATTGGACCAATTGCTTTATTAAGATCATTTCCCCCGACAGGACAAAATAAACCTTCAAAACTGTTTGCTTTTACTAATGCTTCAGCAAATGCACGACATCCTGCTTTACCACAGCCACCACAGTTTGCGCCAGGTAATACGTCCTGGATTTCATCAATCCGGGGATCTTCCAATACCTTAAATTTTTCTCCTACGAAATAGATAATAACAGCAAATATTGCTGCTATTCCGGCAAGAACAATTATCGAATATAATATTACTGTACCCATGTATTAAAATTTTTCTTTGCAAATGTAAAATAAAATGTAGGTGGTAAAACTTTAAAATCGGATTTTTTAAGAGATGGGTTTTTGTTGATAAAGGATCAAAACGCAATATTTTCAGGTAGTTCCATTGTTTGCAAATGAAGAATATGCTGCAAAACAGTTTTATTGAAAGTTAATCCTATTCTGTAACTTTATTTTCATTACAAAAATTATCCATTGCCTCACTTACTTTTTGTGCAAAAAAATCACTTAGCATTAATTTTATTTCAAACAAATATTTTTCCGGAATATTATGATTATATCATTGAGTTCACTCCGAAAAGTATCATTTTATTGAATTGCCACCGATTTCACGAATTAGCACAGATTTAATTCACTGATTAATAGTATTAACTAACATTTCTCACTTCAGTTTTGCAGTTATAAACATTTGATTGTTAATAAATTAGCTTCCATATTTG
>MEOG01000034.1 GCA_001769125.1 Bacteroidetes bacterium GWF2_35_48 | reverse complement strand
TTTGTGGTGCGTCGATTTTCGTATCTGATTTTTTCATGCATTGCCCATAACGGTACCTGCGCTGGCACAGTTTTTTTTACCTTAGACCTACCGCCATGCCCGTAGGGCTTGCGGGTTTAAATAAAAAAAAATTGTGCTACGCGCAGTGTTAGCAATATGTTCGGTTTCCACAAGAACCTTTTTAAATTTTATCATTTCCGTTTTATAAATTATATTTATAATTATCTGTTGACGAATTTTCAAAATTATACCTTATACAAAAGCGGTGGATTGTGGGATTGTTAAAATTTATTTTTTAAGGTGGCAAAAAGAGGGCAAAAACTGGCTGGTTCTTTGGCAGGTTTCGGATTTTAGGCGGAAATGTGTGACCTGCCAATGTACCAGGCGGTGTACGATAGGATTTTCTTATTTCTTAATGAAACAGTTGTTATTATATACAGGTCAATTGTATTAATTATTTGTCAATTTCTTAACATAAATAATTATTAAAAAAATTTAATTTCAACTCTCCGATTTAACCCTTTTCCAATACTATCATTGTTACTCGCTATTGGTGTGCTACTACCAAAACCATTATGAAAAATTCGGCTTTTTTCAATACCTTTGTTTATTAAATAAACAGCAACAGTTTTCGCCCTATTTTTTGACAATTCGATATTATATTCTTCTTTTCCTGTATTATCTGTATGCCCACGGATTTCAATTTTAACAGCAGGATGTTCTACAAGATAAGAAACAAGCATATCTAATTCTTTATAAGATTGGGAAAGGATAGTTGAACTATCTGTTACAAACAGTAAATTTTTTAACGTAAAATAATCATTTGCTTTATTTAACTCATCAAAATTATTGTCTGAATTTTGTTCGATTAACGTGACAGGTTCGACATTGTGAAATGTGCCGGATTTTGTTATTAATGAATCCTGCGATTTTTGGTGACAATTTGCGCATTTTACACTTATGTCATCAATATAATAATATGGAGGAGTATAACGTTTACGCTTAATTTTATTTGATTTCAGGTGTTTATATTTATTTTTTTTTATAAAATTACCGATTGTAATATATTGCTCAGTCCCAGATGCTAAATATGTTCCGCAGATTTTTGTCCAATTTTTTTTATCATCAATATAATCTTGAATAATCACTATTGCGTTATCTTTAAATTTATTTAGATTTGATGGAGTGATTTCTTCATCTGAAAAAAGAAAGCCAAAATTTTTTGAGGACTCTTCATTTTTATCAGCAAGACTAACAAAGGCTTCGACATAATATTCTTTTCCGAATTGTAATTTTTCAAGTAATTTTGAGGTTAGGAATTCACTATATGCTATATACCCAGCATAGCCATAACCTGATTTTGGTTTTTGGTATCCTATCCAATTTCTACCAGCATTAAAAGGCTTATAGATATAAACACAATCAAGGCCACAACTATTATAATAATCACATGAAAACATTGCAGATTTTTCCCACCCTCGAACATATTTTATATCATTCCAGTTGTCGGGGCATTTTGTGAATTCCTCAAAGCTTAGATTTGTAACTAAATTCTGCGGATACCCCCAAATAGAAATGAATAAAAATAATATGATTAACAGTTTGTTTCCCATTTTGCGTTATAAGGGTTATAGGAACATTTTTCAGGTTTAGAATAAATATTGGCGGGATCTTTAATAAATGCCCTACAATCTGAACAGGCATACCTGAATTCGCAGTCCTTACAAACTTCAATTTGATCTTTATTCATAGTCCAATAAACTCTAAATTCAGCTTTATTTACTACTTCATTAAGAGATAAATCTCTAATATTCCCGTAACTTTTTTTTATAGAGGGGCAGTTCCGAATTTCACCATTGATATCAATGCTTATTTTTCTATTAAGGCAGGAATTATAATATTGAGATTCTGAAAAAAAATAAATATTTGAAAAAAAATAATTGAAATCAATATTACCACAATCATTTGATGATGTTATATTATCTTTTACACAAATAATTTTAAGATGCCCCTTATATTCTTCTCTATTATCAGTAGCCATAAATAAAGTAATGTGAGTAATTCTTCTAATATTAATAAAAATGTTAATATTTGAATAAATTGCTTTCGAGAATTTAATAATTAAGCTTATTGAAGTGATAAGCTTTGTTTCAAATTTTTCAAAAATTGAAATGATTCTATTTATTGAAACACTATCAAAAAAGCGAATTTGTATATGCTTACAGCCTAATTCATCTAATTCCAAGAAAATTTTCTGTAAATTATTTAAGTTAGAATGTTTATTTATATCAATAATGGCATTTGTAATAAGACTTGGAGAATCCCAATTTAATTGCAATGGAGGAAATAATTCAATATTTTCTTTTGTGGTCCAAAACCCAAATTCATTTTCTATTAAAAATTGAAAGTAATCATCAATTATGAAATTTTGATCACTATTAAATAATTGTTTTATTTCTGATATATCAAACTTTTTATATTGAGTAAGTATCTCATAAAGACTGTTGGGAATAATTTTAATAATATTTCTTTGCAAATCGCAAATTATAGATCGTTTTGCACCTTTTACAGGAATACAATTTGCGAATAATATAAAGTAATTATTTTTTAACGACATTTTTATATTTAATTATTTTCGAAATTGGTTTATATAATTCAAATACTTCATAGAGAGATAATGAATATTTATCAACCTTTACTAGATTTATAGCATCGCAACTATTACCTATAGGGTTACTCCTCGTAAGTTGCAAGCTTAAAGGAAGTTTTTTATAATCAGAATCAGAAAAAAATTCATTCAAAGGATTCTTTTTCATAAATTAAATATTTAGCAATTCGTTTATCAATAAAATAGTTGCAATTTTCGGAAACAAAACCAAATTGACCGCATGGATTAATTTCTAAAAAATAATAATCCATTGAAGTTGTTACAACCATATCTATTGAACCAGTATTTAAATTAGTCCATTTAATTAAATTACTTAATTTATCTTGAATATGAAATGGTAATTTGAAAGGGACGTAACGATTAGGAAATCGCTTGTCGTTATTTCTATAATCAATTTTGGTTTTGTTATTTTCTTGTGAAAAAATTGCCATTGAGTAGAATTCATTTTTAATAAAAAAAATTCTCAATTCAAATAATTTATTTAATTGCATTTGTATTAGAGATGGGAAAAAAAAATTTAACTGCTTATTTAAAAAACAATTATCAGCCTGCTCAGTTAGACTAAAATAATGTGTGAAATTATAAACTGCGCCAAAAATATCTTGTATTGATTTTGTAATTTTTTTTTTATATTTAAAACTATGCAACACATTTTTATCTGATGAGATAAGGGTTGCAGGTATTAAAAGTCCACACTCAGCAGCTTTCTGAAGATAAATTAATTTATTAGGTGTAGACAAAAAATAATTACCTAAGTGATGTTTTTTTTCAAAAACAAAAAACAGAAAATTCTTTATAGCAGACCATTCATAATATAAATATTCTAAAATATTTTTATCTTTTATCTTTTTAACAAAAAAGTTTAGAAAATCATTCGAAAGAGAACCTTTTCTGTACCATATAGCAGATATATTATTAAAATTAATATTTTTATTATTTATTTTTAAGATAAAATCAAAACAGCCTTGATTGCTAATGACAATTTGTTCAATAAATACATTATTATCAGGATTGACCCTTACAAATGGCATGTTCATAAAACGTAACCAATCGATAACATCATTTGTGCTTTGATCAATTTCATCGCTGATGATAAGAATCATTAGGCTGTCAATTAAAAATTATAACCCAAATTTCAAATAAATTAGAGAGTAGCAAATTTGATATTTTTTTGCGTCTTATTCAATATAAAATATGCTTGCAGAGAAACTGTATTACTATAAATGACATAGCTTAACAATTTAATATTTGAATAAAAAAAAAACTGAACAATTATACTGCAAACATACTTATTCTTTGTAGGCTTTAAACCAAAACTGCCAACTACCGATATGACCAGTTTTATCACGTTTATAATCTACATTTTGAATTGTAATTGGACCAGTATCATGGAATACTTTATTAATAGGTGCACCATTTCCATGATTATTTGTAAGTTTTATAGTTTCTTCAAATTTTATTTTTTCTAATTTCATCTGAATAATGTTTAAATAACATAATATACTAAAAATTGCAAGGAAAACCTAATATTATCAGGCGTATATAAAAAAGACTTAATCAATTTTTTTTATAAACCAAAATGATCTATGATTGTCAGACTGAGTGTCAAACCTGTATGAGTAGTGGTGGCCAGCATCAGTAACCACTGTATCACCCTTAGTAAAACGAAAATTCTTTTCTATAATTGAGCCATTTGTAAATTCATTTATCTCCTCAGTTAATAAATCTAAAGTTGCTTTATTTGACAATAATTCATTATTAATATCTTTCTGATATCCAACATCTGAGAAGCCCTGATAATATATAGTATTATCTCTAAAGAGTGAAAACTTATTATTAGTGAAATTTGGTAGCTTTTTTTTATTTATCATATCAATTATATATTAAATTTTGTTATTATAAATTTACGCTGGATACTCCCAGTTTAAACCCTCTGCAATGACATTAAACGATTCTGCATTTTCTGTTGATGCTTTAAGTACCCAACCTGTTTTCAATGCAAAGTCTTTACCGTCAAAATCAATACGATGAGAAAAACTATTAACACTTGCTGAGGGAGTACTGTATGGAACAGGAATTTCTCTGAAAAGTTTTGTATTTGCGCCATCATATATAAAAAGCCGTATCATACCGGGTGATGTACTGGCTGTTGCTTTTATTACAATGCTTTGTATCAATGTGCCATTTAATGCAGCTGTTAATACTGTCCCCATGGTACCCGTACCATTTAAATTAGCATTAGCAGTTGCGATATTAACCAATCCTGTGTTCGCAGTATATTTTGTACTTTCTGGTCTTACGGAACCATAATAAGCCCAATCTAAACCCTCGGCTATTATGTTAAAAGATTCTGCATTTTGCGTAGCGGCTTTCAAAATACCACCTGACTTTAAAACATAATTAACAGGTATTGTTACTTCAAATGCAGGTTCTCGATTTGTTTGATTCATATCGGGAACATTTACTTCAAAAAGAATTTTTGTATTGGTTCCTTCGTAAACAAAAAAACGAATCATACCAAAACTTGTGTCGCCAATTGCTTTGATTGTAACTGTTTTTATTAAAGTACCATTTGAAGCCCCTGTTAAAATTGTTCCAAGAGTACCTGAACCGTCGAGGTTTGAGTTCGCTGTAGAAATTGTTACCATTGCGGTATTGGCTGTATATTGTGTTTCT
>MEOG01000033.1 GCA_001769125.1 Bacteroidetes bacterium GWF2_35_48 | reverse complement strand
AATATTCCTATCTGATTATTAATAAATTTTGCACCGTCTGCCCATATTATCCCACCTGTTGTTGTTGCATCTAACGAATAATTATTAGGAAAGAGAGCATTACTGGTTGAAAGTGTCATCTTGCCTGCAACTATGCCAAATATTGCATTTTCTATGGTTGCACCGTTTGTTAGTCTTACAAAGCCCTGATTTGTCAATGATTGATTTTGATTTGGGTTACCCCATACTTCGATGCCCTGCCACAGGTTGTTACATGTAGTTGTAAGGTTTCCCAAATCATTTATTAGTAAACGACCTTTGGGTTTAACTATAATTTTAGCATTCTCACTGAAATAAATATTAGCATTAGCAATAGTTAAAGAACTACTATTTTCAATATATACTTTCCCAACTATCAGATAATCTCTATTACTCCATGTTATTGCAGTGCTATAATGCGTTTCGTTTGTGATTGAGCCTAAGCCGGTAAAAGCAATATCACAAAAATTCATACAATTTGGAAGTAGACTTAAAAAAGTGCTTAAGGTTGAATTTGAGCCATAAATAAAACCGGGTTGTAAATCTATTATGCTTTCGACATCCTGCAATATAATATTTGCACCGTTCTCAATGCAGATATACGCCCCCTCTTCTATTACCAATTTACCAGTACCTTTGATTAATAAATTAGAGCCTGCTCTAAGTAATAATGTACTTCCATTTTTAACTGTAAGTTTAGCATGGCTGTTAACTTCATACGTGCTTGATGCCTCCAATAGAAGACCACTACCATTTATGACTTCAACATTTGATGTTGTTTGTTGCTTGAAATAGGAATTACTTTTGCAAATAAAAATGGTGGGGTTAATGAATGCACCATTGACTTTTGTATGACGATTAGGAGTACCAGACTTATCAATTGTAATTGTTTTTCCTGTTTGTAATGACACATCTGGATTTGAATTTTGGGTAATATCGTTTAGTTCTATATTCCCCGACCACCTTGTATCATTAACTACATCAACATCATCTAATCTTACTTTTATCCTTATTCTACCATCAGAATATTGTTCTAATAATTCAATAGATATCCCATTTAAATAATAACTGCCAACATATGGCATAGTAGAATAATATGGGTTAGTAGGAATAACCAAGCTACTATAATAATTAGGATAATTAATAAATAGTGGATTTGTACTGATACCATATTTTTGACCAATTTGAAAGGAGGAACCCCCTTGTATAAACATGTCTGTATAAGTACCGTTTTGTTGAACAATCCAATATGCTTCATCATTCGTAGATGTAGAATTTGTGGCATAAGTTTTCGTTATTGTTTCGTCTAACCCATAAAAATCATTCATAATTGCATTACATGGCATTTGACCGCTTATTGGATTACTAACACCTTCTGAAAAGTTATAAATGGCATTATCCCATAAATGTGATGGATTAAATGGTACAGGATCATAAGCAAAATCAAATTTCCCCATAGAATGAATATATTTAATACCACCAGCACCTGATGCAACATTACTTGGAGTATGTTTATCATCATTAATTGCTTCAATATATGCCATAATTCCTCTTGGGGATGCAGGAAATAATAACCCATCACCAGCTTCTATCCATTGCCTGTTATCAAAAATGGAATACCCCTGATGGTTTTCTAACCATAAATACTGATTTTTACCAGTTCCATTTGGAATTTTTATTCTAACAACATCACCCGATAAAATAAAATCACTTAAAATAAATTCGCCATTTAAAGGCAAATCGGATATTGTATTAATATTCGAGTTTAAAGTTTGGTTATTAGATTTTAATTGTATCCAGTCTAAATACCAACGCTCCCAACCTAAAGCTGACCAAAAAGCACCTGAACCGATATTCATCATCCCCCATCCGTTTTCAGGAAAAAAATATGCACCAGAAACTTGATTTGCACCTCCATAATGTGGACAACCAAAAATTTGATGTGCTGCCTCATGAATAAAGAGGCTATTAAAATCATCTCTGGCATTTGCTTGAGTATAACCACTTCCAATAAAATCGTAACCATCGTAAGAAAAAGCTGGTTCTGGTGAAGATGCTGCAAAATTTGTAACATCCACAGGCAGCATGCCATTCATTACACGATAAATAATAATAATAAAATCTGGTTTAAAATCAGGTTGCGTTGTAAGATAATTATAATTTATATCATAAGCAGGACTATTCGTCCTATTATCATAATTACTCCAAGCTACATGCGGAGCTATAGTTTGGTAAACCAATCTATTCATTTTTCTCCAATATGATTGACCAGTACCTATAACACTGCTTGGATCAATTAGAACAAGCTTTGGAACACCGCTTTCTTTATACACATCAAGTGTAAAACGAAATTGCCCCTTTGACATCTCATAATAAAATTTTGAAATATTCTTTATATTTGGATCGCTTGCATATTGTGTAAATTGGGAATTATTCGAATAAAATAGATTAATGGCTGTGCCAGTATTCATATCAATATCATAAGGCAAACCTGAATTTACAGGAGAAAAATTTGGAAATCCTACATCTGTATGTGGATGTGGTCTCCAACCTGCAATGCTTTGATCGTAATCAGAACCACTGCTAAACCCGACATAAACCACCAAACCTTTAAAATCACCTTTTGGTGTGAAAGAACTGCCAATAGGTGCATAACGATTAGTAAGGTTGCGATTTTCGTTATCATCAAGATCGTGATTGTCTTCAACATAACCCGGGTAATTCCCATGCTGTGCAAAACAAAAAAAAGGAAACAAAATAAAAATACTTATAAACTTTTTCATAAAATTTAATTTTTAACTGTATCTACTATAAAATTTTTGCTTTCACTGTATGATTAATAAAACCGCACGAACTCTATTTTTTTATTACAATATCAGTAAAATATTTTTGTGCTTTTTTATTAACAACCATCAAAAAATAAACACCAGAATTAAGGTTTGAAATATCAATTAATGTTTCTGATATATGAACCAGTTTATTATTAATAAGCTCTTGTGATTGATAGTTATAAAGCGAAAGCGAATAATCGCCTTCCTCCGGAAATTTTATATTTACCCAATTATATGATGGATTGGGATATATTAATAACTCTTTTTTTTGCTCAAAAACTTTTGGGTTGCTGTAAAGAGGAGAACCATTGTCATCTATCCTGACTAGAAAACTCAAATGTGAATTTTCATTATATACCAACATTAAATATCCATATCCATCAATTGAGTTTACAATATTTACAATTTTAGATCCGCTAATAAAAGAATATGATTTTTTCCACTGCACATTACCTAAACTATCAATTTTTATAATAAAATTAAATTGGGTTGGTAAGTTTACTTGTGCAAGACCCACTAAAAGAAAACCGGAATCACGTGTTGCAATAAAATCAATATCTTCTTGTGGGTTTAAATATATAAACTCAGGATTAGTCATTTCTAAAATTGAATCCTGATTTGAATCAGTTATAAAAATATTTCGATCCTCATTTTTATTATAAATACAAAAGCCACCTGAATTCGTACATTCAATTAAAGACCCTTTTGCTGAACCAAAGCTTTTTAAGTTGATAGAATCAAAATATACACCAAAAAATGTTGTAAAGTAAGAAGGGGGCATATTTGTGTTATAATAATTATTAGTGAAGCAAGTAATATTGTTATTGTATTTTTTTATCAGATTAGTTGTTACTCTACGACTTTCACAAATAATATTACCAGTTAATTGAAGTCTATGTAATGTATAGAAACCTAATTCGCCAATTAATATTATTAAATCATTATTATTGGCAGTACAAGCTGTTATTCGCTTGATAAAATTCTTATACCAATAAGGATTGCCTATATTACTGAAAAGGACTAAATTGCCGTCACAATCTGATGTAACAAAACAAGTATCATTTATTTGTGTTAAAATATAATCACAGATATTAGAATAAAAACCGTTTTTATTCCAATGCTTGATATAAACTGAATCACCAGTAGGTAAGTATTTCAATAAGCAAATATCGTTAGTTGGATATGTTCCTAAAAGAATCAAATATTGATTATCGTTTGTTACTATCAATTTTTTGCCTTCACCCTGTATCGGTAATTCAACTTCCCATAATATTTGTGCATATATATTAAATGAAAAAAGTAAGGTTATACAAATTAATAAATATTGCTTTAATTTCATAATATGAATTTATAATTTACACAGATAAAGCACCACAAAGAATATTAAACAAAATTCAAGAAACATAAAATATCATTGGTTCTACGATACGAAATAAAAAAAATGTAGAATTTACTAAAAATAGATAGTAATAATGTTATTATAAAAGTTATAAATATTTTAAGGACACGCATTATTTAATATTTATTGGTATTTCTATTATTTCTCCATTAGCATTAAGCTTAAGCAAATATTCTCCTTGCTGTAATTTTTGAGATTTAAAATAATTATCAGTTTTGTTCAATTTTATGCGATGTTTAGTGACTGCTTGTTCAACATAAATTTTTGTAACAACATTTTGTTTATCTCTGACTTCAATAATATTGTTTTCTGTTGTAATTTCTAAATTTTCAAATATTTTGATATATTGATTTTCTATATAATAAGGATATTTACTAAAAGCAATTGTGTTTTTATGCCACCAACCTTCGGTTAAATAGTCAAAATAAGGCATAGGAAAAACGATAGAATCGTTATTAAAAAATGAAATGTATGTGGACCAATAATAACCAATATATCCATTACTAAAAAAAGAGCTAGAAATTTGAAAAGGGAGGGTATGATTATGTAATAATGCTGTATCCCATTTTATCTTAATAGGAGGTTTAGAATGTTGTATAAAAAGCAAACTTGAAAATGTAGTTGACTGACTTGGCGCTGAAAATACTTTTGTGGTGTCATAGTTAGGCTGAATAAAATAAACTTGAAATGTGTCTTGTGTAATTGAGACAAAGCTTTCGCCAAAAGTATTATCAACATTGTAAGTACAAGTATTATCCCAAATAAACCATACAGTATCTTTTGCTGTTGTTGAATCTTCAAATGCAAGATAAAATTTGAACTGCTGTGCAATACTTTGAATATTAAAATATAATATGAAAACTAAAAAAAAGACTAAACCCTTTTTCATATTTAAAAAATTATTGATAATGCAAGTTAACATAAAAAATTCAGTTATCGCAAATCCCACGAACTTTATTATTAACATTCTTTGAGAATAAAAAAATTAAAAGATCTTCATTGAAAATGTAACCTTTTTGGTACAATACCCGATAGCAAATATATTCATTTTCCCGAATACAAGAAGCCATTAAAAAAAAACAGCATAAACCTTGTCGAGGTATTTTTTTCT
>MEOG01000032.1 GCA_001769125.1 Bacteroidetes bacterium GWF2_35_48 | reverse complement strand
TTAAATAAAATTTTACTTATTTGAACTAACGCACCCCCTTTCAAATTGGTTTAAGTTTTGTAAAAATATAGAATGTATTAAATAATTACAAACAATAGACTGAAAAATTCATCCTAAAGTATATTTTGTCCCGTTCCAGTCTGCAAAAAAACTATTCCAACGCACTGAAATCAATAGCAGCAATATTATCATCAAATTCTGTCAGTTTACTGTTTTCACATTTAATAACTCTTCCCTGATATTTTTTCAGAAGATAATAATTGTGTGTTGCCATTACAATCGTATTGCCATTATTTTTTATTGACATGAGGAGATTCATTATTTCGTCGGATGTTTCGGGATCAAGGTTTCCGGTTGGCTCATCGGCAAGAATTAATTCGGGTTCATTCAGAAGCGCACGTGCAATAACAATCCTTTGCTGTTCTCCTCCCGATAACTGGTGCGGCATCTTATCTATTTTATCCGGAAGCCCGACCTTTTCAAGTACTTCATTAATACGTTGCGCAATTTTTTCTTTGTCATTCCATTCGGTAGCGCGAAGCACATAAACAAGATTATTTCTTACTGTGCGATCTGTTAATAATTGAAAATCCTGAAAAACAATACCAATTTTTCTTCTTAAAAAAGGAATTTCTTTCTGAGTAATTTTATTCAAATCAAAAGATACTACGGATCCATTGCCTTCAGCTAAGGGAATTCCGGCATACAGGGCTTTAATCAGGCTGGTTTTGCCACTGCCAACTTTTCCAATCAGGTAAACAAATTCGCCCATGGAAACAGAAAAATCAATGTTTGATAATATCAGATTATCCTGCTGATAAATGGAAACGTTTTGAAGATTAATTATTGGTTCAGACATGTTGTGCTTTTTTATGTTAGGCGCTTCTAATACTGTTTAATTTTAATTATATTATTTATACTGAACTCAGTCGAAGTATAAAATTTGCAAACTTCAACTTCTCAATTTTTTGTATAGCAATCGTACAAATTTTCAGTCAAAATCTTATTCCTATTTTTTTATACCCTAGCATAGCATTGGATTATAAATATTTCCCGCTATATAAGACAAGCTCCAATGGAGTTATTTTTTAAGCTTAAAAAGGCTTGTCACCGTGGCAACAACCATAAACTCAGTGTTTGAGTCAGAATGTTCGAGAGCAAGGCTTTCGAAGAATTGAAAACCAAGGAGTTTACTTTGGTAAATGACTGTTTTCAATTCGAGAGGAACGCAGCTATCGGACATTATGGACAAACACTAAAAAATTTAAAGGTCAAACTGTTTGAGTTCACCAAAAGGTAAATCATTAATGATTCCCATAAGCCTGTCTTTGTATTTTGCCATTCCGTTCCTGCTCAAAGAAGCATTCATTTCTTTCAAAGTAAAATGCGAAGAGAGTATAAATTCTGCATCTCTGATCTGAACATAATCCGGAATTTTTGCTGTGCCTTTTGTTTTTAAAATATACATTTTCATTTATTTACTTATTTACGCAAGCTGCTTTTTTCATTACATAGTGGGAAGTCGGTACTTCGACTTCCCACTCCCCTCTCCCTGTTACTGAGCGAAGTCGAAGTACCGACTTCAGCTACATTTTCCAAAATTAGCATCATCAACGAATAGTGTTGACCGATATATAGTGTCAGCAAGAAAACTCTAGTGATTGATAAGAAAAGTTCAATTTCAAGGCTTTCGAAGCCTGAAAAAGCGGAGTTTACTGATGTAAATGAGCACTTTTCAGGCGAGAGTAACGCAGAAAGTGGACTTTTCTTGCAAGCACTATATAAAAAATCAAAATTACAAAGAAAGCTTATGCCAACAAAAATAGAAATAAACAACCGATTGTTAATTAAAAGATTTTCAGGCAGGGAAATGAATTATTTTTTAACATAATTTTACCTGATTAAAAATGTTTTCGTATGATTAAAAAAACATGCACCAGCCTATATCTGGCAGTATTTCTGCTGTTGCTGCCCTTTATTTCCTCAGCACAAAAAACGCTTATTTACGATGTTCATGAAATAAAAGCAGCTTACGATCTTTTTGAAAAACAAAAATACGGTTCTGCACAAAAAATATTTCAGGACATTAGAAATTCAGATGCCCCTGCAAATGTTAAAAGCGATGCAGAATATTTCGCTGCAATTTGCGCTGTTGAACTCTTTAATGCGGATGCAGAATATTTGCTGACAAAATTTTTAGAAAACAATCCTGAAAGCGATAAAGTTAAAATTGCATATTTTCAAATGGGCAGATTCATGTACCGCGAGAAAAAATACAAACATGCAATAACCTGGCTTGAGAAAGTTGACAAGTATGAGTTGAAAAAAAATGATCTTGCTGAATATTATTTCAAAACCGGATATGCCTATTTTGTTTTAAATGATTTTGAAAAAGCCGTCAAATCTTTTTATGAAATAAAAGATTCTGAATCGGAATATGCAGATGCCGCAACCTACTATTATTCCCATATCAACTATACGAATCAAAATTATGAAACAGCGCTTATTGGTTTCACAAAACTTACAAAAAACGAACAATTTGCGGCTGTTGTGCCCTATTATGTTTGCCAGATTTATTATTTGCAGGAAAAATATGATAAGGTAATAGAATTTGCGCCCACAATCCTTGACTCTGCTACAACAAAAAGGAAACCTGAAATTGCACGCATCATCGGAGAAGCTTATTACAGAACCCGTAAATACAATGAAGCAATTCCTTATCTTCAAATGTACAACGAAAAAAATGATGTTTATAAAAGAGAGGACTGTTATCAGCTTGCCTATGCGTATTATAAAGTTGGAGATTTAACAAAAGCAGCAAAATATTTTGAAGAAGTATTAGATTACAAAGACAAGCTTTCACAAAATGTATTTTATCATCTTGGCGATTGCTATCTGAAGCTGGGAGAGAAACAAAAAGCGCGTATGGCTTTTGCTACTGCTGCAAAATATTCTTTCGATGAAATCATCAAAGAAGACGCACATTATAATAATGCAAAACTTACGTATGAATTATCTTTTTATCCATTCAACGAGGGCATAAAAGCATTCAAGGAATACGTTGATCTGTATCCTCAATCACCGCGCTTGCAGGAGTCATACCAGTATCTTGTAAAAGCCTATATGAATACAAAAAATTATAAAGATGCCTTGTCTTCTATGGATTTGATTTCTGATAAAAAAGATGATATTAAAGAAGCCTATCAGCGCGCTGCATTTTTCAGAGCAATGGAGTTGTTTAAAAATCTTGATTTTAAAACGGCGATAGAAAGTTTTAATAAATCATTGCAATACAATTTTTACAATAAAGAATTTACAGCACTCAGCTATTACTGGAAGGGAGAAGGATTTTACAGACAAAATAATTATGATTCATCCATTGTAAATTATAAAAAATTTCTTGAAAGCTATGGAGCATTCCAGTTGACAGAATTTCAGACAGCTTACTACAATCTTGGCTATTGTTATTTTAATTTAAAAGATTATAAAGAATCTTTATCATGGTTTCGGAAATTTGAAAAAGAATGTAAAGATACACAATCGAAATATCTCGCTGATGCAAGCATAAGAATTGGCGACTGTTATTTTTCTGACAGAAAATATACCGACGCAGTACCCTATTATGACAAAGCAGCAACATTGAATTTAATGGATGCAGATTATGCATTGTATCAGAAAGGGCTTTCACTCGGACTTCTGAAAAAGCATGATGAAAAAATTTCAAGTATGCAGAAACTCATTGCTGATTTTCCAAAATCCGCGTATGTTGACGATGCAACTTTTGAGCTGGCAAGAAGCTATAGTATAACAGAGCAGAAAGATCTTGCAATAAAAAATTATCAGAAAATTCTTTCAGATTACCAATCCAGCGGATATGCTAAAAAGAGTCTTCTCGATCTCGGTCAGATTTATCGTAACAACGATGAGTACGATGACGCAATAAAGGTTTACAAACAAATTATTGCTGAAGATAAAAATACGCAAGAAGCTGTATCGGCCATGATTGGATTGAAAAATGTATACATGGATAAAAACGATATTAACACCTATTTTGAATTTGCTAAAGAACATTCAGATATTACAGATGTGCGCCAGACAGAAAAAGATTCTCTGATGTACGGAGTTGCAGAACGTCTTTATCTTGATGGAAATTGTCCGAAAGCAAAAGAAAGCCTCAGGTCATATCTTGCAGAGTTTCCTAATGGTATGTTTTCTTTAAATGCGCATTACTACAAAGCAGAGTGCCATTATAAAGACAGCGAAAATGAAGATGCGCTTATTGGGTATAGCGTGGTTGCATCGAAACCAAAAAATATTTTTTCAGAACCCGCCCTGCTTAAAGCTTCTACATTAAATTTTGAGTTGAAAAATTACGAAGAAGCTTATAAACAATTTGCAGCTCTTGAAAAAGTTGCTGACGTGAAAAATAATATGCTCATCTCACGGCAAGGGCAAATGAGAGCAGCGTACCTTTCTAATAATTTTGCGGCAGCATCAGAGGCGGCAAGCAGATTGATGTCTACGGATAAGCTTTCAGGTGAAGGTATACGCGAAGCACAGTTCATTCTTGCACAAAGTCTTTTTGTACAAAACCGACTTGATGAAGCATTGCCCCGCTACAAAATAATTGCTAAAGAAACCAAGAGCAGCGAAGGTGCAGAATCAAAATACAAAATTGCTCTTATTCATTACATTCAGGGAGCAGATTCTATTGCACAGGGAGTCATATATGACTTTGTTGAGATGAACACTTCGCACCAGTACTGGCTTGCAAAATCATTTATTTTACTTTCAGATATTTTAATCCGCCAAAAAGACGATTTTCAGGCAAAGCAAACACTGCAAAGCATTATTGAAAATTATTCCATTACAACAGATGAAATTATTTCAGATGCAAATGAACGCTTAGTAAAAATTATCGAAAGAGAAAAAGAAATGCAAAAGGCAAAAGATACGCTTAAGCTTCAGGAACAGCTAAACTTCAACAATGAAGAAAAATTAAATCAGTTATTTAATGAAGACCAGAAGCTGGAAAACGATACGTTAAAAAATGAAAAAAATGAAATTCTTGAAGGGATTGAAGAAAGAGGTTCGGTAAATGAAAATTCAAATAATAAAGATTTTTTATTTATTGAGAAAGAAGAGGAGTAGGACACTCAATTAAGAATTTGGAATTTGGAATTTGGAATGTGAAATTCAATAGGAATTCGGTAGAAATACAATTGTACATCTATCGTAGCACAATTGTACATCAACCGAACATCAATTGTTGCACTATTGAATATCAAAATAGGAATACAATAGAAATTTGCTTATAGAGAAGAAAGTTTAGATAGAGAATAAAACAATATAATATGAATACATTTAAAATAATATTTTTTCTGATGGCAGCGCTTGTTGTTACAGGCATAGATGCGCAAAATGATGAAAAATTAACGCAGGATGTTGAGGTTATCAGAGCCTACACGCCCACAATATCCGATGCCTTTAAATTAAGCGAGCTACCGCTGATAAAAGATTCTGTTACTATTGAATCAAAGTTTCAATATGCAATTGAGACAAAACAATTGCCAACAGATTTTCAGATTGACCCTATTAAGCCTGCAACCATGCTGGGAGAGCCACTTTCAAGACTATACAACAGTTATGCTAAAATTGGTTTTGGCAATTATGTTACTCCCATGGCAGAGTTATACATCAACAACCTTCGTTCAAAAAAATATACATGGAATGCTTTTTTAAAACACCAATCCTCTTTTGGTACTATTAAAAATGAAGATCAGAAAAAAGTTTATGCCGGATATGTTGACGATTTTGTAAGTCTTTCCGGGAAAAAATTTATTGATAAAAAAACATTATACTGCAATATTGATTACAGAGATAACACGACATTTTTTTACGGTTATAATGCTCAAGACACAAATATTACAACGCCTCCAACAGCAAAGGGAGACTTGAAAAAACAACAATTCATGCTTGCGAATGCTTTAATGGGAATTAAAACAAACTATACCGACAAAAGTCATCTTAATTACGACATATTTGCCAATTACTATTATTTCCAAGATTTTTATAAAAACATGGAAAATCATGCTTCACTCACTGCTAATTTAAGCAAGTATTACAACAAAGAATTACTTGGACTTGATTTTTCCACTCATTTTAATCAGAAAAGTTTTACAGATTCAACCAATGCGCTTATCAAATTAAATCCATGGGTAAGCAGGGTAACAGATCTCTGGGAAGTAAGAATAGGCCTCTCTGCAATGATAGATATTTACTGGAAAGAAAAATTTCATTTTTATCCCGATGTATATTTACAATATGCTGTATATAAAAAGTTGATTATTCCGTATTTTGGATTAAAAGGTTATGTTGAACAGAATACCTACAGAAACACGGGCTTTGAAAATTATTTTATTGCGCCGGGTCTGGACATGATAAACACGAATCACAGGAAGGTCATATATGGCGGTATAAAAGGAACTATTACATCAAATACTTTTTATAATGTAAAAGCAATGTATACCGAATTGCAGAACGCCGGCTTCTATGTAAATGACACAACAATGTACAATGCGCAACGATTGCAAAATAAATTTTTAGTTACAACAAGCAATGCACAGCTCGTTACAATATTTGGAGAGGCTTCTGTAAGGGCAAGTGAAAAACTTCATTTCAGATTAAAAGGGAATTATAATCATTATATTGAAATAAAAAACGAAGACAAGGCATGGCATATTCCGGAATATCAAGGAAGCGTAGGTGCAAGCTATAATCTTCAAAATAAAATTTATGTTTCTGCTGATGTTTTTGTCATTGGCGAACGTTATGCGAAAACCTATGATTTCACTCAGTTGGTTGATGGGAAAAGACCTGTTGTTGCAAAAAAACTTAATATGGTTGTGGATGCAAACATTGGTGTTGAATATAGATATAATAAAGCATTCTCTCTTTTTCTGAATTTTAACAATATTGCAAATCAAAAATACTATCGCTGGAACAATTATCAGATGCAGGGCTTTAACTTTATGGGAGGATTGACCTACTCTTTTTAACGGTACTAAAAATAAGTAGGGTCTGCTGAAAATCACAAAACGTATTTGATATTAAATGATTAGAATATGTTATTCTTATAACAAGTGCAAGATAAAATAAATGATTCATTAAAAATCCTTGCACCTTCTTTTTATAATTTTATATTTTTGTTTTGTTAGTCTGTCGCATACCATCTTCTTTGTTGCCTGCGACTCGAAGTATTATTATACATCTTCGTCTTGTCGCCTCGAATCTGGCATACGACAGACTTTTTCAGCAGACCCTAAGTAGGATTAAGAAATTTTCCGACACACCGCATAAGTGTTTACCACTGAGATTAAGCGAATCCTCCCAAGCATTATGTGTCGCGAGAAAAACTTTGCTTAAATTTTGGGAAAATAATCAGAAAATATTAGGATAAAAATCTTTTACTAATTACCGTTAAATCTTACGGTTATCAACGTAATATCATCAAATTGATTAACATCTCCAATATACTCCTTGATTTTTGCAAGAAGCGCATTGTTAATATTCATTGGTGTTTCATTAGCGGGAATTGATTTCAATACTTCAATGCTGGGTTTGATAGTATATCTTTTGCTTTCTATGTTCAGAGCATCTTCCAAACCATCGGTGTAAAGTAATATTGCATCCCCGGGATTCAAATGAAATGTTGAGACTACATAAGGAAAATCAGGATCAATTGCCATTGGCAGGTTCGTAACTTTTTTCAGGACTTCAATTTCGTTACCAGCCCTCAAAATAATAGGTTGTTCGTGCCCTCCGTCAACATAGTCCACATCGCCTGTTTTAAGGTCTAATATACAAATAAAAGTAGTAACAAACATCAGGGATGAATTGTCAGTTGCCAATGTCCTGTTAATTTTTTTCGCCACTTCGGCAATATCCTGATGAGGATTGCATGAATAATGTGATTTGAAAAGAGTTTTTGAAATGGCCATAAATAATGCAGCAGGAACTCCTTTATCTGATACATCACCAATCATGAAAAAAAGATGATCTTCGTCAATTAAGAAAAAATCAAATAAATCGCCACCTACAAATTTTGCCGGTTCCAATAGCCCGTGAAGGTCAAAATCTTTTCTGTCGGGAAAAGCCGGAAATTTTTTTGGAAGCATTGACTGTTGGATATCATAAGCTATGGCAAGATCTTTCTGTATAGAAATTAATTTATCCCGATCATTCTGAAATTTTTTATACGTCTCTATTTCGTCAAGCGTTTTTTTCAATGTTATTTCCAAATCATCAAAATTAATAGGCTTGGTAACAAAATCGAAAGCGCCGCGATTCATTGCTGTTCTGATATTTTCCATATCGCCATAAGCAGAAACCATTACGGTGCGGATTTCATTTTTTTTAAGCAATTTGATTTCAGAAAGAAAAGTCAGACCATCCATTTCAGGCATATTAATATCTGAAAGCACTAAAAATATTTCAGGATGTTTTTCCAACTGTGTCAGCGCTTCAATTCCGTTATGAGCAAAATAAAAACAATATTCATTATTTTTTATTTGTTTTCTGAATTTCTGAGTTATCAGCATTTCCATGTCTAATTCATCATCAACGCTTAATATGCTATACATAATAAAATCCTTTCTTTTGTTTAAATTATTTATTAACTTATGTTACGCTTTTTTTTATCAATCGGAAGACCGAAGTCTGCCTGCAAGGCTCTGCATGATGGTGTCAAGCAAATTAAAAAAATCCAATTTTTAAACTCCAAATACTGTTTATATTTTTTTTTGTCAACCAGAATTTTTTTATTGTTTATTACTAACTAACGTTTCGGACTTCGTAATATTCTGATTATTAACAACATAATGTTAATAAATACTTAAAAAAAAGGTTGCATATTTCGATGTAATTTATTTA
>MEOG01000031.1 GCA_001769125.1 Bacteroidetes bacterium GWF2_35_48 | reverse complement strand
TGAAACAATTCTTGCTGAGGATATCAACACAGGAGCAGTTACGACATCAGAAATTTTGGATTCTACAATTATTAATGAGGATGTACATACCAGTGCAATAGATTCACGAACAATATTAAATGAAACAATTCTTGCTGAGGATATCAACACAGGAGCAGTTACAACATCTGAAATTCTTGATTCTACAATTATTAATCAGGATATACACACCGGAACTGTTGATTCCCGGACTATTCTCAATGAAACAATTTTATCCGAAGATATTAACACAGGAGCAATTACTACTTCTGAAATATTGAACAGTACAATACTTAATGAAGATATTGCCAACAGCACTATAAATCTTACCACGAAAGTAACAGGTATTTTACCTGTAGCAAATGGTGGAACAGGAGCATCTTCTTTCTTTACAGATAATATTTTAGTTGGAGACGGAACAAACCCCGTAAAAGCAAAAATTCTTGCAAGCCGAGACTCCAGTATTCAAATTTCTCAAACAGCAGATTCAATAATTATCAGTTCTTCATTTTCTGCTACAGAAATAAATAGTGATCCGGCAGGAACATTTAATATTGGAAATTTAGCTAATGGTACTACCTATACATCAAATGCAATCAACTCGTTTGCTGTTAATTTTGGAGATATAATAATAGGATCAATTGATGTAGATTTACAAGGATGTATGCTCACAGCTTATGTATCTCAGCAAAATGTTATCAGGGTTTCAATATTTAACGGAACAGGAAGTGTTAAAAATCTTGGGACAGTCAATGTACGAGTCTATGTGGTGCATTAGAATCTAATTCTATGAAAAGAGGCTGTTAATTTTTTTAGCAGCCTTTTTTGTATCAGATTATTTGCTATTTTATATGGAATATTTTTTTGTAAAAAAGAATTTATACTTTGTAAATTTTTGTGCTAAAAAAATATTGACAAATGTTCTTAAAAAAATATTGTACTTTTGAATAACAATTTATTTACAATACATGAAACCCATTTCAGAAACCGATAAAGAATTTGTATGCGATATACAAGCTCCCTGCTTTCAACAGTTAACAAACGATGAAGTTGAATTAATAAGAGCCAGCAAGACGCAAGTACTTTTTCGCAAAGGAGAGAACCTTACGAAACAAGGCACTTTTGCATCGTATGTTTTATTTCTTATGGATGGTATTGTAAAACAATATGTCGAAGGAGATGGCTCTCATAATTATAATTTACGAATAATAAAATCCGGTGAATTTATTGGACTATCGGCAGTTTTCAACAAGAATACTTTTTCTTATTCTACAATAGCACTTACGGAGACAAGAGTCTTTTTAGTTGAAAAATCTGCCATTGAAACAATTGTAAAACAAAATGGATTATTTGCATTTAACATCATAAAGCGTTACTGTGAGCATAATTCGGGCTTGTATGCATCTATAACAAATCTCATGTACAAACAAATGAATGGAAGATTGGCTGATGCATTACTCTATTTAAGTTCTGATGATTATACAGGGCTGAATCTCTTCACTCATTTATCGAGAAAAGATATTGCAGACTTTGCCGGTTTATCAACAGAAAGCACAGTGAAGCTACTGAAAAGCTTTGAAAAAGATAAGCTGATAAAATTAGATGATAAAAACATTATCATTTTAAAGCGGCAAAGTCTTGAAGAAATAAGCAGGCGTGGGTAATAGTTCCTTTTGAAAAAAATAATTTTATAGCTGAGGGTTTCTTAAAAATATACTGCCGTAGGATTAACGATAAAATTATTTGCTTATTTCAGAGCTGTTGTAATATTCATTAAATTAATAAATCCATTCATATCATAGCCTAATGATTTCACAATACCAATTCCAGGAACAAACCATTCGGTTAAGTATGTTACACTATAACCTTGTTCATTTTCAATTTTTGCTTTAACATTATTCTTGGATATTTTTTTGTCCATTTTTTCAATCGCTTTGTTATAATAAGCTTCACAATTTGCGCTTTCCATTTCATAGCTTACATCTATTTTAAACTTAGTCCAGTGCTCGCTTTCTATTACATAAGCAGTATATTTTTTCTCATCAATTTGAACATCTTCAGTTCTCTCAACAACAGCATTAATATAATGCAAAGAATTAAACTTAGGCTTTAAAATTTGTTTGCCTTTTACATCAATACTTTTGTAAATAGCTTTTGTCGTAGTTGTCTTCCATTTTCCAGATGCAAAATTTCCTGATTTACTATCATAACCCATACCAGTGCTATAACTATAACTTTTATGATATCCCTGAAATTCTGGCCATTTGGCTGTTATTTCATTTTTTATTGGTAAAGAAAATGACACGTCTTCATAAATAGGTAATTTATCGCCTACAGCAAGTTTGTTCGGAATAATCTGCGGACCTTGAATCGTATAACCAAGCGTATCTCCTTTTTCTATAGACCAAACAATATCAGCATTTCGATAAATTAACATTGTATCATTTTTGCATGCAATAACAGAAAAATATGTTTTTCCAGATATTTCAGATTTAAGTAAAACGCGCTCTCCTTCATTATCCTTGTCAACAGAAGCAACTTCATATACGAAATCTCCGCCATAAGATTGCTTTTCTTGGTTAGCAAGTACCCGCAGATTATATTCTTCAATTATTTTTGCTTTCTTTTTATCTTTCATTTTGGAAAAATCTGGTTGAAATTGAATTGCGGCTACAAACGGCTTTACTGAAAGTTTTAATTTCATGCCCTTTTCATACTTACTACAATTTTGAGAATATGTAATTGTAACAATTAATACTTGTAAAATCAATGGTAGGATTAGTTTTTTCATAGTCATGTTTTTTATAAATTAGTATTTGGTTTCATAATTTTACAAATATAATTTTATTACTTTTATTATCAAAATTCATTATATGAGTCTCCTCCGAAAACCCCATAAATTAAAAATGCCACTAACCTGCCTGTACTGTCGTTTCGGCAGGCAGGGACACGAACCTGTCTGCCGGACAGGCAGGAACTCAAAAACCCACAAAACATTAATAATCAATAATGTTTTTTTTGTGAAACCTGCCTGCGGAAGGCAGGTTTTGTGATTTTGTGCTTTCGTGACGAAATGATACTTTTCGGAGAGGATTCAATTTTACAATTTGATATTTATTTTACATTTGCAGATTATTAAACGAAAATTTATGAAACAGAAAATTTTATTCTTTTTTTTATTTATACCCTATACAGTTTTCTCACAGCAATTAGAACATGTGGATGCTATAAAATTTAAAAGCTTAATAGAATCAGGGGAAGGAATTATTCTTGATGTAAGAACACCCAAAGAAGTTGCAAATGGTCACATTGCAGGGACATCTGCTATTAATATTGCAGACCCGGGTTTCACAAAAAAAGCAGGATTGCTTCCTAAAGAAAAACCCATTTATGTTTACTGTCTTACTGGAAGCCGAAGTGCTAAAGCAGGGCAATGGATGGTTCAAAACGGATTTAAAAAAGTTTACAATCTGCAAAAAGGAATTTTAGACTGGAACCGAAATGGATACCCGGTTGAAAAAAGTGAAGATGCTGTTGCAAATACTGCTACTAAATACACAAATGATGACTTTAACAAAATATTAAAATCGAAAAAAGTTGTTCTTGTATCTTTTTATGCCCCATGGTGCGCTCCATGCAAAAAAATGGAACCGGATATAAATAAACTCATTGAAAAATACAAAGGCAAAATTGAAATCATTAAAGCAGAAATTGAAGCAAATGATGAACTTGCCAAAGCACTGAAAGTATTAACAGTTCCTACTCTTCTTCTGTTCAAAAAAGAAAAGCAAGTCTGGAGAAACGATGGCGCCATGAGCTTTGATGCGTTGGATGCACTATTAAAAAAACAATAAATGTTGGTAAAAAAAACATTTTGTACAACATCCTAATTTAAATATTCAAATAATGATTCTCCAGGAAACGATAAAAATTATTGAATCACATTATAAAGAAAGACTCGAAACAATTACTATAAATAAAGTAATGGCAGGGATACGTTTTACTGCAATTGAGTTGTCTGATAAATCAATAGGTATGGCTTTTTCCCCATCCAACGAAATTCACAATGCTAGTGCGAGAATTAATGAGAGTACAGACATTTTTTCTCCGGGAAAAATAGCAGGTCAAAATATATCTCTTCTGCTTAAATCAAACAGTAAAAATATATTGACGCATGTCTTGAAAATTGCTGCAATTAATGCTTTGTCATCAAAAATTATAGAAGAAAAAAAATATATTATCAAAAAAAATACCGACCCCTTTTCATTAATTAACATTAAAGAAAGCCATACTATTTGTATGGTGGGGGCTTTTTGTACGTACATAGATAAAATCCTTTCTCAGAGAAAAACACTAAAAGTGCTCGAACTGGAAAAGAAAGCACTGCCACTCGAACATCAGGATTTGTATGTTCCCGTGAATGATGCAAAAAAAGTAATTCCACAGGCAGATACATTGATTATTACAGGAGCCACGCTTGCAAACAATACTTTGGATGAACTACTAGCATTAACAAATAAAAATCAGAAAATTATTATAGTCGGTCCAAGTTGCAATATTGTTCCAGACCCTTTATTTAAAAGGAATGTTCACATACTTGGAGCAACCCGTCTGTATGATGCAGAGCGAATTTTTACCATTATAGCTGAAGGCGGAAGCGCTTACAATCTTATTCACGAATGCGCTGAAAAAATCTGTATTCTCAATCCAGAATTTTATGAAGGATAATAATACCATGCCTGTTAAATGGATGAAGGCTGCTGTTATCGGTTGCCTTTGGGCATCATCAGAAATTCTCATTGGCAGTTTTCTTCATAATTTAAAAATTCCCTTTCGTGGAAGCATCTTAACAGGTATTGCTATTATTCTTATGATAACAATAGCTCATACCTGGCGTGAAAAAGGACTATTCTGGAGGGCTGGAATCGTATGCGCACTGATGAAACCTTTATCTCCAAGCGCTGTTATTTTAGGTCCGATGATCGCGATTATTACAGAAGGAATTTTATTTGAAACCGCCACAAGAACTTTTGGCCGAAATTATTTTGGATTTATCTTTGGCGCTCTGTTAGCCATGTCCTGGAATTTTGCACAGTCCATCCTTAGCTACCTGATTACTTTCGGTGGCAAAATATTTGATATGTATTCTAATTACCTTATCTATATTGAATCGCTATTGGGAACAGCCGCTAAAATTGCGCTCAATCCATTGCTGATTTATCTTCTGATACATGTAGTGATGGGATTAATAGCAGCAATTGCAGGAATAATAATCGGAAAAAAAAGTATTTTGAAAAAAGATATTTTTTCACCTAACCTTGTAAAAGTTGTTCCTTTTTTTCAAAAAAGAAACGAAATGTCTTATTCGATTTTCAATTTGTTTTTAATTTTCATTTTTATAATTAGCAGCCTGACGCTGTCTGTTTATAGCCCAAGATACTTCTGGATGCCTTTTTGTATTTCTGGTTTAGTGATACTTATTTGGCGCTATAAATTTGTAATGCAACGGCTGAAAAAAATTAAATTCTGGCTTTCAATTATTATTATTACGTTGTTCTCTTCCGTTTTACTAGGCTGGCTGGGCGTTCAAAACAATATAATATTCGGCTTGCTGGCAGGAATAGATATGAATGTACGCGCTGCCTGTCTTATCTTCAGCTTTGCAGCACTTAGCGCAGAACTTAAAAATCCGGTTATTGAAAATATTTTTTTCAGGTCGCGCTTCAGACAGTTATCTATTATTGTAGATACCTCTGTGTTCACACTTCCCTATATAATATCAAGCTTTCCAAATCCGAAATATCTTTTCAAAAATTTCTCTTCTGCAATTGTGGAAACAGTAAACCAATCAGAATACTGGCTTCAGTTTATAGATAATAAAATAAAAAATAAAAAAAATGTTGTTATTATTATTACAGGAGAAGTTGGGACAGGCAAAACAAGTTTTCTGAAAAAACTTATTGTCAGGTTTGAAGAGCAAAACATAAAAACTGGTGGGCTTTTAAGTAAACGTATTTATCAAAATGAAAAACTTGAAGGATATGATTTGTTTTCTATTAAGCAAAATAAATACGTTCCACTGATTCGGGAAAAATGTTTTTCTGAAAATGATCTTTCTTTAGGAAGCTATTATTTCAATAGTGAAACCATAAATATCGGGAACAAAATTTTACTGGAAGATAGCAAACTGTCAGATATTTTAATAATTGATGAAATCGGTCCATTGGAGTTAAATAATAATGGATGGGCGAACACAATTACGACAATCTTAACAAGTACAAAAATACCCATGATCTGGATTGTAAGAACATCCTTGCTTCATGAAGTTCAGAGAAAATGGGGAATACAGGCAAGTTTGGTAATAAATGAAATAAAAAACGATGAGAAAAATATTGAATTTTATGCAGATAAAATCATTCAGCAATTAAAATGTTATGAATAAAATTATTTGTTATTCGACAAATAACTGTGGGTGTGTTTATTTTTCACAAAATAAGAAGTTCCAATTCGTCCAAATTTCAATTATTTGAGTTTTTCAATCAGTTGTTTTGCTATTTTTTCAAATACACCACTAATAAGAGGAGTTGAAATATCAAAAACGCATTTGCCTTTATCAGCAGCTTCTCCTACTTCCATAACTAAAGGTATCTGCCCTATAAGTTCTGTTTCAAATTCAGCAGCCAGTCTTGCCCCACCACCTTGTCCGAAAATAAAATATTTTTCTTCAGGATGATTAACAGGAGTAAACCACGACATATTCTCAATGACTCCTAAAACAGGGACTGTTAAGCTTTTATTTGAAAACATGGAAACGGCTTTTCGTGCATCTGCAAGTGCAACTTCTTGAGGAGTTGTAACAATTAAAGCACCTGCTAAAACTAATTTTTGCACCGTTGTGAGTTGAATGTCGCCGGTTCCGGGTGGAAAATCAATTATCATATAATCAACATCGCCCCAATGCGCATTTTCAAAAAGTTGCTGCAAGGCATTAGAAGCCATAGGACCTCTCCATATCAAGCTTTGCGACGGATCTACAAAAAATCCAATGGAAATAATTTTTACCCCATTCTTTTCAACAGGCAAAACTTTTTCTTTTCCGTCAACAGTTTCCATTAAAGGAAGAACATTTTTTAATCCGAAAAGAACAGGAATAGATGGTCCGTATAAATCAGCATCTACCAATGCAACTTTTTTACCTTCCCTTGCAAGCGCTACTGCAAGATTTGCGGAAACAGTAGACTTCCCTACTCCACCCTTTCCCGATGCAACAACAATACAATGTTTCACTCCCTTCATCTTGATTTTTTCAAAAAGACCAGCCATAACTTTAATGTTTATTTATTTATATTTTGTGAATTATTTTACTTTTTTAACTTAACAATTGCAATTCCTAATTCGTAATTCCAAATTAGGAATTCAACATTGAAAATAAATCTTTATAACCCAATCACTCTCCCAGTCTTTACCTGCTGCAATCCGAAAGCATTATAAAACTCAACCAAAGCTGCAAATTCGGTACAATGAGAAGGAAATAGATATTCAGAATTAATGCCTTTTAAATAATTAATTGTATTTTGAGTTTGTTCATCTTTTCCTTTTAAATGAAATCCTCCGATTACTGCTTTAATCTTTCCAATTCCTGTAATTTTTTTTGCATATTCAATAATGTTACATATTCCGGCATGAGAACAACCTGCAACAATAATTAACGCATTATCATTTATCAATACCAATGCAGAATCATCAGGAACAAAATCATCATTCCCATTTTCATCTACAAAAGTTGTCTGTTTTGATTCAAAAGAATTTAATCTCGGAATACCGCCTAAAAAAATTATTTTTTCTGTAATAAAATAAGGATCGGCGGTTTCAATTAATCGAAATTTCTTTTCAACTTCTTCTTTGGTCAAAGAAAGGCCAATGCTTACGTCTGTATTCCTTCTATATCTTTTTATAAATGCAGAAGGATGAGTAATCAATGTTTTATTATGAATATACCTTAATCCATCCCCGTGATCCCAATGACCATGACTCAGAACAACGGTATCAATATCAGAGGGAATATCAATGCCCAATGAAAATGCATTTTTCAGAAATGCCATGCTGTGTCCTGTATCAAACAGTACTGCTTTTTCATCATGTTCAATAAGATACGAGAGGCCATGCTCTGCCAGTAATTTTCCTCCGGCTACATTATCAATTAATACAGTTAATTTCATTTATTTTTTTTTGCTTTTATTACTACAAAACTACCTTCGCCAGAGCCATATTCAGGTATCTGAACATTTTTTATTTCATCTAAATTTCCAAATAGTGTCTGCATCGTTTTATCAACTTCAAAATTTGATTTTACTAAAAGCGTTTGCACTTCAGAATAAGAATATAATTGTGCTTCTTTGTAAAATCCGTTTTTGTTTTTTTTCTTAAGAATATTTTTCCCTTCAACACTATTTTTATCAATAAAGGCGAGAATAAAAATCCCATTTGTCTTCAAAACCCTGAAAACTTCATGAAAAGCTTGCTCTATATTATGCAGAAAACAAATTACAGTTGTCATTAAAACAAAATCAAAAGAATTATTTCTGTAAGGTAAATTTTCAGCCACAGCATCAAGGGGAGCCAAACCTCTCTCAATTGCCTTATCCCGCATTGCTTTTGCAGGCTCAATTCCTTCTTTAATTTGCAGGGCACTTGAAAATAAACCCGACCCCATTCCTATATCTAATCCTCTTCCCTCTAAAGGCAAAACTTCCCGTATAGTCTTTATCTCAGATAAAAAAACAAAAGAATTCTCAGCAAACCACTTTTCATAAGATAATACATTATCATCAAAAAATTTAATATTGTAAGGAATATCGTTCATGTTAATTTATAATATTCAAAATGCTTTTTTTAATTAATCAGTTGGAAGCACGAAGCTCGAAGTCGGAAGTGGCTTTGCTCTCCAGCCTCCATTCTTCAGACTTCGTGCTCCGTGCTTCTTTCATAATAAACATAACAACAGATATTAATTTAAAATAATTGCATTTTTTGGACAAGCCTCAACACAATTACTACATTTTGTACATTTTTCTTTATTTATTACCACCTTTTTATTTAACAAAGTTATTGCACCTACAGTGCAAGCCTTAACACAAATTCCACAGACTTTGCATATACTATAGTTAATTTCCGGAAAGACATTTTTATTTGTATTATCTGAAAATATTTGTTTTTGATTATAACTTTTTTTTAAATCGGATCGCACCATAAAAACCTTACAAACCGGACAAGTAATCGTGGAGCAAGGAACACCTCTAGTATGAGGCACAGTTTTTCCACATTGAGGACATACACAAAAACGGCTTTCCCCATTGCCTCTGTTTTTATTCCTTCCATTTCCTTTATTTTTTCCTCTTTCAAACATTTTCTGCAGCTTTGATTTCAAATAAATTAAAATTACTGTCTTTAATAAAGAAAGTTTCCGGAGGATGATTGTTATGCGAATATACATCATATCCCATATCCCTGGACTTTTCTGCTATCTCCACTGCGCGTTCTGAAAGAATACATGTATGCGTAAAACCTTGGTCCGAATGATTATCATGAATAAACAATTCAAAACTTACACCTTCGCAGATAAGCTGCATGATTTTTATTTGTTTTTTTATTCTAAAAATAGAATATGCCTGCTCTTCCTTTAATTCAAAAGTTTTTTCCACAGAACCATTAAAAATTTTCTTATAAAAATTCTCAATATCTATTTCTTTCACACAAATTCCAATATGTTTAACTGAATTAATCATTCAATATTTTTTTATATTATTGTCCGATAAAAAACAGGGCGCTCCTACGGAGCTTAAATTGTTTGATTCTGTTCTTTTTATAAACAGTTCACTCCTACGGAGTTTCTTTATTATATAGTCACATAGTGACATACTGCTTATAAAAAAAATCATATAAATAAATCTTGAAGCTCCGTAGGAGCGCCCTGTTTATAAAATGAGTCCTAATAATAGGTTTAAGCTATCTATCAAATTTTTATCAGACAACAATGATTTTTTTATATACTTTTTCAAGAATTTTTACAATTTCAGAATCTTTATTAAATTCAACAATGCTCTTTTTATTAACCATAGCTTCAACTATCTGAATGTCGAAGGGCAATTTTCCGGCAACCGCAACACCCAAGTCTTCACAAAGCCTTTCAATTCTACTGCTCATATCCTTATTCAAATCGGATTTATTTATAAGCACCCAGGTTTTTAACTGAAATTTACTTGTTACATCTAATGTTCGTTTAAGATCAGATATGCCTGAAATCGTAGGTTCTGTTACAATAACCGCTGCATCAACACCTGTTATGCTTGAAATTACAGGGCAACCAATACCAGGAGGCCCATCAATAATAATGACATGAATATTTTCTTTGCTTGCAATTTGTTTCGCTTTTTCACGAACTTTATTTACAAGTTTCCCTGAATTTTCTTTACCCGGTGCTAAACGACCGTAAACCATTTTTCCATTTCTGAATGATCCTGAATACATACGGCTCTTGTCCTGCTTTTCCATGTGAATTGCCTGAACCGGACATATCCGTTCACACAGTCTGCATCCATCGCAGGAAATGTCAGATATTACCGTTTTTCCATTTTGAAAAAGAATTGCATCAAAACGACATTTTTCAGTACAAATTCCGCAATTAGTACACAAAGAATAATCTATTACTGCCTTTTCACCACCAATGTACACTTCTTCCTCATCGTTATCAGGATAAAAAATAAGATATAAATTTGCTGCATCCACATCACAATCTGCCAACACCACATTTCCTCCGATGCTTGCAAATGCCGCGCTGATACTGGATTTCCCGGTACCCCCTTTTCCGCTTATAACAGCAATTTCTTTCATTATTTAAAATATTGTTTTTTGATACTCTCATAATCGGGAATATCATTGTTGTGCCATTTAGCCAGTACGGTACCTTTTTTTAATAAGACCAGACCCGGATTTGATCTTACAACTGTTTTTAAAGTAATACCATCTGTTATATAAAAATCGTATGCAGGATTGTTTTTCTTTTTAAATTCTTCAATTACATCATTGGAAACAGCTGTCAGGGATATAAATTTATTGCCTTCTGCCAAAGCCTGTTTGTATAATTTATTTATGTCTGCCATACGATCCGTATCTGATTTTTTCAAATCATAAGCTACCAATAAAAAATAATAAACAGAATCAGCTAAAACTTCTTTTGTAATTTCATCACCATTTTCAGCCACGATATTAAAATCATGAATAGGCGCCTGGTATCCTTTTTTTATCAACTTCGGAGTTGAAGAAGAAATATATTTCCAGCGTGATCCTTCACACCAATAGGTTGAATCATCTGAATATTGCGCCATTTCAATTTTAATTTCCTTTCCACTCACTGTATCGCGAATTGTTAAAAAAGTCTCATAAATATCACGTGGAGCGTCATCAGGAATAACCATTTTTTCGGGTAAATAATTTCCAACTTTATATGGGCGAAAATCTATTACAGGAAGATGTTGATAATTGTACCATGAAAAAAGAGTAATTAAAAAAGCAATACCCCCGGTAAAAATCCATTCTTTACGCACAGAGAGCCATACAGGGATATTTTTCTTTAAAACAAAAGCAATAATTACCGCGCTTAAAATAATCAGATTTTTATAAAATGTTTCCCAGTTTGTTAGAATCCATGCATCGCCAAAACAACCACAATCACTCACGGGGTCTGTTAATGCAAGCCAAAGCGTGAGCGGCGTGAAAAATATCATAAACAACAATGCTCCCCATAGCGCCCATTTGCGCTGAATAAAAATTAAAAGACATAAACCAATTGTAAATTCCAGTCCGCTTAAAATAATAGAAAGAGGGAATGCAGTTACATCAAGTGAGGGCAAGTTAAAAGCTTCAAAATAATCAATAAATTTATAAGTTGAACCAAGAGGATCCACAGCTTTTACAAAGCCCGAGAAAACAAAAACAATTCCAACAAAAGCACTTGTGATAATTCCAAGAATCTTTTTAAACATTTTCATACACTTTAATAATTTTATTATACAATTCAATAAATTTTTCAGCATAAACAGAATCTTCTTCAGATAATATTTTTCCTTTAGAATAAATTGACGCAATGTCTTTACTAAATGGAATCTCCATTAAAATTTTTTCTTTTTCCACATAATTAAAAATATCATTATTTCCTAAACCGGCACGATTAATTACAACACCATAAGGTTTTTTCATCGAATTTAGCGTCTCAACCGATTGCTTTAAATCACTTAAACCAAATGGAGTTGGTTCCGTAACAAGCACAACAAAATCTGCTTCGTTTACAGTTTGAATAAAAGGGCATGAGGTTCCGGGAGGCGCATCAATAATTAGTGTTTGCACAATTTCGGAGTTATCTCTTACTGTTTTTAATGCTTCTTTTATAACCGGCACAGGCGACATGACACCAATTTCTGTTTTAGCTTCAAGCATTAAATATTTATCATTAAAAAGTGATTTAGACACTTTTCCTACTATTACTTTTTTCTCTGTTATTGCATTATATTCACACGCGATAGTACAAGCGCCACAGCCATGACATAAATCTTCTATAACACGAATAAATTTAGCCGGCGGTAAAATAAAAATTGCATTATAATTGCACCACTCCGCACATTTTCCACATAACACACAAGCGTCTTTATTAATAACAGGAACATCTTGCATTACCTCCGAAACATTCAACAGTTCGGTCTTAAAAAAAGCAAGCGCGTTGGGTGCTTCAGCATCACAATCAACAAGAGCTGGATGATTTCCAAAAGTGCTTAAAGAATAAAAAAGATTCGTGGCAACAAATGTTTTTCCGGTTCCACCTTTTCCGCTGGCTATAGCTATTTTCATAATAAAAATTAGTCGTAATTTAATCTTATTTGCTCATTGCAAAGTGTATTCTGAATTACTTTTTTCATAAAATCAGTATTCCACGTTTTTAATTTACTGTGAGTAATAAAATATTTCTGAGGAATGGGATGTGTTCCGTAAATTACGGTCATGCTATACTTTTCTGTAAGATATTTTTCAAAATATTTCATATTCGGACAAGGGGGATATCCGACAATAAGACCAGTTGCAAAATGCACATGCGTTACTCCGTTTTTTTTCATTTCATCAGGTGCGTACTCCACATTCCCTCCGGGACAACCGCCACAAGTTGTGTAAGCAGCAATTTCAGCATCTTTGTTTTTGTATATTTCAAAAGCACCTTCTCTGTTAGAGAACGACCGAAAACATTTACCTCCTGCGCAGTTTTGGTATCTGTTGCAAATAATAATTCCTATTTTAATTTTTTTCATCTGTTAATATTTTTTTAAGCACTCCACCGCAGCAGATGCACATAGTAAAACTTTGCAAAAATTTTAAAAAAACATTCAGCTTTCCATTATAGTTTACTCTGATTGTAAACAACAAAACTTCCTTTTTGAACACCTATTGATTCTGCAATAACCTCACATTTTACAGTAAGTAGAAAAAATATTCTTGAATCATTTTCATTTAACAAACCCTCAAGATTGCCTTGACCTTTAGAAATAATCAGATCTGCCGACTTAAACATTTCCTGAAATAATAAACTTGATTTTTTCAATACAGTAGAAGGAGCATCATATCCGTTTGAAATTACATCTGCTACATCATGCATATTTACTTCATAAGCATCATCCATTGTAACATCATTAATAATGGGACTTCCTTTAACCACAAAGCATACATTTCTGTTATGTATTGTTTCAATAAATAATTTATCGAAAACAATTTCCCCTGCATTATCTCCAAGATACAAAATATTTTTAGCTTTTGAAATCCGCTCCTTTAGCAATTCAGAATGATCAATAGCAAATTTTGTAACAAAAACATCCTCTATTGTTTTAAAAATATTGAAGGAATGATTTGCTCCAAAATCCATTATATTTCCTGCAATAGAAAGACGTAAAGCCATGTTGAACGGATTTTCAGAAACACTTAATTTCTGTTTCCAATATTTATAAAGATTCAATGCAATATGATTGCTTTGTTTCTTTTCTTCATAAAAAGGATCCGTAACACCACTCAGCTCATAAAGCTTATGATGCAACTCTCGTTGTATTTCAGGGCTTGAAAGGACATCCTTATCCTCCATCAGCTTTTGCATGAATTCAGAAAACTCCTTTGATTGTTGTTTTGTAAAAAAATATTTTTTACGTAAGCGCAAATAGGTTTTCTGAAAACATTCAATGCATCTCGTATCAATACCTTTTGCCATATTAATGACCACAGCTTCCATGTTCATGACCACCATCATGGTTGCAATAATTAGCAGTAAGAACTAATTTATTGTCAATAAAATCCTGCACGAGTTCTTTAGCCGATTTTTTTGGCGCACCCACAAAAGCATTAATATTTTGCTGATTAAATAACGTAATGGCTTGTTGCCCCATTCCTCCCGCAATTACGTCTGTAACGCCAAATTGAGCAACCCATCTTGGATATAATCCCGGTACATGTTCCGGTGGTGTTTCCTGATGAATATTTGTTATAACATTATTCTCAACTTCAACAATTGCAAACTGCTGACAATGTCCGAAATGCTCACAAAGCAAGCCATTTTCCAAGGGTATGGCAATTTTCTTTTTCATATAAAATTTAAATTAAATGAGTTTTTTTTCTTTAAGTAAGTCTGACAATTTTGAGGTTTTTTCTTCACTGAGTGCAGTCAATGGTAATCGCAAGCCACCTGCAGGTAATTGCATCAAATTTAAAGCCATTTTTGCAGCCATAGGATTTGTTTCCCATCGCAGCGCTTCAAATAAGGTATAATATTCCAGATGTACTTTTTCAGCTTCTTTCAAATTTCCGCTTAAACCAAGGTCTACAATTTTTTTCATAATTTCGGGAATAACATTTCCAGCTACAGTGAATGAGCCAGAACCACCAAAACATATAAGAGGATAAGCGGTTGTATCTTTGCCCGTAAAAACACAAAAATCATCATCTTTTGTTAATGATAACAGCTTTGCTAAATGATCCAAACCTTTATTTCCATCTTTAATTCCGACTATATTTGAATGTTTCGCCAGATGGGCAGACAATGCCGGATCTAATTCCACTCCTGTCCTGTCTTTAGAATTATGTAATAAAATTGGTACCGGAGATGCGTCAGCGAGTTGTTCGTAAAAAAGAATCAAACCCTCTTTTTTAGGTAATACAAAATAAGGAGAAAATACAGAAATATAATCCGCTCCTAAATCCGCAAATAATTTTACTTTTTCTTTCGCTCTCCACAAGCTTGAACTGCAAGTGTCAGGAACAACTTTGCATTTACCGTTTACAGTTTTAACAATAATTTCAAGAACTTTTAATTCTTCTTTTTCTGTTAATAATGTATTCTCACCGGTAACACCTAAAGGTGCAATTCCATGTATCCCTGAAACAAGCTGCCTCTCAACTAATATTCGTAGACCATCTTCATCTAAACTCCCATTGTCTTTAAATGGAGTTATTAATAAGGTATAAGCACCTTTTTGCATTTTCATTTTTATATATTTTAATGTTTAATTTAAGAAAAATATAAGCGAGAGGTTATCCCTCCCGCCTATTTTTAAAATCCACCGCAGAAACGATTTCTTCGTCCCATTCCAAATCCGGAACCGTTGTTTCCTCCTCCGAAACCGCTACCAAAACCTCCTCGATTTCTTCTTCCAAAGCCCATTCCTGAGCCTTGTCCAAAATTTCCTTTTTGCTGTGCATTCGTTATGCTTTCAGCATTTTGTTTTTGAGAAAAATTCGCTCCATTATTCGTGCAGCGTCCCACCCTACGACCTGTCATAGAACCTTGTCCCATTGGGCCTGTTTGATCCATACCTGGCATTTTTACCTCCTTTTTTAGTTATCACTTACATTAAGATTTTTTTTTGCAGTTGGAAGCTCGAAGCTCGAAGCTCGAAGCTGGAAGCTGGAAGCTGGAAGCTGGAAGTTGGAAGTTGGAAGTTGGAAGTGGCTTTGTTTTCAAGCCTCCCTACTTCTGACTTCGGCTTCCGACTCTTCTCTTCAACAATATTTCTTCCAATTCACGTTACATCAGTTAAAATAAAATGGAATATGATTACATTAATTTTACGCCCCCTTCATACACATCCTCAACTTCTAATACAACAGCTGCATGCCCCGGATGTTTTGTTTTATTCCATTGCTTCATATTATCATAAAAAATTCCATCTGTATGATATTGCAGAGAGCCCTTTATCTGATACGATTCAACCTCTCCAGCCTGAAAAAGAATACTTCCTTTTGAACCGTCCTGAATATTTTTTCGTGTTTTATCAAAATAATTATCAGCGATAATAAATAAAGACTCATTAAATTTTCTGATACTATTTACATAAATTGCATTTGGATTCCCATATTTATCTGTTGTTGAAAAAACAGCAGAGCCCATCCTCTGTTCCCATGCCTCGCTAACTTTTTCAGGTAAATTATTTTTCATGGTCAAGAAGATTAATGATATCTGTAATCGTTTTTTCTTTTTCTTTAAGAATAATCATCTGTATTTTTAAACTGTCAAGCAACGATTTAATTTTCATACCAAACTCTCCGGAAATTATTTTATTCACGTTCTTTGCCGCAACTAATTGTACAGAGGCGGGACCGGCTCCTTCTTCCGCATCTTTATTCGGATTAGGAATAAATTCTATTGATTTCGTTTCTGTATCATAAATAACAAAATACGCGCAACGACCAAATCGCTGATCAATCGTTGACTTTAAAGTGTTTCCTGTTGATGTTATTGCAACTTTCATATATTAAATTTATTGATTATTTCTTTTTCGAACCATCCGTGTATTACATTTAATACAGTATTGATCTTTGCATGGTTTTCCATGCTCATGCATTTGTTTATTAGCACAGCGTGGACATACACATAAATCATTATCATTTATTTCAGGTTCGGTTATATCTGTAAATTCGTAATCATACATTTGTATTTTATTACTCCCGCAGAGTGGACAAGCTTTTATTTCCTTATCTTTTTCAGGATTATTAAAAAAACAATTACACTTGCTGCAAGCATACCAATCGCTGTCGAAATAAATTTTTCCCCCTTCAATAACAATTTGCCTTCCCTCTACAAAAGCGAGTGCTATTTTTATTCTTGCCGATGAATAAATTCGCGTAAAAGTCGGTCTTGATACACACATAATCTGAGAAGCCTGAAGATGATTATACGTATCATAATCGCATAACCGCAATGCTTCATACTCTTCATATAAAAGATTAACAGGTTCTTTTATAAACTTACCCGAATCCGGTCCATAAGGCTTGAAGCCCTTTACTATAGGAGGATTTATGACTTTTCTTATTGTTTTTATTCTCGGCGACATAAATTATTTTGAGCAAATGTTCACTGCAAAGATAATGAACCATAGTTCAATTTCCAAATTATTCTCATTGTTTTTTTTAATGTTTTTTTTAATCCCTGTAAATCAATGAAAGAAAAGCGAATCGAATATTCAACTATTAAGATTCTGAGAAATTATTTAAAAAGAATATCCCTTGTAAGATTAAAGCCGATTGCAAATTTATTGGCTAATTGCGTACCATAGTAGTATTGATATAATGGGATATCTGCAATTACGGAAACATTCCATTTTTCTTTGATTGTATAATTTAATTGAGGACTCAAATAAAGCAAATTACTTCCGGAAGAACCAACTTCAATATCCCTGTTTTTACTTTTCGTTCTGTATTCATGTCGCACCTGAAGAATAGCAGTCCAGTTTTCAGTGAGCCACTGCCAGCGAAAATGTAAATGTTTTGAAACAAACAACGAGGTAATAAATACATTTCCAAACTGATATTCCTGTTTATTTTCCGTATTAATCTCCACTCTGTTTATTAAAAAATACCGCATGCCTTTCAACGAATTTTCTTTCAAGAGATAGGATTGGATTACAGTGCCATAAGTACCGGTAGACGGCTGAACATCCATTGGAAGCAAAGCATTGTTTACATATTGAGGTTCGGTTGAAAAAGGAATTTTTACCCCCGCACTCAGGGTATATTTTATTCTTTTATCAGGATTGAAATACAAACTGTACTTAGCAGAAATAACACTGTTTGAGAAACCATTTCCTTTAGATTTATATTCAGGCAAAACAAGACGCTTGTCGTAATAAATTGTTTTATTAATAAAATATCCGAGCTCTGTTTCTAAAGTAAATTTATCAGTAAGACCATAAGCTATTATGCTACCAATAAAATTCATATCAGCACAATCATATAAAATAAAATCAGAATTTTTGTGACCTTCAAGATAATAATCAGACAAACTATACTTATGAAATGCAGAAATACGTAATAATTTTTTCTCAACACTGCCGAGATTTGCAGTTCCTCCAATCGGATTGCCGGGCGAAGAAAAGCATTGCGCTAAAATATCCGAAGAAATTAAAAATAAAAATATATATATGAATATTACTTTCAACATTACTGTACACGAATCGTAATAGCTTTAGACTGGCTGCTTCCTGCCTTGTCTTTTACTTCGCATTGTACTTCATAATTGCCGTACATACAGGGTGTGGTGGCATAACTTATTTTAGTACCACTACCAATTATGTTACCACCTCCGGTAGATGTCCATGTGTATACCAATCCTTCGCCTGTGGCATTAGCCGTAATGTTCGTTGTTGTGCCGGGCAAAATTGTATCATTATCTGCAACAAGACTGGTAAAATTTAGTTGAATTGTAACGGGTTCTTCTGTTTTTTCTTTCTTGCAAGCAAACATTATGATAACAATCAAAAAGCCGAATAAAAAATATTTTTTCATAATTGGAACTATTAAATTAATTTGAATTCCAAACTCACGCAAACCTGTGAGGACAGCTTTCGCACAAGCCTTCCCACAATACCTCACAGGATTGCCTACTCCTACTTCTACTCCTACTTAATCCTTAATCCGTTTCTACATCTCGCAAACCTGTGAGGATATTCTGCGCTATAGCCAACCCTCATACCTCACAGGATTGCCTGCTCGTACTCCTTAATCCACTAATTATATATCCCTCAATTATTCTTAACACATCTCACGGAAAAGCTGTACGTTTTAGGAAAAGTATCCCAGCGACCCACCTGTGCATCTTCGGAACGAAGGCATCTGCGCCATGCGTTTGAACCGCTTGCATTCGAACTCCACATATACTCATAAGAATTTAAAACCATAAATGAACCACTACTGGTTCGACCTCCTGATAACAAAGCATTATAACCGGAAGTACCACCTGCTTTTAATTGAGTTCCCTGATCGGTTCCTCTCCAGGTATTTGCTAAATCGGCATCAGCAGGAGTCATGCCTAAAGATATTTCCAGAATTTTCCATTCATAATCGCCTGGAATATGCCAGCCATCAGGACAAATTCCCTGACTGCTTTCCGTTTCATTGTAATTCATGGCTTCATCCCACATATACATTCCTCCATAAGTAGCACAATTAGCAGCATTATCGGCATAACAATATTTTTCTATAATACTGTTATTTGAAGAACTTGTTGTACCTGTCAGCATTTCACCTATATCCATATTTTTTGCCATCCAGCATTGATTTCCGATAAGAACTGTTGGATATTCTTTACCGTCCCGCGAATCAATTAACAGATCTCCGCAAACAAAAGATTGCGCCTGAACAGTTACTTTTACAGGAATTGTAATATACGGCTGACAAGTATTTTCAGTTATCACTGCCCTGTAATAAGCAGTTGCAGCTGCAATAAATATTAAAACCGAATCGTTCGCACCGGCAATATCACTCCAAGAAATACTGTCCGCAGATTGTTGCCACTGAACAGTTCCTCTGTGAGCTTGCAAATGAAGCACAACCTGTCCGTTTTCATTTACATTTATCTGACAAAAAGAAGAAATTGTATACAGCACCAAAACTCCAAATAATACTAACTTAATTGATTTCATACTTATCTAGATATTATAATTTTTTGAAAATACATTCCATCTGCTGATTTACAAAATGCGATATACATACCGCTTGACAGTTTATTAATATCAATACTGTAGCTTGTTTTACCTTCTTGTATATTTAGACATTCAGAAATATTTTTTTTTCCGGTAATAGAAAAAATACCGATTTCAATTCTTTTGGAATTAAAAAAATCTGTATGCAAAGTCAATAAATTATTGGAATTAGTAAAATAAAAATCGCTATTATTAATCTGAAAATTCATTCCGCTTGGAAGAATCGTAATCAATACAGAATCTAAAGCTTCACAACCTAATGAATCTGTCACTTTAACAGTAAAGATAGTAGATATTACAGGACTTGCAATGGGATTTGCAATAATTGCATTATCAATATTTACAGAAGGAGTCCAAAAATAATTATAGGGAAAACATCCGCCTGTAGCGGTTTGAAAAGCACCAATCTGAATACTTTGTCCTGAATTAATCTGCGCATCAACCCCTGCATTTGCTATCAATTCAGGAGCTTGAGAAACGGGAATCGTATAATGCACTTGCGCTGGCAGTATTTTAAAAAATAAAATCAGAACAGCAACAAGCATGTATCTCAAAATGTAATTTCGAAGTAGTAAATTAAATTTTCTCATACTTTAATAATTTTAAATTTCTCATACATTAATTTTTTATTCATGCGAACCTGTGAGGAGATTCAACACGCAGGGTGTTTACGCGATACCGCACTTTTTATTATATTTTATCCCGTTTCTGCAAACCTGTATGGATAACCTTCGCACTTGCCTAAACACAATACCTTACAGGATTGCTTACTCCTACTTCTACTCAAACTCCTACTCTGCCACACTGCGATGCGCTGCGATGCACAGAGCCTGCCGAAGTGAACTTGCCGAAGTGCTCCTACTCCTTAATCCTTAATCTAAATATTATTTACATCCTTTTCTTCCCTCAAACCTGTGAGGATACCCTACGCACGAGATTCCCCACAATACCTCACAGGATTGATTTTTCATTTTTTTATATTTTATCCAGTCCGTGTTTTAAATCAGCAATAATATCTTCAACATCTTCGATTCCTACAGAAAAACGAACGAGATCGTCTGTTATTCCGGCAGCTAATTTATTTTCTTTACTAACGGCAGCATGCGTCATAGAAGCCGGATGCTGAATAAGCGTTTCTACGCCACCGAGTGATACAGCTAATAAAGCGAGATGTACATTATCCATTAATTTTTTTCCGGCTTCAAAACCACCTTTAAGACCAAAACTCATCATTGATCCGGGACCTTTCATTTGTTTTTTTGCAAGTTCATATTGCGGATGCGTTTCTAAGCCTGGATATCTCAACCATTCAATTTTAGGATGTGACTGTAAAAATTTTGCAACTTTCATCGCGTTTTCTTGAGCGCGTTCTATACGAATTGCTAATGTTTTCACACCGCGTAAAACCATGAAAGATTGAGTAGGATCCATATTACAACCCAGGTAAACCATGCAATGACGGATTTTTTTATAAATATCAGGATTTTTTGTAACAATTACTCCACCTACAATATCAGCATGACCGTTAATAAATTTGGTAATAGAATGAAGCACAACATCAGCACCCAAATCAAGAGGTTTCTGCAAATAAGGAGAAGAAAAAGTATTATCAACAACTAAAATTAAATTGTGTTGTTTTGCGATTTCAGCACAAGCAGCAATATCAGTAATGTCCATTGTAGGGTTCGCCGGTGTTTCAATGTACAATACTTTCGTATTCGATTTAATTGCCTTTTCAATATTTTCAATATTTGATGTATTTACAAAACTTGCTTCCACTCCAAACCTAGAAAAATCCTGTTCAAGAACTCCGCGTGCAGGACCATAAACAGCATCAGAGCTTACGATATGAGATCCAGCTCCAAGTAAAGCCATGTAAACTGTAGATATAGCACCCATACCTGAACTTGTAGCAATACCATCAAATCCATTTTCTAACTCGGCAATATTTTTTTCAAAAGCGCGAATAGTAGGATTACCGATACGTGTGTAAATATATCCATCGCTCTTACCGGCAAAGCAATCAGCACCATGCTGTGCATTTTTAAATTTAAAAGTTGATGTCTGATAAATAGGAACTGTTGCGCTTCCGAATTCATCTTCAAATACTCCTGCATGAATGAGTTTTGTGTTAAAACCTAAATTTTCTGTTTTCATCTTTGTCTTAAATTAATTTTTATTTTTGAAATAATTCACTTATAATTTTTCTTACATTTTCCGGTGGAAAACAAGCTTTTTTTGTTTCTTTTTTCATGAAGCATAAAACTATTTCAGCCGTATTCAGTAACAATCCGTGCTGATTATAAGTTTCGTATTCAAACTTCACTCTAACCCGTGGTTCTTCACGTATAAAAGTTTTTACAGTTAACAAGTCATCATAAAAAGCAGGATTTAAAAATTTAACCTGCATGGAAAGCACCGGCATCTGAATTCCACTTTCTTCAATATCTTTATAATTAAGTCCAAATGCACGAAAAAGCTCAGCCCTGCCATTCTCAAAATAACGAACATAATTTGCATGATGCACGAAACCCATTGGGTCGGTATCAGCATAAGGAACTCTTATATTCAAAGAATGCTCTATCATATCTACTAATGATTATCACAACCTTCATGGCTATCACAACCCTTACCACTGTCAGAAACATTTCCGGACAAATATCCTGAAATAACATCCTGAACATTTCCGCTGCAACTGCGAAAAACCTCTATTCCGTGATAATTCAGAATATTTAAAGCTCCCATACCCATATTACCGGCAAGCATTGTTTTTACACCATTTTGCGCTAGTAAAGGAGCTATATTCGATTTACAACCACAGCCTTCAGGAGACTCAAAAATATCCTCTTTAATTACTTTGTTGTTTTCGATTGTAAAAATAGTATAATACGCACAATGACCAAAATGTTCATCAACCTGTCCGTTTCTTGAAGGAATAGCTACTTTCATTTTATATATTTTTAAAATTATTTGAATTTACAAATCTATCATCTGAACGAACATTTTCAAGATTATTTTTTCCTTCAAGCCAACCGGAAGTTGCATTCAGACGATTATCAAATAGCGGAAAAAAAGGCTTGACATCTAACAATGGAGTTTCATTTACCATATCAACACCTTCAAAAAAAATTATATTTTTTTCAATTTTAAGCAAGCGTACAATTGATATACCAATCGGGTTCGGTCTTAAAGGCGAACGAGTAGCAAAAATACCGTGCTGCTTATCATCCATAAAGGGTGTAACTTTCAATTTAAAATTTTCTACACGATGCAAATGATAAATTAAAATTATATGAGAAAATCCGTTTAAATCCATGAGACCATTTTCAAAATCTTCATGTATTACAATTGTTCCGGTAAAATCTTTTCCTGCAAGCGACTGCACAGGCATTCCCTCTAGAGTAGAGAACGAAGTAAAAATGGTTCCGATACTATTATATTCAATATTCTTTTTCATTTATGAGTCATAAATTAAAACAATGCCGGCACAGATATAAATAACTGCGCCAGCATTGCGGAAACAGGAGAATAAACCCAAAAAAATTACCTCCTATCAGTTTTCAGGCGTTTCCCTTTACCTTTTTCTTTACCTTTACCTTTACCTTTACCTCGTCCTGATTTTCTTTTTTCACCCATACCTTTACCAAGCGTAGAATTATTTCCAGTCTCATTTTTCAAGTCCTCTTTTTTACACTTTCCTAATTTTCGTCCAGTTCCTGAACCTTCTTTTTCAGGGCCTGTTCCATTTAAATTTGGCATATTATTTTCCTTTTAGTAATGTGATTATGTCGTTGATAGTTTTATTTATATCTGAAATCAGAATCATCTGAATTTTTTTTTCATCCAGCACTGATTTTACTTTCATCCCGAATTCTCCTGAAATAACTTTACGGACACCTTTTTTCAAGAGCATATCTACAGCTAATAATCCTGCATTTTCTTTAGCTGTTCTGCAATTATTTTCAATGAATATATGCGAACCATCAGTCTCGTTAAAAAGCAAAAAATAAGAACAACGCGCAAAATATTTATCTATACCAGCCAATAAAGTGTTACCTGTAGAAGTAATTGCAATCATATTTCACGAATTTATATTGTTTATATTTGATTAGATTATGCTTTTAAAATTTTTGGCAGAGGATATGTATTCATTATGTTGTTAAATTATTTTGTGCATGATTTACTGGTAAAACAGATTTAGAATCGCATACCGGGCATATTAATTTCTTATGATTTTCAGGATTATTAAAATGACTTTTACAATTCTTGCAATGAAACCAATTTGAATCAAAAAAGACATTGCCTCCTTCAATAACAATAGACCGTGCTTCAGAAAAAGCAATAGCAACTTTACGCCTTGCACTTTCGTAAATACGGGTAACAGTAGGTCTTGAAACGCCCATAAATTGAGCAACCTCGGATTGGGAAAGTAATTCATAGTCGCAGAGTCTTATCGTTTCATATTCTTCAAATAACATAGAAACCGGTGCTTGCTCTTCAGCATAATACCCATATGGTTTAAACCCTTTAAATTTGGGAGGAGTAACCATTTTTCTATTAATTTTTGGTCTTGGCATATAAAGATTATGAACTTATGTTCATTTTGCAAATATAATTTTATTTTGAACATAAGTTCATTATTTTTGAGAAAAATTTAAAATTATGAATTGCACAACATGTAAAAGTAAAGAATGTAAAAATGGAACTGATTGTAATGGGAACAAACAGGAAATTATTCATTTATATAAAAATAAGGAAACACAAGCCTTAATAAAAGATGCATCTCAACTTGTTGATAACGGACGTGCAGGTTCACTCAGCAGGGTTGAAGAACTTATTGAATTTATTAAAAGCAGAAAATATAAAAAAATAGGCGTTGCGTATTGTATCGGATTTGAAAATTACGCAAAAAATCTTTCACTGCTTTTCAATGCAAATAAAATTAAGCATTCAATAATATGTTGCATTACAGATGGAATAAGAGAAGCTGAAATAAATTCAGAAAAAATAAACACTTCAATATCCTGTAATCCGATTGGTCAGGCATTACAATTAAAAAAAGATAATGTAGATTTGATTGTTGAAATTGCATTATGTCTTGGACACGATATACTCTTTCACCGAGAAATAAATTGTGATATAACTGTACTTGTGGTTAAAGACAGAAAGTATAATCATTGTCCATTGGAGGGATTAAAAACAAATATAAATTTTTAGCTTATGTTACGGAAATGGTAAAATGTCGGGAGACCAAAGTCAGAAGTCGGAAGATGCTTTGTTCTCAAGCCTTCAGTCTTCAGTCCTGCCGACTACCTGACTATTTCGATTGCCGACTTTCTGACTCCTCTATTCGAACTCCAGTCTCCTATATCTCTACTTTCAGATTCAGATATTAATAATATTTTTATCCATTTATAATATATAAATTATTTGAAGATGAAAAATATTAAAAACTTGTATTTGAATTATATATAATATCTATAGTCAGCCAAAACTATATTAAAAGAATAAGTTTTGGCTGACTATAAATTAATTTATAAAATTATTTATATTTATTATTTGATTATATTCAGCCAAAAGTATTATATTTGCATAAGATTTGGCTGGGTATAAAAAAAATATATGAAAATAATTGGACGAAATATTGAAATTGAAATATTAAAAGAAGCTCTTCAAAGCAAATATTCAGAACTAATAGCTATTTATGGAAGAAGAAGAGTTGGTAAGACATTTTTAGTCAGAAATATTTATAAAAATGAAATTGTTTTTGAAATATCGGGGATACATAAAGGAGGACTAAAAGAACAACTGATAAATTTTCATCACACGCTTTTGTTAAAGAAAAAAAGGGCATTTAAACCGACAAACTGGCTTGAGGCGTTTTATGCTCTATCATTATATATTAATACGATTCGATCAAAGAAGAAAAAAGTAATATTTTTTGACGAGTTTCCCTGGTTTGATACTCCCAAATCAAACTTTCTTGCAGCATTTGACAACTTCTGGAACAGTTATGCCTCAAAAAGAGATGACCTTGTAATTGTTATTTGTGGTTCAGCAGCATCCTACATGATACAAAAAATAATTAAAAATAAAGGTGGACTTTATAATCGTCTTACAAATAATATACGGTTGCAACCTTTTACACTTTTTGAAACAGAACAGATGCTACGAAATAATAAAATAAAATTTACCAGATATGATATCGTTCAATTATATTTAATATTGGGAGGAATACCCCATTACCTTGAGAAAATAAAAGTTGGAGAAAGCCTTACACAGGCAGTAGATCGTTTATGTTTCAGAAAAGAGGGAGCTCTCAGAAATGAATTTGAAAGTATTTTTGCTTCATTATTTGATCAGTTTGAAAATCATGAAGCAATAATTAAAGTTCTGTCATCTGTGAGAAAAGGGCTGACAAGAAATGAAATTGTCGCAAAAAGTAAAATTTCATCAGGAGGGACACTTACAAAAACATTGACGGAACTTGAAGAATCGGGATTCATTGAAAGTTATCTGCCATACAAAGGAACTAAAGATACATTGTATCGGCTTACTGATGAATACACAATGTTTTATATACGATTTATTGCTAATACAAAGCCCTCAAAAGGCGCTATTTTGAATAAGCTGTTTTCACAACAATCTTTTAAAATATGGTCAGGCTATTGTTTTGAGACCTTATGCATTAAACACGTAGACGAAATCAAAGAAAAGTTAAAAATTGCCGGCATAAATTCGTTTCATGGAAGCTGGACGCATAAAAATAAAAAAAACGGGGCACAAATAGATTTACTGATAGACAGAGACGATAATGTAATAAACATTTGTGAAATTAAATTTTATAACAGCCCTTTTACCATTGATAAAAAATATGCTGATGAACTGATAAAAAAGATTAATTTTTTTACAGAAGAAACAAAAACGAGAAAAAGTGTGCAACTAATATTTATTACTACATACGGGCTTGTTAATAATAAATACTGTATGCAATTAGTTCAAAATAATCTTACCTTAGATGATTTATTTGTTGAATTATAAGTAGCCAAAACTATATAAAAATTATAAGTTTTGGCTGGCTATAAATTGTAAAATACTATTTTATTTTTTAACAATAGCAACGTAAGTGCACACATACAGACATTTTCCGCAATTCGTACAATCATTCTGATCAATTGTTGCCACATGAAGTTCTGCAGCAATAGCATTGTACTCAATACAGGCATGCTGATCAATACACTTGCCGCAACGGGTACATGCATTCAAATCAATAAAAGGAACAAAATGACCGGAAGGCTCTTCTTTGTAAATAGCGCCATATTGACAAGAATTTTGCGTTACACATTTGCTGCAATTCGTACACAAATGGGTGTCTATAACCGCAGGTTGATAATTAGAAGGCAGGTTTTTATCAATATGTTCATAAGGGCAGGAATTTGTAGTAAAACAATCTCCGCATTTTATACATTTTGATTGATTAATCAGAGGATTGTGAAAATCTGAAGGTACGTATTGAATAATGGCATTATCCTGGCAATGAAACAGCGTAACACAATCGCCACAATTAACACAATTCGCTGTATCAATATAAGGCAAATAATAAGGAGATGGAGGCGTTGCTATAATTGCTGCATCGGGGCAGGTAAAATCATCCGTACAAGTACCACAATGTGTACACAAATCCTGATTGATAACAGGAGCAGTCCAGCCGGGAAGATTATGTTTATCAATAGCGCATGGAATCTGTGGAAGCAATGGTTGATGAATATCAGTACATACCATAAAGCATTTGCCACAATGGGTGCAGGTTGAAACATTCTGTTGCACTCTGGCAGGTGTAATTGCAGTGTTGGGGCAAACCTTCACACATAAACCACATTTTGTACAAAGTGAAGAATTAATATGCGCATCACCGGATGAAATAGTTATTGCATTTACGGGACAAATTGTCTCACACGGTCTGCCACAAGAGCTGGGAGAACAGACAACAGAGTTAACAGAATATTGCGAAACAGCATAAGAAAAACAATTCCCTTCACAAACCGGAATACACTCTCCACAACCAACGCAATCAGCAGGTATTAATGTATATTGTTTAGGAGAAACAGAAATTGCTCCTTCCGGACAAACAGGAACACATTTTCCACACTCAATACAAACAGGCTGAGAAATAGAATAATTCGTTACTGCAATTTTTAAAGCATCATGAGAACAGAAGGGAACACAACGCCCACATTCAATACACGTCTGTTGATCTATGGAATATGTTTTTACGGAAATATCTATTGCACTCTCGGGACATACCGGAACGCACTGACCGCAATTTCTGCAATTAACATCATCAATAGTATAAGAAATATCGGGAATAACAATTGCCTGTACTTCGCACACTGGAACGCATTGCCCACATTCACGGCATACATCTCTGTTAATAAGATATTGAGGGATGGAAATTTTGATAGCATTATCAAGACAGGTAGAACGACATTCTCCGCACTCTACACATTTGTTTTGTTCAATAAAATATTTTGAAAGTTCCGGTAAATCAATCGCTCCGTAATAACAGGCAGGCAAGCAATCCCCACAACCTTTACACAATGATGGTATTACTTTAAAAGCGCCATAAAACCCGTTTTTTTTACATGAAACAAGAAAAGGTAATGCTGAAGAAACCATTCCGCCCATTGCAAGCAAAGAAAGCCCTTTTATAAAATCCCTTCTATTTTTATTTTCGTTGAAATCCATATTTAAATTGTAATTCTTATTTCTATCCGCCCCATAAAATAAGGCGAATTTATCGGGTCTGCATCAACAACACTAAAAATTCCTGATATCTTAAAATTTTTGTAAAGTTTTATTCCCGATTCTAAATCTAAAATTTTAGTATAGTTTCCCTGTAATTGAGCTGCGCCTTTTAACTTAACAAATAATTTATTTTTCCCGGGAAAAACATGCTTGACATGAGAAAAAACAAGAGGAGCATTCCAAGTATCAAGCCGCACTACTTCACCAATCCATAAATTACTGTAAGCCGGAGAAAAAACAGCACTATCGGATAAATTTATTTTACCCATCATTCCTGCGCCTAATTCTGATTTTTGTTTTCCCCAGTTAAAATCCCTTGCTATTGTTGTGTAATATCCGGTACAATTATGATCTTGCTGAAACTGCTGCAACACTTCAATTTTTAATTCCATTTGATAAGGCAGGTTTAAATGAGTTAAAGCCCCTGCATACCACTTTACTGAACTATTTTCTGAAAGAGTAAATTCATTGTGTAAAATAAGTCCAACATGTTTTATTATTTTTATTTGAGATTTTTCTTTCTCTTTACCTTCATCATTAGAACCAAAAGCTTTAAATTCTTCTTCATTCGTTTTGAATTCGTCATCAGCAGATTTGAATTCGTCTTCCATTGGCTTAAACTCATCTTCTGAATTTTCGACTGTTCCCTCCAATGGTTTAAATTCATCAGGATTACTATCAGGAGTATCTTCTTTTTTAATTATTTTTTTATAATGCGGATCCCATAGAACAACCACATTCGCAAGATTTGTCTTTCCTAAATCTTTGGCTGCCTGTATTTCATCTTTAACAGGAAAAACATTATATATATATTTTACACTACAAAATTCTCCCATTCTCGAAAAACGGCGCACAACAGAACCTGCATTAAAATTTATTGAAAAAGCATCTTTATAAGAAGTTCCGCTAATACCAATCACCCGCTCATTGATTAAAAAATAATCGGCAGATTTCATTGAGTGCAAACCGACCGTCAGTGTTAACTTATCATTTTCTTTGTACTTATAAAAAGCTTCACGTAAGCCGGGTTTGTTCTGCTGAAATAATCCAAACCCGATATAATTATCGCCTAAATTATCTTTTCCGGGATAACTCCACGAATCACGAAAACCTTTATAGCCTCCTTCAAGATAAAGCTGATGTTTGCCCTTTGTGTAATCAAGCCCGGCAAAAAGCATTGCATTGGAAATATTTCTATTATCTGAAAGACCAAAAGATCCGGTACCTTCAAGCGCCCACTGCAAAGGAAATTTTTCTGAAAAAGGCTTAAGATGACTGCCTAAAACGCTCCGACAATCAGGTTGAGAGAATGTGTTAAAATGAAAGAAAATGAAAATAAAAATGAACAGAAAAAAAACTATTCTATAACGAACACTCATTGTTGCAATTTATAATGTCTTTATGTGTTTTTGATTTTCTAAAAAAACCCAATCCCTTTTGTCGGCATGCATTCATACAATCGCCACAAACAATACATTCCTGATTATCAAGAATGCTGTGTTTACCATCTCTTGTTATTGCATTGATATTACAAGCTTCATCGCAAAATTTACAACTTTTACATTCTCCTTTAATACCCATAACAGAAGCTCCGGGTAATTTTGAAATCCAGCCTAATACAAGACCGATAGGACAAGCAGCCTTGCAAAAAGGGCGGTACATAAACACTGAAAAGAATAAAAGTAATCCAAGTAAAACAAGAGAAGTGGTGCTTGTTGTAAAGAGATTAAAAGCTGTTTTAAAGGGGTCAATCTTGCACCACAAATTCGATTGGGTCATAAAAATCTGTACCGCGAGGGTAATAAATAGAACGATTCTTATATACCTCATTATTATTTGCGCTCTCGCACTTGTGAATATTTTAAATAAACCCGGTCTGTATAAAAATTCCTGTAAAGCTCCCAAATGACAAACCCAACCGCACCAGACCTTTCCAAAAATATAAGTAATTGGTAACAATCCGAGAAACCAGACCATTTTTGTCCAGTCAAATTCCAATCCGAACCCCGCAAAGAAAACCTCAATAACACTTGAAATAGGACAAGGACAAGCGCCTTTATAAAATCCTAAAACAATAAGGGATGCTAATAATATGAATAAGCGTAGTTTGCGTGTTTTTGCCCAACGAACCAGAAATCCAGTGATAATAACAAATCCAAGAATACCAATTACCCACCAAAAAGCATTCATTCGGGCTTCCTGAAATTTCTTTTCGCTCTCGGCATCATCTGCATTAAAACCACAAGGACTTGAACAAGTTTTGGAGCAGCCTCCTTCTTTTTCATTAAATTCTTTGAACTCATCGTCTGAAGAGGAAATGCTATCTTGTTCTAAAGGCTTGAATTCATCGTTATCATTAGATTTTTCTTCGGTTTTATCTCCATTCCATTCTTTGAATTCATCTTGGGCAGAAGAAGGAATAACAATTAAAAAAAAGAAAGATAATAACAGAAAAGAAAAAAGGATTCGATACATGAGAAATATTCTATAATAAAATTAAGCTTTCACATTAATTGAAATAGATCCAAATCCGCCTTCTTTATCACATTTACGAGTAGCAGACAAGGTAGATTTTCCTTTTTTCGGCTCAATAACTTTCATTTTCATTTTACGTTCCCATACACCGGATTTTAAATCAAAAATCTTAGTATTATCAATACATACAGTAGAAATAATTCAAAAATGTAGCAAACAGATATTGTTAATAAAAAGTTAATA
>MEOG01000030.1 GCA_001769125.1 Bacteroidetes bacterium GWF2_35_48 | reverse complement strand
TTCTATGGGTTGACCTTCTCCTTCAATATCATCATAGGCCAATCTCATCTGCATTATTTTTAAAATTGCCATAAGCATCATAATACAGATTTTTCGTATTGCCGCACCATTTTCAAGTTCTGTATTTTCTATCTGATAGCCTTTATTTTTAAGTAATCTGAATAGTTGTTCAATATACCATCTGGCTCGGTACCATTCAATAATTTGGAGTGCTTCTTCATAATTTTCTACTTTGTGCGTGGTTAGTAGCCTCCAATATATTTTTTCATCTTTTCCTTTTGTATTTATTTCTTTTGCTTCTACTACATACAATTCTTTTTCCAATGGCAAGCCTTTCATATTACTACTCGTTGGCTTTTTAATTGTTAATTTACAGTAACGTATTTCTAATTCTACTGTTTTCTTTGCTCTATTAACCCGTTTATCAGTTTCAAGTTCAATGAGGTGTTTCCCTGCACAAGTTTGTTTGGATAGTTGTTCTGTCAAACACCCACCCTCTGTTACATTTCTATCAAAAGATGAGCGTACAATTAGATGCGAACGTTCATCTGGAACTAAACAAAAAAGCTCATAAATATCGCTCTCCCTGTCTTGCACAAAAGTTACTGTTTGGGCTTCCTTTAATACAGTTTTACTTTGTTGAGCTACCTCTATCCATTTATAAGATTCTTTGACCTCGATAGATTGCCGTCTGAAATTCCTTTCAAAACGTCTTGGCATATCTAATGGGCGATGCCAAAGCTTCATCTCCGCAAAACCAAGTGGTGTAAATTGATATGCATCTATTACAAAAGCTGGATGTATTTTGAATCCAAGTGCGTAATGAGCATAATCTAATCGGCCTAAATTACTTTTATCGGTGATCCTTTTGTCATGTGCGGTTAAGTTCACTTCGCTAGTATCTTGTATACATAACAAATGTCTGTCTCTTACTAACGATTGTAACCGTGATGCTGCTTCGTCTATTAATATATCCTCTGTCACCTTTGGGTGGTTTAAAAACCTATAATACGCCTTTTGTTCTGCCCAATCATCGGAAATTTTCCTGATGCTGCTACATGGGGTTAATGACAGTTTACGAAACAACTGAGACCCCCTTTTTTCTTATCTCTTTTCATTTAAAAGTTTTGTATAGTCCGGGATAAAATACCTTGGTATTATCAATTCTTTTTCCATGTCACAAAAATAAAAAATTATTTATGGGTACACGGTAGGTTTGTAACGAGTGCCTATGAGTTTCCCCGCTCGCTCGGATTCGCAATCCGAGTGCAACAGTGTTCAACATCTCCCCGAGCCCGTGCGCCGTGATGTGGAACATTTAGTTCCGTATATTCATTTTAATGCACTATATTTACATTTTTAAAAACCTATTAGTGTTTTATTGTTACACAAAATGGAACGAAAGATTTTCGAACACTTATTGAAATGGAAGAAAAGCAAACAACGTCTTCCATTGTTATTGCAAGGTGCGCGTCAGGTTGGAAAGACACATAGTTTGCTTAAATTTGGTAAAGAACAGTATAAAAATGTTGTATATTTTAATTTTGAAAGCAATCCCGACCTGCATTCGTTATTTAACAACAGTTTAGCACCCAGTCGGTTAATTCCTCAACTGTCATTACTTTCCAGCAGTGAAATTTTTCCTGAAGATAGTTTATTAATATTTGATGAGATTCAAAGCTGTGAACGTGCAATTACCTCATTAAAATATTTTGCAGAAGAAGCGCCAGCATATCATGTTGCTGCAGCGGGAAGCCTTTTAGGAGTTGCAATAAATAGACAAAATTTTTCTTTTCCAGTGGGCAAAGTGAAAATAGAAAATATGTTTCCGCTGGATTTTGAAGAGTTTTTATGGGCATTAGATAAAAAAAAAGCTGTAGATGTTATAAGAGACTGCTACTGTTCCTTTTCGGAATGTATGCTCCATAAAGAGTTTCTGGACATGTTTCAACTTTACATTTCTTTGGGCGGAATGCCCCGTGTGGTAAATGAGTACATTGATAAACACGACTTTGATTATATTACATCAATTCAAAAAGAGATATTAATCGGATATATTGCCGATATGTCAAAATATGCTGCAATTACAGAAACGATAAATATAATGGCAGCTTACAACAGCATACCTGCACAATTAGCAAAACCAAACAAAAAGTTTCAGTACAATATCATTAAATCTGGTGCAAGAGCAAAAAACTATGAAACTCCTATAGAATGGTTAAAAGCGGCTGGTGTTATTTATAGGGTTCAAAAATGCAGGCAGCCTGTTTTACCCTTAAAAGCATATATCGTAAACGATTATTTTAAAATTTACATGAATGATACAGGTTTGCTTTGCTCTAAATATGGCTTGAATAATAAAAACATTGCGAAAGAAACAATGCAAATAAGCGGGATAAAGGGTGTGTTAGCAGAAAATTATGTTTCCGGAGCACTGCATTGCAATGGCTTTGAACCATGTTACTGGGAATCGGAGGGAAAAGCCGAAGTAGATTTCATTATTCAAAATACAAATGGCGAAATAATTCCAATTGAGGTCAAATCCTCTGAAAATGTAAAATCTAAAAGCCTGTCAGAGTACATTAAAAGATATAAACCAGAGACAGCATACAGAATTTCCACAAAAAATTTTGGCAAAGAAAATAATTTATTGTCAATCCCTCTTTATGCTGTATTCTGCATAGAACAGTAAAATGTTCAACATCACCCGCTCGCTCGGATTTGCGCCCCCCGCTCGCTCGGATTTGCAATCCGAGTGCAACAACAAATACCTAAGCCAAATGTTCAACATCTCCCAAAGCCCGTGGGTCGCGATGTGGAACATTTCAGCAGGGACATCTTCCATAGCTCGTGTGCAGCGATGTGGAACATTTTAAATTCGAAAAAAACTAAACGTAAAAAAAATGAAAAAAATAGGAATCACCGGTCAGTCCGGCTTTATAGGCTATCATTTGTATCAGTACTTGCGTTTGCAAAAAAAGCAAGTTCAATTAATAGATTTCAAAGATCAATATTTTGAAGATGAAGGGCAATTATCGAGGTTTGTTGGCTCATGCGATGTAATAGTCCATCTTGCCGGAATGAACCGCCATGGCGACCCGCAGGTTATTTACGACACCAATATCCGCTTGGCACATCAATTGACCAATGCGGCAGATAGAGTAGGGGCAAAACCACATATACTGTTCTCTTCCTCAACACAGGAAGAGCGTGACAATCCTTATGGAAAATCAAAACGTGAAGCTCGCTTATGGCTTGCTAATTGGGCTGCTCAAAAAGGTGTTAAATTTACAGGCTTCGTAATACCTAATGTTTTCGGTCCCTTCGGGAATCCTTTTTACAATTCTGTAATAGCCACTTTTTCTCATCAGATTGCTAGTGGTCAGAATCCAAAAATTGATATTGATGCGGAGATGAAGCTTATTTATGTTAATAATCTTGTTGAAATAATTTATCAAAATTGTATTTCTGAAGATTCAAAAAGTGAAGTATTTGTGAATCACATGGCATCATATAAGGTTACAGAAGTGCTATCTAAGTTGGTAGATTTTAAAGAAACGTATATGGATAAAGGTGTTATTCCTGAGCTACCCGAGTATTTTGATGTATGTCTTTTCAATACATTCAGGTGTTATATGAACCCTGCGCATTATCCATTTTATTTAAAAAATAATCAGGACAACCGAGGTTCGTTATTTGAAGCAATAAAAACAAATACAAAAGGTCAGATGTTTTTTTCCACGACACATCCGGGAATTATACGTGGCAACCATTTTCATAGAAGAAAAATCGAACGGTTTTGCGTGGTAAAAGGCGAAGCAGTTATCAGACTAAGGAGAGTTGGCACATCTGAAATTATTGAATATCCGGTAAGTGGAGATAAACCTTCTTTTATTGACATGCCGGTTTATCATACACACAATATTACCAATACTGGAAATTCAGAATTACTGACAATTTTTTGGGCAAACGAATTTTTTAACACCAACGATCCGGATACCTATTTTGAAGAAGTTTAAGAAGAAGATAAAAGACAAAAGAGGGGATAGGTAAGAAAAAAGAAAATATATTTGCAAGTATTACTAGTGTTTAAATGTCACAAAAAAATGAATGATTATGGAGAATGATTTAATGGAACGGTTGTTTGTATTTGCAGTCAGAACCCTAAAGTTTACAAGAAAATTACCCAATACTACAGAGTATAAAATAATACGAAATCAATTAGCTAAAAGTTCAACATCATCTGGGGCAAATTATGAGGAGGCTCAGGGAGGCTCTAGTAAAGCCGATTTTATCAATAAAGTGAAAATTTCTTTACATGAAATGAGGGAATCAAATTATTGGCTTAGAATAATTGATGCGATTAAAGAAGAAGACACTTTTGAAAGTGAAATACAATTTTTACTAAAAGAAAGTTCAGAATTAAAAAAAATATTAGGAGCCATAATGCAAAAAACCAGACAAGGCAAATAAAATTATTAATTTTATAAATATAATAGTGTAAATAACCTCAAACTTTTATCTTTTATCTTTTATTTTTTATCTTTTATCTTTTATCTTTTATCTTTTATCTTTTATCTTTTATCTTTTATCATGAAAAAATCAAAAATAAAAGTCTGCACAATTGTAGGCACAAGACCAGAAATAATACGACTAGCATGTGTATTGCAATTGCTGGATAAAAATCTTGATCATAAAATCATTCACACAGGTCAGAATTACGATTACGAGTTAAACCAGATATTTTTCGATGACCTTGGCCTCAGGAAACCAGATCACTTTTTGAATGTTGATACAAGCAGTCTGGGCAAAGTTCTTGGAGAAACCCTGATAAAGGCAGAAGAAGTTTTAAGGACTGAAAAACCGGATGCCGTCCTTATACTTGGAGATACCAACAGCAGTATTGCAGGTATTATTGCGAAGCGGTTAAAAATTCCCATTTACCACATGGAGGCAGGAAACCGTTGTTTCGATTTAAATGTTCCTGAAGAAATTAACCGGAAAATTATTGACCACATTTCAGATTTTAACCTTGTTTACACAGAACATGCGCGTAGACATTTACTTTCTGAAGGTCTCCCTCACAGAAGAATATATCTTACCGGTTCTCCTATGTTTGAAGTGCTGATGCGGTATAAAAAACAAATTGATACTTCAAAAATTGTTTCAAAATTAAAACTGCAAAAAAAGAAATATTTTATTGTTAGTACGCACCGTGAAGAGAATGTCGATAATCCCGATAATCTGAAACAAATAGTATCCCTTCTCAATCAGCTTGCAGAAGACTATAATTATCCGGTAATAGTTTCAACCCATCCCCGCACACGAAAACGACTTGAAGCATTAAAGAAAATAAAGATTGATTCTCGTGTTCAATTTTTAAAACCATTCGGATTTTTCGATTATGTGAATTTGCAAATGAATGCAGCATGTACGCTATCAGACAGTGGCACTATTAGTGAAGAGTCGGCTGTTTTATCATTCCCTGCAATAACCTTGCGCAACGCAATAGAAAGACCCGAAGCGCTTGATGAAGGTACAATTATTTTAACCGGATTTGACACAGAAACAGTAATGAGCTCTGTAAGACTTGTAATCGAAGAACATAAAAGAGGAGTGTACGACTCCATCCCTTTCGAATATAATATATCAAACACTTCCTGGCGGGTGCTTAAATTGATTATTGGAACCTGTCGGCTTAGTAATAAATGGAACGGAATTATTAGCTTTGACAAATAAATTTATGATTGAAACTCACAGATATCTTGGACTAATTGCCTCTTTTAGAAAACGAAAAATATATAGCGTTGATTGATATGTTAAATTCAATTACCAATATTATTAAACAAGGTGAAGGCTTAAATATTGAGTTTAAAAAGGCAAAGGAAAAATTACCTGACTCCCTTTTTGAAACAATTTGTGCATTTCTGAATAGAAATGGAGGAACTATTTTATTGGGGGTTAATGATAATCGGACCATTGAAGGAATCAATAGTAAAAATGCTAATGCGTTTTGCAAAAACATTATCAATGCATCCAATAATCCCCAAATATTGCATCCTTCTTTTTTACTTGATCCTAAAATTGAAAATTATCGGTCTAAAATAGTGATTCGTATTTATATTCCAGCTTCATCGCAGGTTCATAAAACAAAAGGGAAAATTTTTGACAGGTCTGCAGATGGGGATTATGAGCTGAAAACAGATGAACAAATAAAGCAATTATATCAAAGAAAATCATCTCTTTTTTCTGAAAATAAAATATTTCCTTATTTGTCAGAGAGCCATTTTGTGAAAGGAATTGTAACAAGGGTCAGAAACATAATTCGCCTCTATCAACCCGAACATCCATGGAATGAATTAAGCAATAATGATTTTTATAAAACAGCCGGTCTGTACAGAACAGATATTCTTTCCGGAAACAAAGGATTTACAATGGCAGCATTATTACTATTCGGTAAAGATGAAATAATAAATAGTGCATTACCTTATTATAAAATTGATGCATTATTGCGAAAAGAAAATATTGAACGTTATGACGACAGACTAAACATTCGCTGTAACCTCATTGATGCTTATGATAAATTAATGGAATTTGTCGCAAAACACTTACCCGATAAATTTTACATGGAGGGCACGAACAGAATCTCTTTAAGAGATAGAATTTTTAGAGAAATAATTGCAAACATGCTTATTCATCGCGAATACAATAATCCATTTCCATCATCATTAATAATATTCAAAAACAGGGTTGAAACAAAGAATGCAAATAAAGCTGTATTTGTGGGTCAACTTTTTCCGGGTAAATTCGAACCTTTTCCTAAAAATCCTAATATTGCACAAATTTTTACCCAAATGGGGCGTTCTGAAGAATTAGGAACAGGTGTTAAAAATGTTTTCAGATATTCTAAAGCCTATTCTGGCAGCGAAGAAATTATTTTTAAGGAAGATGATATATTCTTTTCAAAAATTCCATTAACTGATGTTGCTTTAAATAAAGAAATTGTTGTTGGAGGACAAAATGAGGGACAAAATGAGGGACAAAATGAGGGAGTAAATGAGGGAGTAAATGAGGGAGTAAATGAGGGAGTAAATGAGGGAGTAAATGAGGGAGTAAATGAATTGTTGCTTTTTATCAAATTAAATTCGGGTGTTAGAGTTCCTTTTATTGCCGTGAATCTTAATAAGCCTACAAAAACTATAGAAAGATGGATTCGGAAATTAAAGAAAGATGGGCTAATTGAGTTTCGAGGATTTAGTAAAACAGGAGGTTATTTTGTAAAAAAGTAATTGAATGAAAAATATTTTATTCAAAGTTTGCAATTTATCATTCCCTGCAATAACCTTGCGCAACGCAATAGAAAGACCCGAAGCGCTTGATGAGGGCACGATTATTTTAACCGGATTTGACACAGAAACAGTAATGAGCTCTGTAAGACTTGTAATCGAAGAACATAAAAGAGGAGTGTACGACTCCATCCCTTTCGAATATAATATATCAAACACTTCCTGGCGGGTGCTTAAATTGATTATTGGAACCTGTCGGCTTAGTAATAAATGGAACGGAATTATTAGCTTTGACAAATAAATTTATGATTGAAACTCACAGATATCTTGGACTGAAATTTTCTGTTTTTTCAATTAACGAACTTAAACAGGATATAATTAATAATATTCATACCCGCGCTCAAAAAATTTATTTTGGATATAGCCTTACGCAACTTCCGTGGATAAAGACAAAGCCTGAATTATTTAGCCTCTCAGATCAATTTGATGTTTTCGTTCCTGATGGCAAGGGATTGTACATGTATCTTAAATTTTTAGGATTTAAAATAGGAGATCATATCAATCTTCCAGATTTAGCAGATTTAATGTTAAGAATTGCTGATGAAAATCAATTCAAGGTTTTTTTACTTGGCGCAACAGAAGATGTAAACACAACTGCTGTTGAAAATTTAAGTAAAATGTATCCCAACGCGCTAATACCTGTTGGAATTAACGGTTATTATGAAAAAGAGGATGAAATAGAAATCGTAAAAAAAATAAATTTAGAAAATCCCGATATTTTAATCATTGGTATTAGCTCACCAAAAAAAGAACAATTTGCATCAAAATGGAGAGAATCGCTCAACGTCCCTGTTATTATACCATGCGGAGGTATGATTGACGTTTATGCCGGAAAAACAAAAAGAGAACCCCGTTGGATTCAAAATATTGGAATGGCTTGGATTTACCGATTTATACAAGAACCCAAAAGATTATCAGTACTGTTAAAAAATGGATTTTCTGTTCTACTTGGGTTTATGCCCTATGCCTGGTTTCAAATTAAAATATTAAAAAATAAAAATTATTCCATTCAAAATTATTATAAGATTTATTCTTAAATTTTTCAAACAACCAAATTTGCTTTACCAGCCCTTGTTCGCGCTCGTTTCCGGGCAATGCCTTGCAGGGTGGGGACGAGTGCGCTTGTTTAATTCACAATCCCGTACTATTTCTAAATTCAAAAACGAAATTGAATGATATATAAAATCCCCAATATCGCACCAACCACAAAGCACACTTCATACCTTTCTGAAAACAATTTCACACCTCGTTTTTCCACATTAAAAAATCTATTACAACTACGCCCGTCCTGTAATGCCGCTTTTCATAAGGCATTTCTTGCAAGAGCGGTACAATTCAAAAATTACACACCTGCCCGATTTTATCTGGGATGAACTTGTTAAAATTGTAAAACAGGAATCAGATTGGGAAAACAATATTGCTTCTTTGTATCCAAATCAGACTACTTCTGCAATAGTTCTTACCCACGATGTTGAAACACAAATCGGTTTTGATTACATTCCAAAAGTTATTGAGCTTGAACAAAAATACGGGTTCAAAGCATCATGGAACCTTGTTCCGTATAAATACAAAATCACAGATGATATTTTAAAAATTATCCGCAATGCAGGCCACGAAATCGGCATCCACGGTTACAACCACGATGGCAAATTATATTTCTCAAAAGAAATTTTCGATTACAGGGTAAAATACATCAATGAAGCAATTGAGAAATACGGAGCCGTTGGTTTTCGCTCTCCTATGGTACACCGCAACCTTGAATGGCTTCAGCAATTAAATATTCAGTATGATGCTTCCTGTTTCGATTACGATCCTTATCAGCCATTCCCCGGCGGAACAGGCTGTATCTGGCCCTTCAAAGCGGGAAAACTCATTGAGCTTCCTTACACACTCCCACAAGATCACGTATTGTTTTATGTCCTCAAACAAAAAAATATTGATATCTGGAAAAATAAAACAAACTGGCTCATTCAAAACCACGGAATGATATTAGCCTTAATTCATCCTGACTACCTTCTCGAAAAAAACCACCTAAAACTCTACGAAGAATTTTTAGCCTTCCTCAAAGAAATCCCCAACACCTGGCATTGTTTGCCGAAAGAAATTACAGAATATTTTGCATAGTACACTTATATAAATTCTTGTAAAATTTGCTAATTAAAAGTTAATTTATACCTTTGCATAGGAATAAAATAACAAATATTATCCCCCTATAAGGAGATAAAATGAAAAAAGAAGAACTCATATCATTAATTTACGAATGGCAAACCGTTGTCCTGAACAGAAAAGGAGTAACCCGTGAGACAGAAAAAAAGATTTTAGCAGTTTTAGGGTCAAAACCCATAAAAATAATAACCGGCTTTCGGCGTAGCGGTAAGTCTTTTCTTGTTCAGCAAATTATACAGAAAGGTATAAAAAACGGACTTTTCGAAAAAGATAATTTCTTGTACATTAATTTTGAAGATTACCGTCTGGATGAATATACTACCAACAAGCATCTGGAAAAAATTTACAGGGTATTTAAAGAAAATATTTGTACCCCAAAAGGAAGGAAAATTATTGTATTCGATGAAATTCAAAAAATAAAAAATTGGGATAAATTTATTTGTACCCTTTATGAAAAAGAAACGAACCTTGAACTGATAATTACTGGTTCAAATTCAGAAATGCTTTCCTCAGAACTGAGTTCAAAACTATCGGGCAGGTTCATTGAATTTTCTATTACACCCTTTAGTTTCAGAGAATATTTACTATACCATTCTATAACATGTGATAACCGTAAAGAATATTTACGCAATAAAGATAAAATAAATAAAGCGTTCTATGATTTTCTTTGTTTTGGCGGATTGCCGGAAACCTTTGAAATTAACACACCCGAAGCAAAATTGTCTTACTGTTACGGCATCATTACGAAAATTATTCTGGATGATGTTGTGAAAAGATTTAAAGTTGACAATGTTGAATTGCTTGAAAAAATATACCGATATCTTACGGCAGAAAGTGGAAAGTTAATTTCATTTCAGAACATTTGCAATTATGCAATTCAATTGGGGCACAACACAAAACTTGAAACTGTAATTAAGTATGTTGGCTATCTTCAAAAAGCTTTTGCGCTATTTGAGGTAAATAAATTTGACTGGAGCCAGAAAAAAGTTTTTGCAGGTCAAAAAAAATACTATTCAATTGATACCGGGCTTATCAGTGTTTTTAGGAAAATAACAGAAAATTACTCATTCAGGCTTGAGAATATTGTTGCACTTGAATTATATCGGCGTAATAAAAACCTGTATTTTGGCCGTAATTATCAGGGAAAAGAAATTGATTTTATAGTATCTGAGAATGACCAATGGAACAAGTTTCAGGTTTGTGCAGAACTTACCGACCAGAATATAGACAGAGAAACATCTGTATTTGGTCTCTCTGATAAATACCTGAGTGGCAGTAATTATTTACTAACCCTTGACGACTTTAAAAAAAATATTCCTGCAGTAATTCATGAGAACCTAATAGAATGGTTGCTTGGGTTCTGAAATTTTATTGTTTAACTTTACATCAGTTCGATATAATTTTTATTTCAATATGTTGTTACAACAGCTGTTATTACGGGTGTGCCAGCAAAACCTCTTGTTTGCGCTCGTTTCAGGGCAATGCCTTGTTGGGAGAGGACGAGTGTGCTTGTTGAATAAGCAAAAGTCCGGAATAAATAGGGTCTGCTGAAAAAGTCTGTCGTATGCCAGATTCGAGGCGACAAGACGAAGATGTATTATAATACTTCGAGTCGCAGGCAACAAAGAAGATGGTATGCGACAGACTAACAAAACAAAAATATAAAATTATAAAAAGAAGGTGCA
>MEOG01000029.1 GCA_001769125.1 Bacteroidetes bacterium GWF2_35_48 | reverse complement strand
GTATTCAGGGGATTCAGGGACTCGTTGGAGCAAATGGTATTTCTATAACATGGCTCGGGGCTTTTGTTACTGCGCCTTCTAATCCTGACTTAAACGAAGCATATTACAATTCCACAGACAAAAAATCGTATATATGGAATGGTAGCGCATGGGCAGTTATTACTCAAGACGGAACAATAGGTGAGTCTGGGATTCAGGGAGAACAAGGGATTGCAGGTAATGATGGAGCAAATGGTATCTCGATTTCATGGCTGGGTTCTTTTGCCTCAAATCCTTCCAGTCCGACATTAAATCAAGCCTATTATAATACTGCTGATAAAAAATCTTATATCTGGAATGGAACAGCTTGGCAAATAATAACGCAAGACGGCGCAACCGGAGCAAATGGTTCAAACGGAATTTCTATTTCATGGGTGGGGACATTCGCCTCTGCACCTTCAAGTCCTGCTTTAAATAATGCCTATTATAATTCTTCCGATAAAAAATCTTATATCTGGAATGGATCTGTTTGGCAAACCTTAGCTCAAGATGGCACCAATGGCACTAATGGCTCCAATGGAAAAACAATTTTAAGCGGAACTGTTGCTCCAACAAGCCAAGGTGTTGATGGTGATTTTTATATTAACACTGCTACGAATACTATTTATGGACCCAAGACATCAGGTATTTGGGGAACTGGAACATCTATAGTCGGACCGCAAGGAACTGCCGGAACAAATGGAATTAACGGGACGAATGGATATTCTGTTTTAAATGGAACAGCAAACCCTACATCACAAGGGGTAAACGGCGATTTTTATATTAATACAACATCAAACACAATTTTTGGACCGAAAACATCTGGTGCTTGGGGAACAGGTATATCTCTTATAGGACCTCAAGGTATTCAGGGTGCGCAAGGACCCGCCGGAACAGGACTTACAAACCGTGGCAATTGGCTTATAGGAACTACTTACGACCCCAGTGATTATGTGTTTGACCGTTCTACTGATAATGAATTCGTAAATTCTATGTGGATTTCGCAAAACTCAAGCAGCTTTATTTCTAATATACAACCCTATTTAGATGCAGCTAACTGGATTGAGTTTCAGGCACCGCAAGGACCACAAGGAGAAGCTGGTGTAAATGGAACTGATGGTAAAACAATTCTCTCCGGAACCGTAAATCCTACAACTCAAGGCGTAAATGGAGATTTTTATATTAATACGGCAACGAATACTATTTTTGGACCTAAAACTGCCGGTACATGGGGAACAGGAATATCTCTTGTAGGACCACAAGGCAATGCAGGGACAAATGGCACTAATGGTACAAACGGATATTCTGTTCTGAATGGCTCTACGAACCCAACTACAGAAGGCGTAAACGGTGATTTTTATATTAACACGGCAACAAACACTATGTTCGGACCAAAAACAGGTGGCACATGGGGAACCGGAACTTCTTTGGTAGGACCTGCAGGAACATACACATCCGGAACAGGTATTGATATTGCTTCAGGAACTATTACAAATACTGCACCCGATCAAACAGTGATATTAAACAACGGCACAGGCATATCTGCTACCGGAACATATCCGAATTTTACAATAACTAATACGACACCCGATCAAACAGTTGGTATTACAGGTGGAACAGGGCTTTCTGTAAGTGGAACTTATCCGAATTTTTCATTAAGTAATACACAAACACTTGCTCAAACACTTGCTAATGGCAATACTGCCGGAGTTTATGATATAAACATGAATAATAAGTCATTGAATGCTGTTCAAACTATGACTTTGGCATATAACTTTAATTCATATATTGATATGTATTATGGAAAAATTAAAGACTACTATTCCAGTTTTGGAACATCAGGACAAGTGCTTACCTCCAGAGGGACATCGCCAAATGAATATGTAAGATGGGAAACACCTGTTTCCTACACTGCCGGTACAGGTTTATTACTCAGCAGCAATCAATTTAGCGCTAATTTTGGTACTACAGCCGGAACCATTGCGCAGGGAAATCATACCCACACTGATTTACACACCCGTTTGCACACCATGACTTCTACTTCTGATCATTCGGCTACTGCTAACAGACTCTTCTATTCTAATGCAAGTGGACAAGTTACAGAGTTGGCATTTGGTACTTCAGGACAAGTACTTACTGCTAATGGAACAACAACGGCTCCTTCATGGACAAATCCTACTACTGGTACGGTTACAAGCGTTGCGCTTTCTTTGCCTTCTATATTCTCCGTAACGGGTTCGCCCATTACTTCTTCTGGTACGCTGACAGCTTCTCTATCATCTCAAACTGCTAATTACATATTTGCTGCGCCAAATGGTGTTGCAGGAACGCCCTCTTTCAGAGCATTGGTTTGGAATGATGTTACTGGAAAACCCACAACATTGGCTGGTTACGGGATTACAGATGGAGTTATTTCTACCAGAACTCTTACTATTGCAGGTACTACAAACCAAATCAGCCTCTCTACTGGTGCGCAAACACTCGCGGCTAACAGAACCTGGACCGTTAGTCTTGCTTCTAATCCTGTGATACCAGGAACTGCTTCGCTTACGCTGCCTATCGGGGCGACAACAAGCAGACCCGCCACTCCTGTTAATGGGATGACCCGCTATAACACAACAACGACTAAATTTGAATTCTTCGAAAATGGTGCATGGGTAAATTACGCCAACAATTCAGGGGCTGTTTCTGGTTCAGGTACAACAAACTATATTCCGAAATTCTCATCGTCATCTGCTTTAAATAATTCTATTTTGTATCAGACAGGTACTAAAATGGGAGTAGGCACAACAAATCCTTCCGGTAGATTTATGATTCAACAGGATGCAGCAGCGGCTGATACAGAACCAATCTTTGAAGTTAAAGATAAAGCCGGGCAAACAGTTATGGTAATATACAAAGACAGTATACATTTTTATGTAAAAGATGATCCTTCAAAAGCAGAAAACAAGGGTGCATTTGCTGTTAGCGGAAAAAGTTCCACAAAATCACTTACCAACAACCTTCTGCTTGTTAATGCTGACAGTACGCGTATATATACTACCGACTCTATTGCCGGTTTTGGAGCAAAAAATATTTCAGGCACCACAACAACAAGTTATATGCAAATTACTCCGAAAAACTATTTTATTGGGCACGAAGCAGGCAGGGCTCTGTATACGAATCCAAACAATACAGGTAGATATAATATTTTTATGGGATATCAATCTGGTCGCTCTAATACGAGTGGTATCAATAATGTATTTCTTGGATTTAAATCAGGTTACAGTAATCTTTCTGGTATATACAACTCCTATATGGGGTTTGAATCAGGATACAGTAGCACGAGCGGAAATTACAATACATTTATTGGTTATCAATCCGGTAAAACAAATACCAGTGGAAGTGACAATACATATCTTGGATACCGAGCAGGCTCTTCAAACACAACAACAGGAGGAAATGTTTTTATCGGAAGCAAAACCGGTGAATATTTTACAACAGGAACTCAAAATGTGTATATGGGAGAAAGCGCAGGCAGATATTCAACCGGAAGTTATAATGTTTTATTAGGTCTTGAGGCTGGGGCAGGATCTTCTTCTTATTATAATACAGGAAGTAGAAATAATTTTATGGGTTATCAGGCCGGATATAAAAACAGAGGGGGTTACAATAATATTTTTGTTGGAAATAGTGCCGGTTGGAGTAATACCACGGGGTTTAAAAATATTTTCATGGGAGATAGTTCTGGTTATGCAAATACAACAGGTTACTACAACTCTTTTATGGGTATTGAAACAGGAGCAAGCAACACAACCGGAAATAGTAATATTTTTATAGGGTATAAATCAGGAAATACCAATCTGAATGGATATTCAAATATCTTTATAGGTAGAGAAAGTGGCTTTTCCAATTATGGTGGGGATAATAATGTTTTTCTTGGAAGCAAAGCAGGATATTCTAATATAAGTGGGAATAAAAATGTTTTTCTTGGCTTTGAAGCAGGCTATAACAACACAGCCAGCAACAATGTTTTTGTAGGATATTATAGCGGAAAAAATAATAGTTCCGGAGCTTTTAATACTTTTCTAGGTTATTATGCTGGTTATTCTAACACAATCGGTGGTCAGAATCTTTTCATGGGTAATCAGGCTGGAAAAAATAATACAGAAGGAAATAGCAACGTATTTTTAGGAGATAATTCAGGTTATTATAATACAACCGGAAATTACAATGTTTTTCTTGGAAAAGATGCAGGTTATACAAACGACGGAAATTACAATGCATTTATCGGTTACAATGCTGGTCGGAGTAATTCATCCGGTATTCAGAACACTTATCTCGGTTACAATGCCGGTTTTAGCAATACAACAGGCGAAAGAAATGTTGCTATTGGCGATAGCGCAGGATATTCTGCAACAACTGCTAAAAATAATGTCCTTATTGGAAGTAAGGCAGGTGGAAGTCTGACAACAGGCGGAGCTAATGTTTTTATCGGTGAAAATGCCGGGTCTAGTTCTACAACTTCTCTTGCTGGTGTGTTTATTGGACAATTCGCCGGAAAATCTAATATCAATTCTTGGTTTAATGTTTTTATTGGATATGCAGCAGGAATGGCAAATACTGGAGGAAGTCTTAATACCTATGTTGGTATGGCGTCCGGAAATGAATCAACAGGAACAGGAAATTCTTTTTTCGGTGGTGGTACAGGTCAGATGAATTCAGGTGGTAATAACACTTGTATGGGTATTTATGCGGGTCAAATAGGAAGCGGGAGTTACAATACTTTTATTGGAAATTATGCGGGACAAAATTATGGAGTTGGTAGCAATAATGTTTTTATAGGATACGAAGCCGGTCAAAATGAATCCGGTTCTAATAAACTTTATATTGCTAATTCCACAACAAATCCTCCGCTAATTTATGGAGATTTTTCTTTAAAAAGAATTGGTTTGGGAACAATAACTCCTTCTTATGATTTAAGCTTTGGAGGGGATGCTACCAGCTATATTGGGCAGGAAAGAAGAACTACAAGTGGCTCTGGTTATTCCTTTTATATAAAATCCGGAGGAGCTTATTCCGGTGGAACAAACCTTAATGGTGGAAGCCTTTATTTAGATGGTGGTATTTCTACAGGTAGTGGGTCTTCATCTATTTATTTCAGAACTACTACTGCTGGATTAAGTGGTACTACAACTCGTAATCCTTCTACAAAAATGATAATAACAGGTAATGGAGATGTAGGTATTGGCTATACAGGCCCTGATGCAAAACTTTTTGTAGAAGGCGATGCAGGTAGCGATGCTGTAAGAGTTAGAGTGGGAGGTGCTACAAAATTATTTGTTCAAAGCAATGGTGGAACTACCATTGGAACAAATACAACTGCACCTGACAATGGATTGTATGTCTTTGGTCAAACTAAACTTTATGGCTCTTATTCAACTACTGTTGGGGCTACTTATAGAGACTTGTATATTGATAATACAGGACTTGTTGGCTATGTTTCTTCTTCTTTACGTTACAAAAAGAATATTACAGATATGGAAAATGTAGATTGGCTGTACGATATCAAGCCTGTAAATTACAATTATAAAAATGATCCTTCTAATACTAAAGAATATGGATTTATTGCAGAAGAAGTTGAAAAAATCAATCCTTTATTTGTAAGCTATAATCCTGATGGATCGGTTGAAACTGTTCAATACAGTAAATTTATCAGTCCTCTTTTAAAAGCAATTCAGGATCAGAAAAAAGAAATTGAAGAATTAAAGACAATCAATAATTATAAAAATTCTGAAATTGACAAACTCAAAGCAGAAATTGAATACATTAAGGCTGTAATAAACAGTTCTGCGAAAAAATAATTTAACACATAATATGAATATATGATAAACTTTCCGGGCATTACACCCGTAAAGTTTTTTAATCAAATTAAAAAAAATATGCTATGCTAAAAATTTGTTCAACTATTATCGCTTTAACATTTTTAATGTTATCAGGAATTTTGTTTGCGCAATCACCACAGGCATTTCGCTATCAGGCTATAGCGCGAAACAGTGCCGGAGCAGTAATTCAAAACCAGCAGGTCGGGTTTAAAATCAGTCTTTTACTCGGGACATCCAACGGTACTGTAGTATATTCTGAAGAGCATACTGCAACCAGTAATCAATTTGGTTTGGTAAATCTGGAAATCGGCAATGGTTCTAATCCCAGCGCATCCTTCAGTAGTGTGGATTGGTCAACCGGACCGTATTTCATCAAAATTGAAATGGATATTAGCGGTGGTACAAATTATGCTGATATGGGCGTAACACAATTATTGAGTGTTCCCTATGCATTATTTGCGGCTAGTGGAAACACCGGGCCACAAGGACTACAAGGAGAACAAGGCCTTGCAGGGCAAGACGGGCAACAAGGATCTGCCGGTTTAGATGGAATAGGAATTCAAAGCAGTTATATATTAAACGACAGCCTTTATGTTGTACTTTCAAACGCGCAAACCTTGAATGCCGGTCATGTTACAGGAGCGCAAGGGTCTCAGGGAATCCAGGGATTGCAAGGAGTTGCAGGCGCAGACGGTGAAACAATTATTAATTCATTCGTTTTAAACGATAGTCTTTATATCGCTTTATCGGGAGGATCAACACTGAATGCAGGTCATGTTCGCGGGGCACAGGGAATTCAGGGACTACAAGGAACTGCCGGACAAAATGGACAAGATGGTGCAAATGGAATTTCTCTTACATGGCTGGGACAATTTACAGATGCGCCCGCTACGCCTAATCTTAATGATGCTTATTATAATTTAACAGATAAAAAATCATATATTTTTAATGGCTCAACATGGGATATTTTAGCACAGGATGGCACTCAGGGGGTACAGGGAGCACAGGGAATACAGGGAGAGCAAGGAATTCAGGGATCTATCGGCACTGATGGAATATCCATAAATTGGATGGGAACATTTGGTTCTGAACCTCTGAATCCAAACCCAAACGATGCGTATTATAATTCTGTTGATAAAAAATCTTATATCTGGAATGGTGTAATCTGGCAAGTACTCGCTCAAGACGGATTACAAGGTATTCAAGGACCGCAAGGACTCGCTGGTACAGGTTTAACAAATCGTGGTAATTGGATAAATGGAACTGTATATAATCCCAGCGATTATGTATTTGACAGATCAACAAATGATCCAATGGTTAATTCCATGTGGATATGCCAGACTTCTTCAGCATTCACTTCTAATACAAACCCTTATCTTGATGCAACAAATTGGGTGGAATTTCAAGCTCCTACTGGACAAGACGGCATAAATGGAACTTCCATCAACTGGATGGGAGCACTTTCATCTGAACCATCTTCTCCAACATTGAATCAGGCTTATTACAACACTGTTTTAAAAAAATCCTTCATTTACGATGGCATCTTGTGGCAAATTTTAGCGCAGGATGGTGAAAACGGTACGCAAGGAATCGCCGGAACCAATGGAATTAATGGCGTTGATGGGACAAACGGGATTTCTATTTTTTGGTTCGGTACATTATCATTAGCTCCTAATAGCCCATCTTTAAATGAAGCTTATTATAATTCTACTGATAAAAAAGCATACATTTATGATGGTACAACGTGGCAGATTTTAGCGCAAGATGGCATCAATGGAACAAATGGCGTTTCTGTTAACTGGTTGGGAACTTTTTCCAATGAGCCCGCTACACCAAATATTAATGACGCATACTACAATTCATCCGATAAAAAATCATACTTATGGGATGGTAACTTATGGCACATTTTTGCACAAGACGGAATACAGGGCTTACAAGGCGATCAGGGACCACAAGGACAAACAGGAGAACAAGGATCACAAGGAATTCCAGGAATTCAGGGAGAACAAGGCCTCTCTGGAATAAATGGCAATAATGGCATCTCTATTTACTGGCTTGGCACATTCGGTTCTGAACCTGAAACGCCCTCTCTAAATAATGCCTACTACAATTCTGTTGACAAAAAATCTTACTTATGGAATGGTACTTCATGGCAGGTACTTGCACAGGATGGATTACAGGGAATTCAAGGTCCACAGGGAGAAGCAGGGACCGGACTTACAAACCGTGGTAACTGGGCAACAGGAACGGAATACAACCCCAGCGATTATGTTTTCGACCGCTCTACAAA
>MEOG01000028.1 GCA_001769125.1 Bacteroidetes bacterium GWF2_35_48 | reverse complement strand
GTTTTTTCATAAAAGTTGGTTTATAAAAACACGGTTCATACTAAATAGGATCAATAACTCTGAATTTTATATGCTTTCGGTTTAATACCAGTCTTGGAACAATTGAACTTATAATTTCACTGGTGTATATGCCACTATTGTTCAGAGTTATAAGATTTATCATTTATTACTGTATTACGTTTGAAAAAAAAAATAATAATAATAAAAGCAGGAGGGAAACTACTACCATCTTGCCGTGATATTTCCCAAGTTGCATTATCATGAGGGAAATCATATTGCTAGGATTTAGAAACAAAAGACAGTAAAAACAGAAAAAAGGTTAAAATTAAATATTTCATGTGTAATTTGTTAAAATTGTTAATACAAAAATATATAAATAAAAGAATAAAAGGGCTAAATTTTAACAATAATTTATGAACATAAAAACATGTTTCGCAGCATAATATGGTGGGAGGGCAAGTGGGATGTTTGCTTCTAAACTGCCCGAATGGCAGACATTAAATAAAAATACATTATTGGCTTTGTGCCGGAAAAATCAAACTCTTTTTGCTTTTTAATACCTTAAAAATTAATTGATTCATAAAAAAGCAAAATGTGCTTGATGTGGGGTGTTAGGGTTAGCTTGTGTGATTAAACAGAGCGTTGGCAAAAAAACGAAACTGGGTTGGCTTGTGTATCAGCAATCTTTTGTCACTTTAAAATTATTTGTCTTGATACATTATATTATTGTCAATATTATTTGAGTTTATTAATCCTGTTATTTTATCTGTACGAATTTTTGATAACCTTGTTGCTAACGGTCCTCGAACTGGCGCATGTTTGAAATACCTTAGACCTACCGCCATGCCCGTAGGGCTTGCGGGTTTAAATGTATGGAAAATTGCGCTAGTTCGATGTTAGCAACTGGGTTATTATCACCATATTATACGCAAATATAATCATTTTTTTTACAATAAATACTATCGGGTTGGTTGTGAAATGGCGTTTCGTTTTTTAAGAGAGGGGAAATAAATTAAATAAAATACCGCTTTTGCCGTGTGTATTGGCAAAAAGGAGCAACCTCTTTTTGTTCTTATGGACTCTATGGGGAGGCTTTGAGCGAAAAACAAAATGTGGTTGCTAATTGAGCTGATGGCAACGAGGGCATGTGAGGTTAACTTTAAAACATATTTTTTTTAGTGCATATTTTTTTTTTTAGTTTATCAATGTAGTTTTATCATTTTGTAACAACCATTTTCTTAATTAATATTTTATTCTCTGATTTTAATTTTGCATAATATATACCAGACGATAAATTGTTAGTAAAAAATTCTATTCTCTTCTGTTGGTCTTTACTAATCATTTCATTAAATATATCTGATATTTTCTGACCAAGATAATTATACACTTCAATACTAACAATCCCTTCTTCCGGCACTGCAAAGTTAATCGTTGTTGATTCTTTAAATGGGTTGGGTAGAATATCAAAGTATATAGACTTATTATCAACTGTATTATTAATTATACTTAATGGGTCGCAATGCAGCATACCATAAGCTAATTTTTTATCTAATTTTGCATAACCGTATTCAATATAACAATGTATACGACCTGCCTGTTGAGAGGAGAATGTTGCATTAGGACAATATGAATAGCCCATTAGGTTTTCATAACCCCATGCAGGCCATGCTGGCATACCTGCACTGCAACTATCAACACCAGTTGGTGGCGCACAGTTATAATTTCTAGGTGTAGGAGGAGTATCCGACATGGAATCGCCTACTGTGTCTTGCTGAGCAGAAGTATAATCAACCCTATCACGACATGATGCAGAGCAACCTAAAAAGGTATCATCTGTTGGAAGTTCAGTAGAAGAAAATGTATGAGATAGTTTAAAATTATGACCCAATTCATGAGCAAGTGAATACCCCCCTTGATAATTATTATTAATAACTACAGAATAATCTATCTTAATAGGGTTTCCCGAAAGACCAAGATTAGGCCAATCACTAATAATTACATTAAAAACACTATCTGGATTTTGAGGATATTGTGAAAGCATTGAAGTATCAATAAAAACAATAGAATAGCAAAAATTAATTTTCCAAGGACTATAATAATTGTTTACATCCGCAATCATTGAAACAACATTTTCTTGTGTTACACCATAAACATTTGAATCAACAACAATTATCAATAAAGAAAAATATTTAACAGGTGTTGAAGCATCTGGGATAAAAGAATCCCTGCTTGCGGGATATCTACAAGGATGAGCATCAATAGGTAGGCAATTATTAACTGCCTTATCAACTTCTTGTTCAGTACCACATATATTTTTTGTTTTCATTGATTTACCATTTTGGACATTTCTTAAATTATTTTGAGGAAAACAATAAATAGGGATTATAATAATAAGTGTAAAAAAAATCAACTTTGGCATAATTGTAAATTAATATTTTAATATTTTAATTTTAAATATAAACAGTTAAAGCCACCCTTAAATAGAGGAGGGCTTTAACTGTTAATTTAGATGATTTACTTTGTAATCATCATTTTTTTAATTATGACTTTATTCTCTGATTTTAATTTTGCATAATATATTCCAGACGATAAATTGTTAGTAAAAAATTCTATTTTTTTCTGTTGGCCTTTACTAACCATTTCATTAAATAAATCTGATATTTTCTGACCAAGATAATTATATACTTCAATACTAACAATTCCTTCTTCCGGCACTTTAAAGTTAATAGTTGTTGATTCTTTAAATGGGTTAGGTATAATTTCAAAGTAATTAACTTTATCTTCAGAATAAACAGGAATATTTTCAGAATCTTCATTTGATTTTTCCGAATCAGAGGTAAAAGATTTAGATGTGCAGGGACCACAGTAATCGCCATGCATTATATGTGCCTGTAAAGCATTTGTATTAATACATAATGTTTGCGCATTATCTTCATTCCCGGGAGGTATATGGCAAATCAATATTTTATTATTACCACATGGATAATCATTTACTGAAACATTTACAGGCACAGAAATAGCAGAACATGCATTTGTTGTAACTGTTACAGTGTAAATGCCAGTTGTATTAACAGTTATTGATTGAGAAACTGAACCATTTGACCATAAATATGAATCTGCAGTGCTTGATGTTAATATAACGCTATAGCCGGGGCATAAAGAAGTAGAACCACTTGCTGTAATAGTTGCTAAAGGAATTGGAGTTACAATTACATTTACAGGAGCAGAAACAACAGTTCCACAAACATCATAAACTGTAACTGTATAAGAACCGGTTGTTGAAACAGTAATTGACGGTGAAATATCCCCATTACTCCAATGATAAGTTGCAGAAGTTGAACCTGTAGCAATGGCTGTTAATTCTACAGAGTTACCTTCGCAAAATAAAGTAGCGCCGCTGGCAGAAATATAAACAGAAGGCATTGGATTAACTGTGATAGCGCTTTTAGCAACATTAGCGCATAAACTTGCAGTTGTCGGTGGAATAAATTGAACAAAATCATTTGTGATTGAATAAGCAGCCGAATTACGACCTGGAATAACCGTAGCAAGTGTTCCTCCATTGTTCACTATACCCATTGTTCCTGCGCTGACTTCAATAAAACTACTATGAATTTCAATAATATTAGTACCTTCATAAAGAATTATCTGAGCACTTACTTTTGGAACTGAATTACAGCAAACAGGAATATCATTAAAGTTAACAATAAATTTCCTTTCGGGTGCTGTTCCTGTAGTGAAATATTCAATAGAACCATTTCCGGGTGGATAAAGGTCGAACCATGCAAATGAAATTAAATTTGAAGGGTTAGCCTGATAATGCGGAAGGTATGAACCAGAACAACAACCGTTACTACTGCCTGAATTAAATGTGATAAAACCATTTGATGAAATATAAATATCTGAATAATCTGAACCATAAAAATTAAAATTAAAACCTACAGGAATGGCGCTGCTTACCTGATCGTCGCCTAAATAGACTCTTGTGCCACTACCTTGTACAGGGGCAAAGATACCTGTTTTATTTAAAGAATAATTTGTTTCTGTTACATCAATGGCATAACTGTATGTTATTAGATGTGTGCCTGTACCCGCTATCGAAGGATTAAATTTACCATTGCTAACACCAACGCCCGAATATGTGCCACCAAGAGGATAACCACCTGATAAAGAAAAGGCACTATCATTTAAACAAACATTATTGAACATTGGTAGTGTAACAGGTTGTAAAATATCACGAATAGTATTCAGGGTAGTATTTGTAATAACGGGTTCGTTTAAATCAAAATAAATACCAACTTCGTTTGTGATTATAGTACCATCGGGCAAATTATTTTTTGGAGATATGCTGAATGAAACAAAACCATGACTGCGTAACTGATTTTCTCCTGAATCAGGTAACTCAATTCCCATGTATGAAATCATTAAAATATTTGAAGGGAAAAGTTCAACTCTGGTTATTGGATGACTTGTTGAAATAATTTTAAAAGTTGATATATCGAAATTAGAACTCAAAACATCTTTTAAAACAATATTATGTGCAGGTGCATTGCCCGTGTTCTGAAAACGTATTTGATAAACCATAGGTTCATCTCCTGAAATATTACCAAAAGGACCACAACCTTCTGGACTAATAAGGGTTTTATCATTTGGATCAATAGCACATTCAATTAAAGCATCAATTGGGATAGCATTTGTTGGAGGTAATGAGGCACCCCCACAAGTACCATCAATTGAGGCTGTAATATTTATTACAGAATCCATATAGAGTTCATCATCAGGTACAAAAACTTCTATACAAATTTCACATATTTTATTTGCAGCAAATGCAGAACCAGGCGAACATGTAACTGTTTGACCTGAAATTGTTGGAGTGCAATTACAGTCACCAATTGTTGTGTCAATACTTAATACCAAACCACTAATAAAAGGGTTAATATCAATATGAAAAGTTGCGTCAGTTACAGCTCTCCCGATATTCTGGAATGTAACACAAACAGGGAAAGACTGATTTATACAAGGAGAAGATGTTGGAATAGGGTAAGGAACAGCTATATTAACAGCTACTCCACAAGTATCATTCGATAATAAATTAAAAAAATCTTTACCTGAAACGAGATTGTTGCCTGAAACCGAAACATTATAAAGTTGTGGGGTAGTCGGGCATGTAACTCCTGTAAAAATATCATTTGCAACAGTTGCCTGAGCAATATTATAATTTCCATCAGGTACACGAAGATTATAATTTCCATTATTGTCTGTAAAAACGAAATAAGGACCATCCGTTGCCTGAACCATACGATTAGAAACAGGAAAATCTATTGAATCGTTATAAACACAATTACTATCAACATCATTATAAATTCGCCCTGTAATAGTTGGAATCAGATTTGAAAATTCCATTTGCTTAACCATATAAAGATCACAGCCACCAGCGCCAAAACTCTTTGTCATACCTGCGAGAACATAAGCACTATCTTTTGAAAATATTGCTGACACACCGCCATAAATATTGTTGCCTCCGCCATCTTCATTAACACCACCTGCAGTGCCTCTACGAATTTCATTTCCTAAAGAATCGGTTCTTATAAAAAGAAGGTCAGCGTTGCCAGCACCATAATTAGAAGTTTGACTTCCTATAAGATAACCACCATCATACATGGTATGCAAAGAAAACCCATAATCATTTAATGCGCCGCCAAAGGTTTTCTGCCATAATATATTTCCGATATTATCTGATTTAACTAAAAAAATATCACAAGTATTCCACCGAGTACCACAGACACTACCCGTTAATACAAAACCACCATCAGAAGTTTGAACAACTGTTCTACCAATACTGTATCCAGAGGAAAGACAATTATTATTTAACCATTCCGTATTTCCTAAAGAATCTGTTTTTAGTAAAAAAGCATTCCCTTCACCATAAGTAATGCCTGTAATAATATATCCACCGTCAGCAACCTGAACACAACGTGCGTCTTCCCAAACTAAAATATCAATAGATTTCTGCCATTCTAAATTACCATTTGGGTCAGTTTTAATAACTAATGTTTCGGACTTCATATTTGTTTAATAATGAATGATATGCAGTTAGAAAATATTTCCATTTTGCGTTGTTTTCCTATTTTAATCATC
>MEOG01000027.1 GCA_001769125.1 Bacteroidetes bacterium GWF2_35_48 | reverse complement strand
TAATTTATTTAATTAACCAACTGATTATCAAATAGTTATGAACAAAATATTGTTCATTGTTATCATATATTAAAATTCAAAACAGTTTCTTAAACAGTCGAAAGACCGAAGCAGAAAGACCTAAGCCGGAAGCAGAAAGACCGAAGACAGAAGCCAGAAGTCGGAAGAAGAACTGACTTCTGACTTCCGACTTCCAACTTCCAAAAAAACCAGATGCAACCTTTCACTGAAAAACAAAGTCTTATACACAATTAACCAATACTTATTAAAATTTAATTTGTATTAAAAAAAAAATTTATATTTTTGCGTGATTTGAAACCCTAATGTTTAATTAAATTTATTAAAAATGAGAAAAGTATTACTAATGATTATGGCTCTCGGCATCATAGTTGGTGCTCAAGCCCAGAACAAAAATGCTTACAAGAAATTGTCAGATCAAACAGCTAAGTCTTTGCAGTCAAAAATTGACGCAAATGTATCTTTTAATGTTCCGTTTAAACCTCGCGTGTTGTCTAATTCAAACAAGGCTATGAGTTCTGTTGCAATTGGAACGTCTGCAAACGTATTTACGATTATAGCAGAAGGTCCCCATTGGTTAGACGCTTGCCCTGCAACAAATTCTATTCTTTTTGTACACCGTCAAGGTGGTACTTGGGGTGGCAACGGAGGATACCTCTACTCGAAAGTTACTTCAAACTGGGGTGCTACATGGGACAGTTTATCATTCCAACCTGCAACAGCCGCCAGATATCCTAACGGAAGAATCCACAACCCCTCAGGAAACACAAATCCTGACGAACAGTATTATGTTATTTCTGGTCCTCAGACAAACGGTTCAGGATGGGTATCAAATTATTTTGCTTCTAATAAAAAAGGAGGAACTCCTGCTATGTTGGAAGTTGCAAATCCTAATGACTCTGTTGTTTTCATGAGTGGCATGGATGGAGCCAATGGTTATTATAATGCCGTTTCTACTGTTTCTATGGCAAGTGATGTACCTCCTGGAACTCAGTACTATAAAATTATGAATGGCGTTTTCAATACCAATCAGGTAAACTGGACACCTACTTATGTTCATAACCTTTGGAGAGTTAGAGCTTTCTCTAATGGAAATTACCCCTGGACATTTAATGATGGTATTGCAATGAGCAACGATGGTCTTCATGGCTACTTCTATAGCATGGGTAACGACTCTGCAAATGGTCCTTACAATTCCGGTGTACCTGTAGTTTGGGAAACCAATGATGGTGGCGCAATCTGGGTTAAAGAACCTATTTTCCAAGAATGGGACACTATTTCTGCTATAACAAACCAAATTTGGCCAACAAGAGCATCTTTAGATCTTCCTATTGATCAATGGGTTTTCCGCCCTAACTTCCCCGCAGGTTCTACTGTAGAACCCAGTGGCTACCCTGCAGTTGTTGATGCCGATGGAAACTTACACATTGCCTGCGTTATTGAAGGTTTGTATTCCGATCATCCAGATTCATTAGGTTACTCCTATGCTGCTCATCCAAAATTATTATTTGATGTTTTCCAACAGAACGGTGCATGGAATGCTGCATTTATTGATACACTCCGCGCAAACATGGTTGCCGATGATGCTTCTCCATTTACAGGATCAAGTGGTGGTGCCGGATGGGGACATTGGATCAATATTTCAAAAAGCCCTGATGGTAATAAAGTTTTTGTATCATGGACAGATACTGATACATTAAACTGGGGTGTTTCCGATAATACAATGCCGGAACCAAAAGCTTGGGGATTTGATATTGATGCAAACTTAGTTACTCCTGTTACTTCTTTTGAAACTGGTAATGCAAATATCTATTACCTGAAAACTTCTTCAAAAGCATTATTTGACGGTACTAGTTATCAGATTCCTGCTACTTATGTAGACATTTATGAAAGTAATTTGAATACAGACGGAACTCAGAAACATTATTTACTAAAAGGTATTGAATTTACTGATGCTGAATTTACAATTGAGGGTCCCCCTATTATTATTCCTAATAATGTAAATTCAAATGTTGCTGAAAATTCAACTGTTAAAGTTTATCCGAACCCTGTTATAGGCAATGCAACTATTAATGTTACTTTAAAAGCGAATGAAACTGTTAAAGTTAAATTTACAAATATGTTAGGCCAGATTGTTTATGAAAACACCAACAATCTTTCTGTAGGCAATCATAAAATTAACGTTAACACTTCTTCATGGAGCAAAGGAATGTATTTCTGCACTGTTATTACAGGTATAGAAAAATCAATCACAAAAGTTCTTGTTGAGTAATAGTACTGAATTTGATAAATCAGGGTAGGCTGATTTTAAAAACCAACCTTGATTTACTCAATTATAAATTTAAAAAAACCGGAGAAATTTTCCGGTTTTTTTTATTTAGTGCCTGCAAGAAAACATGAGTTTTCTTGCAGGCACTATTTATACTCTTATCTGTCATATTTTCTCAATCGGTAAAACCCTTGAGGTGGGGTGACCTAAATCGCATAATTTTGAATATTTTTTCGTTCCATTTAAATAAACAATTGCATAAAAAATTTCTATTGCACCCCAACAGGGTGCTTGCTTTTGAGTGTTTTATTTTTTATCACTATTTGCCACCCTACGGGGGCAAATAATTTATTTTGCATTGATTTAGGTCACCCCACCCTTGAGGTCTCAGCGTGCCTACCCAATGGAGACCTCAAGGGTTTTCCAAAAGGGCAATATATAACCGGGTTTGGTATAAATAATATTTGTTATAGTAAATTCAAAACAGTTTCTTCGTTTACAGGCTAACTTACAGAAATAATTGATAATCAATTATCGGGTCAGGAGTTCTGAAACTACAGAGAGAAAACGGTGCTTCGACATTTCGATAACCTCAATGCATCGCAAGCTCAGCGACCGTTTTTTATCTGCAAATCTGTAATTTTCTCAAGGTTGTTTTCTTTGCACTTGTAATTCTAATAAAGTAACATCCATCAGAAAGCATAGCTAAAGAAAATTTACCGGAGAAACAATTTTCATTATACATTACGGGCTTTCCTAAAACATCAAGTATTGTCATAGTAAATGCTCTATCCGTAGAAATAGAAATACTGTTTTTTGCCGGATTCGGATAAATATTCAGATTCAATTCTTGCTCCATATCATCAATACCGCTTGTATGAACAACCCATGAGCCGGTTTGTGTGCAGGAAGCGCCATCTGTAACAGTTACAGAATAAGTGCCGGGAATCAAACCTGAAATATTCTGGCTTGTTGCGCCATTAGACCAGTTATAGGTAAAGGGAGAAATTCCGTTTTGAGGATTCAGCGCGATAGAACCGTCATTATTTGCTCCGGTAGGATCTGTAACAACAGTGCTTAATATCATATTGCACGAAAAAGATGAGAGATTCAGGCGTATCAGTGCCATTTCTTTGATATAGCTGGGAATACCGGAAGATTTTACATATACGTTTGTTTGACTCCAATGATTTTCTGTCATCGGGACATCGCGATCAACACCTAAATAAAGACCTTGAGTAGTCGGCACTACCGTTTGCCAGAAAAATTTTATTCCAGCGTAATATACTTTCCCGGGCTCAAGTATTTCAAATATACCATCAAAATTTGGTTTAAACGAAAGCACGATCCATTTGTTTATATCAGCCGTGGCAAGTGTTCGTACGTTCGTACTAATCCCTTCAATAAAACCAGTACCCGCCTCATAGGTATAAATAATACCCTGAATCTGGCTTCCTGGTTTAGTCCCCGAAGCAATATACACCGATAGGGAATGTACTGTATCAAGATTTGAAATATAATAGGCAACAGCCATAAAATCTCCATCTTGTGAGCCTGTAACTCTGGTGGGTCCAAACTTTCCTGTTCTTCCTCTGTCTCGTGCATAAACAGAATCGCTCACACAAAAACCGATTGTATCTTTATTGTCAGAAATATTAAAATCGTCTTGGTTTTGTTTTACAGTACATGTAATAATATGCCTCTGAAAACCTGAAGGGACATCGAAAGAAAGCGTATCGGTTGTAACAGTATCGCGCATTCCGGGTGCTATGGAAGCAAGCTGATGTGTTCCGTTAAACAAAAATTCGGCAGTAGTGTCGCTTGCTGTCTCGACTTTGGCAGTCAATGTCATATTGTTCTGCGTTATGCTGCCATTATTTAAAATCCGTTCACTGAAAGAAGAAATTTTCATTCGCTGATTTTCAGGAATACTCGAATAATAACCAACTCCATAAAAGGCAGGCAACACCTGTTCTGCCAGCAGGTCGTTTTCTTTTAACCCATAAATAATAAAATCATCAATCATCCAGCCATAGCCTGCTCCATAAAGTTGAGGAGAAGAGGATGTCCATATACATTCCCAACGAAATCTGAATTTTACATTTGTCTGCCCGCCTACAAGAGATGAAATATTTTCATAATAATAGTCAGGAGCATACATATTTGCTTCCACCCATGGATACAATTCGGTAACAGTCTGGTTATCCCAAGGTCTGACTGCAACCCAGGTTATTCCACCGTTTAGGCTGTATTCAAAATAAATTTTATCTCCGTTATAGGCTCTGTAATTCTGAAACCACGAAACGCCAATCGCAGGATTTGATGAAAAATCAAACGATCCGTTATAGGTTAACGTAACATTGATAGTTGTTGGAAATGGATTCGGTGGAGTAGCGATATATTGATACGCATTAAAATATGCAATAGAATCTCCGGTTTGTGGCGCAGGATTCCACGCAGTAAAAACCTGTGTATAATTAGTGAGTTGAACAGCATCGGAATTTGTATAAGGTCCGATTTTCCATTTTTTGTCTCCCATTCCGAGGTTTGCTGAAATCCAGCGTGAAGTGTCAGAAAATGTTTCAAAAAGCAATGTGTCTCCCATTACTTTCGCGGGATTACCGGACTCAATCTTCATTGCATCAAAAGATGGATACTGCGATTGAATATATTCATTAGACTGAAGGTTTATTATTGGTAATACCTGTTGCTGCGAAAAACAATAAAAAGGCAATAACAAAATTAGAGCAGAGATAAAATTTTTCATATAGGTCAAGTTTATAATTACAATGTAAAAATAATAAAAAAAATTAAAAGGCAAAAGGATTGAACAATCGCTCCATGTACTGTAGAATCGCTCCATAGAGCGATTCTACAATACAGAGCGATTATAAAATAAAAATAAAAAAATAAAAAAATAAAAAAAAATATATAACATTGTGCAAAAAGTTCCGTAAACAAATAAAAATGTCCCATGCGTAGCAAGTTAATATATGGCATTTTGCTTTCTCTGCTTCTCGGGACAAAACTATGCGCTCAAACCGACACGCTTTTTTGGTTTGTTGCTCCCTATAACAGTACTGGACATTGCGCGGGTGCTACCTGCCCCGGAGGTCAACCGGTTCTTTTCAGAATTTCAACTATGGATTTGGCTTCAACTGTTACCATTTCACAACCTGCGAATCCTGCTTTCATTCCAATTATTTTAAATGTACCTGCAAACGCAACCGTTAGTTACGACATAACAGCGAGACTCAATATGCTTGAAAATGTGCCAGCTGACAACATAAATAATTTCGGAATTCAAATACATTCTACAAATCTTATAACAGTATATTACGAAGTAAATCAATGGTACAATCCGGAAATATATGCATTGAAAGGGAAAAATGCCTTAGGTCTGATATTTTATATTTCATCACAGAACACCTGGGATAACGGAAATTATACTCCTCAACCTTACAGTAGTTTTGAAATTGTTGCAACAGAAGATAACACGAATGTTACGATAACTGTAAGCAATGCAATAATTGGACATGCTGCAGGCTCAACATTCACTATTACATTAAATAAAGGACAAACCTATTCTGCAAAAGCTAGCAGTCAGGCTGCGGTAAATCATCTGCAAGGATCAAAAGTTGTATCAGGCAAACCTATTGCAATTACTATTTCAGACGATTCTGTTGCAAAAGACGGATGCCGCGACCTCATAGGTGACCAGACTGTTCCCGTTGCTATTTGCGGACTTGAATATATTATCATGAAAGGTCAGATTTTTACAGACGAACGATTTTTTGTACTTGCCACGGAAGACAATACGGAAATTTTTATAGATGGCATTTCTACAACCACAATTAATGAAGCGCAAACATATTCTTATGTTATTACTCAGGCAACGCACGTAAGAGCAACACATCCTGTTTATATGTATCATGTTGCAGGTTTTCAATGTGAACTTGGAAGTGCCATCCTCCCTCCAATAGACCAATGCACAGGCTCTACTCAGGTTGGATTTACCCGATCTATTGATCAGGATTTTTACATGAATATCATGGTGCGCACAGGAGCTGAAGACGGATTTATACTGAATGGGGATGGTCCAAATACAATTATTCCGGCAACTGCGTTTCAAAATGTACCAGGAACGACTGATTGGAAAGCAGCAGTATTTAATTTCACAGCAGGAGCAACCGTTCCAACCGGTGCCGCAAGCCTTCTTTCAAACACAAAAGATATGTTTCATATAGGAATAATTAATGGAAGCAGCAGTGTCGGGTGCAGGTACGGCTATTTCTCAGATTTTAATGTGATGCAGATTAATGCTATTGTTGCAGGAACAGGCTCTGATGTAATTAAGAGATGCTATGGAGAATCTGCCCAGCTTGTTGCTACAGGTGGAGCGCAATATATCTGGTCGCCTACAATAAATATGGATAATCCGAATATCGCAACTCCGATTGTTACACCTCTTACCACGACAAAATACACGGTTACTGTAAGCGGAGCATGCAACATGACAGATTCTGCAAGCATTACTGTTTTTGTCGCGCCTCCCATGAATGTCAGCTTTTCTATTGAAAATACCGCGGGGTGTACTCCTTTTACTGCAAATATTCTGAATACATCAACAGGAGTAACAGATTACAACTGGTATTTTGGGAATGGAGATTCATCCGATTTTTCCGGCAATAATTTTTCTTATACATACAATAACTACACGACAAATCCTGTAATATATACGCTTGACCTCATCGGCAATAATATTTACGATTGTAAAGATACTGTTACAAGGCAAATAACAGTTTATCCCGATGTGCAGGCTGTATTTTCTGCAAGTCCGGTAACGGGATGCCATCCATTAACCGTAGCTTATACGAACAACTCCGTGGCAGCAGATTATTATGAATGGAATTACGGAGACGGCGGAAGTTCATCGCAAGATCAACCAGATCATACTTTTTATAACTGGGGAAATAACGACACGACATACACAACTTCTCTGCTTGCTTTCTCGCAATACGGATGTTCAGACACCAGCTCTCTGCCTGTTCTTGTTGCTCCCTATCTGCGCGCTGATTTCACTGCTGAATACGTTTCCGGTTGTTCTCCTTTTCATGCAGAAATTATCAACGCATCTATAGGAGCAAGTGTTTATGAATGGGATTTCGGAGACGGTTTTACTTCTGATTTACCCGATGCAACATTAGAGCACATCTTCACAAACACATCCGGTATTCCTGAAATTTTCAACATACGATTGGTTGTAAAAAACAGCTACAACTGCACAGATACATTGATTCGTCAGATAACAGTCTTTCCTCCCGTAAATGCAGATTTCACCGCAACGCCCATTATCGGCTGCAATCCGCTTAATGTTGCATTCACAAATCTTTCAACAAGCGCAACAATTTACGACTGGCAATATGGCGAAGGTGGAACATCTTCTTTTGAAGATACGTTTCATATTTATGAAAATCTTTCTCCAAATGACACAACCTTCAATACCTTACTGATAGCCATTTCTCAATACAATTGCCGCGATACGGCCAGCATGCCGGTTACTGTTTTTTCTTATCTCAATGCAAATTTCAGCATGGAAAATGTTACAGGTTGTTCTCCCTATAATGCAGAAATAACAAATGCTTCAATCGGTGCTGTCAGCTATCTTTGGAATTATGGAGATGGAACTTCTTCGGATACTTCTGCTACTTCTTTTACTCATATATACACAAATTTGAATGCAAATCCGGCAGTAAATATTATTGAATTAATAGCATACAATAATCACAATTGCACAGATACGCTCTCTATTCCAATAACAATAAATCCACAGGTTATCGCACAGGCAAATGCAAGTATTGATAATGGCTGCAGTCCGCTTGAAGTTTCTTTTTTAAACACAAGTCTGGGTGCTGTAAATTATTTCTGGAACTTTGCTGATGGCAGCTCTTCCTCAATTGAATCTCCTGATCATACCTTTTTAAATTACAACCTGACAGATACAATTTATTATGTTCAGCTTGTTGCTATATCGCAGTTTTTATGTTATGATACCTTAGAAATTCCAATCACAGTTTCGGGATTAGTAAAAGCAGATTTCAGTATTGAATATTCACAGGGTTGTACTCCGTTTAATGCTGTTATTACTAATAATTCGATAGGGGCAACAAGCAATTCATGGAATTTTGGCGATGGAATTTCTTACGAAGATAACAACGCGAATTTAACTTATCAGTATGAAAATAATACGAACAATCCTCTGAATTACAACATCACACTTGCCGTACAGGGAGCTAATGCCTGCACAGATACCATGCAGAGAACAATAACAATTTACCCGGGAATCAATGCTGATTTTACCGCGCAACCTATTCAGGGATGCAATCCGCTAAGCGTAGAATTTACAAACACATCAACAGGAGCGAGTAATTATCAATGGAATTTCGGAGACAGTGGCAATTCTGCTAATGAAAATCCAATACATGAATATCAGAATTATTCATTAAATGATACAATTTTCAATGCGCAACTCATTGCTATTTCTCAATTCAATTGTACGGATACCGCCATTACAACCATAACTGTTTATCCATATCTGAAAGCGGACTTTGCGATTCAATCTGCCTCAGGTTGCACACCATTTAATCTTCAACTTATAAATAATTCTATCGGAGCAAATTCATATCAATGGAATTTTGGAGACGGAACAATTTCTGATACGGCTGCTTTATCTTTCAGTCATTCCTATATTAACACAAGCGTCAACCCTGTTGATTATGTTATGGAACTGATTGTTACAAACAGCAATAATTGCACGGATACTATCAGGAAAACAATTACCGTCAATCCCTCTGTTGTTGCATCATTTACACCCGATATTACCATAGGCTGCAATCCGCTTGAGGTAACATTTACAAATAACTCAACAGGCGCAACTGCTTACGACTGGATATACGGCGATGGCAGCTCTTCCGCGTTTCCATCAGGCATCCATTCTTTTGTTAATTTTAGTAATAACGACACGACGTATCATGTTTCTCTTATTGCGATTTCGCCCTATAATTGTACTGATACAATTACATCTGAAATTACGGTTTACTCATATCTGCTTGCAAACTTTGCTTTAGAAAATTATTCAGGATGCGCTCCTTTCGATGCTGTAATAACAAATAACTCCATTGGTGCTATCACTTATGACTGGGCTTTTGGCGATGGCATGACCTCACAGTCGGGTAATACCGTAATTAATTATACTTATAATAATAACGGCAGCACACCGTTAATTCGCACAATTGAACTTGCTGTTACAAATTCTCACGGATGCGCCGACACAATTCAAAAAGACATTACAGTATTTCCACCTGTTACGGCATATTTCACTGCAAGCCCCATTAATGGCTGCAATCCGCTATCGGTTCAGTTTACAAATTTTTCATCCAATGCAGAAAATTATACTTGGAATTATGGAGATGGCGGTTCATCAGAATTACCAAATCCCGAACATCTTTTCACAAACCTTTCAACACAAGATACGGTCTTCAATACCACTCTGATTGCTACTTCTCAATATAATTGCAACGATACATTTTCACAAAACATTACTGTTTATGGAAAACTTTTTGCAAACTTTACTTTTGAATATAATTCAGGATGCAGTCCCTTTGTTGCAGAAATTATAAATTCATCGGAAGGCGCAACGCAGTATTACTGGACGATGGGCGATGGTACATTCAGTGATACGCCGGTTCAAAATTTCAGCTATTCTTATACAAATAATACATCTGTGCCAGACACGAATACCATTAATCTTGATGTATGGAACAGCCATGGTTGTATGGAATCATTATCACGCGATGTAATTATTTTCCCGGGTGTTCACGCGGCATTTACGAATTCTCCTGAAAATGGATGTTCTCCTCTGAATGTAAATTTTCAAAATACATCTGTAGGCTCTCAAAATTTAGTTTGGGAGTTTGGAGACGGTGGCTCTTCCATTCAACAAAATCCGGAACATCTGTATTACAATTTTTCTTCAATGAATGATTCAGTCGAAGCGGTGCTTATCGTCAATTCTGTTTACGGTTGTAATGATACTGCCAGAAATACGATAATAGTTCATCCGCAGGTTACAGCAAATTTCATCATTGAAAATTATACGGGCTGCGCACCTTACAACGCACAAATATTAAATATTTCGGGCAATGCCGAATTCTGCTTTTGGAATTTTGGAGATGGAGATACAATGACAAGCAACGATTCGGTTGTTTATCACACATTCTCAAACAGTGGAAATACACCGCTTAATTATTATATAACTCTTATTGCGGGAAGCAGCACCGGATGTACAGATACCATCATCAGGCAAATTACAGTATATCCGCAAATAACTTCTGCTTTTGCATCAGAGCCACTTCAGGGATGCAGTCCGCTTGCTGTTAATTTTACAAATCAATCAGAAGGCGCTGCTAATTATTTGTGGAATTTTGGCGATGGAATTATATCTCAGGCAGAAAACCCCACACATGTTTTCATAAATGAAAGTAATGAAGACATACTGTATTCAGTTAGCCTCCTCTCCTACTCTCTTTACAACTGCATTGATTCATCAAAAATTAACGTAAATGTATCTCCAGCGCCTGTTGCCCTGTTTACAACAGATACAACAGAATCTTGTACTCCCTTTACTCTAGCAATCCAGAATCTCTCTTCAGGCGGAGACAGTTATATATGGAACTTTGGAGATGGAGACTCGCTCGTTTCAGATTCAGCCAATATTTCGCATCTTTACGTAAACAACTCAAGCCAGATGCAAGCCTACCAGCTCGTTCTGAATGCTGTAACGGTAGAAGGATGCACTGCGCAATTTTCAAAAACCGTTTTTGTATTTCCGAATCTTGTTGCAAATTTTACAATAAACAATGCAGAATGTAGCCCCTATGAAGCAGGGATTATCAATACATCTGAAGGAGCAACAAGCGCGCAATGGAATTTCGGAGACGGCACAAATTCTTTAGTGTATCATCCAAACCATACTTTTACAAATACAACGTATCAGGATGTAAATTATGATGTAACACTTATTGCTCAATCAACTTACGGATGCAGCGATACGATTACAAAAAAAATTACTGTTTATCCCAGTCCTGATGCAAGCTTTTTTGCTACACCCACAGAGCAAACGTATCCTTCATCAACAGTAAGCATTGTAAATACAACACAAGGTACATGGTATTATTCATGGTCTTTCGGAGACGGGCAAACAGCGCAGGGACCAGCTCCGGGTGTCCATATTTACAATACATGGGGTGAATACACGATTACACTTGTTGCGTCGGGAGAACATTGCATTGATTCAATATCGCAGACAATAAAAATTATTCCCGTTACTCCTGTTTCGCAATTTACAAGTTCAGCCCTGCATGGTTGTCCTCCTTTAGTTGTAAATTTCACGAATCAATCGCTCTATAGCAACTCATTTTACTGGGAGTTTGGAGACGGCAGTGTTTCAACTCAGGAAAATCCTGAACACACATTTTATACACCCGGCACGTATGAAGTTGAATTAACGGCAACAGGTTTTAGCGGACAGAGTAATTCGTTTCAGACAATTGTTGTGCATCAGCCCCCAAATGCTTTTTTTCATATCAATCCGGCAATTGTAACTATACCCGATGAACAGATTCAATGCTATAACCTTTCAGACAATGGAGCAAATTACTTATGGCATTTCGGCGATGGAGATACATCCACTTTGGAAAATCCTTCTCACTCATATATAAACGCAGGGATGTTCGACATAACATTGATTGCATATTCAGCAGAGGCTTGCACGGACACGTTTACGTTATCAAATGGCGTACGCGCACGATCAGAGTGCAATGTAATTTTCCCGAATGCCTTTACACCAAATACCGGGGGAGGAAATGGCGGCGCGTATACCTTACCCGATCTTTCGTTTGATGTGTTTCATCCGCTTTTCAGAAGTGTGAGTTCTTATAAATTAGAAATATTTAACCGGTGGGGCGAATTGCTTTTTGTAAGTGATGATATTATGATGGGATGGGACGGATATTATAAAAATGATATATGTAAGCAAGATGTTTATGTGTGGAAAGCAAGCTGGATTTGCGCAGACGGAAAAGAATATGAAGCAGCGGGAGATGTTACGGTGTTGAGGTAGGTACTGTAGAATCGCTCCATACTTCGACTTCGCTCAGCACAGGTGGAGCGATTCTACAGTACGGAGCAAAAAAGATAAAAATAAATAAAATGAAAGTCCTGAAAATATAAAATAAAATAAAATGAAACTTTTAACAAGACATATAACTTTGATTACTCTGTTTCTGATAGCATTTACTATAGCAGCGAAGAGTCAGGAAAAAATTAAATTGCCAAAAAAGAAAGTGGAGGAAGCAAATTATTATTACAGTTTTGAAAATTATCATCTTGCGCTACCTGTACTGAAAGAGCTTTACGCGATGGATTCCACAAACTCGGACATAAACTATAAAATAGCCTTATGTAAATTTAATACTACCAGAAATAAACCGGAAGCAAAAAAATATTTTGAACAGTCGAAAAATGATTTTATTGATGCGTACTATTATCTTGGTTTGATTTGCCAATTGCAGATGAACTTTGACAAAGCAATTGAGTTATTTCAATATTACAAATACTGGTATGGAAAAAAATCATTTACATGGGATGAAGCTGATTATCATATTAACAAGTGTCTGACAGCAAAAACATATATACTACATCCGGTAAGGGTAACAATAAAAAATTTGGGGAATACGATAAATTCTCTTTCTTCTGATTATGTTCCTCTCATTACTTCTGATGAAAATACATTGTTTTTTACATCGCGCAGAGAGGGTAGTATCGGAGATAAAAAAGATCCTTTAGGAGAATATTTCGAAGATATTTATATTTCAAATAAAACAGACACAGGCTGGTCGCAGGCTCAGAATTTAGGCACTCCTGTTAATTCAGAAACACACGATGCCTGCGTGGCAATTACTCCGGATGGACAGAAATTATTTTTGTACAGGACAAACAGCGAGCTTACGGGAGGTAATATTTTCATTAGTGAAAGGCAAAACAATCAATGGACAGAACCTGTAAAAATTGATGCAGAAATCAATACCAAAGAAGGCTTGGAAAGCAGCGGAACAATATCTCCCGATGAATCTGTTTTTTATTTTTCCAGCAACAGATCCGGTGGTTATGGAGGCAAAGACCTGTACCGCGTTATTAAATTTCCCAATGGAAAATGGAGCAAAGCGCAAAACATGGGACCAACCATAAACACTCCTTATGACGAAGATGCGCCCTTTATTCATCCCGATGGACAAACACTTTATTTTAGCTCTAAGGGGCACAAAAACATGGGAGGATATGACATCTTTAAAACAGTAATGAATTATGAAGGAGAATGGAGTAATCCTGAAAATCTTGGCTACCCTTTAAATTCTGTTCACGATGATTTATTTTTTGTTATCACGGCAGATAATATGAGAGGCTACTATTCGTGCGACAAAGAAGGCAACGGCAACCACGAAATCTTCACAATTGATATGCCCGAAAATAATTCAAATTACAAATTATTGAAAGGCGTAGTTTTGAGTAATGACTCTATTCCTGTTACAATTAAAGCGACCATTATTATAACGCTTATAGATAATCAGACGAATTCTTTACAGGGAGTTTATAGAACAAATAAAGAAACCGGCAACTATCTGTTTATTGTTGACCCCGGAAAAAAATATAAAATAATTATTGAAGCAGAAGGATATGAAAGCATGATTGACTGGCTTGAAATTCCTGCAATTGTAGAAGAACAAATAATATTCAAAAATATTCAACTTAAACGAAAAAAAAATACAGAGTAAAATAATATAATGAAAGCTTTATTAAATAATATCATTCTTGAAAAACACGCGCAAATGATAGGCGCAATGTCGGGTTTGTACTCTCTAACGCATTCAATGGAAATGGATATGATTGTTCACCCTATTGAAGAAGCGGGATATAAATCGTTTTCCAATTATGTGTGCAGTGAAGTAATAAAACAAAACAATAAAAAAACAAGACACAGAAAAAAAATGCTGGCAGCTTTATATGAAATTTACGAACACATGAAAATATTCAGAAGCGCAGACATTGCAAGAGAAGAAGTAATAAACAAAATATCGGAAATAGCAATTGAATTGATTGACTTTGCAGAAAAATCAGAAAAGCAGTGAAAAGATATTTTACCATATTATTAATTGGAATTATCTGCTTTTGTGGCACAAGCTCTTTTGCGCAGGATCCGCAATTCTCACAATTCTTTGTTGCGCCTTCATATCTTAATCCCTCTTTTGCAGGATCAACAGATGGTAGCAGGGCGGTAATGAATTACAGAAACCAATGGCCAGCCATTCCGGGAGCATTCGTGTCTACTGCACTATCGGCAGATCATTATTTTGCTTCTATGAAAAGCGGTGTTGGATTACTTTTCCTTAATGACAAAGCCGGAACCGGAAGACTACGAAGTACAAAGATTGCAGGGCAATACACCTATAATATTTCAATCAACAGGCAATGGAGCATAAGACCTGGGTTACAATTTTCCTTCACGCAAAGAAGCATAGATTTTGACAAATTAATTTTTGGCGACCAGCTTACATTCAACGGTCCGCTTGCAACATCTAATCTTGAAACATACAATGTAGAGAAAAAAGGGTATATTGATTTTGCCACATCTGCAATAGTTTTTTCAGACAAATACTGGGGAGGTTTTGTCTTTGATCATATACTTGAACCCAACCAATCGCTTATAGGCAGTGCCAGTCCGATTCCTATGAAACTTTCAATACACGGCGGTGTAAAATTATTTTTGAGAAAATCGGCCGGTCTTTATGAAGAAGAATACATCTCATTAGTATTTAACTATCGACATCAAAATAAATACGACCAGCTTGACTTAGGCGGCTACTGGTTTAGGAAGCCTATATTACTGGGAATTTGGTACAGGGGAATTCCTCTTCAGAAAAATTATAAACCCGGTTATTTAAACCACGATGCGCTTGTTGTCATGGCAGGTATAAAATTCAAACAATTCATAGCAGGATATAGTTACGACCTTACCATATCAAGGCTTTTCTCAAACACAGATGGAGCCCATGAAATTTCAATAATCTACGAATTCAATCAGGATCAGCATTTGCAGAAAAAAAGAAAAAAAGTTGTAGTACCCTGTCCAAAGATATAAAAAAAAGCCGCACTTGCGGCTTTTTTTTTAACCCGTTTATTGAGGAAGGAATTTTGAGGTAGGAGACACAAAAGTATTTAATGCAAATTTCTATCCAAGGAAAATTCAGACTAATGTATAAATGAAGAATTACAAAGGATGAATAAGGCGTTTTACGTTATTTCCGTTAATGTATTTTTCATGAAAATAAGCAGAATAATAATATTACCCATAGTCAAATTTATTATTTTTGTAAAATTATTATTGTCCCTGTTTCCAAAAAAAATGCAAAAATTTTTTACAGTTATAATTATTTTTATTTGCGCTCAATTTAATTATTACGGGCAGGAACCGAAGCTTATACAATATACTCCTGAAAATGGTTTACCAAGCTATGAAACCTATTGCGTTTTTCAGGATTCAAAAGGGTTTATATGGATTGGAACAGATGCCGGAGTGAGCAGGTTTGATGGAAATGAATTTGAAAATTTTACAACTTCTGATGGCTTAACCGATAATACAGTTTTTAATATTTACGAAGACAAAAAAGGTCGGATTTGGTTTTGTACTTTTAACTGTAAGCTGTGTTATTTTTATAATGAAAAAATATATCCTTATAGATATAATAATCAAATTATAAGTATTGCATACAATAAATTTATCAAATCTATTTTTATTGATAACAATGAAACATTATATATAAGTTTTTTTCGAAGAACACCTTTTTCGATTGACAAGTATGGAAATATTTCCTATATGCTACCAGCTAAACTCCCTTTATATAGAAATTTTTTTTTAATTGAAATGCAAGATTTCTTTTTTTCAGGATTATTTGGCGAACTTTTTTCAAATGAATGGTCTATTTATTTCTTTAATAAGCGGCAATTAATTGTACCACAAGCGATACCTCAATGTAATAAATTTTATATACCACGAATTAATGTTATTAAAAATTCGGAAAATGAATATTTTATTTTTATTGATAATAATCTTTATTATTTTTTAAATAATAAAATATCTTTTATTCCTAAAAAAACAAAATTTGGTAAAATTGTTTCTGTATTTAAGGACAAAAATAATATTATTTGGTTAGCTACTGAAAAAGGGGTGTTTTACTACCCAAACACAGATATATTTAATGCTGAGCCTTTATTGTTTACTTCTATACCTGCTAGCAGCATCTTAATAGACTTTGATAACAATATTTGGATAACAACTCTAAATAAAGGTATCTTTTTGTGTAATTCTTTTGGGATTTATAGTTATTTGCCGGGAAAGGGGTTACTTCTCGATGATATAACAGATATCACGCAATTTAATGATTCAATTTTGTTATTACAAACTAATGACAATTATTTTTTTTCTTTATATAAATATGCTTTAAAAAAAAACGCGATAAACTACACTCAATCTAATTTATTTCATAGACCATTATTAATTTTTAAGACACCGAACAATAAATTATTAAACATAGGCTATAAGGGTGATAAAGTTTTTTTACATACATATAAAAACGAGTTTCTTGTTAATACATTTTTTTTTGAAGGACACCCAAAAGTAATGTGTTTGAGAAAATCCGACTCAACAGTGTATATTGCTCACCATAATGGTATATTTCATGTTAGTGAATCTAAAATAACAAATCTAACAAAAAAGTTTAAATTATTTAGAACTACTACTGTTTACGAAGACTCGAAATCTATTTTATGGATTGGAAGGCGCAATGGTCTGTGGTATTACAATCAAAAAGAGTTTTACAAATACGTCCATAAAAAGTTTTTAAATCTATTTCTGTATAATATAACAGATATTAAAGAATATAATAATTTATTGTGGATTGCAACAAGAGATGAAGGAATTATTGCTTTTAACGAAGACTCTGTTATTTATATTAACAAAAGAAAAGGCTTGTCTTCAGATCAATGCAATACGCTTTTTTTTGATGCAGATACTCTTTGGGCTGGTACAAACAATGGGCTGAATAAAATTATATTTTCAAAAGAGAAAAAATATTCAATTGAGAAATACTGCACATCCTCGGGATTATTGTCTGCACAAATACAAAAAATAATAAAAATTAAAGCTTATTTGTATTTAAATACACCTACTGGGATAAATGCAATTCACTCATCATGTATTACTCCAAAATTTAGAGACAGAAAACTTTCCATCAACTATATCAAGGTAAATGATAAAAGCCTTCCTGAAAAAAAAATATATGAATTAGATAATAACGAAAATAAAATTCAGCTAAAAATTAGTTATCCTACATTTAATAATTTCGAGAAGCAAAAATTTCGATATAAATATGATACAAGTAATGCGTCTCAATGGTTTGAAACAGAATCTCGTATTATTAATATTCAGCTTTTACCCGGTCATAATGTTTTTACGATACAAGCAATTAATCCGGTTACAGAGCAACCGGAAGCAACGAAATCAATAAGTTTTATTATTAGTAAGCCATATTGGCAAAAAGTCTGGTTTATTGTATTAATTGTATGTTTTTCCATACTTCTTTCTTTTTTTTATGTATTATATTATAGAAACAAAATAAAAAGAAAAGCCGAAATCAGAAGTATGATTGCCGAAGCTGAAATAAAAGCGCTTCGCTCGCGTATGAATCCACATTTTTTATTTAACGCGCTTAGTTCAATCCAGCGTTTCATTTTAAGTCAAAACACAAGTGAAGCAGATAAGTATTTTTCAAAATTTACAAAATTGATTCGCTTAATGCTTGATACTTCTGAAAGGGGGACAATAACTCTTGAAGCGGAAATTGAAATTTTAAACAACTATATAGAAATTGAGCAATTGCGATTAAATAATAAGTTCTCATTTAATATACTCATCAAGGGAGAAAATATTCAGAAAAATAAAATTGAAATCCCATCAATGATGGTACAACCATTAGTAGAGAATGCAATATGGCATGGTTTGTCAAAAAAAACAGGGCAAGGGCATTTGTCAATTACTTTTCAAATTAAAAATAAAATTTTGGCAATATCTGTAGAAGATAATGGCGTTGGAAGAGATAAGGCAATGGAAATAAAAGAAAGAAACAAAACAGGGAAGAAAAGTTTAAGTTTAGATATTTTACAAAAACGATTGCAAATTTTCAACGATGTTACAAAAATGAAAAATAAAATAATTTTTGTAGATTTGTTCGATGAGCATAAAAATCCATCTGGTACAAAGGTTACTGTATTAACATATTACAAATTCTATCCTAATAATGAATAATAAAGTAATTAAAGCAGTTATTATTGAAGACGAAATAAATGCTCTGGAAGCACTTCTTATACGTCTTAAAAATAGCGTCTTCAACATAGATATTGTTGGCACAGCCGATTCCATTAATAAAGGCATTGAAATAATTGAGTCATGTAATCCTGATTTGGTATTTTTAGATATTGAATTACCTGATGGAAATGGGTTTGAAATAATAGATCACTTTAATCCGCCGGACTTTGATGTTATATTTACTACAGCTTTTAATCAATATGCAATTAAAGCCTTTAAAGTTAGCGCTCTTGATTACCTGCTAAAACCTATTGATGGTACTGAGCTTAATAATGCTCTTCAAAAGTACATAGAAAGACAATCAAAGCCTGTTAATAGTAATTCAAGGTTTCAGGTTTTTACTGATTTTTTCTCAAAAAATAAAAATGTAGTTAATAAGATTGTTTTACCTAATGTAAATGGTTTCGATATTGTAGAAATATCTGAAATTATATATTGTTGTTCCGACAGAAACTACACTGAAGTTCATTTCTGTAACAAAACAAAACACATCATTTCTTTACCGCTTAAACATATAGAAGAAATACTTACACCTTTTGAATTTATTAGAATACACAACTCTTTTCTGATAAATATGTCACATATAAAAAAGTATATTAAAGGGAAAATAGCAAAAGTTGTTTTAACAAATGATATTGTTTTAAATGTATCACAGGTCAATCGCAACAATTTTTTAGAATTTCTGTTAAAAGCCCACAAATAATAAAATTAAAGCCTTTTAGGCTCGAAAATCAACTTTCCTTAGTTGTCCTGTGGTATGCTGTAGTTGTCCCTGAAAAGCGCACAGACGGTCATCAATAGCTTATATTCAAGGGAAATCATGAGTTTTAAATTATTTTTGTTTTATTTAATCAATTACTCATTGAAACAAATGCTGAAAATTTTTTGTATAAAATATTAATCCAAAACATAAATAAAAATGAAAACAAAAGCGTTACCTCTCATTTCTCTGATGCTGTTAATAATTTTTATATTAACGGGTTCTATAAAAACACAAGCTCAAGATTATGAAATAAACTTTTCAGCAACTGGTATTACATCATCAATTGATAGTGTAAAAGTAGAAAACATAACGCAAAACACTTCTCTCAGCCTTTTAGGCACGGATATCTTGCATTTGGTTTTAAATGTAAGTGTTAAAGATCTTACTACGGGCGATCAGAGCATACAAGTTTATCCAAATCCAATGAATGAACATGCTGAAATAATATTTTTCGCAAAACAATCAGGGAATACAGACCTTATAATCTACGATATTTCGGGAAGAAAAGTACTGGAGTCTAAAAATTATCATGCAACAGGGCTTCAAAGATATAAGATGACAAATTTAAAACAAGGTTTATATTTTATACACATTATTGGAGAAAACTATTTTCATAATGCAAAAATTATTAGTTTAAATATTGCACCAAAAGGAACTGAAACCTTAGAATATCTTGGACTTGAAGAAATAGAATCAATAGAATTAAACAGCAATTCTAAAAGCATAAAGGCAATAATAGACATGGACTACACAACAGGAGATGTTTTGCGTTACACAGGTTTTTCAGGTCTTTATACCTCAATTGTAACAGATATCCCCACTGGTAATGAAACAATAATTTTTAATTTTATAGGTATCCCGACAGTAACAACAAGTACTATTTCTTTGATAGCACAAACCACAGCATCAAGTGGAGGAAACATAACAGACGATGGAGGTGCTGCAATAACAGCTCACGGCGTATGCTGGAGTATTTCTTCAAATCCTGTTGTTACAGGAAATCACACAAGCGATGGAACGGGTACGGGAAGTTTTACCAGTAATATTACAGGATTAACTGCAAATACCACTTATTATGTCAGAGCGTATGCGACGAATAGCGCAGGTACTGCTTATGGAAATGAAATTAGCTTTACAACTTCACAAAACATAACTGTTCCAACCCTTACCACGTTTGCAACAAGCAATGTGTCTGAAACAACTGCTACAAGCGGAGGAAATATTACAAGCGATGGCGGTGCAACCGTGACAGCCCGAGGTGTTTGCTGGGGTTCTTCAGTAAATCCGGTGGTCACTGGAAATCATACTAACGATGGAACAGGTACAGGAAGTTTCACAAGTAGCATTACAGGTTTGATTGCTAACACAACTTATCATGTAAGAGCTTATGCTACCAACAGTGCTGGTACGGCTTATGGCAGTGATTATACATTTACAACAACAGAAATGAGTATAGAAAATGATGATTGCGCGAATGCAATAACTTTAATACAAAATACAAGTTGTGTTATAGTAAATGGAACAACAATTGGTGCTACTCAGTCAATTCCGGCAATTGCTTGCGATGGTTATACGGGTACAGCCGATGATGATGTTTGGTATAAATTTGTTGCAACAACCTCTTCCCCAACAATAATTGTTGAGGGGGACGCTATTGATGTTGTAGTTGAATTACTTTCCGGATCATGTAATGGAACAAATATAGATTGTGCTGATGCAACTACAACAGGAGGAGTTGAAACAATAAATGCAACAAGTCTTACAGTAGGAGCAACATATTATATAAGAATTTACAGTTATTCTTCAACTGTTGCCGGGCTTTTTACCATTTGTGTTTATGGAGGTACGTCTGTAACTGTTCCAACACTAACCACGGCATCTACAGTAAATATAACACAAACAACAGCTACAAGTGGTGGGAATATAACAAGTGATGGAGGAGCCTCTGTAACAGCTCGCGGAGTATGCTGGAGTACCTCTGTAAACCCTGTAGTTACAGGAAATCACACAAGCGATGGAACGGGTACAGGAATCTTTACTAGTAATATTACAGGACTGACTGCAAATACCACTTATTACGTAAGAGCCTATGCTACCAACAGCGCAGGTACAGCTTATGGAAACGAGATAAGTTTTACTACTTCACAAAACATAACTATTCCAACCCTTACCACGGCATCTGTAGTAAATATATCACAAACCACAGCCACGAGTGGTGGTAATATCACAAATGATGGAGGCGCATCAGTAACAGCTCGCGGCGTATGCTGGAGTACTTCTGCAAATCCTGTTGTTACAGGGAGTCATACTTCCGATGGTACAGGCACTGGTATTTTTTCAAGCAGTATAACGGGTCTTACAGCGAATACAACTTATTACGTAAGAGCCTATGCTACCAACAGCGCAGGTACAGCTTATGGAAACGAAATAAGTTTTACTACTTCACAAAACATAACTGTTCCAATTCTTACCACAACAGCAGTAAGTAGTATCGCTCAAACAACAGCCACCAGTGGCGGAAATATTACAAGTGATGGCGGAGCATCGGTAACTTCAAGAGGTGTTTGTTGGAGCGCATCAACAAATCCTGTAGCCACCGGAAATCACACAAGCGATGGGACAGGCACAGGTGCTTTTACAAGTAGTATAACGGGTCTTACTGCAAATACAACATATTACGTGAGAGCTTATGCAACTAATAGTGTTGGTACAGCTTATGGAAACGAGATAAGTTTTACTACATTACAAAACATAACTTTGCCGACAATTACGACTGCTGCCGTGACACCTTATTCTACAACTTCAGTTTGGACTGGAGGGAATATTACGAGTGATGGTGGCTCAGCAATTACTGATCGTGGTGTTTGTTGGAGTACCTCACAAAATCCTTTAATAACAGATAATCATAACACCGGTGGTACTGGTACTGGTAGTTTCACAAGCTTTATCAGTGGGCTTGCTCTTGCCACAATCTATTACATAAGAGCTTATGCAACGAATAGTGTTGGTACAGCTTATGGAAACGAAGTTGTTCGAATTGTTGTAGGCGCTAACTATCAGGGAGGTATTGTCGCATATATATTGGAAAGTGATGACCTTGGTTATGTAGTAGGTGAAACGCATGGTTTAATTGTATCTTTAACGAATCAGGGTACCGCACCATGGGGCTGTAATGGGATAAATATTCATCCATATGGAGGGGATCACACATCTATTGGTACAGGTATGCAAAACACAATAGATATAGTGAGTTATTGTGGTGGCGATATCGCTGCAAGAATTTGCAGTAATTATACATCAGACGGTTATGAAGATTGGTATTTACCCAGTAGAGATGAATTATACGCGATATATTTAAACAGAAGTATCCTTGGCTCATCGTTTTTTGAATGTTGTTATTACTGGACTTCTACAGAGTCTACCATTTACAATGCGTATTACTTGGTTTTAAATGTCTCCGGTTATGAACCATCAACCGGCAGTAGGGAATTTGAATATTTAGTACGCCCTGTCAGGTCATTTTAACTAATATGTTGTTAAGTCAAGCCGCCAAATAATTTAAATATACCAAGCCCGGTCATTATTTGCGCTTTTGGAAAACCCTTGAGGTCTCCATTGGATAGGCACGTTGAGACCTCAAAGGGTTTCAACGATTGAGAAAATAATGACCGATAAAAGTATACATTATGCATTGAATGATTTTGAGAAAATACTAATTTCATCAATAAGAAAATCTACATGGTTGCTTTTGGATGAAGTACTGGAAATGGTTAAGTTAACTAATCCAGGTATTACAAGGAGTGTTGTTTGCAAAACTTTTGTTCACGAAAAAGTGGTTTGGAATTCATCTTTAAATATGTATCATTAATTAAATAAAAATGAAAACAAAAATAATGAATGTTAATTTATCATCAGCAAAGAGAAAGCCCATCTTTTTAAAGAATGGCTAAACGGATAAAGTCAACCTTTTCTAAAATTTCATCCTGATTTTTTCCGTTTAAAATGCTTTGTATTTAGATTTATCAATAAAATCTTTGTTTTCTATCTTTTATTTCGTATATTTGAAAATAGCATTGCTACTCTAAAAAATGCAGTTTCAATTTATCAGATAATAGAAATAAAGAGTTTCTGAAATTAGAATATTATGGTAAAGTGTTACTATTTATTCATAAAAAAAACATGAAATATTTACTGAAATCAGTATTCTTTTTTGGCACATTTGCAATTACAATTGCTTTAAATGCACAATTTCTTTATAATAAAGAGAACAAGCTTGTGGTTGCTGCTAATACGTATCTTGTTATTTCAGGAAGTTATAGAAATTTACCGAATAGTAGTCTTGCTATTACTTCTGGCGGAACAGTTAAGATTTCAGGGGATTTATATAACGATGCCACATCAACTCTTGACTTTGGGAATGGTATCGTTCATTTTAATGGTTCAGGTAGTCCTCAGATTATTGGCGGAACATCAACAGCTAACCATGCTGTAGCTTTCTACAATTGTATGTATAACTCCAATGGCATCAAGCTTGCTAAAAATGTTATCGTTAACAATAATATTAACATAACAAATGGGATTCTTTATACAGGGGAAGATACCCTTTCTTTATCATCATCTGCAACCATAACAGGAGGTTCATCTACCAGCTTTATTGATGGAAAACTGAAAAAGTCAGGAAATGGTGCTGCTTTTACGTTTCAAACCGGAGATGTTCAGTCTGGAGTTCCAATATGGGCACCCATTCAAATTGATTCATGGAACAATACCAATGATTTCATAATTAATTATACTTATAAATCAATATATGATTCATTAGGGATTCATACCTGGCAGGACGGGGTAAGTCTGGGAACGGGTTTAGCCAAAATAAGTGGTAAAGAATTCTGGCTGGTTGATAGAGCAGGGGCTGGAACACAAACTCCTGCTATAACACTTTATTGGAAAAATGCATTAAATAGCCTTATTGAAAAAACATCTCCTTATGATGGGGACACTTTAAGTGATTTGGCGCTCGTCCACTGGAACGGAACACAATGGAGCAACATGGGCGGAACAGCAGGGGGTACATGGCCAGCTGGTCAAATAACAAGCTCTTTCGCTTTTGCGGGTTACAGCCCTGTTTCTTTTGGCTCGAAAACAGGAAAGAACCCACTACCTATTGAGATACTCGATTTTTCAGCTCGATGCAGCTCCAATAAAATAATCATTTACTGGCAAACCGCAACTGAAACCAATAACAGTCATTTTCTTTTAGAACGCAGTACAGATGCATTGCTATGGAACGAAATAACAAGTATAGATGGAGCGGGCAACAGCAACCAGCTTTTGCAATATTCGTATATTGATACCGATGTTTCAGAAGATGGTGTTTATTATTATCGACTTGTAAGCATTGACCTTAATGGTACTGCCGAATACAGCAAGATTATTTTTGCCGATTGCTATAATATAGGCTTCGATATTATTTCCATTTACCCCAATCCTGTTATAAAAGGCGATATGTTCTATTTGGTTTGTTCATCAGAAAATTCAAATATTGAAACATTTGTTACAGATATTTTAGGTCAGGTATTATTTTACCAAAAACATAAAATTGAAAAAGGAGTAACCCTCCATAGAATAGATGTTTCTAACTTAGGAAGCGCTATTTACTTTCTGAAAGTAAGTACTAACAATGGGATGTATAAAATGAGTAAACAATTTGTGATTGATTAACAATTAATTTGTAAAACATGAAAAAAAAGTACCTTGTTCAATCTTCGATAATCTTCTTTTATCTTATTATTTTTTCTATATACCTATTGAATGCGCCTCATTCTTTTTCTCAGGGTATTGGTGTTAATAACACTGGAAATCCACCTGATAATTCTTCTGCCCTAGATATTGACGGAGCAAACAATTTAACCAATGCAAAAGGGCTTTTAATCCCCAGAATGACAACAACTGAACGAAATACAATAACGGCTCCCATTCCCGAATCTTTACTGATTTTTAACACCTCCACACGCTGTTTTGAGGCATACAACTCCTTGATTTTACAATGGGTTAGCATTCGATGCCTGGGTTGTTTATTGCCAGAATATTTTAACGCCGGCGATGCAACCAATGTACTTGCTACATCTTTTTCTGCCAATTGGTCTTCTTCTGCTGGTGCAACCTATTATTTGCTTGATGTTTCTGACAATTCCACTTTTTCCTCTTTTGTAAGTGGATGCGGTGGAAGCCCATGTAATAGTTTTAATGTTGGTAACACAAATACTTATTCCGTTACGGGTTTAAGCAGCGGAATAACATATTATTACAGGATATATGCTGCAAATGCATGTGGAATAACAGTACCCTCAAATGTTATAAATACTTGTGCAACACCACCCACAGATGTTACGGCTACCGCAACTCCCAATCCTGTTTGCCTTGGAGCTACATTAACACTTAATGGCTCTGCAACGAATGCAACATCATGGAGTTGGTCTGGTCCTAATGGTTTTTCTTCCACAATGCAAAATCCAACAGTTGCAAATATGTCATCTGCTACTGCAGGAGTATATACACTTACGGCCAGCAACTCTGTTGGACCAGCTACTCCGGTTAACACTGCCTCTGTGAGTTTAATTACTATACCAGGAACTCCTACGGCCGGCACTCACGTGGCAACGATTACTCAAATCACATGGAACTGGAATTCTGTGAGCGGTGCAACAGGTTATAAGTGGAATACGGTAAACAATTTCACTACTGCCACCGCTACAAATCCAGCAGGTACAACTTCATATATTCAAACAGGGTTGACCTGTGGTAATGATTATACTTTATATGTATGGGCTTATAATGATTGTGGACCCTCAGCTTCGCCTGTTACATTAACACAATCTACAGGAAATCCAACCCCCAGCCAGCCTGTATTGCAAACAACATTTCCTTGCCGAAATCATATTAATTTCTATTGGAATGTACAAGCGTGTGTCAGGTATAAATGGAATACTGTAAATGATTATAGCACCGCAGATGATATTGGAACGGCTATCATGGGAGGTTATTCAGGATATATTCCAAGCGGTTTAACCTGCAACACTTCATACACTTTTTATCTTTGGGCTTATAATGCAGCAGGTTATTCTGCTGTAACTATTATGACAGAAAGCACGACTGCTTGCCTGACACCCGGAACCGCCTGTTCCTGGAATGGGAGCACTACTTTTTCAAAAAGCCATACAGCAGGGGCGGTTGCGCCAGTAACAAAAACGGTTACATATCATCAGATTCAAACACCGGCATCAGGGGCAAGCAAATGCTGGATTACCCAAAATCTTGGGGCTGATAATGAAGCCAGCTCTTATAATGATGACACACAGGCTGCTCAAGGGTGGTATTGGCAATTTAACAGACAGCAAGGCTTTCAGCATGATGGCACTACCCGTACACCTGCTACGGCCTGGATAACACCTATTAACGAAAGCAGCGATTGGCAGGCTGCTAACGATCCTTGCGCTCTTTTGCTTGGTACAGGATGGAGACTGCCTACCTATACAGAATGGGTAAATGTAGATGATTATTCTTGTGCGCAATTTTATCCTGAAGGTTATAGCTTCGACTTGAAACTTCACACAAGCAATAGGGGCTTTTTGGATTATTCAACGGGAGACATTTTAACAGGATATGGTTATAATTCAAAATTTTGGAGCAGTAAATCGTCTAGTAATACTATAGGATGGGCATATAAGGGTGGTAGCGATTACTGGAATCCAGGCACATTTAATAAGGCCCAGGGAAACAGCATACGTTGCCTGAAAGATTAAATTTTAATTTTTAAATTATAGATAGTATGAATCAATTCTTTATAAAGTTCGTTTTTTTATTTTTCATGTTGGTATTTAGCCGTTGGGCTTTTTCACAGGGAGTTGCTATTAATACAAATGGTGCTGCCGTCAACACAAACGCTATGCTTGATGTGGATGTTGCCGGTATGTTGACAAAAGCAGGAATGCTTATACCCCGTATGACCACCGCCGAAAGAGATGCGATACCATCACCTACAGAATCTTTACTTATTTTTAATACGACCACACAAAGCTTTGATGCTTATAATTCTGCCTCTTCTCTCTGGATCAGTGTCTGGAATATCAACTGCATGCCGCCTTCGTATTTTGTTGCAACTGTTGCAACAAATTTCAACCTATCAGTTACTACATTTTCGGCTAACTGGACAGCCTCTGTTGGTGCTGAAACGTATTATTTAGATATATCAACAACAAGTGATTTTTCAACATTTGTGACCGGTTACCAAAACCTGAACGTGGGGAATGTATTGACATACACCGTAACGGGATTAACCTGTGGAATCACCTACTATTACCGTGTGAAGGCAGCCAATTCCTGTGGTGTTACTGTGCCTACAAATATAATTTCACTGACTATAGCATGTTGGTCTTGTGGCAGTGATTTTACGGTTAACCATACGGAAGGCAGTGTTGCACCCGTGAATAAGACAGTAATATATGGTACAGTTTCTACTGCACTAACCGGTGGTACTAAATGCTGGATAACTAAAAATCTGGGAGCGGATATACAGGCTGCGACTGAAACTTCACCCTTTGAAACAGCATCAGGCTGGTACTGGCAGTTTAATAAACCACAGGGATACAAGCTCGATATTGATGGCACCACCCGTACACCTGCTACAGCCTGGATAAGCTCCATTGATGAAGCCAGTGACTGGACTGGAGCAAACGATCCCTGCCATCTTCTCCTTGGCGCAGGATGGAGACTGCCTACTTCTACAGAGTGGAACGCTGCATTAACGAATGGACCATGGACTACATCTGCGGAGGCATTTGCATCGGTTTTGAAACTTCATAAAGCAGGTTATTTGTCAGAGGGTGCCGGCAGTTTACAATCTCGGGGAGGCAGTGGAGTATATTGGAGCGCTAATCAAAGCACTAACACATATGCTACATATCTAAATATCAATATTTGTAGTACGAGCTCTTATTATAAAACACGGGCATATCCTATTCGTTGTTTAAAAGATTAAACCTCTTTTTTAATTAAAAATTAACATGGAAAATAAAATGAATATTTTTTATATAGATAGTTTTACAAAGCAGGTAAAAAAAATATTAAACCCTGATAATTTTACCGGCATTTTTGTTATTGTTATATGTCTGCTGTTTTTTAATTTGAATATATTTTCTCAGGGTGTTGGTATTAATGCTACCGGAGCCCAGCCAAATTCAAAAGCATTGCTGGATATAGATGTGTCCGGGCAAAATCCAAAAGCCGGTTTGCTGATACCACGCCTTACCGATGCACAACGCAATACAATTACTGCGCCTATCCCCGAAAGTTTGTTAATATTTAATTCAACCTGTAACTGTTTTCAGGCGTATAATGCTGATATTTCCCAATGGATAAATTTAGGTTGTTTAAACTGTGTTTTCTCTGGCTCTGTTGTTGCAACAGCAGCCACAAATGTTAACCAATTAAACCCTTCCTTCTCTGCTAATTGGACAGCGTTATTAGGCGCAGATACGTATTATTTAGATGTTTCCACAGTAAGTGATTTTTCATCATTTTTATCCGGTTATCAAAACCTGAATGTAGGGAATGTATTGACATATACCGTAACAGGCTTAACCTGTGGTGGCACGGTGTACTATTATCGGGTCAGGGCAGAAAATTCCTGTGGTTTTACAAGTTATAGCAATACTGTTTCACAGGCTACATCTTCCTGTTGGTCATGCGGCAACACTTTTCAGATTACTCACATAGCGGGCTCTGTTGCGCCAGTAACCAAGACCGTTACGTATGGCACTGTATCAACTGCAATAACAGGCACTACCAAATGCTGGATTACCCAAAATCTTGGCGCCGATAATCAGGCCGCTACCGCTACTACCACTACCGAAGCTGCTGCAGGCTGGTACTGGCAGTTTAATAAACCACAGGGATACAAGTACACCACTTCTCGTACACCTGCTACAGCCTGGATAACCTCCATTGATGAAGCCAGTGACTGGACTGGAGCAAACGATCCCTGTACTTTATTTTTTGGAACAGGCTGGAGACTTCCTACAGAAACCGAATGGACTAATGCAGATGGCGCTCCTCAAAATTGGGAAAGCTATTCGAATACCTTCTCTTCTGTACTGAAACTCCACGCAGCCGGATATCTTCTTGAAACCACCGGTGCAATATCTTCTCGAGGTAGTAGTGGTCGCTATTGGAGCAGTACCCAATATAACGGAACGAATAGCCGTGTTCTTTCTATTACTTCCTTTTCCTGCAACCTTAGTACTGTTTGGAATAAAGCATACGCCTTTTCAGTGCGCTGCCTTAAAGATTGAAAAAATATGCGTAATTTTTTTTATAATGTCATAATGATTTTTAATAAAGAAGATTTTGTATCAACTGAACCCAGATATTCCCTTTCAACCAATGTAAAACATTTTTATTTGAATGCAAAAACAATAAAATTCCCGAAAACTTCAATATTTTTTTCACGCATTGTTTTTTATGTAATTTTTATAATTTGCACCCTTTCTCAATTACTGATTAGCAATCCGACATTATCACAAGAAACCGGAAATCGTATGGTAATAGTACATTTGCGTGGTGTTTTTGATGCCGGTATTTCACTGACTTCTTTTACGGGTTTAAAAGCAATAAATAAAGTTGCAGAAATATCTGGTATTAAAAATGGTGAAACCACGACTCTGAATATCCCCTCACAATATTTACCAGGGGAATTTGTGCTAAGAATAGATTACCGAGGAAAAGAAGCCGATAGCCCGTATCCTTCAGAGAGAACTTTATTCATCAATAACCAAAACATTGAATTGTATGTTAATCCACCCTTTATAAATAAAACAGACAGCATCAAATTTAATACAGACGAAAAAGAAAATACGGTGTATAGTCTATTTATGAAGGAAAATAATGAGAAAAGAACACAACTCGATTTGCTCAGACAGCTTTTAATAGGATATGATAGCCCGAAATCAAAGTTTTATGATCAGGGAATGAAAGAATATGAAAATCGTAGGAAAGAGTACAATACATGGCTTTTAAAAGAGGCTGAAACACATAAAAAATTATACATTAGTCATTTGTTTCAATTTCATTACATACCGGCACTTGATTGGAAGCTTGATGAAAAAAAAAGAATGAATCAGGTTACACAACTTTTTTTTGAAGGTATTGATTTTAATGATACATTGATAATCCGTACAAAAGAAATCAATAAAATGATGGGTGACTTTATGGGTATATACGGATTACAGATCACTAAAGAATATATGAAAGACTCTGTATTTACTGAAGCTGGCCGGGTAGCATGTGAAAAGGCATCGAAAGGGCATCCTAAATTATATGGATGGATGGTGGATTATTTTTATAGTGGATTTGAAACGTATCAAATTAATCAGGGCATGCAAATGCTCCAAACTCATATCAATAATCCAAATTGTTTAACAAATAAAAAACTACAGATTCTCAAACGGCTTAAAGGAATTGAAAAGCTGAAACCAGAAACGGTTTCTCCCGATTTCATTATAAAAGACAGCGAAGGAAAAGATTTTGAATTTCATACGTATCAGGGAAAAGCGCCCAATAAACTACTTCTTTTCTGGTCGGCAGACTGTGCACATTGCAAACACATTGTTGATTCCCTATATCAATGGTTTAACACCGGAGATAATAAAACAAAAATAGATGTAATTGCAGTTAGCCTGGATAATACGGAAACTGAAATCCCCAAATGGGAGCAAGCAAAACAGACCTTAAATAATTGGAAACACCTAAGGGCAGAGGGAGGCGTGAATAGTACTGTTGCAAACGATTATTTTATACTTAGCACTCCTGTAATGTTTATAGTTGAAACAAAAAACAATACAATTTTAAATATGCCGGAAACTTTTGAGCAGTTTAAAGAATCTATGATAAAACAGTTTAAATAACTTGACATTACAGAAGAAAAAAATCATATATTTAAAATGGAAATAAATAGAAACAGCATATTGGTAATTGATGATGATATCAAGCATTTAGAGTTTATAGACTATTTATTAAAATCTGATGAAACGAAAAAAATATTAAAAACAAGCAATGTACCCGATGCAATTTCTATTCTTATTAATCAGAAAATAGATTTGATTTTAACAGATTATTCCATGCCAGATATCAATGGTATTGAATTTAGAAATATGCTTAAATCTATAAAACGGACAAGCAAAATTCCGGTTTTATTTATGAGTAATTACCAATTAAATGAAATACCTGATTGTAAAGAAATAGAAATAGCCAATTTCATACAAAAACCATAAAAAAAGAAAAATTATTGGAACTTATTAATAAGATTATTCCTTTCAGTAAAATATAATATCATGAAACATACACCATTTTTAATTTTATTAGCATTTTTAATTTTTAATTACACTGCCCAGAGCCAGTCCTGGATTGTAAATAACAATTCACAGGTTCATTTGCTTTCAGGAACGTATGTTGTTGTTGAAGGCAATGTGCTAAATAATAATAATGGAGCATTCGATAATTCAGGAACTATTCAATTAACAGGCAACTGGACTAATAACGCAGGAAATACAGCTTTTGTCAATTCAAGCCCGGGAACTGTTGTATTAAATGGAAGCAACCAACTTGTTAATGGAACAGACAGCACTGTTTTTTATAATCTGAGTTTAGAAGGAACCGGATCGAAACAAATAGGAGTTAACACAAGTGTAGAGGGAGTTTTGGCTCTTAATGATAAAGAACTTATTACAAATAATTTTGGTCTTTTTGTTTTTAATTCCAATATTGCTGCAATAACAAGAACAACCGGTTTTGTCAGCAGTACGGGCAATGGATTTTTATCAAGAGCGACATTGTCTTCTTCACCATATTTATTTCCGGTAGGCTCTTCTTTAGGAATAGCACGTTATCGCCCCGTAGAAATTATGCCTGCAACAGCATCTGCTAATACTTTTTCCGTACGAATGGCAAATACAGATGCTACAACAGAAAGCTTTGACAGGACCATTACAGATGGGTCTGTGAGTAATATCAATGATAAATTTTTTCATAAAATTAATCAGCTTTCAGGCTCTGACAATGCAGCAATAAGTATTTTTTATGATAATGTGGATGATGGCGGTTTTTTTGGCATTACACATTGGGACGATACTCCAACTGCAAGATGGGAAGATGCAGGTACGGTTGTTCCTCTTACTAATGTTTCTCCTGTACTTAGTAGTCTTACTATTAACAGTTGGAATGATTATACAGAAACTCCTTTTGCATTATTCAGTTGTGTGCCCTCTGTTGCTGCTGATTCTGCCACATATAGCCCATTAACCGTTTGCGATGGAGAATCTGTAACACTGACGGTGCATGGTGGATCTCTTGGAACAGGTGCATCATGGGAATGGTACACAGACGGATGCGGAACAACGCATATAGGAACAGGAAATACTCTAATTCAAAGTGTTTCCGGAACTACTACATTTTATGTGCGTGCAGAAGGTACTTGTGGCATTACGGAATGTAAAAGCGTTGTAGTTAAACCGACAGTTATAAATCCTGTCAGCCTAACTATTGCGCCAGATAACAATCCTATTTGCGATGGCACAAATGTTACATTTACAGCAACACCAACCAATAGTGGCGCAAATCCTCAATACCAGTGGTATTTGAATGGCGCAACAGTCGGGACAAATAGCGACGCATATTCTAATACATCGCTTTCAGATGCAGATGAAATTTATTGCGTGCTTACCTCTGATGCAATTTGTACAACAGGAAATCCGGCTACCTCAAATACTGTTACAATGACTGTAAATTCAAACCTTCCTGTTAGTGTAACCATAGCTGCTGATGCCACAACAATTTGCGATGGGACAAATGTTACATTTACTGCAACACCAGTGAATGGTGGAACTCCATCATACCAATGGTATTTGAACGGTAGCACAATTGGAACAAATAGTAACATTTATTCCAGTGCCACACTAACAGATAATGATGAAGTATATTGCGTATTGACATCTGATGCGACCTGTGCGACAGGCAGTCCTGCAACATCAAATACTGTTACAATGACGGTGAATCCAAATCTTCCTGTCAGCGTAAGTATTTCTGCAGATGCCACAACTATCTGCGATGGCACAAATGTTACATTTACAGCAACACCAACCAATAGTGGCGCAAATCCTCAATACCAGTGGTATTTGAATGGCGCAACAGTCGGGACAAATAGCGACGCATATTCTAATACATCGTTTTCAGATGCAGATGAAATTTATTGCGTGCTTACCTCTGATGCAATTTGTACAACAGGAAATCCGGCTACCTCAAATACTGTTACAATGACTGTAAATTCAAACCTTCCTGTTAGTGTAACCATAGCTGCTGATGCCACAACAATTTGCGATGGGACAAATGTTACATTTACTGCAACACCAGTGAATGGTGGAACTCCATCATA
>MEOG01000026.1 GCA_001769125.1 Bacteroidetes bacterium GWF2_35_48 | reverse complement strand
TTACGCCCTGCATATTGTAAATAATTATTTCAGCCGGTTCAAATTCTAACAAGCTAATTGTAACAGATTCCTTTGCAGGGTTCGGATATACTTGTATTGTTCTGTTTAACCATTCCTGGTACTCTGCATTGTTTCCGGCAATGTAAACTGTTTGGGAGACTGTATCATTATCTAATTCTGTACAGCCATTGTATACCACCATTTGAACTATGAACGTGCCTGTATCTGAGTATGTATGTAAAACCGTATCTGCAGATGTAGTAAATTGTAAAGGGCTGCTATCGCCAAAATCCCAAAAACAGCTATCTACATTTTGCGAAGTGTTAAAGCAGGTTATTGTTTTTTGATTTTGCATATAATTAAATGTTGCAACAGGGGCATGTTCGTAGCCCTTGCAATCGGTTTTTACTGCCCACATTTGCTGGCTTGGTGTTAAATTATAATTATAAATTACACCACTTATGATAAAACCATTATCTGAGGTACATTCAATATCTGCAAAATAATTATGTGAATTTGTCATATCTGGTGTAGATTGAAAATATCTTTGCCAAATAATTTCACCATCAGAATTAATTTTAGTAATTACTGCCTTTGTAAAATACGAAGACTCATAATATATTGAACCTAAAACCAACACATTACCATCTGGAAGTTCATAAACAGTATTTGTATTTGAACTGCTCGCTTCTAGCAAATATTGTTTGTCCCAAACTACCTGCATACTTGTATTAAATTTTATTATCCTTCCTCTGTAATAATTTGTCGTGGGACTTGTATTGAGGTAATTGTACCTTCCAGTAGCAAGGTAACAACTATCTTTTGTTTTAATAATATCGCTAATACCTCCATCATCTAATGATGGATTACCATAGTGATATTGCCATTGCTGGATTCCTAAGTTATCAGTTTTAATCAAATACCAATCACCGTTATATAAATCAGATAAACTAGGATAGAAACTTCGCGACCAACCACCAATGAGAATACCATTATCGAATGTTCGAGTGATTTTAAAACCATAATCTGTTTTAGCCCCGCCATATTGCTTATACCAAAGTAAATTTCCAGAGGTGTCAATATTTGTTAAAAGAACATTAATATCGCTATCCATATTTGTTACACCAATAACAAAATAATTTGTATCACTAAACTGAACACAATTATAAAAAATGCTTGTTGTTGTATCAATAAAATACCTTTTTGACCAAATTGTATCAAAATGGGGATTAAACTTAACAAGTAAGCCTGAATGTTCTATGCCATTTGTTTGTGAACCTGCTAATAAATAATTATTATCATTCGTTTTTATTAAAGAGTTTGCATCACCATGGTATAAATTATAATTGTCTTTTGCTATATACTTTTTTTGAGTAAGATTACCAAGTGAATCAAGCATACAGGTTAGTATATATAATTTTGCATAACCTCCACCACCCAACATTATATAACCAGAATCTGATATGACAACATTTCGCATGGTGGGGATTGTATCAATGTAAAGCTTATTGAAACGTATAGTTTGCGCAAAAGCAACCTGCACAAAAAGAATAGAAATTATTAGTATTTTAGATTTAAGCATAATGAAAAGATAAAAAACCGCAGGAAAAATCCTGCGGTTTAAATTTATTTTATAATAGTGATTTTCTTTGTAAAGATATTTTCTCCGTTGCAGGATACATTGATCATATACTCTCCTGTTGCAAAGTTAGTAATATCAATTGTTTTTACACAATCCTGTTCATTTAATTCAAATTGTTTTATTAATTTCCCTTCCATTGAATACAGCTCTATTACCCCATCGCACACTTCCTCAGACGCTAATATCTCAATATACAACTTGTCTTTTACCGGGTTCGGATAAATGTTGATAAAACCGGACTGTATATCTGTCATTGTATTCGCATTTGAATTACCGACAGGGCTTATCAGCTTCGCTGAGTTTTCATCAGGCAAGGCAATCCGCTCGTAATATTTCTTAACTCCTGCTTCCTGCAACAGCAAAGCGGCATCTACACTGCCCAAGGCATCTTCGTCTGCGGCAAGTGCCGTGAGATAGGCTGTGTTGGCAATAATAACGCTGTTTTTTAAACTGTCTGGCGTTTGTGCAAGAGTAATGTTCAGATTCTGTAATTCAATAAAATTTTCTACCTCTGTTTGAACATCGGGTGAAAGTTCGTTTAAACGCTGCTCTAATTTTTGAATCTGCTGCTGCGCTTTGTTGTAACGACCATCGCTTATAAGCAATGGAATTAATACAAGTTTCGATTTGTAATCATCGTCCTGCTTTAATGCCTGTATTAACCTGTCTAAGTTTTCTGAATTTGTATCGTTCAGGCAGGTATTCACAAGCTCGCCAATGATGTTCTCTTTTTTGGCTTGCAGGGCTTCTAATTCCTGTTCTTTTAGTTCCCTTGGGTAGATACCAACCTGATATTGTTTAATCTGATTTATGTAACTCTGGGGCAGGTTTAGGTTGTCTATCTCTGCCTTTGCCCTAGTGGGAAGCGGCGAGTTTGCAAGCAGTACATCGCGTTTTTTTACGGAATTCAAAATACGATTATCACGCATAAAACTAAGCAAGGCTATATTTTATTTTTAGTATTTAATAAATCCTCCAATCCCGTCATAACCCTTGCCTCTAACCTTTACCAAGTACATACCTGCAGGGAATTCTTCACAAAATATTTCACTATGATTTGTATTTTGTTGTATGCATTCCTCATAAACTATTTGTCCATATATATTGCAAATTGTAATGGAAGCATCAAATAAATTATTTTTAAAATTTACAGAGATAAAATTTTTAACGGGGTTTGGAAATAAAAATAAATTTATCTGATTTTCATTTTGTCGTTCAATGAGAACCTGAAATGTATCACATTCATTAACGCCATCACAACCAAGGCTGTCTGTTTTTACTACCCACATTTGTTGATTTGGTTGTGTCCCGTTGTAAAAATAAACAGTACCTGCCATGATAAAACCACCGTCAGGTGTTTGTTCAAAATCACCCAGATAACTTAAAACATCGCTAGTGTCAGTTGAAATTTTGTACTCTCTTTTCCAGATAATATCACCTGTCGGGTTAAGTTTCAGGAATACTGTTTTTGCAAACCATAACGTATTATCAATGGTAGCGCCTAAAGCAAAAATATTTCCTGTAGAATCTTCATAAACTTCATTGATATATGATTGGTCTAAGCCAAAATCATATTGTCTATCCCAAACAATTTGGAGATATTTATTCAATTTGATTATTCTTGCTTTAGAAATTATTGAAGAGGATGAATTGAAATAAGAATATGCTCCAGAAATAATAAACCCGCTGTCTTTGGTTGCAAACATTCCTAATATACCGCCATCATCATATACCGGATTCCCATAATGGTTTTGCCAGATTTGGGTTCCACTGTAATCTGTTTTAACTAAATACCATTCGCCTTTATAGGCATCTGCAACTGAAGGTGAAAAGCTTTTTGACAAACCACCTAATAAAAATTCATTATTTTTAGTTTTAACAACTTTATACCCATAATCTGTTAAATTTCCTCCAAATGTATTATATTCATAAGAATTGGAATCAATAAAATATTTAACCAATATAAAATCTGAATTTCCCAAATAATCAGTTGCTCCAATCGATATTATCGTGTCTTCGTTAATCATAAAAGTACCGTAAAAAATACACGAAGAAGTTGTATCAAATAAAATTTCCTTATACCATAACGTATCAAAATTATTATCTAATCCGACCAAAACACCAGAATAACCGTTATAGCTTGGCTGTGAACCTGAAAAAAAATAGGAATTATTTTTTTTTTGAAAGGAATCTGTTAGCCCATGATATAAATTGATATTATTTTTTTTTAAATAACTCTTTTTATTCAGGTTGCCATTTAGGTCAATATTACACACGAATACATAAATCGAATCATCTCCACCGCACCCCATTGTAATATAACTTGTATCTGAAAATTCGATATTTCTAACATCTGGATAAGTATCAATATAGAGTTTATTAAATTTAATTGTTTGTGTATTCCCAGAAAAAAAATAAAAGAGTAATATAATAAGTAGAAATGTTCTCATAATGTTATTTGTTAATTGTAATTTTTTCTATATGTTTAATTTCAATAGCATTTCTTATTGTTAATATATAGTTGCCAGGATTAAATCCATTAATTTCAATTTCTTCTAAACCAATCTGCTGTCTTAACGGCAATGATAATAATAATTTACCATCACAAGAAAACAACTGGATAAAATAACTTATATCCTCATCTTGGAATGAATACTGAACAATCACTTTATCTGTTACCGGATTTGGATAGATTTGTACAGTTTCAGGAACTTCTGAGTATCCATTATTAGTTGAAATATTTTCTGTAGGCTGTGTAAAATACTTAGCATCAATAAACATTGGTATATCAATAATTTCATAATAATCTTTTACATTCGCTTTCTCTAATAATAACTGTGCATCTATTGAACCATAACCTGGAAAAGAAGCAAAATTATAAAGGAATGTACTGTTTTCACTAACAATTGAATCCTGAACGCTATCAGGTAATTGAACAAGAGCAACATGGAAATCTAATAAATTAAGATAATTACTAAATTCTTCCTGTTTTTCAGAAGTTAAATCATTGATAAAAGGCAAAGCCAAAATAATTGCAGATGTTGCGTCATTATACCTGCTATCACCTGTAAGCAAAGAAATTAATGTAAGTTTTGACTGTAAATCGGTTTGAGTTTGAAGCAAGTTGACTACGCTGTCTAATTTTTCACTGCTTGTATCTCGTAATGATTGCTCAATTAATGTAGAAATCAATTGTTCTTTTTCAATTACTAAATTCTCAAATTGGATTTCTTTCTGCACTCTCTGGTTGATACCGATTTGATATTGCTTCAGGATATTAATAAAATGTTGCGGCAAAGCGAGTCCATCAATTTCTGCTTTTGCTATATCAGGCAAGGGGCTGTTTGCTAATAGAACATTGGTTTTATTTGGCGGATTGTACTGCTTTTGATCACGCATAAAAGTAAGAAGTACCGTGTCTGAAAGATAGGGCGAAGCTTCCAGCAATTTATTGCAAAGAATTTTAAAATTTCCGTTAGTGGCATTTTGAATCATGTCAAGCAACAATGATGTGTTCCCATTATCAATCAGATTATGTAACTCTGTTTTATTTGTTTGAATCTCGGTATTAATCTGTGAAAGTCTGTTATTCCCAATATTTATTGGAATTACTGGTTGTTCTATGCTTGGTGGGCAATTTTCAACAACGATTAGTGGTTGTGTAATGCTAGTCTTTTGAATAAAAGTATTGCTAAAACATCCTATGAAATCTGTCCAATTAACAGATGATCCAGAAACACCTGCGTTATATACATATTTATAATTCGGGTTAGTTCCTTCTGGATTTGTAAAAAATGCATTTTGTCCTGTATTCAACTCACAACGGTTTGTAAAAAATTGGTTTTTTGCTGAAATACCAGGAAAGAATGGTGATGCCGGTAATCCCTGAAATTGAGCAATGTAACTATTCTTTAGTAACGGAGGCTGAGAAAAAGGGTACTGATATTTTAGAACAGAAATATCAAAAATATTCCCATTTGCTTCATTTTCAGAACCAAACCTATTACAGGTAAGTTTTACATTATTTCTATCTAAGGCAACAAAACCAGATGTAGGCATATTTGTAAAAGTGTTGTTATAAATTTCAGATGAACTTTGAGTACCGAAAATAAACATGCCGACATCGCCAAAACCTGTACCTTCCTTATGAAAATAATTATCCTGCACCGTGAAATTTTTGCAACCATTAATATATAAGCCAAACCTCTTGCTTTTCCACCGACAGAGCCATCTCCCACACGCGAGAAATTAAGATATTCATCAATATTTTTCCCGTCGAATTTA
>MEOG01000025.1 GCA_001769125.1 Bacteroidetes bacterium GWF2_35_48 | reverse complement strand
GGCTGTTCGCCGATTAAAGTGGCACGCGAGCTGGGTTCAGAACGTCGTGAGACAGTTCGGTCCCTATCTGTTGTGGGCGTAGGAAATTTGAGAGGAGCTGTTTTTAGTACGAGAGGACCGAAACGGACAAACCTCTGGTGTATCTGTTGTGGCGCCAGCTGCATTGCAGAGTAGCTATGTTTGGAAGAGATAAGCGCTGAAAGCATCTAAGCGCGAAGCTCGCCTCAAGATGAGATTTCCCTTAAGGGTCGTCAAAGACTATGACGTTGATAGGTTGCAGGTGTAAAGTCGGTAACGGCAAAGCCGAGCAATACTAATTACCCGTTTGTCTTTTCTTTCAATAAATCTCACTTTAGTATACTTAACCATTTTCCAACATGTCAATCTTATTTAAAGTCTTCAGGTGACTATATCGGTGGGGTTCCACCTCTTCCCATTCCGAACAGAGAAGTTAAGCCCACCAGAGCCGATGGTACTGCATTTGCGGGAGAGTAGGTCGTCGCCGACTTTTGAAAACCTCAGTTCCGTTTTTCGGAATTGAGGTTTTTTTTTTATTATTGCAGAATGAAAAATCTATTTCTTTTTTATTGCATTTTCATTATTTTTCCCTTTTCCTCTTTTTCTGATAACACGGATACTACTCGTATTGTCGCTTTTCAATTAAACCACCTTCAAAATATTGATACAATACCCATTGATACTTCTCTGAATAATTTTCAGATTTTTAATTATTCCTACTTAATCTCCAAATCTATTTCTACTCTTGGAAATAATGGTTCTCCTTTTATTTCTAACGACTTTTTTGACAGAAACCTTAATAATTACCCGGCTTTTCTCAATGCTTTTAGCCCTTGGTTTTTTAATAATCATAATATTTTTTACGTTAATACACGAAGCCCTTATACAGATATTTTCTACTCTTTTGGAAGTCAGAAAGATCAAATTTTGAAAATATTTCATTCCCAAAATATTAATAAAAAATTTAATTTAGGTTTGAATTATCGCCTCGAAGCTGCTCCCGGTTATTTTAAAAGGCAGCGTACCAGAAATCATGCTATTGCTGTTTTTTCTTCTTATTATTCTGAAAGATATATTCTGAATGCGCATTTTGTTTTTAATTTGAATCAGAATCTTATGAATGGAGGAATTGCAAATGACTCCCTATTTGAGAGGACCGATGAACCAACGCAGACAATACCGGTTAATTTTACAAATGCTGTTTCTAATGCTTCCGAAAAATCTTTTTTTATGAATCAGAAATTTCTTTTTTTTAAACTTTCCGATGCTGATTCTATTAGAAAAAAATACCTCTTTAATTTAGGGCATACTTCGGCATTTACTGTTTTTTCAAGAGCCTATAATGACGACAAATCAAATTTTTATCAGAATTGGTTTTATGACAGTTTAAAAACCAAAGATACCGCATTTCAAAAAAGCTTAGATAATTATGTATTTCTTGGAATAAATCCTTACTTATCAAATAAATTTCCTTTGGACGTAAAATTCGGCGTGAATAGTAGAATTGAAAAAAATGGATTTTATTCTTATGATACCACTTTTGCTTCTTTGGGTTTTGCAGGAAGTATTGCGATGAATAATCCGCTTTTTGATTTTTCGTTAACTGCTAAATCTTTTATTCAGGGTCATTATAGCGGGAATAAATCGGTTGATGTTATTTTTAATAAATATCTTTTTTCTAAAAATGATTCAAATTATATATCCATAAAAGCAGCATACAATATTGCAAAACCTGATTTTTTTGAGGAGAAATACTTTTCAAATAATTTCAGATGGGACACTGTTTTTCTTAATAGAAAGAATTTATTAGGGGGGATTTCTTATAATAATTTAAAAAGAAATATTGTTGCCGGAGTAAATTTTCAGGCATCGGAGAATTATATTTATTATGATTCTCTTGCTTTACCGACACAATTAACGGAGCAGGTAACAATTTTCTCTGCTTTTATTAAAGCTAATTTGAAATTCGGAAAATTTCATTTGAATAACAGTATAACGTATCAACTTGCAAGTAATAGCGTAATTCCGCTGCCGGATTTAATTTTTTTTCATTCAGCATTTTTTAAATTTAATTTTTTCAAAGCAAAATTACCCACCCACATAGGCTTTGATGTTTATTATAATTCATATTATAAAGGCTATGCATATATGCCTGCAACATCAGTTTTTTATCTGCAATATCAGAAAAAAATGGGAGGTCATCCTTATATTGATTTTTTTATTGCAGCTCAACGAAAAAAAGCGCGTTTATTTTTCAAACTTGAGCATCTGTCAGCTTTAATGTCAAAAAGAAACTATTATACAGTACTAAATTATCCGATGAATGGTTTTACTATGAAGTTCGGTGTCAGTTGGAGGTTTAGCGATTAAGCTTTGTTTCTGTAGAATTTATATTTGAGTTTAGGGTTTCGGATTCCCGGGTTATGAAACATTAGACAAACAAGATTATTTTTTTATCTTTGTATAATCAATACAATATTCGATAGATGAATTTAGATATAACTTTATTCTGGGATGTAGATTTTAATGCTGTTGATTTTGAAAAAAATGCTCAGTTTATTATGAATCGTGTGCTATCAAGAGGGTCATTGAATGATTGGCGAGAATTAAAGGCTTATTATGGTTTAGAGAGAATAAAGGAAGAAGTTTTAATAATGAGATATTTAGACCAAAAAACACTTAATTTCTGTAGTATTTATTTTAATATTTCAAAAACAGATTTCAGATGTTACAATATTCCACAATCGACAAGAGAACTCTGGAATTATTAAAAAGCTTGATGCAACAAGATTTTTTAACTAATTTTAACTTAGTAGGAGGAACTGCATTAGCTTTACAAATGGGTCATAGAATCTCTATTGACTTGGATTTTTTCACAAATCAGATATGCAATCTATCTGAGATTAGGGGACAATTAGATCAAAATTATCAAATACAAGAAATTTCAGAAAATAAAGGTGGGCTTAATCTAAAAATAAATTATCCTGAAAGTTCTCGTAATTCCATCAAAGTTGATATTGTAAAATATAAATACGAGTTAATAAAACCAATTATTACAGATAATGGAATTCGTTTATTATCAAAGGAAGATATAGTACCAATGAAATTAGCAGCAATTGCTAATCGGGGAGCAAAAAAAGATTTTTATGATTTGTATTTTCTTTTGCATGAGTATTCCCTTAAAGAGATGATTTCTTTTTTTGAAATAAAATTTTCTAACTACAATAATTTCTATGTAATAAAAAGCCTTACTTACTTTGAAGATGCTGAGACCGATATTGATCCAAAAATGATAATAAAGTGTTCTTGGAAAGAGATAAAAAAGTATATTCAAGAAAAAGTAAAAGAATATTTATAGACTTTGTCTGATAATATAGAATGCCTCAAAAATGAAGTGTTAATATTGTAAATGGAAAAAATCACAAGCGCGAAAAATCCTCGTGTTAAATTTTTATTATCTCTTCAGGAATCAAAGGAGAGAAGAGAAAATGCCTTGTTTTTTATTGAAGGAAAAAGAGAAATTGAAAAGGCTGTCCAGAATGGATTCCATTTGGAATATTTATTTCTTTGTTCAGAAATAGCAGGGGAAAATAGTTCTGTTTTTGATTCTTTTCTTTCCTCGAATACTCAGGTTTTCGATATATCCCGGAATATTTTTGATAAAATTGCTTACCGTGAAAATCGTGATGGAATAATTGCTGTAGCCGGAATTAAAAATTTTTTTCTTGAAGAAATTCAATTATCTGCGAATCCTTTGATTCTTGTATTAGAATCTATAGAAAAACCCGGAAATCTTGGTGCTATTTTACGTACTGCAGATGCTGCAGGTGTTGATGCGATTATCGTTTGCGATCCGAAAACAGATTTGTTTAACCCGAATATCGTCCGTTCCAGTTTAGGCTGTATTTTTACAAAACAAATCGTATCTTGTTCTTCAGAAGAGGCTTTACAATGGCTAAAAAAAAATAATATAAAAATTTTCAGCGCGGCAATTACTCCTGATGCTGTGAACTGCTATTCCTGCAATTTTACCCCACCCTCCGCCATAGTCCTAGGGTCTGAAGCCTGGGGACTCAGCGAAATTTGGCTCAAAGAATCTGATCAAAACATTATTATTCCCATGTTTGGTCAGATAGATTCAATGAATGTTTCTGTTTCCTGCGCCGTTCTTGCTTTTGAGGCTGTAAGGCAAAGAAATCGTGATATCAGCGACTCATCGCATCAATAAAAGCTCCGAAACCTTTTGCTAATTTTGAAATAAATTGCTCATTCTTTAAAGGAATTCTCAAATATTTTTCTCCTGTTTTTTCATCTTCCCTGATTAATCCTTCATTACTTTTTCTTTCATTCCCATTTGTATCAGGCTTTAATGATTCTGATAATTGTGAAAGAAAATCAATTCCTTTTTTAATGAGATCATTAAAATCTAAAGATTCACCAGCGCTTGTGTTTTGGAATTGCGTTTGAGGTTTTTCCTGATTTTCCAATGATTCTTCGGGTTGCAATATAGCTGAAGCAAAGGGCATGCTTTCTTCTTCTTCAACGAATATTTCAGATTCTGTTTCTGCTGCATGTTCTGTTTCTTCCGATTCATCAACCGGTGCTTCTGCCACTGCTTCTACTGTACGCATGAATTGAGAGAAGCGGTCTTCACTCATAAATACAGAATCATTTCCCATATCAAGAACACCTTCAAACATTGATTTTTTAAATCCGAGAAGCGCAAGAATTCTTTGTTCTATAGACCCAGTAGAAATAAAATTGATAACATTCACGGTTTCTTTTTGTCCTAAGCGATGAACGCGTGCGATGCGTTGTTCAAGAATTGCCGGATTCCAGGGAATATCAAGATTTATTATATAGTTGGCAGATTGCAGGTTCAGTCCTGTTCCACCTGCATCTGTGGAAAGAAAAACACGGGACTCGGGGTCATTCCTAAAATTATCAAGTAAGATGCCTCTTTTATGACCGGGAATACCGCCGTGCAAATATTCGTATTTTATATTCATTGCATCTAAATCCTGAGCAACCAATCGTGTCATGCGTTCCCACTGGCTAAAAATAACTACTTTCTGATTTTTATTTTCAAAAAGGTCTCCTAAAATACTCATGAGCTCGGCAATTTTTGTGTCATGCCGGGTTTTCTGATCCAGAATATAAGAGCTGTCTGATACCATACGCATACAGTTTAGGCAAATCAACAGTTTTTGTCTGTCTTCTTCAGAGAGAAATCTAAATTTTTTCCATTTATTTACAAGGCGGCATACTTCTTCGTAATAATTTGCATGCAGTTCTTTTTGTTTGGGTGTAAGTTCAACAAAAAAATTATTGTCTATTCTTTCCGGAAGCTGATCTGCGATTTCAACTTTTGTGCGGCGTATAAGAACTTCATTTAATGTTTTATTGATATCATTGAGATGCTGATATCCTATTACTTTGCCATGACTGTCTGCAACTTGATGTTTGTTTAAAAATTTGTACAGAGGTCCCAATCTGAAATTATCTACAAACTGCATGATGGAATGTATTTCCTCAATTTTATTTTCTAAAGGTGTTCCTGTTAACACCAAAGCATATTTTGAAGAAATAGTTTTTACCGCCTGCGCAATTTTAGTTTTCCAGTTTTTTATGCGTTGCGCTTCATCAAGGATAACCATGCCGGGAGACAGTCGGCGTATTTCTTCAAGATCGTTTTTCGCCAAATGGTGGCTAATTATTTTATATGTATAATTGGCTTCATATTTTTCTTTTCTCAGATGAGGCATTCCTTCTATAACCAAAGCATCACAACCTGTAAATTTTTTTATTTCAGATTTCCATTGGTATTTCAGAGAAGTTGGACAAATAATCAGTATTGAATCAAGATAAAATTCTTTGATTAAAAGTTCGCAAGTAGCAATAGCCTGAATGGTTTTTCCAAGCCCCATGTCGTCTGCTATCAGGCATCTTCCTGCTTTGGCTGCAAATAATACCCCCGCTTTTTGATAGGGATAAAGTGTTGTTTTAATTAATGAATCAAGTTTTTCCGGTTGATTTGCATATTGTTCTGTAATAATTTTTTCTCTTTTTGTTCGATCTCGCTTTTCAATAATAAACTGCACAGCATCATCGTATGCGCGGAATTCTGCATTTAATTTCTTAACATCCGAAAGGAAAATATCTATTTCCTGATATGCATTATCTTTTAAAAAAGAATGTTCATTAAAATATTTTTTTGCAAGTTTTTTGATTTCGGTTTCATTTTCTGTTCCTATTCTGAGATATATTTTTCTTTCTGTTCCATAGCGAATACTCAAAGAAGAGTATTCAGGATGAAATCCTTCTTTCATTAATTTTTTCTTTGCCGGTATATTATTAATTTTATCAAGAACAAACTCAATGTGCTTGCAGGTACCGAGCAGGTTTGTTTTAAAATCGGGACAGGAACAAAAATTTAAACCTTTTGCATTATCGCGTATTGCAACTTTGTATGTTTGTTTTGTCAAGGGATTTTTTACAAGATAATCAGAAAAAACAGCTTGACCTCCGATATTTTCAAGACTAAAAACAGTTTCTTTCGCAACCTGCTTCCTGAGCGCGATTTGCCATTCTTCGAGACTCATGTTTTCAGGCTTCTGATGGTACGGAATTTTTACATCTTTCTTAACTTTTTTTATAGTAGTTTTTTTTGTTTGAATATTTTTTCTTTTTACTGCCTGAATATTTTTAGCTTTTAAAGGACTGGCTTTTTTTGTTCTCATAAGTGAAATGATTTATGTTTTATTTATCTAAAATTAGTAATATGTTATTCGTATTAATTTACAATCCACACAACTTCTCCCCAGCCAATTCAAGTGTTGCATCATCTTTTGCAAAACAAAAACGCAAAATTTTATGATCGGTTTTATCATGATAAAATACAGAAACAGGTATTGATGCAACACCTATTTCTTTAGTGAGTCTTACTGCCAGATCAAAATCATTTTCATTGCTTATGTTTTTATAGGAAAGATTCTGAAAATAACTTCCGGATGATGGCTGAAATGTAAATTTGGAATTTTTTACAGCATCAAGAAATTTATTTCTTTTCTGTTCGTAAAATGCCGGAACTTCCAAATAGTTGTCGGGATTTTTCATAAATTCTGCCAGAGCATACTGTACGGGCGTTATGCTTGCAAAAGTTAAGAACTGATGGATTTTTCTGAATTCTGTTGTTAAAGCAACAGGTGCAACGCAAAATCCGATTTTCCATCCTGTAACATGAAAGGTTTTTCCAAAGGAACCAATGATGAAACTGCGCTCCTGTAGTACCGGATGCGTCATAAATGAGTGATGTTTCAAATCATCAAAAATTATATGTTCATACACTTCATCTGCAATAAGAAAAATATTTGTGTTACGCACCATATTTGCAAGTTGCTTAAGATCTTCTGCGCTTAATACCGCACCAGTAGGATTATGTGGTGTATTAACAATAATAAGTTTTGTTTTAGATGAAATTTTTTGTTTCACAATTTCCCAGTCAATTTTATAGTGGGGCGGACACAGGCTTATATAAATCGGAATTCCACCGTTTAACTCAATGGCAGGAACATAGCTGTCATACGCAGGTTCGAATACAATAACTTCATCTCCTTTTTCAACTACCGCAGATATTGCAGAAAATAAAGCTTCCGTTCCTCCGGATGTAACCGTTACTTCAGTTTCCGGATGATAGGATATGCCATACAGTTTTTCAGCCTTATCAGAAATTGCTTCACGCAATTCTTTAACTCCCGGCATAGGAGCATATTGATTGAAGCCCTTGCGCATATATTTCTCTACTATACTTATTAATTCTGAAGATGCAGGAAAATTTGGAAATCCCTGTGACAAATTTATTGCATTGTAATCTGTTGCCATTTTCGACATAATCGCAAAAATAGTTGTCCCTACATGAGGTAATTTAGAATTTATTACGGGCTTGCTCATATTGATATTTTTAATTTTAAGCGAAAGTATAATTTTTTCAGATAAAATGAAGAATTGCATAAATATTTACAACACAAACCTATTTTGAGAAAAGTAAATTCAAAATACTCTGAATATCCAACAACCTGCAACCACGGAACTGTTACTTATTACGAAACCGTTAGCTGCCAGTTAAAAAAAATTACGCTAAAAGATGATCTTGTTATTTTTTTTTTATCTTGCATAAAATTTTGATAAAAGCAAAATATGATTGGTATAGAAAAAATAAATGATATTGTAAATAAAATAGCTCTTAGGTTTAAACCTGATAAAATAATTTTGTTTGGATCATATGCTATTGGTAATCCAAATGAGAATAGCGACATTGATTTGTTAATCATAAAAGATTCAGATCAACCTATCCAATATCGTGACTTTGAGATACGCAAATATCTAATAGGATCAGCAATACCCATGGACATATTGGTATATACAAAAGCCGAATATGAACAAGAAAAAACGGACAAATATTCTTTTATAAGTAGTACATTAAAAACTTCAAAAGTTCTTTATGAGCGCTGATCTAAAACATATCAAAGATTGGATTGATAAAGCAGATCATGACTTGGGATCGGCTAAAATAATATTTATTCATATTCCAGAGTACTTTGATACAATTGCGTTTCATTGCCAACAAGCTGTAGAAAAATATATAAAATCTGCATTGATATTTTATGAAATTGAATTTTTACGATCACATGATTTAATTTATCTTTTAGACTTACTTTCCCAAAAAAATGATATAGACGAAAACACTTTTAACATGGCAATTAAATTAAATGGATTTAGTGTTCAAATTCGCTATCCAAATAAAATAATTTTCTTATCAAAAGAGGAACTTGAGTATGCTATAAATATTGCTGAATATTTTCGAACATACGCTTTGCAAATTACTGGAATTAACGATAATGCAGCTAATAACCTGCAACCTTGACTTTGACTCAATTCGACACTTTGGCTAACTCACTTCGGCAGGCTCAGCGCATCGCAGTGCGGCACTTCGCTTGTTTCGGCATTTCGACAGGCTCAATGTCCTCAACACATCACACTGCAAGCCGCTCAATCTTCGTATGCAACCCACAACCATCCCAATTAACCCTGAAACTCTAAATTTCTTAAGACACCAAATAAAGAAGCATAAGTTTTTGATGTAAGTTAAAATTTCTTTACTTTGCAATAAAAATGACAAAAGTTGCTGTAGTAATATTAAATTGGAATGGTATTAAATTTTTAAAAAAATTTATTCCCGTTCTCATACAGCATACAAATTCTCCTGAATATGAACTGTGGGTTGCCGATAATGGTTCTACAGATGAATCGGTAAAGTATCTGAAAGAAAATCATCCACAAATAAGATTAATTGAATTTGATAAAAACCATGGATTTTCCTCTGGGTATAACAAAGCACTTTTTCAAATTGATGCAGAGTATTTTGTTTTATTGAATTCTGATGTAGAAGTTACGGAGAATTGGATTGACCCAATTATTAATCTAATGGATCAAGATGATTATATTGCTGCCTGTACTCCTAAAATAAAATCCTACGATAACAAAGAATATTTCGAATATGCAGGAGCAGCCGGAGGTTTCATTGATAAATTTGGATTTCCGTTTTGCAGGGGAAGAATTCTGAATGTTATTGAAAAAGATACCGGACAATATAATAAAAGCACAGAGGTTTTCTGGGCTTCCGGAGCATGTATGTTTGTACGTGCTAGCCTTTATAAATCTGCTGATGGTTTAGATGATGATTTTTTTGCCCACATGGAAGAAATTGACCTTTGCTGGAGATTGAAAAATCAGGGATATAAAATTATGTATTGCCCTGATGTAACAATATATCATGTTGGTGGAGGAACGCTTCCAAATAACAGCCCGAGAAAATTATATCTGAATTTTCGGAATAATCTGTTAACACTTTATAAAAATCTACCGTGGTTTACGCTTTTGCCAATTCTTTTTGCGAGAGGTCTTTTTGATGCTGTAGCTGCTTTGAAATTTTTGTTTACATTGTCTTTCCCTCAATTCTGGGCTGTTTTACATGCGCATCTTTCATTTTACAAACTTTTTGGAACATATTATAAAAAAAGAAATAAATTGAAGCTGATGGTTACGGTAAACTACCATCCTCAGATTTATCCCAGAAGTATGCTTATAGATTTTTTTTTAAAAAACAGAAAAAATTTTTCTCAAATGAGTTTTTTATAGGTAAACAACGTGAAAATAAGGCAATGGATGCAATTTTTTTCTCATTTTTTTGTTTTTAACACATGATTTAATATTTTTATCCCTCAAATTAATTTAAGAATTATGAAAAAACATGTAAGTCTTTTTTGTTTCCTTATCGGATTTGTAAGTTTTGCAATGGCTCAAACACTCGATGTTGACTGGGGTCCTTTTAACAACCTTGAAAAAGGCGATAATATAGAAAAAATGCTGGGTGCAGACAAAGAAGGATATTACATCCTAAAATCAAATCGTGCCGGAAGTCTTTTCCTTGAATATTTTAACGGAACAACCAACACCGTTGAATCATCTAAAGAACTTTTGATGCCGAGTATTCAGGGGGTAACTTCAACGTATGAAAAAATGTTCTATATGGGCGGTAACCTGATTCTCTATACATCAATTAATGATGAGAACAGGAAGCAGAAAATTTGCTACGTACAATATATAAACAAAGATGGTACGCTTAATAATAAGCCCAAGGAAATAGGCGCAATTCCTCCGTCAAATGGCAAGGATGGCTTTAATGTTTTTACTTTTGAAGAACATTCCAAAATTTTGTTAGAGTATCATAAAACATTCACAAAATATAGTGGAGAACCTTTAGCTTTTAAAATATTTGATCCCACGCTTACAGAATTATTTAATAAAAATCTTGAACTGCCTCTTAAAGACAGAGAGTTTACAATTCAAAAGTATTTGTTAGGAAAAAGCGGAGATCTTTATATGTTGATTAAAGCAGAAGTTGTAAGCACGAAAAAAGCTGCGGCTACTGCGCCCAAAGTATACGAATTTATCGTGTTACATTATAATGCTAAAAAGGATGAATTTAAATCGTACAATCTAACATTACAGAAAAATCCGGTGCATAGTGCAACAATGGTTTTAGATGAGAAAGAGGAAATTGTTATTATGGGTTTTATGGGGAAAAAATCACAACCCGATATGACAGGTGCTTTTTATAAAAGAATTAATCCCAGAACTTATAAATTCCTTCAAGTGGATCCAAAACTCGAAGCTGTACCTTTTACTTCAGAAATGAATATGGAATTCAGAAAAGAAAGAAATCTACAAAAAGATGGTAAACCCGAAGATGTTTTTAGCTTTGATTTGAATCAGATTGTTTTTTTGAAAAACGGAACAGCCATACTGGTTGCGGAATACACGATGTCTACTTTACAGATAATTCAAAATCCTACAACTAAAACTGAAGAACGTTTCACACAGCATTTTTATAATGATATTGTTGTTGCAGCAGCAGATAAAGACGGGAAAATGCTGTGGATTAAACGTATTTGCAAAAACCAGTTCAGCCGCGATGATGATGGCAGATGGGGTTCTTATGCAATTGCAGCAGAAGGGAATCAGGTCAAATTTATTATGAACGATCATCCGAAAAATATAAAGGAAAATACACAAAATGGAGATAAAATAAAACAAACCAAAGAAGATGACGGACAAGCTATTGTTTTGACCGTTTTTCAGGATGGTTCATTCGAGAAATCTCCCATGTTTAAAGACGATGACGCCAAAACTTCTACTTCCGCAAGACTCCTTCTTAAAACAAAAGATGCTTATTTCGTATTTTGCCAAAAAGGAAATAAATACAAATTCGGAAGATTTTTCTTTCAATAATTGATTATTTGTTGTTCTGATTAAATATTAAAGATATTCAATAGAAATTCAGTAGATGTACAATAGTGCAACGATAGTTGTTCAGTAGTGCTACAATAGATGTTCAATAGGTGTTCAATTGTTGACTCGGTAGATGTACAATTGAATTCCTATTGAATTTCTATCGAACATCTATTGTATTCCAATCGTATTCCCAAATTCTTAATTCCAAATTCCAAATTCCTACTCCTACTTCAAATTTCTTCAATAAAAAGATTTTTTGTTTTATCTTAATATTATATGTATGTTTGTCTCGGATTTTAGAGTTTTAAGTTTTTTGATTCTATTTAAGTATTTTTTTTTCTTCTTATTTATATCACGCTCACTTATACCTCAAGTCCATAAGTATTAATTTTAATTTTATTTTTTATCATGAAGAACATTTATGTTGCGAATCTCAGTTACAGAGTAACGAACGACGATTTAAAAAAAGTTTTTGAAGAATTTGGAGAAGTAACTTCTGCAAAAGTTATTATTGATCAGCTTACCGGCAGATCAAGAGGTTTTGGATTTGTTGAAATGACAAACCCTGCTGAAGCTGACAAAGCAATTGAAGAATTGAACAAAGCTATCTACGATGGAAAAGAAATGGCTGTTTCAGAAGCAAGACCAAGAACTGAAAGAAAGAGCAATGACTTTAACTCCAACAGACAAGGCGGCAGCGGCGGCGGCGGCGGTTATAATAAAAAACGCTATTAGAAATTTTTAAAAAGGCGCTGTTCAGCGCCTTTTTTTTAAAACAAACTCATCTGCCCCGCATTCTTATCCGTTTTCTTTTTAACTTCTGCTTTGCTTTGTTCTATTAACTCTTTTTCTATAGCATTTAAGAATGAACTTTTTTGCAAACGATGTTCTTTATGATGAATAATGCGCCTTTCTGCGTGGGTAAGGTAGAGATATTTTTCTGCCCGGGTCATCCCAACATATAATAACCTTTTTTCTTCATCCCTGTCAGATTTTAGTTTTTCATAAATAGAGTAGGGGAGAAGCCCTTCTTCACATCCCGCAATAAATACACATTTAAACTCAAGACCCTTGGATGCGTGTATCGTCATCAATGCAACACTCTCTGATTTTTGAATATAAGAGTCTGCCTCAGTTCCCAGATTTAAAAATTCAATAAAATCTGAAAGAGAATGCTCATTCCCTTTTATCCATTCAGCAAATTGTAGAAATAAATCGGGTTTCAATTTTTTTTCTTCTTTGAAAAATCGGTCAATAATATTAAGACTGACTTCCTCAACTGTTTTTCCGGAAAGCTCTTTTTTTATCCAGTTATAATCATCTTTTTTTAAACCGTTTTTTTCTGATATTTCTTTCAGTAAAAATTCATTTTTTGGATTTGCTGCAAGGCGCATGAAGTTAAGGACAGAAATTATCGGTTCTTTTTTATAAAAAGGGGTTTGACCCACAACCTGACAGGGAATACTATGATCTTGAAACGCTTTTTGTATTGCAAAAAATTGGTCTTTTGTCCGACATAAAACTGCAAAATCAGAAAGGCTGCTGATATCTGTAGCTTCTTCTCCTTCTGAAACATTGCTATCTATAGAATAAAAGCGCAGGCCTCCTATCATTTTCTCAATGGTTCTTGCAATAAATTCTGCTTCACTTTTTTCAGACGACTGTTGAACAATTTTTATTTTGATTCCCTTTTTGATCCCTGTAAGGGCTGAGTTCCCTTCATTAATAACATTTCCCGACGCTTTAAGGATTTTGTCAGAGCATCTGTAGCTTTGATTTAAGGAATAAACTTTTGCTTCTGAATAATCATCTGTAAACCTTTGTATGTATTCTACATTTGCGCCACGAAACCCATAAATTGACTGATTCGGGTCGCCTATCACACATAAATTTGAATCGGATGCAGGCATTAATTTGCGAATGAAAATATACTGCGTATAATTTGTGTCCTGATATTCATCCACCAATAAAAATTTGAACTTTGCTCTGTATTTTGCTGCAATGTCTGGAAAGTCCCTTAAAATGTTTACTGTAGCATAAACAAGGTCATCCAGATCAAAAGCATCGCGTTCGGTCAATGCTTCCTGATAGGATAAAAAGTATTGAGCCGTTTCTTTGTTTTCTATATCGTTTGCGGTAAATAGTTTTTGTTTTGCCAATGAAATTTCGTCTAATATCCGGGATACAATTTTTTTATCGCAACCAGCTATGCTCTTCATGATTTCTTCTTTCTGCGCTTCATCTGTTAGAATAAAATTTTTTGTCCGGTTTAACGCTGAGAAATGTTCTTTAAGTATAGTTAGACCTAATGCATGAAAAGTGGAAACACTTACTTTGTTTCCGGCTGAATTATCATATAAAAGATTTTTTAATCGTTCGCGTATTTCAGATGCAGCTTTGTTTGTAAATGTAATTGCAAGAATATTTTCAGGAAGAACTCTTTGCCTGTTTATCAAATGAACAATTCGAAATGTAAGAACTCTTGTTTTTCCTGTTCCTGGTCCTGCTATAATTAATGCGGGACCGTTAAAATGTTCAACAGCTTTTTCCTGATTTGGGTTTAGTCCGTATTTTCCCGTTTTTTCTTTTTGCTCAATTTCTTCGGTTTTATTATCTTTTTGATTCAATTTTTTAATAGCTCTTATCCTTTGATATTCTTTCAGGTCAAAGCTTAATAGTTTTTGTTCTTTTTTATTTTCTATATCTGATTCTTTAAAAAGATTTGCCTTCTTCAAAACAATTTTTTCTCCCGGACGGCTTACGCGAATTACTCCAAATTCTCCATCAAAACCTTCTTGAATATATACATCTCCATTCCTCATTCTACGTATTGCTTCCGCCAACAATTCATTTCCTGATTTTTGAATTTCATCAACAGGTATGTGCATTAGAATGTTGAATTCAGAACCAAGTTTTTGAAGTAAATGATGATAGGTTTTTGCTACATCTTTTGAATTGGGTCCTTTCCCTGATATTTCTGAAAGCAGCTCCTTCAGAGGAATCAGGTTCAAAAAAGGATGCCTGTTTTCTCTTTGCAAAATATCTTCTCGATCGGCTAATTGCGCAACACGGGACAAGACTCCCACTGTAACTTTTTTATTGCATACAGAGCAAATTTCGTTGTGCTTTAACGTTTCAAGAGGAGTCCAGCAAATATTGCATTTCCGATGTCCGTCAAAATGATATTTGCCTTCCTGCGGAAAAAAACTGATAGTGCCCAGAAATGTCTTTTGATTCTCTGGCTTTAACGCTTGTATTATGTGGTCGTAAGAGATTTCTGTATCGAAAATATTTGCATTTCTTCCTAATTTTTCTGGCGAGTGCGCATCAGAATTAGCCATCAGCGTATATTTATCAAGAAAACTGATTGCCCAGTTCATCGGAGGATGACTTGACAAGCCCATTTCTACAGCATAAATATATTTTGTTAAATCTTCATAACATTCTTCTATAGTGTCAAATCCCGATTTGTCTCCCAAAGCCGAGAACCAAGGTGTCCAGATGTGCGCTGGCACCAGAAAAATATTTTCATCAATGGAAAGAAGCATTTCAAAAAGATTACGGGAATCCAATCCCAATATAGGACGCCCGTCTGAAGTAATGTTGAATTTTTGTCTTTGCAATGTTTGCTGGATTTTCTCAACGGTCTCAAAGGATGGAGCGAAAATCAGATTGTGAACTTTTCGTACCTTGCCTCCTTTTTTATAGATATTGCTGATTTCCGCTGTAAGCATGAATCTTGTTTCATCATCACAACCCGGAATTTTTACAGGCAATTCTTTTTTCAATTCCGGTTTTAATTTATACAAACCCTGCTCTGCAGGTATCGTTTTTTCTTTTAATTCTGCTGTCCACTTCGGATGTGTGAAATCTCCGGTTCCAATTATTTTTATTCCCTTGATTCTTGCCCAGTAATCTAAAAATTCCGGTATCAATTCTTTACTCGTGGCAAGAGAATAATGAGAATGAATATGAAAATCGCCTATAAATTTCATAGCTGTAAGCTTGATGGTTTAAAAATATAAATATAGAAAAAAACATTATTATGCAACATGGCTTTAAATTTTATTCCAATCAATCAATCAATTATTTTTTCTACGGATGGCATAAAATTTATATTTTCATTATTTGAAATACATACAATCCTGTTTAACCCATCAGTTTGAATAAGCCTTTTTATATTTTAGCATCTTAAAAAAAAAACTAATTTTGTAGATGAATAGTAGGCTTATTATTATTTTTTTTCTCTCATATCAAAGCTATTTCTAATAATTTTGTAGTATGGTTGCAATAGGTGTCTTTAAGAAACAATATAATCAATAAAATATGATATATCGACAGACGTATGAACTAGGCAATGATAACCGTATATTGGTTACTTTGCCTGAGCAATTCAGAAACTTTAAAAAAGTGCTTGTAGTTGTTGAAAACACCGATGATGAGAAAGAAAAAAAGCTCCTGTTGATACAGCAGGCAGCTAAAGATCCCCTTTTTATGACTGACATTTCAGAGGTAAATGAAGATTTCAAACACATAGATAAAGAAAACGCATGAAAGTTAAAAGGTGGAGCATCTGGCGTGCAAATCTTGACCCCGTGATAGGTTCCGAACAGGGAAAATCAAGACCGGTTCTTATTGTAAGCGATAATGACATTAATGACTTACTGAATATTGTCAATGTTTTGCCTTTGACAACGAAGAAGCAAAACAGACAGGTTTATCCAAACGAAGCTTTGCTCCTATCTGGTCAGGGGCGAGTGCCAAATGATTCTATTGTTCTTTGCCATCAAATCCGGACAATGGATAAGCAAAGGCTTTCCAAAGAATACGGTATTATTGATGATCCTGATAAACAAAGAGAAATAATAGAAGCCTTATGTTTTCAATTGGGTATAGAATTTAAACACTCCGAATAGATTTTTCAATTTTACATCCATTTTAGTGCACAATGCTGAAATGATTCATTTCTCATACCTTATTATTCCCCTCATTGATTTTTATCATTCCTTGTTTAGATTTTCTGATATTTTTTATCGGTATTATTATTATTTAATACTTTTGCAAGAGATAATTTATATTATGATGAAAACTTGCAACAATAAATAACCAACGTTTTCAAAGAAACAGATTCTAAAATGGACAAAGAACAAGATATAATATTAAACGAAATAACCGGAAATGAATACAAGTATGGATTTGTTACAGATATTGAAACCGAATCTATACCCAAAGGCCTTAGTGAAGATGTTGTAAGGTTAATTTCTGAAAAAAAAGGAGAGCCTGCTTTTATGCTCGAATACAGGCTAAAAGCTTACAGGAAATGGCTAACATTGACCATGCCTACTTGGGCGCATTTGAAAATTCCTGAAATAAACTATCAGGATATAATATTTTATTCTGTACCCAAGCAGGGCGCAAAATATCAAAGCATGGATGAGGTTGACCCGATTTTAAAAGAGACATTCAATAAATTGGGTATTCCTCTTGAAGAACAATTGCATCTCGCAGGTGTAGCTGTTGATGCTGTAATGGACAGCGTTTCGGTTAAGACAACTTTTAAAGAAACACTTGCAGAACTGGGAATTATATTTTGTTCCATGAATGAAGCCATTAAAGAACATCCGAATCTTTTGCAAAAGTATCTTGGCTCTGTTGTTCCTTATGGAGATAATTTTTTTGCTGCGCTTAATGCTGCTGTTTTCAGCGATGGTTCTTTTGTTTATATTCCAAAAGGTGTGCGTTGCCCGATGGAATTATCAACGTATTTTCGTATTAATGCCGCTAATACAGGACAATTTGAACGCACGCTTATTATTGCGGATGAAGAAAGTTATGTGAGTTATCTTGAAGGCTGTACTGCGCCCATGCGTGACGAAAACCAGCTTCACGCTGCTGTTGTTGAAATTGTAGTTATGGAAAATGCAGAAGTGAAATATTCTACGGTTCAGAATTGGTATCCCGGAGATAAAAACGGGAAAGGTGGAATTTTTAATTTCGTTACAAAACGCGGGATATGCAAAGGAGATAACGCAAAATTATCATGGACACAGGTTGAAACCGGCTCTGCAATTACATGGAAGTATCCAAGTTGTATCTTGAAGGGCAATAATTCTGCTGCAGAATTTTATTCTGTTGCCGTTACTAATAATTATCAGCAAGCTGACACTGGAACTAAAATGATACATCTTGGGAAAAATACAAAAAGCAGAATTGTTTCAAAAGGTATATCAGCAGGTAAAAGCAACAACAGCTACAGAGGGCTTGTCAAAATTTCCAAAAAAGCTGAAAATGCGCGTAATTATTCACAGTGTGATTCTCTTCTGCTTGGCGATCAATGCGGTTCGCATACCTTTCCTTATATTGATGTGCAGAATACAAAAGCGGTTGTTGAGCACGAAGCAACGACATCTAAAATCGGTGAAGATCAGATTTTCTATTGCAATCAGAGAGGCATTTCCACAGAAGATGCTGTTGGTCTTATTGTGAATGGTTATGTAAAAGAAGTTCTTAATAAATTGCCAATGGAGTTTGCTGTAGAAGCGCAGAAATTATTGCAGATTAGTTTAGAAGGAAGTGTGGGTTAAGGTTTCAGGTTGAATGTTTCAAGTTTCTGGTTTCGGATTTTTGTATCTAAACCGCTGGTTGAGCGGAGTCGAAACCAGCGGAGTAGAATCAAGCTGCTATATAGAACAACCTGCAACCTGCAACCTGCAACAACAATCAACCTGCAATCTTAAACCTTAAATATGAAACAAAAAGTAAAAATATGTTACAAATAAAAAATTTACACGCAAGCATTAACAGCAAAGAGATTCTTAAAGGGCTCAGCCTTGAAATTAATGAGGGAGAAGTTCATGCTATCATGGGACCAAACGGCTCGGGCAAAAGCACATTGGCTGCAGTTTTAGCCGGAAGAGAGATATTTGAAGTTACGCAAGGCGAAGTGATTTATTATGGAAAAAATCTTTTTGAGATGAAACCCGAAGACCGTGCCCGCGCTGGTATTTTTCTCGGATTTCAGTATCCTATCGAAATTCCCGGTGTCAGTATGGTTAATTTTATGCGTGCAGCAGTGAATGAGCAGCGAAAATACAAAGGTCTTACTCCTCTTTCTTCTTCCGATTTTCTTAAATTGATGCGTGAGAAAAAAGAGCTTGTGGAAATTGATTCAAAATTAACCAATAGATCCGTGAATGAAGGCTTCTCTGGTGGTGAAAAAAAGAAGAATGAAATTTTTCAAATGGCAATGCTGGAGCCGAAACTGGCAATTCTTGATGAAACAGATTCCGGTCTTGATATTGATGCTTTACGCATTGTAGCAAACGGAGTAAATAAACTGAAAAGAAAAGACAATGCAAGTATTGTAATTACGCACTATCAGCGACTGCTTGATTATATTGTGCCGGATTTTGTTCACGTATTGTATAAAGGACGCATTGTTAAATCTGCCGGAAAAGAACTGGCGTTCGAATTGGAGGAAAAAGGTTACGACTGGATAAAAAAAGAAATAGGAGAAGAGTAAATGTATTCAAACTTGCAACCTTGACTTCGACTCCGCTCAGTCAGCGGCTGCAACCTGCAACACCCTTACACAAAATATAACATAAAAAAATGAACAACGAATTAATCGCACGATATAAAGAAAATGAAAACTTCCTGAAGGACGAATCTTCTGACTTGATGAATTCTGTTCGTGAAAAAGCTTTTCAGCAATTTCAAAAACTGGGTCTGCCTGATAAAAATGGAGAGGATTACAGATACATTGAATTAGAAAAATTATTTCAGGGAAATTTTTCAAGCGCATTTAAACCTCAGAAATTAAGCGTTGATTTTTCTTCATTATTTCAATGTAATGTGCCTGATCTGGACTCCTACATTGTACTCCTCGTTAATGGATGGTATTATTATCAAAATATAAAGTTGGATTTACCTGATGGTGTTCTTATCGGCAGTCTGCGTGAAATGGCAAAAAAACATCCTGATATTTTTGAAAAATATTATAGCAAAGCGGCTTCTTATTATGAAGATGGACTGGTAGCTTTAAATACTGCTTATGCACAGGACGGTTTGTTTATATACGTGCCGCAGAATGTTGTTATTGAAAAACCTGTTCAGGTTATTAATATTTTGGTGCATGATGGCGATTTTATGTTGCAGCAAAGAAATTTAATCTGCTGTGAAGAAAATAGTAATGCTAAAATTGTTATATGCGATCATACGCTAACGCCATTCAAATTTTTAAACAATTCTGTTACCGAAGTTTTTGTTGAAAATAATGCAAATCTTAGTATTTTTAATATTCAGGATCAAAATAATTCATCAGTACACATTAATGCTGTTCATGCAAAGACAAAGCAGAATGGCGTTTTCACATCTAATACAGCTTCTCTTCACGGAGGAACTATACGAAATAATTTTATTGCCACAATGGAAGGTGCGAATGCTGAAGTGAACATTTCAGGAATTTATCTGATGGATAGAAAACAGCATATTGACAATTTTACATTTGTAGATCACGCTGTACCTGATTGTGTAAGCAACCAGCTTTTTAAGGGCATTCTGGATGATGAGGCAACCGGTGCTTTTAATGGTCGTATTCTTGTTCGCAAAGATGCGCAACGCACCAATGCATTTCAACGGAATAACAATGTACTGATGTCTGACAATGCAAGAATGGCAAGCAAGCCCCAATTAGAAATTTATGCAGATGATGTTAAGTGTTCTCATGGCGCAACTTCGGGTCATATTAACGAGGATGCGCTTTTCTACCTGCGTTCCAGAGGTATTTCTGAAAAAGAAGCTCGCCTGATGATTATGCTTGCTTTCGCAAATGAAGTTATTGCAAAAATTGATTTTGCTCCTCTGCGCGAACGTATCGAAGAACTTGTAGATAAACGGCTGCGCGGAGAATTATCAAGATGCACCAATTGTGTTGTGAATTGCGGATAAAAGAAAAATTTGTATCTTGCAAAAAATATGGATATTAAAACTGAAATATCAAAAAGAGCAAATCTATTTACCAATTTATGTATTTCACAATGCCGAAAAGTCGACATGCTCACAGATTCCTCAATAAAAAATCCATACTTGAGAAAAAATATTGATGCTTCAAAATTTTTAATTTATGACGGACAAAGAAAAAAAAAAATTGTCTGATATTTTTCAGGCAATAATACTGATTGAGCAATTTACAACCGATATTTTAACATTTGATGATTACGTGAGTGATTGTAAAACTCAAAGTGCTGTTGAACGTCAGCGAAATAATAAACATGCTATAACCTCTAAATTATTATGCCACTTGATATTTTAAAAATAAGAAAAGATTTCCCGATACTTTCACAGCAGGTTTACGGAAAGCCTCTTGTATATTTTGATAATGCCGCTACAACACAAAAGCCGCTTAAGGTTATTGATACAATTTCGGAAGCTTACAAAATGTACAACAGCAATATTCATCGCGGAGTGCATCATTTGAGCGAAAAATCTTCTGAAGCTTATGAAAATGCGCGCGCTGTTGTGCAGAAATTTATAAATGCAAAATTTTCTTATGAAATAATTTTTACACGAGGAACAACTGAATCTATTAATCTGGTTGCGTTTTCTTTCGGAGAACGATACATCAGAGAGGGTGATGAGATTATTCTTTCCACTATGGAACATCATTCAAACCTTGTGCCATGGCAAATGCTTTGTGAAAGAAAAAAAGCGAAATTGAAAGTGATTCCTATGAATGCAAACGGGGAGTTGATTTTGGATGAAATGGATAAGCTTTTTACTCCAAAAACGAAAATTGTTGCTGTTACGCATATTTCAAATTCGCTTGGCACAATTAATCCGATTAAAGAAATTATTAAAAAAGCGCACGACCGAAAAGTCCCGGTTTTGATTGATGCCGCGCAATCTGTTCAACATACCAAAATTGATGTTCAGGATTTGGATTGTGATTTTTTTGCATTTTCGGGACACAAATTATATGGGCCCACGGGCATTGGTGTTTTATACGGCAAAGAAGAATACCTTAATGAAATACCGCCGTATCAGGGAGGTGGCGATATGATTCATCATGTAACATTCGAAAAAACTGTTTACAATAAACTCCCTTTTAAATTTGAAGCCGGTACTGCTAATTATATTGATGCTATTGGGCTTGCGGTTGCTATTGATTATCTAACCACGCTCGGCATTTATGAAATTGCAATGTACGAACACGAATTGTTGCAATATGCTGCATCAAAATTACAAACGATTGAAGATTTAATTGTTTACGGAAATGCAAAATACAAATCAAGCGTTTTCTCATTCTTACTGAAAGGGATTCATCACTATGATACTGGAATGATCCTTGACAAGCTCGGTATTGCTGTAAGAACAGGAAGTCATTGCACGCAACCCGTGATGGATTTTTTGAAAATTCCCGGAACCGTAAGGGCTTCTTTTGCATTTTATAATACAAAAGAAGAAATTGATGTGTTGTACGAAGGTTTATTAAAAGTGAAACAAATGATGTCATAATTTTTCCGGTGATTGAGCGACTTGCAGTGAGCGAAGTCGAACTGAGTCGAAATTACCGAAAAAAAATTTAAAAATAAGAATATGAAAAAAAATTTATTAATCACAGCATTTAGTCTTTTTTCAATTTTAATTTTTGCTCAGGAAAAACAGGGCAAAGCGAAAGTCGCAATTGTGGGTTTTTACAACATCGAAAATCTTTACGACACAGAAAATGATCCAACAAAAGACGATGAGGAATTTTTACCTGACGGAAAAAATAAATGGACGCAGGATCGTTATCTCGCAAAGCTTGAAAGAATGTCAGATGTTATTTCTAAGCTTGGTGGCGAAATTGTAAAAAGTGGGCCTACCGTGCTTGGTCTTTGTGAAGTTGAAAATAAAAAAGTAGTGGAAGAATTAGTCGGTCAGCCTGCTTTAAAAAAATGGGATTACGGAGTTGTTCATTACGATTGCCGCTATAACAGAGGTGTTGATGTCGCTTTTTGTTATCAGAAAGCTCGCTTTAAAGTAAGCAATTCAAAATCATATCCTTTGTATAGCCCCGAAGATACAAGCTTTACCACCCGAGATCAGTTGCTCGTTTCCGGTATGCTTGATGGTGAAGAAATGCACTTCATAGTGAACCACTGGCCATCAAGAAGAGGCGGTGAAAAACGAAGCGCACCCATGAGAGAACTGGCTGCAAAATTATGTCGTTCTATAGTTGATTCTATCTATAAAATTAATGAAAATGCAAAAATCATTATCATGGGCGACTTGAACGATGACCCGACAGATGCAAGTGTTTACAAGCATTTAGGAGCTATTGGTAATAAAGATAAAGTGGAGAAAAATGGTCTTTTTAATGCCATGTATAAACTTTTTAAAGATGGAATCGGCTCTCTGGCATATAAAGATAGCTGGAATCTTTTTGACCAGATAATTGTTTCAGGAAACTTACTTGGAGATGATAAAAGCACATATAAATTTTTAAAAGCGCGTGTTTTTAACGAAAAATTTTTAATGCAGAAAGAAGGAAATTTTGCCGGATACCCATTCCGCACTTATGTTGGAGATGTATATCAGGGAGGCTTTAGCGACCATTTTCCCGTATATGTTTTTCTAACGAAAGAAATAAAATAACTTCGGTAAGATGTTCCACATCTTACCTTTGTGGAACGCTTAAAAAGATGTGGAACATCTTTTAGAAGCAACATCAATAAAAAAGTCCGAAGGACTTTAATATTAATAACTATCGGTGCAACCGATGGTTATTAAACATACTAACATGCAGCAACCCCGAATGGGGTTGAATAAAATATCACAAAAAAGCCTATACGCAGAATATTTATGCAAAGCAGTTTTCAATTTCCCGACCCTGATACTGCAAGTCGTGATGGGCTCTTGTGCTGGGGTGGCGATCTCTCCCCTGCAACATTACTGCAAGCGTATTCAAAAGGTATTTTCCCCTGGTTCAACGATGATGAGCCAATTCTCTGGTGGTCGCCTAATCCGCGTTTTATTCTCTTTCCCGATAAATTGAAAGTATCAAAAAGTCTTCAGAAAACTATTCGTGAAAATAAATATGAAATCAGATTTGATACTGCTTTTCGTGATGTGGTAGAACATTGCAAAAATGTATCCCGGTACGATCAATTGGGCACGTGGATAACAGATGATATGGTGGAGGCATACTGCAATCTTCATGAGCTTGGATTTGCACATTCTGTGGAAGCTTATTATGAAGGGAAATTAGTTGGAGGTCTTTATGGAATTTCAATTGGTCGTGTTTTTTGTGGCGAATCAATGTTCCACCTGAAATCCGATGCCTCAAAAGTGGCTTTTTATTATTTGATCGAATTTGCCAAAAAACATCAATTTCATTTTATTGACGCACAAACACCCACCACATATCTTGCAAGTTTCGGCGCAGAATGTATCCCCCGCAAAAAATTCCTGAAACTGCTCTCAGAAGCTTTGGAGTTTGAGAGTTTGAGCGGGAAGTGGAGGGAGTAGAGAATGTATTTATTCGCAAATTCTATAAAAATTGATGCTCTCTTCTTTTTGCATAAAAATTCTATCCTGAAACAAAGTAATACTCTTCACTCCCCTAATACTATCCGGAATCTGCGCAGAACTTGTCTGTAAAAACTTCATATCATATTTAAAAATCGTATGATCCTGCAAGTAAATTATTTTATCATCTGATACCTGAAACTGTTCTGTTTGGCCAAGATTGAGCGTTTTAAAATAGGTTCCGTACTTATCAAAAACCAGAATTCCAGTTTCCGGAACATACATGAAAATATAATCGCTTTTTTCAATTAAGAATATGGGTTTTTGCTCTGTATTCATTATTGAATTCAGGTAAACACTTTCATGATTTTTTTTTAGTTGTCTGTCGAAATATACGAGTTGTTTTGAGATTGTATTATAAACCCAAAATCCTCCGTTTGCTGACGAACAGGCTATTTCTGCCTGATCAATACTCAGGTCGTCTAACTGAATGGGGCTGCTTATTTCTGTGAGTGTGTTGTCGAGAAAAACAATCTGATTGAAATCTTTATAAAAAAGTAAAATCCGGAACGGGTCGCTAACATCTGCATAGCTTATTGTTCCCAGAATATTTGAAGAGTAATTTTTTTCTTTCAATCCTTTCTCATTATACCGCGTAATTGTTTTTCCTGAAATCGTGAACAAATTTCCAAGAGGGTCTGCCAGCATTGTGTCTGCCTTTACCTCAATCTTAAATAAAAATTTCAGGGTAAGAATATCTTGTCCCAGTAATAAAAACAAACATAAGAGCAATAGCAGCTTCATATTATTCGTGGGCTTTAAAATGCTTGTTAAGATCCATCATGCTTTCGAGATATTCTCTGTTATTTGCAAGGCGGGGAATTTTGTGTTGTCCTCCCAGTTTCCCTTTTTGATTCAGCCATTCATAAAACAAGCCGTCTTTCATGATATGATATTTAGGAAATGAGAGCGTCATATTTTTATAGCGTTTCGCCTCATAATCCGAATTGACCGCTTTCAGCGCATTGTCGAGCACTTCCATGAAATAGCGTATGTCAGCAGGTTTTTTTTCAAATTCAAAAAGCCACTCATGACCTCCTTTCTGATTATCGCCCATATAAACAGGTCCTGCTGTATATTCTCTTATAAATGCATTTGTTTTTTCACAGGCAACTTTGATTGCTTTTTCAGCATTGTCAATAATTAGCTCCTCTCCAAAAGCATTGATGAAATGTTTTACCCTTCCTGTAATTTTTATTTTAAAAGGATACAGCGATGTAAACTTAACCGTATCGCCAATCATATAGCGCCACAAACCACCGTTGGTAGAAATTATCAGGGCGTAATTTTTATCTAACTCAACATCTTCCAGAGATATTGTTTTTGGGCGTTCTTTATCTGCTTCTTCCAAAGGCATAAATTCATAAAATACGCCGTAATCGAGCATCAGCAGCATGTCGTCTGTAGCAGGGTTATCCTGTAATGCAAAAAAACCTTCGGAAGCATTATATGTTTCCAGATAATTCATTTTCGGTGTGTCAATAATTTTTTTGAATTGCTCTCTGTAAGGGATAAAACTGACCCCGCCATGTGTAAACAATTCAAGATTCGGCCATACATCTGCAATGTTTGTTTTTCCGGTAACTTCAAGAATTCGTTTAAGGAGCACCAGCAACCATGATGGAACGCCTGCAATATTTGTAACATTTTCTTTTATGGTTGTCTTGGCCATTTCTTCAATTTTTTCATCCCATTTTTCCATAAGAGAAATTGAAAGATTGGGTGTTCTGATAAATTCTGCCCAGAAAGGAATATTTTGAATTAAAATTGCAGACAGATCTCCATAATACGAATCATTGCTGAAGTTGTTAACTTGTCTGCTGCCCCCGAGTGTCAGGCATTTCCCGGGAAAAATTTCTGTGTCCGGATGATTATGATTGTAAATAACAAGAATATCTTTTCCTCCTCTGTAATGGCAGTCTTCAAGCGCATCTTTGGTTACAGGAATGAATTTACTTTTATCACTTGTTGTACCCGATGATTTGGCAAACCATTTTATTTCTCCGCTCCAGATAAGATTTTTTTCTCCCTGCCTGAGGCGAATAACATAAGGTTTTAGTCCCTCATAATCTATTACGGGCAAACGTTCTCTGTATTGATCTATTGACTTAATCGAAGAAAACCCGTATTGTTTTCCATATTCTGTATCTTGAGCTTTTTTAAGAATTTTAAATAAGGTTTCGTATTGGGTTTCTATCGGATATTTCCTGAACAGGTCTATTTGCGTCATTCGCTTAACGGTAAACCATGAGAATATCGAACTTATAATGGGCATTGCTGATGTAATTTAATATAAATATTTTGAATATTTTTATTGATTGAATATTTGCTAAAATAGAAATTATTTTCCGAATTTTTATTTTTTTTCTATTTTTATCATTTTGAAATTTTATGAATGCAATTGACATCGTTATTATAATTCCGCTCCTATGGGGCGCTTACAAAGGTTTTACTAAGGGCTTGATTGTTGAGGTAGCAAGTATTGCCGCTTTGCTTCTCGGAACTTATGGTGCATTGCACTTTTCTGATTATATGGCCTCTGTTTTTATTGGAAAATTTGGAATGAGCTCTGAATATACTCCTGTGATTTCTTTTGGAGTAACTTTTTTATTAATTGTAATTCTTGTTTATATTGTATCAAGATTGATTAATAAATTAGTCGAAAAAGTCGCATTGGGATTGGTAAACAAAATACTCGGAGCCGCTTTTGGAATTGCCAAGTTCACGTTAATTTTAAGTATTGCCTTTACCATTTTCAATAAGGCAGATGAAAAGGCAACATTAATTTCAAAAGAAACAAAAGATAAATCCCTACTATACAATCCTCTTTCAAAAGTTTCGATGTATATTTTTCCCATGCTTGAAGCGTTTAAGCCCAGTGATGCACAAATTGATGAGGTAAAAAGCAAGATTGATACTGAAAAGAAAAAGTAGGCTGGTAATAATCGGTGTCTGAGCGGAGTCGAAGACACCAATTACTACCTCTTCAAAGACCGCGGATGAAACTGCAATATGGTTTCTCGTAAATATTCCCTGTCAAGATGTGTGTAGATTTCTGTAGTGGTTATAGATTCGTGTCCCAGCATTTCCTGCACTGCGCGAAGGTCTGCGCCGCCCTCCACAAGATGTGTTGCAAATGAATGTCTGAGTGTGTGCGGACTTATTATTTTTGTTATTTCAGCAATAGAGGCCAGATTTTTTATTATTGTGAAAACCATTACCCTCGTTAGCTTTTTGCCACGTCTGTTTAAAAATAAAATATTCTCGTGTCCCTTTTTTATATCCAGATGATTTCTGTAATAATTTTTATATTGCTCTATCTCTTTTATTGCTCTTGGACTAATAGGAACAAGTCTTTCTTTATTCCCTTTTCCCGTTATTTTTACAAAGCCTTCATCAAAAAAAAGATTTGAAATTTTCATATCTGTAAGCTCCGAAACACGTAATCCGCAACTGTACATTGTTTCGATTATTGCTTTGTTTCTTTGTCCTTCTGGTTTGCTAAGGTCAATCGCAGCAATCAGTGCATCAATTTCTTCAACGGCAAGAACAGATGGTAGTTTTCTCCCGATTCGTGGCGCTTCAAGTAAAGAAGCAGGACTTGTATTCATGTAGTCTTCCTGCAAAAGAAAATTATAAAAAGCTTTTATACCTGAAACAATGCGCGCCTGACTACGAGGGTTCAATCCAAGCTCGCTGATCCATTTTACAAATTCACGAAGCTGGGTCAATGTAATTTCTTCTGGAGAAGCTCTGTCTTGCCTTAATTCAAGAAACTGTACAAGCTTGCGGATATCGTCATCATACGCTTCAATAGAATTTTTAGAAAGAGATTTTTCTAATTTCAGATACGATTCAAATTCTTTTATACTTTTTTCCCAATTCATTTTTTTATAAAATTTTTCTTCCGTTGATTACCTGCCCGCCGAAAGCATGCAGGCGGGTTGTTTATTTTGTGTTGATAAATGCAGCGGATTATTATTTTTAACTCAAGTTTCGCTTATTCAAATGTCTTGTAAAAGTTACCTGTATAAAAGATATTTTGGTGCTCTGCACCTTTGTTTTACTAAATATTGACATTTTAGTTACAAATATAACGCAGCTCTGCTGCTTTTATCATTGCAACTAAATTAGCTGCAGAGCAGCGTCTATATTTGTAGCAGCGATAGCTGCGTTGTATTCAAAGGTGCAGCGCACCGTAATATTATTATTATTTCCATTATTTTTTTTTATTCTGATATTGATTCCGCTGTAGTGGATGATTATTTTCTTAACGAACAAATATTCAATATCTCAATCCTTAATCCTCAAATCTTCAAATTAAAATTACCATCTTCAAATTTTCAAATCATCAAATCAAATCATCATCAAATTCTACTTTTTAAAAAGCAATCACAGCGCAGCTTTGCCCCGGTACAGTTACAAATTGTTTTTCAATCAAAACATTTGTTTTTCCCTGTAGGCTTGTTTCCGTTTCAATATATTCAAGAGCTTTAATCCCTGCATTGTGATCGTCAAGAATTACATTCCACTTTTCCGGGTTGATAACAGCTTCGGAATAGAATTTTACAGGCGTTTTTGCCGCATTGAAATATACAATTAGTCTCGAATATTCAGTTCCTGAAAATTTTTTCGTAATGGAATTTTCCAACGTATTATCTAATGAAAAAGCTATACAAAATCCCGGTATATAGTTGTTCTGACATGCAATATAGTTTTTAACAGACAGGTCAATCGTTACATCTTTATTTTCAGAAATTGCCGAAAAAGGAATAAGATTGCTTCCATCTTCTGAATACGATTCGGGGAGTGTTTTTTCGATTCCGGGTTCATGAACTAATTTTATGTTCAGTCCGTTTCCCTGTCCTCTTTTTGTAAAGTCAAATCGCTCTATCTGGTCTTTGGAGAATTTTATTTCCGCACTTCCTTTTGCATCAAAATTTACAATAAAATTATTTGCAGCAGGATTGGCTGGTGTTCCTTTAGGATGAATTTCTCCAATTAAAAATAAATTATTTTTTGCAGGTCCATTGATGAATTTTATTTTTAGAAAATCAAGTTCCGGGTCAATAAAACTTTTAAATACAGTTGGTTTAATTCCATTCACAAAGCGAAGTCCTTTTAAAATATTTTCTGTTTTTGAATATCGAAAAGCCGGGATGTTTCTTCGCATTTCAATAAGCCCCTTGTAATACAGAACCATTTCATTTGCAATGCCTGCATATTTATTTGAGAGACGATTCCAGCGTATCATGTTTGTAAAATCGGGCGAACAGTAAGAGTTTTCATGAAAGAATTTTACACCCTCTTCTTCTGAAACAAAATCCGATGTATGCGCACGGTTTTTCTCTTTATCGTTTTCTGAAAGCGGTTTTGTTCGCAATATTTCGTCTCCGCCATGCAAAATAATTTTTCCCTGAGACGTGAAAAGCATTGCTGTGGCCATTCTCATAATCCTTGCGCGAAGAAGTCCTGTGGTTTCTTTTACAGATAAATTTATTTTATCCCACAATGTAAATCCATCATGTACTGTAAGAAAGTTCAAACAGTTTTCTGGGGAAAGCGCGAACGAATTATAAGGATTTGTAAATGCATGATTGGAAACAACAGGGCTGTCATCACGAAAATTTTTAATTGCTCCTGTAATACCCGCGATAACAGTGTCAAATGTAAAATAATTTCCATGAGCAAAACCTGTGTTTATATCTCTTCCGGCATAAGCGTCACGCACTCCATCATTGAATATTCCAAGCGATATGTTTTCAGGAAATTTATATTTTGTAATAGCCGGATTGTTTTCTATGTCTTCTATATCTGTGAAATTCCACGCTTCTCCTTGTAAAATAAGATCATTCCGATCTAAGGGATTGTATGCCCGACCCACTTCCTGCCTTATACAGCGCATGGTTTCATGATCCATAAAGCACATCAGGTCAAAACGAAATCCGTCTACCTGAAACTCTTCAACAAAATATTTCAGAGAATCAATGATGAGTTTGCGAACCATTTTTCTCCTGCTTTCAAGCGATGGTCCTGCTCCTGTTGTTTCAGATATTTTTAAGGAAGGGTTAAATCTGTAATAACATCCGGGTGCAATATTTTCAAAAATTTCAGCGCAATACGTGTGATTATACACTACATCCATTATTACTCCGATGCCCTGTTCATGCAGACTTTGCACTAATTCCCGAAATTCTTTTATTCGCGTATATGGGCAATCAGAATTTGTAGAAAACCATCCTTGCAGCGTGAAATAGTTGTGCGTGTCGTATCCCCAGTTGTAATTTATTTCTTTTTTTTCAGTTCCGTTATAGGATCGGTCTGTATCATTAACAGTATAACATTTTGTAACAGGCAATAATTGAACATGCGTTATGCCAAGTGATTTCAGATAAGAAACTTTTTCTTTGAATCCTTCAAATGTGCCTGCAATGTGCGAATCAAGCAGGCCCGGTTGTATTGTAAAATCGCGAACATGTATTTCATAAGCGACGACATCAACAGGATTTGCAATGTTGTTGCCGTTTTTAAATACAATTGATGAATTTGATTTTTGTATTTTCTCATTCCGGAATGAAATAATTGCACCTTTGCCAATTTTATCATTACCTGATGGATTAAAAGAAGCCATTGATTTTGTATAGGGATCTAACGCCATTTTTTTTTTCCCATAAGCATACACTTCGTACTGATAGTAAAGACCGTCAAAAGTCTCAGTATTTAAAAGATCGGAAGGGAGCAATTCAATAGCCCATAAACCCTGAGGTCCCCGTCTTAAATCGAGAGAAGATTTTACAGAAACAGGTTCTTGATTTTCATCAAAAAGTTTCAATACAATTCTTCCTGCAGAAGGCGACCATACTTTAAAAACAGCAGAGTTTCCATGAAATGAAATCCCAAGTCCCTGCACATGGCTTGCATCAAAAATCGTATCTAAAATCCCACCGGTTTTAGCATCAAAAACAAGATTTGTTTTCTCACCTTTAATTTCAATCACATAGTTTTTTGAAAAATCAAGAGGTCTGTTTTCAAAAACCAACATTTTGCCAAACTGTGTAAAGAAAGGCTTTGCGAAAGATTTTAAATTAAAATTATTTCCGGTTGCAGATGTAAAATAATCGTAGTAGAAAAAATTTATATCTTCCTGCTTTATCAGAACATTTTTTTTTAAATAAATTTCAAGCCTGTGGGGCGAAACAATAACAGCGTAATCAATAATTATATTATTACTATTTCTGAAAATATCGTATTCAGAGAGTATTATTTTGTCGGAAGAGGATGATGGCATAAAATTTTATCACGTAATATGAATTTAATAATAACTCATACAAAGATAACAAAAGATGACAATAAAAAAGAGGAGCTACTTTTAATAAAATTTTACCCATTAGAATACACATGAACACTGTTTTGCGCAGAGGGTAAATAATTAATACCAAACCAGCAAATAAGAAGTATAATAAAAGCTATTGAAAGAATCCAGAGGGAAATTTTTATGCGTTCTTTATGTCTGTGCCTGAAATGTATGTACAGCAAATAAAGCAACCACGTGAGAAATGCCCATGTTTCTTTTGGATCCCATGTCCAGTAATGCCCCCAGGCTTCTTTTGCCCATAGCGCCCCGAAAAGCAATCCGAATGTCAGAAAAGCAAAACCTATATAGACAATGTTGTCTGCAATGTCGAGTAAAGAATTATCAAACCTTTTATTTTGAATCTGCCAAAGCCCTTTTAATGCAAACAGTGTTGAGACTGCAAGCAAAGCATAAGCAAAAATATATACAATTACATGAGGAACAAACCAAACACTCTGAAGCGCAGGCATCAATGCTTTGTCAAAATTTTCGGGTCTGAAAACATTTATCAACACAAATACTCCGGCAAGAAAAAAACTAAACAGGGGCATCCATTTTATTTTCCATCTGTAATATATAATCAACCCTAAGAGAGGTACAAAAAATGAATACCAGAGCCGTGTTTCTCCAAGAGTTTTCAGAGGTGCTCTTTCTAAATTAATCCAAAGCAGCGTGATGTATAAAACAGAAATTAATACTCCGGTAATTAAAAATAACTCTCCAATTAATCTGATTTTTTTTCTTGAGAAGAATAGATAAAGAGTACTCAATCCTAAAATCCAAAGGACTAAAATAATCAGAGCAATATATTTATATCCAACCATTATTTTTTAATTTTTTTTCCTTGCCAGAATAAAAAAACCGACCCTGCTATCAGCATATAGATTCCTGTGTAAACGACATAGAGCCATGGATCTTTGACTGCTTCAATAATACTGAGGTTCGACCATCTGCCTTGTTTTTCATCATATCCTGTCTGATACAAATACCAACCTTTGTGAAAAAATGGCTTGTTAACTTCGATGTCAATTTTGTTTATTTTCTGATCAGGTGTATACAGTTTTAAAATTGAATGGTATTTTTTGGGCGATGGAACTGTCATTGCAAATGAAGAATTATTGTTAACAGGAAGCAATACCGGTGTTTCCTTATAACTGCCAATAGAAATCCATCCACTAATTGTGTCTTTTGTTTCAATATGTATTGCTTTTATCTTAGCTGCCGGAGCTGCTCCGAATTGTTTAATCGGTTTAAATGAATTGTGAAACCAAATAGCGTAATTATAATATTCAAAAACCTCAACATTCCATTCGGAGACGATTTTTTTTTCTCCTTTTTTCAGCGACAGCAGTTTTTTTTGGTCTGATAGAATTTTTCCTGTTGCATTATCAATTATAACAAGTTCGGGACTGTATTCTTGTATTTCAAATTTTGAAAGCTCCAACGCAAATGGCATGTTTTTTTTCTCTCCTGATTTATTTATTCCAAGCCATGCAGGATTATCTTTATAACAATACATGGTTCTTTTTTCAATATCTCCTGCTCCTAGTGAGGCTGCTGTTATTATGATCCACAAACCTGCATGATTTAAAAAGAATCCGGTATTTTTTATTGAAAAGGGAGTAAGTCTTTTTACTAAAGTGAACCCAAGAATTAATACCAGATATAAAGTGATAAACAGATAAGACCAGCTTTCAAAAATATGAGTTAGTCCGATGCGTGATACTATTGAATTCGGTATAGCTTGTTGCGGAATAAAGCCCATCAGTAATACAAAAATTGTCATGAGTAAAATTGCAGAAATCGCAGCAGGTACACTTGTCATCCATTGTATAAACGGATGTTTTTTCATGAAGAAAGAAATAGCAGGAATAAAAATAATCAGCTGTAGCAGCAGAATAATATTATAAGGAAAAACGGGGGGATGAACTCCTTTACCATCAGAAAAAATTTCAAGCGCAAAACCAATCAGAATAAAACCAAGTCCAATAACAACGCTTTCTTTGTATGTCCAGGGATATTGCCAGATTTTTCTTTTATTCATTTGATTTCTTTTGTACAAAAATAAAAATATTGGAAATACTAAAAAACTCAACTTTCGCATGAAAAAGAACTATTTTTTTTTTATAAATTTGAAACTATTATTAATCCATGCAAAAGATATTACGGTGCTCTGCACCTTGGTCTTTCTATATTTTTTATATTTTACAAATATTTTGCGGCTCTGCCGCTGTATTCCAAATATAGCAGCAGAGCTGCGATAACATTTGTAGCAGCGATAGCTGCGTTGTTTACAAAGGTGCAGCGCACCGGAATATTATTATTTTGGTTTCAGTCCAAATTTTTCATAAAAACGAAGAAACAGGATATTTACTTTCACGTTCTTTAGCCTGCTGTAGCCATTTTGGGACTATTGTTTCTTTGAAAACTTTTTTGTCTGCTTTCATTTTTTCTAAGTCAGGCCAAACAATTTTTTGTGCTTTTTCTTTTGTTGAAAAATCAGGAAATGCAACAGGTTTATTTATTCCATGTGCAGCAAGAATTCTTGATAAGAGAAGTCGCGCTTCCTGCGCTTTGTCAATTGAAGTGCCCAGTATCCGTGAACATTCAAGTGGCGCATGAAAAGAATTGCCATGCCCTGCTGCAACAAAATCCCACCTCCATTGCGCATGACGTATAAGCGTCAACACATCTTTCATCTCATCTTCTTTTGCTCCTGCATCCCATGCTGCTTTCGCTTCAAAATGCGCCTTAACAATAAGTTCTTCGGCTTTATCACGAAGCTGAAATACGCTTTTTTGTCTTTCATACACATTTGTGCGTAGTTTTTCTTCGCTTTGTCTGTGGCATACCTGACAAGACTTGCTGATATGGGAAAGCGGACTTTTTATATGATGATTTGTGTATTTCACGCCGCCTTCATTCACGTAGGGCATGTGGCAATCAGCGCAGGCGACACCCCTATCGGCATGAACACCCATCTTAAAAACCTCGTAATCGGGATGTTGCGCTTTCAGCATGGGGGCTTTGCTTATTGAATGTGTCCAGTCGCTGAATTTTATTTCGTCATAATATTTTTCCATATCTTCAATCGTAGCGCCCTTATCCCACGGAAACGTCAGATATTTGCTATCGCCTTTGAAATAATATTCAACATGGCATTGTGCGCATACTAATGAACGCATTTCCTGATGGCTCGATTTTGTAATATCTTTACCTGTCCTTTGAAATGCTTCAATTAATGCCGGTCTCGAAATGTGCAGGTTCATCGTTTCTGCATCATGACAATCAGCGCAGCCAATAGGGTTTACTATTTCTTTTCCCAGTGAAGCCCAGGTTGCTTTATAAAAATTTTCAATTCCCATTTCTTTCATCATTCGCGGAACATCAGGGCTTTTGCATGTCCAGCAGGTTCCTGGCATAGGACCTTCATTTTCATTTTTTGGCGCACCTGTACGAAGAATATCTCTTACATCTTTTACTGCCCATAAATGACCTCTTGGCTGGTTATATTCTTTTGAAAAAGCGTATCCTGCCCACAGAATAACAAGCCTGGGATAATGCGCAAGCATATCGTCATTGTTGCTGCTGTTATACATGCTTTTGAAGCTGGTATCTTCCGTTTGAATATAAGATTGATATTCCCTTGGAAAATTTTTACCCCAGATTTCATTTCTCGGTTCATTCTCGTTAATTTTTACTGTTGGCTTGTATGCAAAGACTGCTTCTGCTCTTCGTTCCATAACACTCGACGCAAAAAGTCCAAGCAGGAAAACGACTGCCATTGTACAAAAAAACAGAAACCATCCAAACCAGGGTTTCTTCTTTACAATTTCGCTTATGGGTTTCATATTGTAAATTTATTTGTTGATTATTTTTTATTTTTTTCCATTGCTTTTTTCAACCAATCCGGCACAGGGCTTTCTGGAAGAGGAACTTTTGCATTGGGCGTACTTGACAGACTATTAACTGTGCCATGTGGCACTTCCCGGTGACAATCCCAGCAAAGCCTTTCTTCTCCTTCCTTTTCCTCTTCTCCGGATTGCGGACAATATCTGCATGTTTTTATATTTTTTCCGTTAAGTTCCATTTCTCCTATTATTTCCGTGTGGCAGCGCTCACAATTATCCTGCACCACTTCAATTCCGGCTTCTCTTATTAATATTACCTGTGGCTCTTTCCTCAATGTAAATATCGTTGCATGACGAATTCCATCTTGTGCTTTGAATAAATATGTATGAAAAATATTATCATGAGGAACATGACAATCATTACAGGTTGTAACTTCCCGGTGTGAACTGTGCATCCAAGTAGTGTATTGCGGAGCCATAATATGACAGTTTACGCATGTAGTAGGAGAATCTGAAAGATAAGAGGGAGCGTTGGAAATATAAAAAACATACGCACCAAAACCTGAAAAAATACCGCTTAATAAAATAACGGGTATTCTCCAATTTCCAAAGGGAGCAATGAGATAAAAAATATGGAAAATTTTTTTCAGCAAAATTCAGTATTACAGTTCCTAAATTTCTTTTATAATAGCGTTGTTTTGGTAAAAATAGAAATTAAAATTGAAAAACAAAATTTTCGTAAATAAACATTTAAGTATTAAATTACCTAATATTGAAATGAAAAAGACCCGATATTTTTTATTTGAGATAAATATCGGGTCTTTGATTGATATTATTATAGATTAAGGAATAAGAATAGGGGTAGCCTGCCTGACTGCGTCGAGCAGGCAGGGAGAAAGAAGCACTCCAAAATTATAATCCTTAACCTATTTTTTATTATTGAATAATTAATTTTTTCGACGAAATGCTTCCGTTTGATTCAACCTGAACAAGATACAATCCATGTGATAAAGAAGTTAAGTCAATCGTGCTGTTTTCTGAATCTTTTATTGTTTCAAAAACCAGTGTTCCTGATGTATTGAAAACTTTGATTTTTGAATTTTCTTTTAATGATAAAGATATTATACCGTTGCTGGGATTAGGATAAATAGCATAATCCGTTTGCAATAAAGAAGGTGTTTTAGTAATCAAATGCCATTTGTATATACCACCTTCAGTTGCGCTTTGATTGAATCCGCCAGCCCAGCCTGTGGTGTTGTCAGAAAAATCAACAGAGATGTACTGAACACCTTCATCAATGTTTGTCCATGTATCTCCTGCATTTTCGGTATAAGCAGAGCCAAGGTTACCACTTTGATCATAACCAACGCTTACAAATTTATTAGCAACTCCCGGAACGGCAGCTATAGATGAAAAATAAGCTCCAACACCCGGAGTGAAAATAGTCCATGTAGCACCGCCGTCATTTGTGCGGGCAATTTTAACAGCAGTTATTGCTCCTGTAGAAGTGTTGTAGGTAATCTGCGCGGCCATACCGTTTAATTCATCACTGAAAGCAATTTCTGAAAAATCTGTAAAAGTAGGAACTACAGAAACAGCCCAGGTTGCGCCTTTATCGGTAGATCTGTATACTCTTCCTTTGTTTGTTGCATACCACAAATTATCTCCATAAGCATCATACATATTGGTATAACCATATTCATCACTTGCAGCAATTGCAGGAAGATTAACCTGAGGAACTCTTGTCCATGTTGTACCGCCATCGGATGTAGTATAAACCTCGAAGTATCCACCGTTAGGATCCCCTTGTGTTATACCATCATTAGCATTAAAAAAATGTACAATATTCGGAAAAGCAGCCGTGCCTGTGTAGGTAGCCGTTGTTTGTTTTGTCCATGTGGTTCCACCATTTACAGTCTGGAAGACGCCACATTGTCCAGAAGTAGCGGAACTGCTGTATGTAGAAATATAAGCAGTGCTTCCGTCAACTGCGCTGATGCATGAAGGAACTGCCGATGTTGGCAATCCAGAAATTGTACCGGGAGTCCATGTTACACCTCCATTAGTGGTTTTTGTAAATTCTTTTAAAACATCACCGGTTGAGCCATCATTTGCAATTGCCCAAGCTATATTTGAATTTGCAACAGAAAGATACATTGCTCCGCGTGATGCAGTTGCAAAACCACTTGCCTGAATAATCCACTCGCTTGTGGCAGGAATTTTACAATTAATGTATTCGGGAATAAGAAGCGTATCTTTATCATTATTATCATTGGTAACAATTAATTGAACATCGTAGAATCCAACAGTGCTGTATGAAATTGCAGGAGGAGTTTGTCCGCTGAACGTAGAGGGTGTTCCGCCTTCAAATGTCCATTCCCAGTTTGTAATTGTTCCTGTTGAAGTTATTGATTCATCTGTAAAGTTAGCAGATGCTCCCGGTGCAACCATAATGTTGTCGCAAGCAAATAACGCAAAAACATTACTAGTATTAGGTTCGCTCATTTCTGCCTGAAAAATTTCTCTGTCATCAATGCTTTGAACCCATACTACTGCGCTTAACTGGCTTTCATCATAAACATTTGCAAGGGTCCAGCTTTCAGTGATTGTCTGGGTTTCGCCAATATTTAAATTATTTAGAGGAGTGCCATTATCACCGGGAAGCATTTTTTTCATTACTCTGTAGAAATCTGTTTCACCGTTTGTTCCCGGAGCTGATGCAAAATGAATATATTTTTCAATTACACCAATAAATACAACAAGATTTCCTGTGGCTAAATCTGTTTTTTTGATAGTAGCATTAACTGTAATTTGACCCGCGGAAACCTGATGATTCACAAGAATAATAAATGGTGAAGGAACAGCAAAAGCTGCGTTGATAGAAGATTGTGAGGGGTGACCGCTCAGGGATACTCCATCAATAACAGAATGGGGAACGGCATTTACCTGATAAAAACCTACTCTTGTATCAACTTCGCCAGGATTGTGTGCGTTCATGGGGTCAGCTCCCGGCCAATTTGTTTGATACTTAATTGCAGCTAACTTGGAAGGATTTGCCAAAATAAGCTGATTGATGGCAGGATTTGCTGCTGCGCAGGGAGCGCATGAAGCATTCGTGAATTCTTCCAGAAGCACTTTTCTTGTTGACTTCATGGAAGTAGTAGTTTTTTTAACAGGATTTTTAGGATTAATCGCATAGGTAAGAGTTCCTATCAATACGAAAACCATAAACAGGGTAAGTTTTCTCATAACATTTGGGTTTAGGTTAATAATTAAATTTCATCAGAGCAAAAATAGATTTTTTTTGTTAAATTCAAATTTAAAAACAAAAATAATACTAATTCGATTTAGAATGAAGAAAAACGAAATGATTGTATCATGTGCTTCAGGCATAGAAATGGATGCTTATAAATCATTTTTGGACCAGACCAGCGCATAATGGATTTTATTTTTTCACGCATTTTTGAATTGAAGCAATGTACCGGACATTTTTTGCATGTTGGCTTATTATTTCCGAATACGCAATTTTTAATTCGCTGTTCTGCATACATAGCAAGAGTCTGGCAATCGGGGCAAAGTTTTTTATCGTGAGAATGAAAGTGCGTGCAATGCATTTGAAACATTGCATGCACTGTTTTTATTTCAATATTCTGCATTACATTTTATTTGCTCTTAATCATGGTTAAAACCATTTTGAAGCGTTCAGGAGCTTTTACAGCGTGAGGAATATTTGCAGGCATAATAATTGTTTCACCGGCATTAAGAACGTGAGGCTTTCTATCAATTAATATTTCTCCTTGTCCCTCCATTACTTGCACCATTGCATCAAAGGGGGCTGAGTGCTCGCTTAATGCCTGTCCTTTATCGAATGCAAACAAAGATACATTTCCTGCTTCTTTTTTTAATATCGTTTTGCTGACAATCGAATCAGCCTGATATTCGATGATTCCCTGAAAAGAGAATTTTACTGCTTTTTCTAATTCTTTAAATTCCATACTATTTTGATTTGAAGATTAATTGATCGCCGCGGCGATTGAAGATTTGAAGATGATGTGCACTCTGAAATTTTCAAATCGTATCATTTTCAAATTTTCAAATCGTATCATTTTCAAACCTGTCTGACCGGCATCAGCCAGCTACCGTGTGGACACATCTTTTTTTTGCTTGATTTTGTCACAAAATTTGCATACTTATATTTTATTGCCAGGTTTAGCATAGGTATTACGCAAATTTTCCGCCAAAATCTTTTTATTCTCATTTGTTTATACCCCGAGCTTGAGCTCGGGGTTATAAACATTCGACTCCTCCGGAGTCGTTTTTCATTATTTGTATCCACACGGTAGCATCAGCCAGGCAGGTTTGAAAATCATGATTAACTTTGGTTATTAATATCTTTAAGAATCGTTTCAATATCCTCCTGACATCCTCCGCAAACAGTTCCTGCTGTTGTAGCTTCTCCAACTTCTGCAAATGTTTTCAGATTTTTTCCGCGAATTGCTTTTTCAATTTCGCTTTTCATAATGCCATTACAATGACAAATTTCAATATCTTCCATAATTATAAATATTAAATTTCTGATTTCGTTTTTTTGATTAGAAACTGTTTTGAATTTTTTATTTTAATCTGTTAAGCATTAATTTTGTCATAGCTAATTGAATCATCGCCTCACTTGT
>MEOG01000024.1:29529-78913 GCA_001769125.1 Bacteroidetes bacterium GWF2_35_48 | reverse complement strand
CGAAGATAAAATATTACTTTTTAGAAGAATACTCTGAATGTCCCTTTTTATCAACAAAAGATAGTTTATGGACAGACACTAACTAAGACGGATTTATTATATTATTCAAATCTGATATGGTTTTTTCTGGATTTTTTGAGCCGAAAATATAATTTCCTGCAACTAAAACATCTGCTCCCGCACTGATAAGCTTTTTTGCATTGCTGTTATCCACGCCACCGTCTACCTCAATCAGAGCCTTTGAGTTGCTTGTGTTTATCATTTTCTTAAGCTGCATTATTTTTTTAAAACTATGTTCAATAAATTTTTGCCCTCCGAACCCCGGATTTACCGACATGATTAAAACAAGGTCAAGGTCTGCAATAATATTTTCGAGAACATGAACAGGTGTGTGTGGATTCAGGGATACTCCGGCTTTTATTTTTAATGATTTAATGGCTTGAATGGTTCTGTGCAAATGCGTGCAGGCTTCGAAATGCACAGTAAGGATATCAGCTCCGGCAGCGTGAAATTTTTCAATGTATTTGTCTGGCTCAATAATCATCAGATGCACGTCTAGTGGCTTTTTAGCTGCTTTTTTTATGTATTTGATAACCGGAAAGCCAAAAGAAATATTGGGCACAAAAACGCCATCCATAATATCAAGATGAAACCAGTGCGCCTGACTTTTATTAATCATTTCAATATCTCTGTTAAGATTTCCGAAATCGGCAGAGAGCAGGGAAGGGGCTATCAATCTTTTCATGCAATTTTTTTTTACAAACTTAAGCTCTTTATTGTAATTTCCCAAGATAAATTTTGCCGGATTTTTTGTACCTTTGTTTTATGAATACTAAAAAAAAGAAATTTATCAAAGTTCCGAACTATGATGAAGGCAATGAGGGCTTCCGTAAGCTGATAGCTGAAAACCTTGTGTATCCCGAAGAGGCTTTGAAAAATAAAATTGAGGGAATTGTTCATTTGGTTTACGAAGTAAATGATATGGGTGCTGTTTTTAATATTAAAGTATTAAAAGGAATTGGCTTTGGCTGCGATGAAGAAGCCATTCGTCTTATAAAACTGATGAAATTCGCAAAGGTGAAAAATAAAGGAATGCGTGTTAAAGTCAGCAGAAAAGCGCGTGTTCTTTTCAAGCTTCCGGTAATCGAAACTCAAATAGTTTACAATGTGAAAACTGTTGAAAAACAGAATAATCCAAAGCCAATCGAACAGAAAAAAGAGATAATCTACAATTGGAATATTAAAATTTCTTGATTCTTTTTACGCAGATTTTTTTTGACACGAATTTACACGAATTTTTATTTCTAAGTTAAAATTGTTTGTTTGACACGCCTTCTTTTACCTGATTAATCAGAGGCAATCCGAATTCTTAATTCTTAATTCTTAATTTACAACAAATCTTTTCTACCGCAAACCTGTGAGGAATCTGCCCACTTGCTATCCCGCATACCTCACAGGATTGCCCCTAAATCCTAAATCCATAATTTACAACAAATCTTTTCTACCGCAAACCTGTGAGGAATCTGCCCACTTGCTATCCCGCATACCTCACAGGATTGCCCCTAAATCCCCTAAATATCCCCAAAAATAACTTCATGTATTAATACGGATAATCAATTTTCAATATTCATAATTTTTCTTATTCACACGAAAACCTGAAAATCTTTTTTGCCTGTTTGAAATTAGTTCCTGAAATTTCAAAAAGATAATACCCGTTCGCATGCAGGTAAGAAGACATATTGAGAGTGCATTTGCCGGAAGAAAAATCAGACAAGCAGGTTTTGGTAATGATACTTCCTTTTAAATCGTAAATTGCTATTTTAAGCGCATCTTCGTGATTTGGTGGTAATTTTATTTCCAGATAATTTGTCCCTTTTTGTTGTATCTCATAAAAGTTTTCAATGGGAATAGTTTCTGAATTCGCATTCAGTCCATTATTAGAAAGAGGATTCCATTGCTGATAATACCAGGAATATTGAAAAACAGCAGTATCAGAAACCGTAAATAACCCGCTGGAGGTAAGGCTTCCGTTCTGATAAACATAAATATCCCCGATTTGTACGGTATCATTTATTCGTATCAGTCCTTGAGTAGACAAAGGCAGCCATTGAGCCAAATACCAACTGTAACGAAAAACAGCAGTGTCGGATACAACAAAAAGTCCTTCTGTAGTGCTTGTCCCATCATTGTATATCGCTATTGCGCCAAGCTTTACCTGACCGTCATTTCTCGGAAAGCCACTATTGGAAAGGGGAAGCCATTCCTGATAATAAGTACTGTAATTGTAAACAGCAGTATCAGAAGTTCCGAAAATTCCACTATACGCAATGGTTCCACTATGAAATACTGCAATGTGTTTAATAAATTGAGCAGATGAAGTGATGTTAATTGTAATAATAATGAGGAATAAAATGCTTTTCATATTTTCAGGTTCAATAGTTTATTTTTTGTTTACCCCGGGCTAATGAGGCAAAGACTCCTACGATGCACAGAATCGTGAAAGTGATAAAAATTATTTGCAGGCTGTTCAGGAAATTGTGAATATTGCTTTTTGAAATAATTTCTTTTCCGATAAAAGCATGAACAGCAAGGGTTGCTATTCCCATACTGAACATTTGTCCGGTTAGCCGCATGGTGCCTAAAGTTGCAGATGCAATACCCAGATATTTTTTTTCAACAGAACTCATTACCGCATTTGTGTTTGGGGAAGAAAACAGACCAAATCCCAAGCCAAGAATTACAAGACTAATAATAATATAAATTAAACTTGTTTCTGTGTTCAAAAAAATAAGCGGAATTAGTCCTGCTATTATAATAGTCATTCCTATTGATGCGAGTATTCCGGGGTTGTATCTGTCTGAAAGTCTTCCCGAAATAAGAGTTGTTAGTGTCATAACAATTGGTTGAGCAACCAGTACAGCACCTGCTTCTTTTGGACTCATTCCTTTTGCATATTGTAGATAGAGGCTCATTACAAAAGCAACGGCAAATGTTGCAGCGTAGTTTATAAATGCAGCAAGATTGGAAAATGCGAAAACCCTATTTTTCCTGAAAAGTGAAATATTAAGAACCGGAAATTTTATTTTTTGTTCGTAAATGATAAACGAGATGAGTCCTGCAATTCCTGCAATAGTGAGAATAGATGTAAAAGTACCGGGCAAGTGCGAGAAGCCATACATGAGAGAAGAAATTGAAATCATGTAAAAGAACGAGCCAATAAAATCGAATGTTTCATCTGCTGCTTCTGCCCATTCTGACTTAATAATAAATGTAAGGGAATACACTACAAAAATTCCAAAGGGAATAATTAGATAGAAAAGACTTCTCCAGCCCAAAGTTTCAGTGAGCATTCCTCCCAAAACCGGTGCGATTGTGAGTCCTAGATATACTGCTGAAACATTCATCCCTATAATTTTACCCCGCTCATTTGGTTGAAATGCAGAAATTACAATAGCCATACTTGTTCCAAAAACCATGGCGCTTCCAGCTCCCTGTAACAATCTGGATGCAATCAGCATTTCTCCGTTAATGGCTATAGCGCAGAAAAAAGAAGCAATTGTGAAGATAGTAATTCCTAAAATAAATATTTTTTTTCTTCCGAAAATGTCAGCAATTTTACCAAAAGGAACAAGAAAAACTGCGGCAGACAAAATAAAACCTGTTGTAATCCAGCTCATGCTTACAGCGTCCATGGTGAATTCTTTGCTTATAATCGGTAATGCTACATTAACAGATGCCCCCATAAAGGGAGTGAAGAACGACCCAAGCATCGTAATCGTAAGCAAAAGATTTTTTTCTGATTTGTTTGATAGAGAAGGATTATCAGGCATACATTGTGAGTTAATCTTTCATTTTTACAGTTTTAATATTTAATAAATTCAAAGGATTGCCTTTAAAATTATCAAGTCGTTTTGTAAAAAATCTTACAGCCATATCGTAATAGAGAGGGACTACCACTGCTTCCTCTGTAATAAACTGATCCATTTTTTTGTACAATTCAAAACGCAAAGAATCATTTGTTTCCAACATAGCTTCTTCGTAAAGTTTGTCGAAAACAGGATTGCAGTAATGTGTGTAATTAGGACCTTTCGGACAAAAATTCGGACTGTAAAATAATGCAAGATAATTTTCGGCATCCGGATAATCGGCAATCCAGGAGCCTCTGAAAAAGCCAAGTTTGCTTTCTGCAATCATATCCCTGAAAGTAGCACCGGTATTAACATCTATTTTAATTTTAATTCCGATTTGCGCTAATTCGTGCTGAATGTATTCACATAAATCTAAATAATCGCTTGTGGTTGTAAGAAGAATTTCCGGAAGTCCTTTTCCAGAAGGATAGCCCGCTTCTGATAATAGTTTTGCCGCTAATTCGGGATTGTAATTATAAGCTTTGAAATTTTCCGAAAATGCGGGCATCCCTTTTGGGATAAAACCAGCTTCAGCAGGTGTGCCAAGGTTGTTGCGCAGATAAGTCATCATTTTTTTTCTGTCAAAACCATAATTGATTGCCTTACGCACTTTTTTATGTTTCCATGGAGAATTTTTTACAAGAGTAAAGCTTGTGTCAAGAAGAAATGCAAGATATTCCGTATTAAGAAATGGAGTTGTCTGTAAAATAAATTTATCGAAATATTTTTCTTTTAATTTTCCCTTGCGTGTGATGAGTTCGTCTCTGTTACTTGCATTGACGCCAGAGATAAAATCCAGATTTCCTTTTATGAATTCAAGAAATTCAGATTGTTTATCATTGATAAATGTTATTGCGACCGCATCAAGATAAGGAAGCGTATTGCCCGAACTGTCTTTTTCAAAATAATGAGGATTTTTTCGCATGACTAATTTTTCTCCCTCTACCCACATTTTAAGATAAAAAGGACCGGTTCCCACGGGGTTACTCCTAAAATCGTTTCCATAGTGTTTTACAATTTCTTCAGGAACGACAGAACAATACTGCATAGTTAGAATTCCGGCAAATGCAGGAAAAGGTTTTTTCAGATAAATTTCCAGCACGGTATCCGAAACAGCTTTCATTCCTGATGAATTATTCTGTTCGTTTTTATCGAGCGCAGAAAAAATCCATGCTCCGGGAGAAGCGACGGCAGGGTCTGTGATGCGGGAAAGGCTGAATACAAAATCTTTCGCCACTACTTTTCTTCCTTTTCCATCAGGGAACAATTTGTGATCGTGAAAAAAAACATCACTACGAAGAATAAATTTGTATGTTTTGCCATCCTCTGAAATAGTCCACTTTTTTGCAATGCAGGCAATCACATTCAAATGGTCATCCATTTGCAGTAGCCCGTTGTAGAGTTGATTAATCGGCCATATTGTAACCTGACTTTTTGCAAATGCAGGGTCAAGCGTGGGAATTCCTTTTGATTCGTTGTAGCGGAAAATGGCTTTGCCTTCTGCAGGGTCTTCGTGAGAGCAGGAGAGGAGTATGGGCAAAAATGCCAGTAAAAGAAAAAAAATTAAATTCGATGAATTTGATGAATACATTTTGCTACATAAATTATTCAAATCCTAAATGGTTTGAATTTCCCCGCAATATAACAAACCAGATTATAATTGAAAAATTTATTGCTGGTAATAGAGCCATAAAGTATCGTTTTGGGATAATTATTCAATTTTTTTTATTATTCCAAAGCTTACCAATTTTATTATAAAACCAAGCATTGTCGTGTTTTTTAGTTCCGACTTTTTATAAAGGGTTTCAAATTCAAAATATGTAATACGACATTGTTTTTGAATTTTATTTAGAAACAGATATTCATTTTCATTTATTTCATAATGATTAGTATGCGCATAGGAATATACTGAAATAATACCTTCGTCTATATTTAACAGAAAGGGATGCAAAGCAATAGTTTCTCGTTCTCCTATCCCTTTAAACATTATTTTATGAATTTGTTTTTTTGCTTTTATTTCATTAGCGAGTCCAGCGAAATCTTTTAAAATTTCTGATTGCTCTTTTTTTGTAATTAATGTATGTTCAAAATCTAAAGAATGGTAGCCGTGTGAAGAGTAAATATGAGTGTGATTTGTCTTTATATTGAAATTTTCAGGCGATAGTGCTATTTCGGTATCGCTTGTCAGAGAAAAGGATTGTACGTTCAATGAAGCGATGAACCGCGATATTTCTTTTAATTGCTGTAATGTTTTTTGAGCGCTTTTTTTTGTAATACCGGGAACATCAGGAATAATATTTACAATAACTTCAATTCCTGCTTCTGCAGCGGCTTTTATATTATTACAGATTGTATCGAATGTGAAATTTTTCTTTAGTAAAAACAAAATAGCTTCATCTGTATTTTCTGTACCGAAAGTAACAGAAACGATTCCTGCTTCAGCCATTTTTCTGAAAATATTTGGGGTAAGTAATTCAGAATGTAAAAGAAAAAGTTTCGCATTAAGTTTGATTTTATTATGAATGCAGGCATCACAAAGCTTATCAATCCAGGGAATCGGCACTGCATCTGAAGTTAAAAAAATACGTACATTTTTATTTTGTTTCTGCAATTGTTTTATTTCTTCAATAACTTTATCGACAGGCCTTACACAGTACTGTTTCTCTTTAAGAAAAGATAGTTTTTTATAATCACAAAAAACACATTTTCCCCAGTAACATCCTTTTGAAACCAGTACAGAAAAAGTAACAGGCGCATAATACCCGGAAAGCTCCTTGTATTTGCAAGCGGGAATATTTTCTATTACCTGAGTTGAAACAGGTGCTGCTTCATACATCGTGTACTTAATATCTGATTTTTGAACTATTTTTTCAAGCAGGGGTTCAATTTCCGAAGTAAAATCCCCTTTGCAAACACAGTCAAACAAATTGCATTGCAAAAATAAATTAAGGGCTTCCGATCCAAGTAAATTTATCTGGCTTCCTCCAATAATTATTTTAACATGCGGTTTTTCTTTTTTAATTAATCGTGATAGATAAAGAGTTTCCGGAATTTGTTCCGCAAATGGAACGCTGAATGCTATAATATCAACCTGATTGCGTTTGTTTTTCACGATTAAGTTTTTCAGAAAAAGCTCTATTACCAAAGGATAATTCCGTTGTTCTGAAAAACACTCTTTTATCGTTTCGGGTACTTGAAAAAAAAGCTTACGGATTATTTTCAGAATACGGATTTTTACTTCAGTGCTGAATTGCTGAATTTCTTCATCTGTATATTCTGAAATATGGGAAAGGTATTTTGATTTTTCATTTTCCTGAGAACAGGAGAGGGAGAGTTCTGTCAAAGTTTTTTTTTCCAATAAAAAATGTACAAGCTGAATGTTTATATCATTCGTTTGTACATTCCATTTATTTTCGGGCAATAAGCTGCTTAATAAAAAAGGCGCTAAAAAAGGACCGTGTACAGAATGTTCTGCTAAAGGAGGGAAGATAAAATGAACATTATACACGAAAAAAATTTATTTTAAAGCCTTGTTAATATGCCGAATCAGTTCTTTTGGCAAAATTGGTTTGTGTAAAAATTCAGTAGCTCCTTTGTTCCGTGCTTTTTCAATTTCTTCATCTTCCTGAACGGAGGATAATACAAGAACTGGAATGTTTTTAAATTTGTCATTGGTTTTCATAAAGTCCAGAATTTCGTACCCATCTATTCCCGGCATTAGCAAATCGAGCAACACCAAATCAATTTTTTCTTTATTCAGAATTTCGAGTGCTTTTTTCCCGTCAGAGGCCATGAAGGCATTTAAGTTGTTGTTTAATAGCGTCTTGTTTAATCCTAATAATACAAGAACTGAATCGTCTACAATTAAAATATTTGATTTTTTTATCATGATTATTTATGTTTTAGGTTGTTTACAACTGCTAATATACGACATTTTTTCAAGCAATGTATTTTTTTCAAGAAAATTATTCTATTTTTTATGAAACACAACATTTCAATTCTGCATTTATTTTATTAATCCATGATTTCTTTCCAGAGCCAAGAGTAGTTTGTGCTTAGATTTTTGTAATCATCTTCTCATTACTTTGCAACCGGGGGTTTCGACTCCGCTCAACCCCCGGTTACCCTGCAACTAACTCATAAGCCAATACTATCCTCTCGGCAAAAAACGACGAAAACCAAAAGTATTTTAACTTCTATTTTGTATTTAACAGTTTTTTCATAATTTTACCTTTGATTAAATTTTTGGGATTATGTCTATTTGCAAATATTTCATATTATTTTCTTTTATTATTTCTCAATCGTGTTTTGCATCTTTTTTGAATGATTTGCCTGTCTTCGCTTATTCAAAAGATACAGTAACAAATCTGATGATTATTGATGAAAATTCAGACAGCGTTGTATATAATCCGGATAAAGGAAAGAATCAAAAAGCAAATCAAAACAATGAAAAGACCAAAGAGGACGCAACCGCTACTAATTCTATAGATTTTTTCCTGAAAAAACTTAAAACAGCGGAGCAGAAGAATGATAAAAAAGAAATTGTTCGCTTATTAGATAGCATTGCGACTCATTATTCTAATTTGCACGATTATAATAATGCTATAGCTCATTATCAGAAATTGCTGAAAATTAAAACAGAGCTTGGAGATAAACGTGGCGCATCTAAAACGCTTTCGGGTATTGCAACTTCTTTTTACGCTGCCGGAAAAACAGACGACGCGATTAATGCCTACAATGAAGCTATTAAGCTTAGGAAAGAATTAAAAGACAAAGAAGAGGAAGTAATTCTCTTAAATGAACTGGCCACTGTTTACCAGACTGCATATAAAACAGATGAGGCGATTAAAACCTATGAAAAAGGTCTTGCCATTCGAAAAGACATGAATGATGACAAGGGTGTTGCTGTAATAATAAATAGTATCGGGAATCTTTATTTTGAAAATAATAAAATCAACCGGGCAATTTCTTTTTATGAACAGAATCTTGAAATTGAAAAAAAGACGAACGACAAACTTAATATTGCGGCTTCATTGAATAATCTTGGTATTGCGCATTTTAAAAACGGAGATCGGATCAAAGCATCAGATTTGTTTCAGAAAGCGCTGGATTTATATAAAGAATTGAACGACAAGAAAGGCATTTCATCGGCATTGAATAATCTTGCAAATTTGTATTACGATCAAAAAGATTTTACAAAATCTATTGAAAATTATGAAACCTCGCTGAAGCTTAAAAATGAAATGAAAGATGAAGCCGGTCTTGCAATAATAAAATTTAATCTTGCAAATATTTACAGAGAAAAAAATGACTTAAAAAAAGCCGCGCAGTTATTTGAAGAAAGTTATACGATTGCAAAGAAAGTGAATATTCCGGATGTTATAGCAAAGAATATTATTCAACTGGCTCAGGTATATGCCGGGCAAAATAATTTTAAAAAATCTGCAGCGTTTTATAAATTATATTTCGAGTCAAAACAGGCTCTATTACAGGAAGACAAAGAAGAACAGATTTCAATGTTGCAGGAAAAATACAGAATAGAAAAAGAAATCAACCGTCTTACAAAAAGAATTTCCAAGCAGGATTTGTTAACACGGGTTTATGCAGAGCGCGCCCGTCAGGAAATTATGATTAAAAATTTAGAGCTTTCTAAAAAAGAAGAACTCGTAAAACAGCAATATATTCTGAATATTCTTGCAGGAGCCGTTCTAATAATCATTTTTGTTTCATTGATTTTACTTTTCAGACAATTTAAAAAATTAAAAAAGGCAAACCGTCTTTTGTGGACACAGAAAACAGAGATTGAAACGAAGAAAAAAGAGCTTGAAACAGCAAACCTTGAACTTAATAAATTATCTATTGTTGCAAGTAAAACTGATAATGCCATCGTATTGATGGATAAAAATGGTAAATTTGAGTGGGTAAATGAAGGCTTCACCAGGCTTTACGGATATTCCCTTGACACCCTTATTGAAAAGAGAGGTGAAAATTTAATAAGCGCGAGTGAAAACCCACAGGTAAAAATTGCTGTAATGAGTTGTATCAAGCAAAAAACTACAGTAAAATATGAAACACATTATCCGGATGCATCGGGTAAAAAAATATGGACACAGACCACGCTAACACCAGTACCGGATTCAAATGGCGATATTATTAAACTTGTTGCAATAGATTCTGATATTACAATAATAAAAAATGCACAGGAAGAAATTAAGTTGCAGAATGAGCTTATTGAGCTTCGTAATAATGAAATTAAAAAACAAAGAGATATTGCAACAAGGCAAAGAGATGAAATCGGGCATCAGAAAGCAGAAATTACAGATGGAATAATTTACGCGCAGCACATTCAAAGTGCGATATTGCCTCCTGAAGATTATCTGTTAGAGCGATTGCCCAATCATTTTGTGCTGTGGATGCCTCGTGATATAGTAAGCGGCGACTTTTACTGGGTAAGACGAATTGAACACCAGATATTGTTTACTGCTGCCGATTGTACCGGTCATGGAGTTCCTGCGGCATTCATGAGCATGCTTGGTACATCTTTGCTCAATGAAATTATTAATAATTACATGAAAGATGCGCACCTTTTAAAGCCCAGTCAGATTCTTGAGGAGCTGCGGGAGAAGGTTATTAATTCATTACACCAGACAGGAAAAATCGGAGGTGCGAATGATGGCATGGATATGGCTTTATGTGTCCTCGATACGCGAACAAACAAACTTCAGTATGCAGGCGCTAATTGCCCTCTGTATATTATTCCTGCAAATAAAACTTTTGTCGGACGAAATTTTCAGGATGTGCTGGAATTTCCCGAAGGACAACCGGGAGTGGAGATAAAACCCGATAAAATGCCGATTAGTATTCATCCTTTAGCTGTTGGTAAAAATTTTACAAATAAAGAATTTCAACTTCAAAAAGGCGATGCTGTATATATTTTCTCGGATGGCTATATTGACCAGTTTGGTGGTCCAAAATATATGAAATTCCGTCATCATCGCTTCAAGAGTCTGCTCATAGATATTTTTGATGAACCCATGCAGAAACAAAAAATAATTTTAGAGGAAACACATAAAAAATGGAGAGGAAGCATGGAGCAGATTGATGATATTCTTGTTATGGGAGTTAAAATTTGATTAGGGTAATTGGGATTGGGATTGTAGAATCGTTCCATGGAACGATTCTACAGTAAGCGGTAAATGGTAATTGGGTTACATCAATGATATTAGTTTTAATTTTATGGCAGTAGTAAATGAAAGTTTAATAAGGAGAGTTTTTGCGGAAATGGCATTGCAAAAGCCTTCTCTTGCAAAGTTTGCGATAGTTGACGAAGATGAGCCGGATGAAGAAATTGACTTTCGGCTCTTAGGTGATCAATTGATTAAAAATTTTCCATGGCCTGTGGGCGTTGAATTAAGAAGATTGTTTTCCGGCTCTATGCGACAATTAGATCGTTTAAGGCTTGACCAGATTTTTAAAACAATTGAAAGGTCAATGCAATTTATCAGTTTCGTTATGATATCTCAGGCTTGGCGCGATGTGGAAAATGGTACGCTGAAAATTCCGGATTCTTTAAAAGGCGATTTTGAAGGACGATTTTTGGCGTTAAGTCTGGGTACATACACATGGATCATCAGAATGTTGGGGAATACCTATTCAGAACAAAATATTGAATGGTTTATGCCGGAAATGACTAGCAGTTTTGACAAGAAATTTTACGCTGCTCTTGATTTCTGGGTACCTGAACGAAATGAAATTGGGCATTATCAAATCAATCTTACTGCCGAAGACATTGAAAAACGTTGTGTTGAATATGAAGAAAAGCTGACATTTATTCTCGAACGTTTAAGTTTTCTTTCTAAGTATCGCTTAGTTTCTGTTAATGATATAAAAGTGAACAAGCATAAGAAACAGGATGCCACCTTTAAGCATATTATTGGCTTGCTGAATAGTTCTGATTCCGATTTTAAAGCAAATGAAATTTTTGAAACAAAATATACCGACAGTCATTGTGTCCTTATTTTAAAATCTATTAAAACAATGGATGATTTTTTAAATTTATCTCCTCTTGTTATTGACACACATGCAGAAACTATTGATGCCAAAGAAAAATTCGATATCAAAAAGGATGTGTTCCTTTATACAAAATTCAGAAGCGATCAGATAATGTATGTTGGAACTGAAGTTACTGAAAAATGCGACTTGCGCTCGCTGAGTAATTATGAAATTTTATTGTCTGAATATAAAGAATTGATTAGTGCTTTTAAAAAATGAATTTGTTTTAATGGTAGACTGAATTAATTAATCTAACTGACTTGGAGTTTTAATTTATTTTAAAATATCAGGGTGAATCAGTTTAATCACTAATAAATTATGATAAAATAAATGAGTATATTTGTATATAAAAATATAAAATATGTTAGGTAAGATAATAAATATAGACCCGGAAATATTAGGAGGTACACCAGTTTTTAGTGGGACAAGAGTTCCTGTAAAAAATTTATTTGATTATTTAGAAGCTGGTAAATCAATTGACATGTTTATTGAAGACTTTGATACAATTAATAAAAAGCAAATATTACAATTATTAGAACTGACAAATAAATTATTATTAACATCAACACAGATTCTAAATGAAAATTTTGCTTGACGAGTGCGTAACCAAAAAATTAAAAGATCTTCTTATAGGACATACAGTTTTTACTATAAGCCAAATGGAATGGACTGGAATGAAAAATGGTATGTTAATTAAACGTGCAGAGCAAAAGAATTTTGACATATTGTTGACCATAGATAAAAATATTTGTTATCAGCAAAATACTTCAAAATACAACCTAACAATCGTTGTATTGAATGCTAATAATAGTAATATTGAAACTTTACAAGATTATATTCCAAATTTTCTTAATCAAATAAACACTTTTGAAAAGGGGAAAATTTATACTATTGAAAAATAATTATTCAAAAAATAATTATTCAAAAAATAATATTATGGACGCAATTAGAATTGAAATACTTAATCCAAAAGTAAAAAGAATATTTAATGGATTTAGCAAATTTAAATTTGATTTCAATAAAAAGTGATTCAGATTCAAAAAAAGAATTTAAAAATTCATTAAAAAAACTTAGATTAAATTATATTAATGAACCAACATTAGAGGACATTAAAAAAGAAGTTGAAGCCGTTAGAAAATTGCGGTATGAGAAATAAAAAAATCAGGGTTATTCTTGATACAGATTTATGGATTACTGATTACCTGCAAAATTAATTTAAATTTTAAAGCGTTTGAAGTATACACTTTTTATATGATGCTAACTGCCCGAAAAAATGATATTGATTCTTTAGGTTTCAAGTGTTCAAATAATATTACAAAACAATAATGCAATCTCCTTTTAAATTTTTAGACAGCTACACAAAAGAAGACAGACACTTGTTTTTTGGAAGAGATGCAGAGATAGAAGAACTGTATCACAAAATTTTTGAAAGCAAAATATTACTTGTCTATGGAATTTCCGGTACCGGAAAAACTTCTCTTATCAATTGCGGACTTGCCAATAAGTTCAACGACAGCGACTGGCTTCCTATTAATATCAGAAGAGGAAGTAATATTAATGAAAGTTGGAGAAAACATACTGAAAAAAAAGTTATCAGTAATATTAAAGGTAAAGACCTGAAGAAAAGTGTTAAATCATTATATTTAGACTATTTCAAACCTATTTACTTTATTTTTGATCAATTTGAAGAATTGTTTATACAAGGCAGTAAGCCGGAAATTTCAAAATTTATTGAAAACCTTAAAAATGTTATTGCTCTTAACTTGCCAATAAATATAATTTTAGTAATAAGGGAAGAATATCTTGCAAATATATCAGAATTGGAATCACATGTTTCTGATATTTTTAAAAATCATGTCCGTATTAATTATATTTCAAAAGAAAAGGCAAGAGAAACAATTGTCAAACCTCTTGAAAAAGCGGGTTTTAAAATTGAACAAGCCGCTTCAGACGAAATTATAAGCCAAATGATTACTGCTTATAAAATAGTTGATTTAGCATATTTACAGATTTACATGCAAGGGCTTTTTGATTTTTGTAAAGACTCTATTTCTAAAAGTGAACCTATATCTAAAGATTTGCTCGTAAAATTCGGAAAAGTTGATGAAAAAATAAATGATTTTTTTACAAATGAATTAATCAATAAAGACGAGGGATTAATTAAACCTGCTTTGGTTCTTTTTGTTTCGCCGGAAGGTACAAAGCAAATAGTGAAAAAAGAAAAGTTAAACGATTTTTTCGATCATAAAAAAGAACTTGTAGACGCCGTAATCAAAGGTCTGGGAAAAAATATTGTTTTTACTGAAAATTATATAGAATTAAAGCACGATGCGTTATCGCGGGCAATATACAATGACGCTCACAAAACAATCAATGATTTGCATTTTCTTAAAAGACAAATAGAATATTGTATTAAGGAAAATGAACCGGTTTCTAAGGATTTTCTGAAAAAATTAAAGCCCTATCATAAAATTTTTTTTAATTTTTTTACTCCAAAAGAAAGAAAAGCCATAAAGGAAAGCGAAAAGCAAGTAAGAATAATAAAAACTATAATTCAATTTATAATTCCGGTGGCTGTTTTATTTCTTTTGTTCCTTGTTATTCCTCCTTTAATGAATACATGTAAAGAGATGAGAGAAGAAAAGGCTTTTGCGAAAATTTTAATTAAAGAAAACAAAGGGTTTAGTAAGCATAAATACCGAGAATATCAGAAAAAATATATAGCTGGAAATTCAAAAGATATTTTAATAACAGGAAATCAAAATTTGAAAAATTTTAAGCTTGATTTGAGTGAAGTTACTATTGAAGAATATGACATTTTTTGTTCTGAAAAAAACATCAGAATACCTCTTCAGCCAAAAGGTTATTTATTAGACGACCCAGTAGTAAATATAAGTTATACCGAAGCTAAAGAATTTGCTAAATGGTGCGGAAAAAGACTCCCTACTTTAACTGAAATTAATTATGCATTATATGAATTCGGAACAGTTTTTAGCATTAATGAATTTAAAAAAGAATTTGAATGGACTTCTGATACTATCCGGATTGGTAATTATTTATTCAACTTTCTGAAACCTGTTTCTTTCAAAATACCCAAAGGATCTTACTATTTAAGACCATTTATCAGGAAACACCAAAGCGGTAAAGTAGGCTTCCGTTGTGCAAAAGATGTAAAATAGATTATTATGCAATCTCCTTTTAAATTTTTAGACAGCTACACAAAAGAAGACAGACACTTGTTTTTTGGAAGAGATGCAGAGATAGAAGAACTGTATCACAAAATTTTTGAAAGCAAAATATTACTTGTCTATGGAATTTCCGGTACCGGAAAAACTTCTCTTATCAATTGCGGACTTGCAAATAAATTTAACGACAGCGACTGGCTTCCCGTTAATATCAGAAGAGGAAGCAATATTAATGAAAGTTGGTTGAAAAATATTGAACGCAATGCAATTTCTCCTGTTAAAACTGATAATCTTAAAAAAGCTGTAAAATCACTATATCTCGACCATTTTAAACCTGTTTATTTTATATTTGATCAGTTTGAAGAGTTGTTTATTTTTGGCACAAAGCAGGAAAAAACAGAATCAGTAACAGCAAAAAGGAAATTCAAAAAGTTAAACAGAGGCGAATTCGTTTGGCTATTGCAGCTGTAATAGTATTGTTATTTGCATTTTCAGGATTTACATTCTGGGCTTTAAGAGAAAGGGCAAAGGCAGTGGAGCAGACTCAAGTTGCCAGTAAAGAAAAAGAGAATGCAAAATTGCAGGAATTAATTGCAAACCAAAAAACACAAGAGGCAATAATTCAGGAATCTCTTGCAAAACAAGAAAAAATTAAATCAGACCAATTAAGAAATAAAGCAGAAGAAGCTATGTTATTAGCTGAAATAAAAAAGAACGAAGCAATTAATGCAAATTCTATAGCTGAACAAGAAAAACAAAATGCGTTAAAAGCAAAAGAAAAAGCTGAAAATGATTTGTACATGAATGTAATAAATACTTTAACCGTTTCTGCTGATAGGGTTAATGTTGTATATAGAGGAATTGAAAATCCAATTACTGTCGCGGCATCAGGAATTAAAAATGAAAACCTGATAATAAAAGTTATTTCTAATGATGAAACACGGGTTTCTGGCGATAGTGGTCGTTATAAACTATTTCCTGGCTCCGATCCGATATGCGAAATTGAGGTTCAAGCTAAAGTTCTGAATAATGAAACGATAGTATTAGGTAAAAAATCATTTCGTGTAAAAAATATACCTAGACCTATTGCACTGTTTTGCAACAAAAGCGAAGGGTTAATTTCTCCTCATACCGTTTTGATAGATAGTTTAACGGTTAACATTCCTGATTTTGATTTTGACTTAAATTTTCAAATTGACAGTTATACATTTATCATGAAAACGGAATTTCATACACAGGAATTAAATATAAAAGGTTCAAAATTAACGAAACCAATTATAGATTATTTACAAACTTTAAAATCGGGCGATGAAATTATTTTCAACAATATAAAAGCTATCGGACCAGATGGCAGGCGATTTCCTTTAAATCCGATTTTTCTTAAAATTTCATAAAATGGATCATACCAAGATAGATTCCTTAAACTCCCAAACCTGGCAACTTCGTTATCAGGAAATGCCCACAGCTTTTGATTTATCAAAACAAGCTTTGGAAAATGCGAAGAAAATAAATTACGAAAAAGGCATTGCTTATGCAAAATTGAATTATGCTTTTTGTTGTTTTTTTCTTTCTAAAGAGGAGCGATTATTAGAAATCCTTTTAGAAGTTTTAAAATTTTTTGAAAAAAATAATAAAGAAGCAGGTTATGCCCGGTGTTTATATACGCTTGGCAATGTTTATGAGCATCACGGCGATTATGATAATGGTTTGAAATTTTGCATGAAAGGGCTGACAGTCGCTGAAAATTTAGGATTGAAAGAAGAACAGGGAGATGCCCTGAGCGTAATGGGACTAATTTACAGCCGCCTTTCTGATTACGATAATGCAATAGAAAATTATAAAATAAGCCTTGCAATTCGAGAAGAAATTCATGACCAAAAAGCTGCTGCATCCTCTTTAAATCTTATTGCTCGTTCGTATGCATTAAAGAATGATTTTACAACCGCAATTGAATTTTACCGTAAAAGTCTTGCTGTTCGAAATGAGATGAATGACTATGGAGGTTTACCCTGGACATATATAGGATTGGCAAGCCTTTATGAAAAAATAAACGATAATACAAAAGCAATAGAACACTACAATTTAAGCTTGAATTCTAATGCAACAATAAACGATAAAAGATGCGATTTATATTGCAATATGGGGCTTGGTAGAATTTTTTCAAAGAGAAAAGAAATAACTGCGCTTGCTTATATTGATAAAGCTTATAAAATTGCCGTAAACGTTAACGCGAAACCATTAATTTATGAAGTATTGCAGGCGTATTCTGAATATTATGAAATGTTGGGGGAGCTTTCAAAATCTCTTGAGTATTACAAGAAATTTCATAATTTAAAAGAAGAAGTACTGAATCGTGAAACTCATAATAAAATAAAGCAGCAGCAGATTAATTTTGCAATTGAACGTTCTCAGAAAGAAGCAGAAATTTATCAACTCAGAAATGTAGAGCTAAAATCTGCTTTTGATGAAATATCGTATAAAAACAAAAATATTCTTGCAAGTATAAGGTATGCCTTGCGTATTCAAAATGCAATTATTCCGTCTGATGAAATTATTAAGAATTATTTCCCTGATTCATTCGTATTATATAAGCCCAGAGATATTGTGAGTGGCGACTTTTATTGGTTTGAAGAGCATGATAATCTTTTATTTTTTTCTGTGGTAGATTGTACAGGTCACGGCGTTCCCGGAGCATTTATGAGCATTATGGGTTATAATATTTTAAATCAGGCTGTCTTTGAAAAAAAACTTAAAAGTCCTTCGGATATTTTGAATTATTTATGCAGAGAAATTTTTTATCATTTGCGTAAAAAAGACTGCGGGGATTTAGTACAAGATGGAATGGATCTGATGTTGTGTGTTTATGATAAAAATAAAAGAACGCTATCTTTTTCAGGAGTGCATAATCCCTTATATTTAATTCGTAACAGTGAACTAACAGTTTTTAAACCCGATATACATGCAATAGGAGAACCATTTTGTGAAGATTTTGCAGGATATTCTGTTAACAGTATTTCTTTGCAAAAGAATGATTCGGTTTATTTATTTTCAGATGGATTTGCAGATCAATTCGGTGGTCCTAATCGTAAAAAATTTATGAGCAAACGTTTCAAGCAAACACTGATAGATATATCTCTGCTTCCAATGGAAAAACAAAAACAAAAGTTAGAATCTGTTTTTTATGACTGGCTCGGAAACACAGAGCAAATGGATGATGTTACTGTGATGGGAGTGCGGTTTGATTAGGTTAATTGGTAACCTGCCTGCTTTACCAAATAAAAATATCCTCCCAAACTTTAGGTCTGTATTTTTCTAACCATTGGAAGTCTTTCAGGCGGGCGTCTTCCTGTGAGATTTGTTCTACAGGGAAAAGTGTTGCTTCTGGTTTTGAAATGAAAAGTATTTTCTCGAATTTTTTATTTTTCCGATAGATAATCATATCGCTGCAATCAGCTTTGTTTGCGCCAATAAAATCCTTATCGTCTTTTGCAAAATACACAGACTGACCATTTCCTGTAATATCAATTTTATACAACTCATTGTTGCGAACATGACCAACAATTGTTTTTCCTTTCATCTGGTTAAAACGAATGGAGTCTTCCATTGATATTATAAATGCAGCATTGGTCATTACAAGTTTTTCAACTTTGTTGTCTTTTGTAAAAACTTGAATCGCTTCTGCTGTAAGCTGGCTTTCTTCTGCCCAGATAACAGGCTGATGAAACAGTCGGATAACGGAGTCCTGCATAGAGTAGGAGAGGGAGTCGCATTTTCCTTGAAGATCCGATTTAAAAAGTTTTACATGATTATAAGCGCGAAAAATTTTATACGTGTTGGTAGAATCAAAATCGTATCGAATGGTATCGGCATGCAAATAAAGACTGTCATAACCGGAGCTGTCTTTTTCTGAAATCTGAATCATCAGCGCTTTGTCCGTTACATAAGCTTTCTCGGGTTTTTCATAATATATCGCTTTATTCCCTCTTAATATAATTTTTTGAACCGTGTCGTTTAATTCAACATTCACAAATGCTTTTCCTATGCCGTTATTTCTGTCGTAATACAGGCTGTCGCCCTTTAGTTTTTGTTCTTTGTTTACAACAAAAGCATTTTTATTGTATTGAGAGATTTCTGTTTTTGTATTATACCAGCCGTTTTCGCAATAGATTAAACTTGTATCGCCGCTTCGTATGATAGTGGGACCGTAAAAAAAACTAATATCGGTTTTGGTATTGTACTTGAGCGTATCAGAATACATCGTGTACTTGGGGTTTACAAGTACAACGGAGTCAATCGAAAAAAAATCATTCGTCTTCGCGTAATAATAACCTCTGATACTTTTCAGGTTGTTATCCTGATCGGTTATTGTTCCGTGATTATAATAATAGCCGGTGTTTTTAGCGCGATCGAAATCCAGAAATTTTGTTTTTAAGATGGAGCCTTTATGCGTAAGTACAACATCGCCACGCATTCGGGCCATTTTTTCATTTCCGTTGTAATTTAGTTTATCTCCGGTAAGGCTTAAAGAATCTCCCTGAATAATACGGATATTATTGAACGCATCAATGGTATTCGATGAAGAGTAAAAGTAGGCACTGTCGCAATACATCAATGCATTATCGTGCCTGAACTGAACATCGCCCAGGAGTCTTTTCACATCTTTACCAAGTCGTTCATCAAATTCAAGACTGTTGGCTGCAATGATTTCGATTTTTGTAGTTTTCTGGCTGAAAGAATCAGAAATAGAAAAAAGAAGCAATATAAACCAAAGTAAGCGTGAATATTGAACGTATAGGCTCATTCTGATTTATTTTTTGATGAAAATTTATGCTTTGGCAAATTCATCAATTAAATATTCGGTTGTGATGTTTTCTGCTTCGGCTTTATAATTACGGATTATTCTGTGTCGCAATATCAGATGTGCTACAGCTTTTACATCTTCAATATCCGGAGAATATTTTCCGTGCAATACGGCATGTGTTTTTGCTCCTACAATAAGATATTGCGAAGCTCTTGGTCCTGCTCCCCAGCTAAGGTATTTCGTTGCAAGCGGATGCGCTGTTTCTGTTTTTGGGCGTGTGCGCGCTGCAAGATTCACGGCATACGACATCACATTGTCATTTACAGGCACTCTTCGGATGAGGTTCTGGAAATAAACAATTTCTTCGGCAGTCAGTACTTTTTCAAGCTTGACCTGATAGTTTGAAGTGGTGTTTTTAACAATGGTAATTTCATCCTGAATTGTAGGATAATCGAGCCAGATGTTAAACATAAATCGGTCTAACTGCGCTTCCGGTAACGGGTACGTACCTTCTTGTTCAATCGGGTTTTGAGTTGCCAGAACGAAGAAAGGGGGCTGTAATTCGTATTTTACTCCATTGGCGGTAACCGTTAATTCCTGCATTGCTTCAAGCAAAGCCGATTGTGTTTTTGGGGGTGTACGGTTAATTTCATCGGCAAGAATAAAATTTGCAAAAATAGGACCTTGTATAAATTTGAATTCACGCTGGTCGTTTAAGATTTCAGCGCCAACAATATCAGAGGGCATAAGGTCGGGAGTAAACTGAATACGGTTGTATTTTAATCCGAGTACATCTCCGATTGTTGTAACAATAAGTGTTTTTGCCAATCCCGGAACTCCTATGAGCAAACAGTGTCCTTTACTGAAAATGGCAATTATTAATTCTTTAATAATTTTATCCTGTCCGAAAATTACTTTTTGTACTTCATTCAGCAGCTTTTCGTGCGCTACTCTTAACGCATCTATTGCTTCAACATCACTTTTGAAATTCATAATTCATTCTGATTTTAAAAGGAACAAAATTAATGATTAAAACGAATTGACAAGCAATTTGTTTTATATCCAAAAAAAAAGCTGCCGAAGCAGCTCTCTATTTATTGTTGATTTTTTATGGGTTTATATTACCCAGTGCATTATTACTGAATGTATTTCCGGTGTCTATGAAGTTGGAATTGTTTTTATAAATTCCCCAAGCTTGTGAATAAGAAATGTTGCAATTAGAAATCGTCATGTTATTTACATCATTCAGCGATATATTTGCATTATTCGTATTCCCATTAAAGCCTCCATAAGTAACATTGCAATAATCCATTTTAGAATTGCTTTGCGTGTAAGCATAAAAAATAATGCCATTCCATCCTCCGGGGGCAGGACTTGTAGCCGAAGTTGTAAAAGTTATAGGTTCTGTCGTAGTTCCAATTGCGCTGAAATAAGTATTCGAAGTATAACCGATTTCCATTGCCGTTCCTGCTGCAAATTTAAACGTGCTTCCTGCTTCAATTGTCAGGTTGCCATCAATAGTTATAGTAGAATTGATAAAATAAGGAACTGTTTGTTTTTTCCATGTATTGGAAGTCGTGCTGTTGTATGAGCCATCTTTTACAGCAATTCCATAACCTGAAGAACAAGTAATCGTGTTACCGGTTCCAATATTTTGAATGGAATGCGTATATATTTCAATTGCATGTGTGCCACAATTTGAAATAGAGTTGTTGTTAAAACTCATGAAATCGGCAGTTCCATAATCACAATTTATTCCTGTGGTTTTAGCATTTTTAATAGTACAATTATTAAATGTTATTTTACAACCAATTAAGCAAACTGCTCCTCGTGAATTCGTTCCTGCATAGTCAATTAAACAATGGGTCATACTTGAATTTTGAAGTGTATATTGCCAAAAATAGAGACCATCCCATGCACCTGCTACCGGAGATGTGGCACTAGATGTAAATGTGATAGGCTTGTCTGCTGTTCCGTTTGCAACAAGTGTCGTGTTTCCATCATATCCAAAGTTAAGTGAACCCCAAGTGCCGAATTTAATTGTAGTTCCCGGTTCAATGGTAAGAGTGCATCCGTCAACATAAATTTCACCGTTAATAATATATGTTTTAGAAGCCAGCCAGGTAGTGCTTGAGGTAATATGCTCAGTAATTGTGATTGTGGTATCATCAGGTGTAGGCGTTTCATCTTCCTCTTTTTTACATGCATTAAATACTACAGATATTACACTTAATGCAAGAATCATAAAATAATTTATCTTTTTCATATTAAAATTATTTGGTTTAAGAATTGCCAAAAGTAGAAAAAAATTGTAGTTTAGAAAAAAAATGCAAATCAGTGAAGAATGGGATTGAGCCTTTGGTGTAAGCATGCCTACTCTGTTTTTCGCTCACAAAGAAATTAACTCTTGTTTGTTTGTAAATAAAGCAAAACCATGATAAAACAATGATTAATAATAGTTAAATTGCAAAAAAATATGCGAATACTAATTTTTATATCATTTGTTTTTATTTCTGTTGCAGCTCATTCGCAGCTTAATAATCCTGCTTTTAATTCCCAGGATTTTTATAAAACAAATCCACTTTTGGATTCACTCACAAATCATTATTTTTCTCAATTAAACGATACACAGCGAGTAGGGCAGATGATTATTCAGGCAACAGGAGCAATTGCTAAACCGAAAAAAGAAATCATAAAAAGTATTGAAAAGGGATATATCGGGGGTGTTATTTATTTAAAAGTAACCAGGGAAGAATGTATTGTAATGGAAAAAGAATTTCAGAAGATTGCAGATTCAGCTAAGACGCTTCCAATGCTTTTAAGTACAGACGGAGAGCCAAGTTTGATTCACTATAAAATTAAAGATTTTGAAAAAGTAAAAAAGACCAATACGATTGCTTCTGTAGAAGAATCTGCAGAAACAGGGATATTTATCAGCAAAAAACTTCGGGAGCTTGGAATCAGATATAATTTTGCTCCTGTTTGCGATCTTGCCATTAATAAAGAAGTTATTAATAACAGAAGCTATGGAGCCGATAAAGAAAAAGTGGTGGAATTGTGCAAAGCTTTTGTGCGCGCTTCTCATGCAGAACAGGTCGCTGCAACTATAAAACATTTTCCCGGACATGGCAATGTTAAAGGCGACAGTCATAAAAATCTTGTCAGCATAGATGGAGAAATGATAGAACTGGAGGTTTTTAAAAAATTAATCGAAGACAGCGTTATCTCGGTCATGGTAGGGCATATTGCTGTAAAAAATAATGAAAAATATTCTACGAATGGCGATCCTGCTACTTGTTCCCGGAAAATTGTAACAGATTTGCTCAGAAATGAATTAGGATTTAAAGGCATTATCATTACAGACGGTATGAATATGGGTGCGTTGGGGAATGTGAAAAATCCGACTTTAAAAGCTGCAGAAGCGGGCTGCGATATTATCCTGATGCCTGCCAATGAAAAAATAACAGTTCACAGTATTTTAAAAAAAATGAGTACGGATGAAGGTTTTAAGAAACAAATATATGAATCGGTAAAAAGGGTAATTCGTTTAAAAGTTTGCCTTGGTTTGCTTTCTTGATGTTTTTTCTTTTTTTTGCCTCATTATATTAATGTGATGATTTTCCTCAACATACTTTATTACATCTCCCATATACAGAAAAAAGTAATTCCTGAGCAGATTATAATTCTCCCTTAAAACTTTAATTCCGAATTCAGCCATCTGTGGAAGAGATGTACGTGTAGGCATACGTTGTAATACTTTTTCAATTCCTTCAATCGTACTGTACATAAGCAACCAGTTATTCTGAACCATGAAAGGATAAAATTGTAATACTCTTTCCGGCAAGACAGATTTATTTTCTTCCATTAATCTGTAATTATTCCGGGCAAAATCTTCTAAAGATTCTGAAGAAAAATTCGACCAATAGGCTGCAAGAAAATGATCGAAAAAAATATCAATAATAATTCCGGAGTACTTTCTGTACTCTTTTCTAACTAAATGTTTGCAGGAATGAATAACAGGATGCTGATCTGTAAATGTATCTATGCTTCGGTGAAGCAGAATTCCTTTTTTTATATCAGGTGCATAATCATTGTAATCGCGCCCTTTTACAGAATCTGCAATAAAGCTTCCAAGCCTTATATCAGGGTTTTTGCCTGATAAATAAATGTGGGCGAGAAAATTCATCTGATGTGTTTTTTACTTTTCCATAAGCCTTGTAATACAAATGTATATAAGAAATAAGATAATTACCAAGTTTTTTTTATTTTTTTTCGATAAATATCAAAAAAAAGATGTTCAAACCTTATTAAAGACTTTTTTCTTCTATTTTTGTAGAAACAGAACAAATGAAAACAGGCGTAAAAAATAAATTTTCAATAGCAAGCAGGTTGTTAAGTTTTTCTTATGCATTTAGAGGGATTTTAATCGTTTTCTCAAAAGAACATAATGCATGGATTCATCTTTTTGCTGCAATTTTGGTAATTTGCGCCGGCATCTTTTTTAATATATCTGCCATAGAATGGTGTTTGATTGTTTTTGCCATAGGACTTGTATTTATAGCTGAAATGATAAATACTGCCATTGAAAAATTGGTTGATTTTGTAAGTCCTGATTTTAATGACAAAGCAGGAATTATTAAGGATATCGCAGCAGGGGCTGTTCTTGTAGCTGCTTTAATTGCTGCGGTTATAGGTTTACTTGTGTTTTGGAAATATGTATTTGTTTGATCTGAATTTTAAAAAATAAATAAATTAACAAACCAAATTACATGAAAACAAAGACGTATCTGCTCGTATTAATTCTGGCTTTCAGCCTGACAATTTCAAATACTTCTGCTGAAATTAATTTAGGAAACAGCCTTGAATGGGTTTGTACGAGTTCTGATTTGATAGTAAGAGGAACAATCACTTCTGTTGATATGAAAGGTAAGCAGGTAGTTTGCAGTTTTGAAGTTTCCGAGGGACTTTTCGGTGAATTGAAAAGCACAGCCATTGAATTTACTTACGCATCTAATCAGGCACAAAATGACAAAGTAAAGAGAATGATGACAGGAAGCAGGGAAGTTTTAGTTTTTCTAATCAATAAGAATAAAGAGGAAAAGAAAGCTCCGATAGAATATTCTCCTGTTCATGATCAGAATTCCGGTTTTTTTTACATTATTGATTTGTCTGAACCCGGAAAATTATTAATGTCTGCAAAAGATTTGAAAATATTAAAAACAAACGCCGAAGTAATAAAATACACCAAAGATTTTATCGTGCAATTAAAAAACTTCCTTGAAAAGAAAAAGAAAAAGAAATTTAAAAAATATATGCTGGAACTCTCAAAAGACTCTGAAGTTTTTCAGGAATTATATTCTGGAAGCTCATGTTATTTATATGTTCCGGATGTTTTTTTCCCAAATGCAAAAGAAAAGATGTGATTTTTTTATCAACTGATTTTTTTCGTACAAGTAATGCGTTGCAGATTTATTGATTTATAAATTATCTGAAGAAAGATTACAATCAAAAACTGATGTTACTAAGATTTTGGAAATGAAGGGATGAAGTCAGAAGTCAGAAGTCAGAAGTTGGAAGTTGAAGCATCTTCAGACTTCTGACTTCGTGCTTCTGACTTCGTGCTTCTGACTAATTTGAAAAAACACTTTACGTAACAGAAGATATTCAATAAATCAACCTATCATAAATGTGAAAATTTTCATCGTCGAAAACTACGAAAAAAACTTTTTCAATAGAAGGGCAGGAGAGAAGCGTATTTTTCACAGTGCGAACAGCAATATTTGCGGCTTCGGGCTTTGGGAAACGATATACACCAGTACCGATAGAAGGAAAAGCTATAGATTTCAAGTTGTTTTTTTGAGCAAGTTTTAAGCAGTTTTCATAACATGCCGCAAGAAGTTCTGCCTCGTTTTTTTCTCCTCCGTACCAAACAGGACCTACTGTATGAATTATATATTTTGCTTTTAAATTATAGCCATTAGTTATTTTAGCTTTACCGGTTTCGCAGCCATTGAGTGTGCGACATTCAAAGAGTAATTCTTTTCCAGCAGCTCTGTGTATCGCTCCATCAACTCCACCGCCACCAAGCAGCGTGTGGTTTGCAGCATTTACTATTGCATCAATTTCAAGCGTGGTAATATCTTTTTTTATAAGAAGAATTTCTTGATTCATATTTATTTGCTTCTGTTTAAAATGGGCATTAATATTACAATGATTGCACCGAATAAAAGATTAATAAGATTCGTAGATGTATGCGCCACAAGCGCAAATACTTTTCCATCTGTTTCGCTGATTCCAAACAAAATTAATGATTCAATTACCATGAAATGCCAGGGACCTATGCCTCCCTGAACCGGTGCCAGCATTGCAAGTCCGCCCATCAGAAAAACAAAAAGACAGGAATTAAATGTTAAGTCTGCCATAAAAGGAAAAGCAAGAAAAACTGCATAAAAACTTAGCAGATACATTGCATAAATGAAAATAGTATGTCCAACAAACAACCATTTATTTTGCATCTGTGTTATTGACTTTATGCCTTCTTTCAGGTTTGTGATGATAATATTTATTTTCTTTAAAAATTTATTTTCTTTCGATGGTCGGAAAAAAACAAAGACAAGCATTACCACAATAAGAAATCCTAACCCAATCAAAAGATTTTTTGCCGTAAATAATTTGTCAATATTTCTGTTTATTTCTTCATGGCTTGATAAGAATAACTGAAAAGTTTCTACATTCATCAGAAGAACAGCAACAGCAATAAGAAGAAGAGCTAAAACATCAATCAGCCTTTCTGTAAAAACAGTGCCAATAAGTTTTGTTAAGGGTACTTCTTCATATTTAGAAACAACAGTACATCTTGCTATTTCTCCTGCACGTGGAATAATAAGATTGGTCATGTAGAGAATAAAAATGGAGCTGTACATGTTTTTGAATCTTACATTGTGCCCGAGAGGTTTAATTAGCATTGCCCAACGCAAAGCCCTGCTGGCATGACTTATTACAATAAAAACAACTGACATTACTAACCAAAACCAGTTTACATCCTGTAATGACGTTTTGAGTTCTTCCCATTTTAAATCTCTGTAAATCCACCAGAAAATACCTATTCCAATAGCAAGAAAAATAATGTATTGAATGATTTTTAAACTATTTTTTTTCATTGCAATTAAAACTCGTGAATGATTTTACTGAAGGTTTCTATTGAAGAGGTATTTGTTTCAAAAGCTGTCCCAATAACAATAATATCAGCTCCTGCTTTGCATGCTTTTTTTAAGGAATCATTGGTGCGAATGCCGCCTCCAACGATAAGAGGTATAGCGATATTTTTTTTCACGGCAGTCATCATTTCTGAAGTTACTGGTATTTCAGCGCCGCTTCCTGCTTCAATATATATAAGTTTATGTCCAGACATTTCACCTGCCAGCGCTGTTGCAACAGCAATGTCAATTTTATTGCCGGGTATTGGTTTTGTATTGCTCATGTATTCTACAGATGTTGTTCTGCCTCCTTCAACAAGTATATATCCTGTAGGAATAATTTCAATTTTACTTTTTTTAAGTAGCGGGGCAGCGACAACATGATTGCCAATAAGGAAATCAGGGTTTCTTCCTGAAATTAATGAAAGGAATAAAATAGCATCTGCATCGGGAGATATCTGTAAAAGACTACCCGGGAACAAAATTACAGGAATTTTTGTTTCGCTTTTAATATGACTAATCACGTTAACATGATTATGAAACATAAGGCTTCCACCAACAAGAATAAAATCAACATTTGCCTTGTTCGCATCATTGATTGTTTTTTTTAATCCAGCAGAAGTATATTTGTCAGGATCAATCAGCAAAGCCAATTGCTTTTTCCCTTTATTATAATTATTAAGAATTTTTTTGTATATCATTATTTTGATTTTTCAGCGCAAAAATAGGAAATATTTGGCAGGATGGAAATTATTTGTTGCATACGGCTAAGTTTTGGGGTAAATAGTTGCAGGTTGCAGGTTACAATACCGCTGACTGAGCGCCTGCCTGTCCGGTAGGCAGGGAGTCGAAGTCAGCGACTATAACTTGCAACCTATAACTTGCAACACCCCCAACCTGCAACCTGCAACAAAAATTAACACTAGTCACAAACCCTTCCTTCTTCTTTGATTTTTATCAGCTTTTAATCAGAATTATGAAAATCATGGTATCCAATCTATTATTTTATATAAATTGCATCAGAAATAAAAAAAAATATGAAAAGTGATATTGAAATAGCCCGTTCGGTAGAGATGAAGCGCATTCCCGAAATTGCAAGCCAGCTTGGCATTAGTGATGATGATCTTGTGCATTACGGCAGGTACAAAGCAAAGTTACCTTTACATTTAATTAATGAAAGCACACTACGCAAAAGTAAATTAATTTTGGTAACAGCTATCACGCCAACTCCAGCCGGGGAAGGGAAAACAACAACATCTATTGGTTTAACGCAGGGATTGAATCGTATTGGGAAAAAAGCAACCGTTGTATTAAGAGAACCTTCGCTCGGACCTGTTTTCGGAGTTAAGGGTGGTGCTGCCGGTGGAGGTTGGTCGCAGGTGTTGCCTATGGAAGATATCAATTTGCATTTTACAGGAGACCTGAATGCAGTTGAGAAGGCGCACAATTTGTTGTCTGCGTTGATTGATAATAATATTCAGAATAAAAAAAATAATTTGGGACTGGATGCACGCACTATCAGATGGAAACGTGTAATTGATATGAATGATCGTTCTTTGCGGCACATTGTAATTGGACTCGGAGGCGAAACTTCCGGAGTACCTAGAGAAACAGGTTTTGATATTACTGCTGCATCTGAAGTAATGGCAACTTTGTGTCTTTCTAAAAATCTTGAAGATTTAAAAACGAGACTAGGCAATATTTTTATAGGATATACTTTTGAAGGAAAGCCAATATTTGCGCGTGATCTGAAAGCGAATGGCTCAATGACAGCTTTGCTGAAAGATGCTATTATGCCGAATCTTGTTCAGACTATTGAAGGAAATCCTGCAATCATCCATGGCGGCCCTTTTGCTAATATCGCGCAGGGTACTAATTCTATTATTGCAACAAAAATGGGAATGTCTTTGTCTGATTTTGTTGTTACGGAAGCCGGCTTTGCATCTGACCTTGGAGCTGAAAAGTTTTTTGATATTAAATGCCAGTATGGAGGATTGAGTCCGAATGCAGTTGTTCTTGTTGCTACGATTCGCGCATTAAAATATCATGGCGGTATTAAGCTAGCCGACTTGAATACACCTAATGTTGATGCGGTAAACAAAGGATTGGAGAATCTTGAAAAACATATTGAAAATTTAGGTTTCTTTCATTTTAAACCGGTTGTTGCGCTTAACAAATTCAGCAGCGATACAGAAGATGAAATCAATGCAGTGAAAGAGCGTTGCGACTCTCTCGGCGTAAAAGTTGCTCTTTCAGAAGTTTGGGAAAAAGGAGGCGAAGGTGCTATTGAACTTGCTGAATACGTAGTGGAACAAGCGAATTCCTGCACTACTTGTTTTCAGCCTTTGTATAAATTCAGTGATTCAATTGAAGAAAAAATAGAAGCTGTTGCAACAAAAATTTATGGAGCGAAAAATGTTGAGTACTCATTGGCTGCCAAAGAAGATATCAAACACATTCAATCATTAGGCTTTGGCGACTTGCCGATTTGTATTGCAAAAACGCAGAATTCATTATCAGATAATCCTGCATTAAAAGGAAGACCTACAGGTTTTACGGTTAAGATTCGTGAAGTGCAGCTTGCATCAGGCGCAGGATTTGTTGTTCCTATTGCAGGTACCATCATGCGTATGCCGGGATTGCCCACGATTCCTTCTGCAGAATTGATAGATATTGATAAGGATGGAAATATTAGCGGATTGTTTTAGGTATGTAGGCGTCGTTCCACTTGTGTTGAGCCTGCCGAAGTATGGAACGACGGTACAATACCAAATCCGCATTTTCTTGTATATTTGCCCTTATGAATATTGAACGAAAACGTTTTTATCACAGTTTGGTTTTTCCTTTCTTCTTTGTTTTGGTAATTTGGATGGTAAAACTTTCAGAGCTTGTTCTTGGAATAAGTCTTGTTCATTTTGGCATTTATCCGAATTCCCCTGAAGGACTTATTGGTATTATTACTTCGCCTTTAATTCATGCCGACTTTGAGCATTTGTATGCGAACACAGTCCCCATGCTTACTTTGGGTGTGGGCTTGTTTTATTTTTACAATAAAATTTCGTACAAAGTTTTTTTTCTGATTTATCTGATCACAGGATTATGGGTTTGGTTTGGTGCACGTGAGGCTTACCATATTGGAGCCAGCGGGATTATTTACGGACTAGCTTCTTTTATTTTTGCAAGTGGAATTATTCGCCGTGATATGAGATTACTTGCAATTTCATTCATCACGGTTTTCCTCTATGGCAGTATGATTTGGGGAATATTTCCCATCTATAAAAAAATATCTTGGGAATCTCATCTGATGGGTGCATTAGCCGGTATTGTTCTTGCGTTTATTTACAGGAAAGAAGGTCCGCAACGCATCAGATATGCTTGGGAAGATGAACCTGCTGATGATGAACCTTCATTACAAATAGAGTCGCCTGAAAAAAAAGAAAAGGATGCTTCTTTAAATTATATTTATAATGAAGAGAAAAAAGGCTTGTATAATATCAATTATACAGTAGAAATGGGAAAATATCCCTGGCACGGTATGAAACCCTGGAACGATTATTCCAGTTATATGAAGCGAACTTTTTCTTATAGAGTTCAGAAAATAGCTGTAAACGCAGGTTTTTCTTGTCCAAACCGCGATGGGAGCAAGGGTAGGGGTGGCTGTACTTATTGCAACAATGAAACATTTAATCCTTTTTACTGTAATCCCAATAAAAGCATAAACAAACAATTAGAAGAGGGTATTGCATTTTTTTCTGATAAATATAAATCGCAGCAATACCTTGCCTATTTTCAGGCTTTCACAAATACGTATGCGTCGCTAGAAATATTAAAACAAAAATATGAGAAAGCGCTTTCGCATCCCGATGTGATAGGGCTTGTTATTGCAACCCGCGCCGATGCTATGGATGATGAGAAATTATCCTACATCGAATCTTTGGCAAAGCAGTATTATATTGTTGTTGAATATGGCGTTGAAAGTACAAAAAATGAAACATTGAATTTCATCAACCGTTGCCATACTTATGAAGAGTCCGAGCAAATGATACGGAAAACCGCAGAATGCGGAATCTTAACGGGAGCGCATATTATTCTTGGACTTCCGGGCGAAACGAAAACAGATATTTTAACCCATGCTGAAAATTTATCTAAGTTACCTTTACACACGATAAAACTTCATCAGTTGCAAATTATAAAAGGAACGCAAATGGCTCTTCAATACAAGGAGAGCCCGGAGTTATTTACAAATTATTCCGCACAAGAATATATTGATCTTGCAATTGATTTTGCTGAACGTATTCATCCGTCAATAATAATTGAACGCTTTATCAGCGAGTCGCCTGTTGATTTATTGATAAGTCCGAACTGGGGTGGAATCAAAAATTTTGAATTTGTAACAATGCTCGAAAAACGAATGCTGGAGCGGGGAACGTGGCAGGGAAGGGAGGCTTAAGAAATAGGGGCAATCCTGTGAGGTATTGCGGGACGGCTTATGCGTAAGCTCCCTGAAAAGGCAGCACTCGACTAAGTCGAGCGCAAACAGAGGGAACAGCAGCAAGAGTTTTTGCAGGCATTCAATTCCTGAAGGGATTGATAATTGTTAGCTTTTTATCAATGAGTTGATTATGGCTCATATCTTCAGAATATAACTCTTTACAATTGGCTATTAATGCAGATGCAATGATTAAGCTATCATAATAAGAAAATTGATATTTCAAGTGTAGATCAATCGCTTTAATAAAATTTTGCCTTTCAATATTTTCAACAAAGAATTCATCGGAATACTTTATTGTTATTTGAGAAATTTCTTCAGACGAAAGATTTGTTTTTCTTTTTAAAACAGTAAATAATTCGCCTAAAACCTGTGTACTTATTACGATTTTTGTAAAGTGTTTGTCCATTAATCCGGTAACGATAGATTTTTTTTTCAAATCCTGCTCCGATGCAAGGTAAATAAGGACGTTTGAATCAATAAATATTTTATCTTTCATACAATTCTTCTCTGTTAAATTTATAATCAGCAGGTAGTTTGTAGGAATGATGTTCTATAAAGTTAAAAAAATCTTTTTTCCGTTTTCCTGATTTTATTTCTTTCGTATCACTGCGAGCCGAACTGGTAAGTTTTTCATAAAAATCTTCCCATATAGCGCCATATTCTGTTAAATCTAACATTACAGCAACTTTTTTTCCCTGTTCATTTATTATATAATTAATTCCAGTCATAATTTATTTATTTTTTTCATATATTACAAAATTAAGCATAATTTTTCAATTCCTGTTTTCATACTGCTGATTTTTTTCTTTTCAAAACAAATTTCTGATAGCCTCCTTTCAAATTAACTCTATTCCACCACCAAGCGGATTATCCCGATGTTCGCGCTCGTCTTCGGGTAATGCTTTGCGGGGAGGGGACGAGTGCGTTTGAGGGTCGTAAATTTATAACGTTCAGACCAAGCAGCACTCGACTAAGTCGAGCGCAAACAGAAGAATTAAGAATTTGAAAATTTACTAATTTGAAGATTGACTCCACTCTCTGAAAAGTATTATTTTATTGACTTGCCTGACGCAGGATAGTTTTTATTTTCTTGTAGACAAGACAGATTATCGGAAGTCACTTTTCGGAGTAGATTTTAGTTTGAATTTCGCATTTTTTTTTAATCTTGAATTTGCATTCGTCTCATAGCAAGCATTGCGTGTGGGGGCGAGTGTAAGGAGGTTGTGCCAATCAGCATACTAGAACGCTTCCCTGCAAGGCAAGCCCGAAGAAGAGCGCAAATTGGGATAGAAATTTTGTATTACAGACAATCATTTAGGGGGAAATAGCAACTAATTTGGAAAGAAAGTATTTTCTGTTTTCTTGCATTGAATATAAAAAACAAACACCTTGAAATTTTTCTGCCAGATGTACTTTTATATTATTATGGGTTTCTTCTATTCGTATAGGAATTTCTCTTCCGGCAATATCTGTTAATTTAAAAGTACACTTTTTGAGGGAAAGCGCAGGTAATCCATACATGATAAATGAACTGCTGAAAGGAACAGGTCCAACTTGTATCGAATAATTTTGTTCAATTGAAACCCCTGTGTTATCTAATACAGTTACTATTACAGTATCAGATTGAAAACAACCTGTTGTATCTATTACTAAAACACTTATTACATAGATGCCGGGCAAAGAGTCTGACGTATTAAACACAAGTTGAGGGTAATTGTTTCCATTACTCCAGAAATAGTGAGCGTAATTCGGATTCGTTTCAAGTACAACAGTTTGTCCATGTTCAACACTGATATCGGAACCCAGATAAACCTGAGGCAAAGGATAAATTGATACAAAAACGGTATCTTTATCTGTACAACCGTTGGCATCTGTTACCTCTACATTGTAATACCCTGTTTGTGTGGCATGATAAAAAACTTGAGTACCGACGCCATCATTCCAATTGTATGATGTATATCCGTAACCGGCATTTAAAATGACACTATTACCACAAGCCGCAATATCAGTACCTAACTCAACATTAGGCGGAGTAAAAATACTAACAGAAATGGTGTCGTATGCTTTGCACATATTACTGTCTATAACAGCAAGATGATACAATCCAGATTGAGTAATAAGTAAGTATGAGTTTAGCGACAAGCCATTATTCCATGAATAAGAAACAAAATTGGGATGGGCTTGTATAAAATATTGAGTGCTACAGATTATAGTGTCGTTGCCTATGTCAATCTGAGGGTTATCATTTACTATAATATTAATTGTATCGCTTGCTTTACAATTGTTAGAATCTCTTACCTCAACATAATGGCTTCCTGTCTCACTTACAGAATAAAACTGATTTCCAATATAAAAATCATCCCATCTGTATTGAGAATAACCGTTTCCGGCATCTAATTGCAATGTGTCTCCCTCGCATAAAGTGGTGTCGTTACCAAGATTTACTACAGGATTAGGATAAACAGTAACGTCAACAGGATTGGATGTTACCTGACATTCTGTAATATAATTTGTAACTGTAACCTGATAAGTACCTTGAGTTGTAACCTGAATTGTTTGAGTTGTTTCTCCTGTGGACCAGAAATATGTTTGGTTAGCATTGGCTGTAAGACTAACGACTGTTCCTTCACACACCGTAGTACCAGGAAAAGTTAAAATTGCTGCAGAAACAGCACTGCTTGTGATAACAATTGCAGGGAGAGGACTAACAGAACCAATAATGTTGGGATTACTTGAAACAACGCGGACTCTGTAGTTAAATCCAAAAGCTGTATTGGAAGGGATAGAGCCAAAAATTACTCCAGTATTAAAAGGTGTAGAACCCACATCAATGGGATTACTAAAATTACCCCATGCATCTGATAGCTGCGCTGTAAAGACACAACCAAAATTAAAAGTTCCTTCCGTTTCATATTCTACCATGATGTTACCTCCGGCGCACAAAGAAGTCTGGATTGGAGCAAGTGTTGTAATTGTCTGGGAAAATAAATTAAAGGTGAAAACAAAAAAAAATATAAAAACACTTAAACGCATAAACATTATTTTAATAAACACAAAAATAATGAAATATTTGAAACATTTATAATTAGGATACTCAAAACTTGGAAGTTTTGCAACTGCAAAGCTGTTCATGTGCTGAGGCTATCCTTAATAAGTTTACATCAGGCAGGCTCACAGGTTTTGCGGCGACAGAAAAATATTGGATTAAGAACCTGCCTGCTTGACGCAGTCTGGCAGGTTTAGAAGTATGATTATGATTAAAAAAAAATTGAATTGAGTTTAATTCTTCATTCCTGATTTTCCCGAAATGAAGATGGCAGAAGGTATTCCTTAGGAATAATTTTTAATAATACGGGTAAGATGAGTGCTCCTCCCGGAAGCAGAAAAATAGCAAGTGATGGAATAGTGCGTAACATATCTAACAATTGTTCTTTTACTTTCTTTTTTTCTTCCGGTGTCAGATTTTGCTGCGAATACTTGTTGAGTAATTGTAAAAGCTCTTTACTTTCATTTAGTTCCTGAATAAGTTTTTGTTTATTTTTTGTAAGAATTTTTTCGATTCGCTTCTGAATGCCATTTTTCAAAAACCGAAAACTTATTTTATCATCTGTTACTCTGTTATCCCAATTGTTGTAAACAAAAGACTCAATTCTTGAAAGATATTTTTCTGCTTCAGTTTCTTTGATTTCAAGCTGTTTTGCCATTCGATCTATAAAGATTTTTTCTGTATCGGAAATAACAGCGTCAGATAATACAACAATTAATGCAAATTCAAATGCCATAATTTTTAAAGCAGGACTTGGTAAAAACAATGAATCGTAAAAATGCTGAGTTGTTTCATGAGTAATGTTTTTCAATGCAATTTCTTCATGTTTTTCTTTAAGGGACAAGCTGCGGATGAAATTTCCCAAAAGCAATTTTTCAGCATTTCCCAGAATTTTTTCGTCAGCATTTCCGGCAGATGTTATAATTTTTAAAAATGATAGCAGAATCATTTCAAAAGTATCTCTGTTGAGGGAACCAGAATCTTTCAGCCATGCAGCATACATTAGTATATCAATACAAAGCAAGCTGTTGTAAAGATATCCCGTGTAATTGTACTTAACAAATAGGTCATCTGTTTGAACACGTAAAGCAGTTATATTTTTAAGCTTTTCGAAAGAATTCGTTGTGTTTTTTTCTGCATCAGTTAATCTGGGTATAACACAGTCATAAAAACTAATTACAGAGTCGGCAAATGCACTTAAATATTTTTCATTATTTTCATATTTTTCATCATTGTTTTTCCATATAAAAAAGAATGTGTCCAATAAAAAGATAAAAAGTTCCTCATTTTTATTGAATGTGTTTTCCGGAAAAGAATGATTGAATATAAGAGAAACAGGGCTTCCGTAAAGAAACCCTGTTTCGTGAAATTGATTCAGCAGAAACTCATCTAAAGAGTTTGAATGTTCTGAAAAATTAAAAAGTGATTCGTTTTCTTTTGCTTCAAAAAATGATTTTTTTTCTTGTAGATATGTATTCAACCAAGTCATTTTATTTTTGTTCAGCAAGAAAATTTCTGATAATTTTTTCTATTCTTCCGGCTACTTCAGAGGCATCTGCTTTAATGAATTTTTCGCCAATGATATTTTCATACAATTCAATATAGCGTTCGGATACAGAAAGTGCATATTCTTCAGTAATTTCAGGCAGTGTTTGTCCTGTTTTTCCCTGAAACCCATTTTCCATGAGCCATTCGCGGACAAATTCTTTTGAAAGTTGTTTCTGGTTTTTACCTTTTGCTTGTCGTTCCTCATATCCTTCGAGATAAAAATAGCGGGAAGAATCGGGTGTGTGAATTTCGTCAATCAGATAAATTTTTCCATCTTTTTTTCCGAATTCATATTTTGTATCAACAAGTATCAGTCCTTTTTCATTTGCTATTTGTGTTCCTCTTTCAAAAAGCTGGTAGGTGTATTTTTCAAGCAATTCATAATCTTCTTTTGTAACAAGACCTGTTGCAAGAATTTCATCTTTAGAAATATCTTCGTCGTGCAGACCTTGTTCTGCTTTCGTTGTAGGTGTAATAATTGGTTGAGGAAAACGCTCATGTTCTTTCATTCCGTCGGGTATTCGAACGCCGCAGATTTCCCTTTTCCCATCTTTGTAGGTTCTCCACGAGCTTCCTGTAAGATATCCGCGGATAATCATTTCTACAGGAAAAGCTTCGCATTTATGACCGATAGTAACCATTGGGTCGGGCGTAGAAATTTTCCAGTTCGGAACAATATCTGCCGTTGCATTTAAAAATTTTTCAGCAATCTGATTTAACACCTGTCCTTTATAGGGAATACCTTTCGGAAGAACAACGTCAAAGGCTGAAATACGGTCGCTGACAATCATTATTAATAATTCATCTTCGATTGTGTATACATCGCGAACCTTGCCTTTGTAATAATTTGTCTGTCCCGGAAAATTAAAATTTGTTGCAGTTAATGCTTGATGTGTTGCCATAATTTTTTTTTGCTAAAGTAAATGATTTACTGAAATTTCAGTTTTACCTACGCCTCAATATACTGACAAGTTTTTAACAATAATATTAAAGCATAATTATTTGACATTTTACAACTTTAAGCAAAATGCCTGACGAAAAAACCAAGAACAAAAAATTTCTTCAATTCGCTTAAATTCATTATCTTTGTCTCAATAATAACTAATTAAAGAGAGAACATTATGCAAATAGCAAATCCAATATATGATGTAGTTTTTAAATTTTTGATGGAAGACAGTAAAATTGCAAAGCTATTAATTTCATCAATAATCAAACAAGATATTGAAATAATAGATTTTAAACCAAAAGAATTTACAACAAATATAGAGAAAACAAAAGCAAAAAAAAATAAAACAAAAAACATAAATTCCGGATTAACTTTTTTTACAGTTTACAGGTTAGATTTCACTGCTAAAGTAAAAACAAAAGAAGGAGATAAAATTGTAATAATAGAAATTCAGAAGGCTAAATTTCCAACAGATATTATGCGATTTAGAAAATATTTAGGAGAGCAATATAGTAATAAAGAAAACGTATATATTTCAGATAAAAATGGTAACAAGCAGAAGAAAGCATGTGAGATAATAAGCATATACTTTTTAGGGCATAAATTAGAAAATATACATGGAGTGCCAGTAATAAAGTCTGAGAAGAAATATATAGATGTAAGTAATGGTAAGGAAATAAAACAAAAAGAATATTTTATAGATAGCTTAAATCACGAGAGCTATATAATATCGATACCAGAATTAAGGGAGAGACGCAGGACAGAATTAGAAATATTGTTAAGTGTATTTGATCAAGAAAATCGATCAGACAATAATCATATATTAAATGTTTTGGAAAAGGATTTTCCTGAAAAATATAGAGGATTTATAAGGCGATTACAAAAAGCAGCAAGTGAACCAGAGATAAGGAAGAAAATGGATGCAGAAGATGAAATAGTAGATGTTCTAGCAGAATGGCAGCGAGAAATGGAACAGGAAAAAGAACAAGAAAAAGAACAAGAATTAGCCAAAAAAGATGTGATTATTGCTGAAAATGTTAAAACAATTGAGAACAAAGATAAACTCCTTGAGAACAAAGATAAACTCCTTGAGAACAAAGATAAACTCCTTGAGAACAAAGATAAACTCCTTGAGAACAAAGATAAACTCATAGAAGAACTACAAAAAAAAATAAAAGGTCATAAATAATCGGCTCATTTGCTAACAGCATGCATTTGGATTTTTTACAAATGATAATAATAGTCTTACGGGCATACGCAATAGGTCTAAGGAGCAAAAAACAACAATCTGTTGTCAAATAACAACTATAAATAGCGTAATTACAACTAACAAGTTTCTTGTTTTGTTGATTCAGGAATTGAATCTGCATATCTTTGCTTTGTCGAAAAAATAAAACAAAAAATTGTTCATTATGGAAACTAAATTGATTGGCAATAAAATTGCTGAAGCGCGAAAAAAGTTAAATATTTCTCAAGCGAAACTGGCTCAAAGTCTATTCATCAGCGCACAAGCAGTAGGAAAATGGGAGCGTGGAGAATCAATGCCTGACATTATTACTCTTAACCGACTCGCGAAAATTTTGGATGTTGATTTAAATTATTTTTCAGAAAACTATCAATCTATAAAAAATGAAATTGCATCATCAGAGCCTTTGGTTAAGCAATCTGATGAATTGCATTCAGGAAAGCAGAAGAATAAAATTAGCTGGGATATGTCACGCGGGAACTGGGTTGATGCTGACTTCTCAGGGTTGAAAAATCTGCATGAAAAATTCAGCTCTTCAAACATGCAACGGTGTCAGTTTATTGGTTCAGATTTGTCGGAACTTTTACTTAAAGGGAATAACGTTGATAGTTGTGATTTTTCAGCCTCCAATATCAGTAGAAGCCATATTCAGGGTTCTAACTTTATTAATAATATTTTTAAGAACTGTTCACTGAAAGATACTGAATTTATAGGAAGCCATATCTGTGGCTGCGATTTTACCAGCGCAGATTTTTCTGGAACTGAATTTTCAAAAAGTTATATTTCTGGCTGCGATTTCATGGGAGCTGATTATACCGGAGTTGTTTTTAAATATGGGGGCTTTATCGGAGTTAAAATAAAATCCGGGGACTTAGGGAAAAATAGAATTGCGAATGTTGTGTGGAGCCGAACATCTTTTATTGAAGCTCAGATTGCGGATATAGTTTTCGAAGGTAATTTGGAGGATTGCATTTTTGAAAACTGCGCATTTACCAGAGTAACATTCCAGAATGCAACGCTCATCAACACTTTCTTTAAAAACAAAAGCTTGAAAAGAATACGGTTTATTAACTGTCAGGCAAATCGAATGACTTACGCATTCCTTAAAAACGGGAAAGCTGATTTGACTGGTATTACGCTGATAAATGTATATTGATACGATTGCTGCAAATAGATTATTAAAAGTTTTATATTGCAGCCTTTTGATAGTCGGTTGTTTTAGGTTTAAGTCAGGCAGAATTGTGTCAGCGTATAAGCCTTTATGATTTTCGCTTTCAATATTTTTATCGATCATTTTTTTTCAATCGCTTAAACCCTTGAGGTCTCAACGTGCCTATCCAATACAGACCTCAAGAGGTTTCCCAAAGCGTAAAAAATGACAGGGCATAGTATAATTACCCCTCACTTGGTATATTTCCTTTTACGCGACCAGTTCAGATAGAGCCCAAAACCGATAATTATTAATACGGGGAGCAGAATGTTAAGTGCTTGCCATGAATATTTTTGTTCGTTTACTTTTGCTTTGTCTAACAATCGTAGTTCTAATTCTCTTGTACGGACAAGCATGGTGCCGTCTTCGTCAAGAAGGTAATTCATTGCATTTATGATAAATTCTTTGTTGCCGGCATAAAAAATTTTAGAAAACCAAGGGTCTGTGCCAAGTGGCATTGAGAAAAATTTATCTTCTTTTTTTCTGACAAGATTTTTAATTATATCACCATCAGAGAAGACAATCATGCGGGAATATTCACCTTTATTTTTATATCCGATATCTTTGCTTTCGAGAAATTCCTGAGGTAATATTTGCTCGTAATTTTTAAAAAAAGAAGTGAATTTTCCTTCCAGCAAAACGCAAATGGGAATATTTGAAGAAGAAAATTCGCGTATATCCGGTTTCTGTTTTAATAGGTCTAAACTTACTCTGACAGGAGCACTGAATGATTTTGAGTATTTGGAAGTTGTAAGTAAAATTTCTTTTTTGATATCCGGATCTTCTCCTACTGTATCTATAGAGCTAAGAAATTCTGTTCTTATAACATTCAGATTTTTTACAACCGGATGCTGCGACAGGGAAATCAGAACAGGAAAATACGGCCAGGGAGAAGGCGTCCATTGAGGGGGAGTACCTGCTATTGCTGTGTTTATAGGAATTTGTGCGCATTGAATGTCCTGAACAAGATCATAATTAATACGGCAGCCATATTTGAAAAGCATTTCTCCAAGTCCCAACTCTTGAATCATGGCCATGGTATTGTTTGTGGAACTCAAGCTGTCCATTGTTACATTAACATTATCAAGTAGCCATAAAACACGACCTCCCCTCATGATAAATTGATCAATTATGAATTTATCTTTATCGCTAAATCCTGAGTCGGGTTTTGCTATGATTATCGCATCAAAATCTTTCAAACTGCCAAGCAGACCATTGAGGCGCACACGTTTCACTTTAAAAAAATCAAGTAAAGCGATTGCCGCGTCTTCAACTTCATATTTATTCAGTTCCCCGTGTCCTTCAATAAATGCAATGCTTTTCTTTTCTTTCAGGCTTGCTTTTTTTATTCCGTTCAGAAATTCATATTCGATGTCCTGTATTGAATTATTAAGATTTTGCTCTGCTGAATGCGCTTGATTATTTTTCAGAAAATTTACAGGAATTTCTTCATTACGGAAACTAATAAGTGCGCCGGGATAAATAATTTTTTTTGTTACGCCTCCTTCGTCATCTTTGTCTTCAAGATTTACCGGATTTAAGCCTTTATTATATAGCTGCCTGTAAATTTCGCTTCGGGTATTTTTATCGCTGCTTTCTGAGGGGTTAATAAATTCATATTGTATATTTTCTTTCGAATACACTCTGAATTCATCAAGGGTTTCTTTAACTGCGTTTTTGAGGCGCTTAAATCCTACAGGTAAATCTCCGTCTAAATATATTTTAATAAAAACAACATCATCAAGATTATTTAGCATGGTAACAGTAGAAGGAGTAAGGGTGTATCTTTTGTCTGTCGTAAGGTCAAATCTGAAAAAAACAAAACCTGAAATAAAATTTAACATAAGGATGATTAAAAAAATCAAGCCTGTTAAAATTAGTCCCTGTTTTTTAAATTTTAAATTTTTCATTTTAAATGAAATCGTAAATTACCACTTCCTGCTTTCAATGGCAAGCTTTGTGAAATAAATAAAAATACTTATTATGCTAATAAAATATACAACATCACGTGTGTCCACAACTCCCCTGCTGATTGACCTGTAATGTTCGTTGATTCCAAGATATACAATAAATTCCTGAGCCGATTGTGGTAGAATAGTTCCTATTGAATCAAACCCATAATAGAAAAAGAAAGCGATAAGCATCCCGATAATAAAAGCAATAATTTGATTTTGCGTTAACGAAGATGCAAACAATCCAATGGAAATATACACCGAAGCAAGAAAAAATAATCCGATATATGATCCTAAAATGCCTCCTTTGTCAAGATTTCCGACAGGATTTCCTAATTTATAAATAGTAAAATAATAAATTATTGTTGGCAATAAGGAAACAAAAACAAGAATAACTCCAGCAAAAAATTTGGCAAGTACAATCTGCAGGTCAGATATCGGGCGAATCAGGAGCGTATCAAGTGTGCCTGTTTTTTTTTCTTCGGCAAAGAGACGCATTGTAATTGCAGGAACAAGAAATAAAAATACCCAGGGAGAAATAATGAAGAGTGTATCAAGATTTGCATAGCCTGCATCTAATAAGTTAAATTCTCCGGGGAATACCCAAATAAATAAGCTATTAATCAGAAGGAATACAATAACAACAATGTATCCCATCAGATTGCTGAAAAATTCACGTATTTCTTTATTTAATAAAACCAGCATAAAAAAAAATTGCGCTCAAAAATATAAAATTTTTCCTTGTAAGTGTTATATGGTGGAATTTATTGTTAAAAAGTGTTTGCAGAAGAAGTGTCTCTCTCTCCGTTCGCGCCCGTCTCCGAGTAATGCTTTGCGGGGTGGGGTCGCCACAGCGACGAGTGCACTTGTTGGGGCTATTTTCCGCACTCGTCCACCTGCCTGCTTGCCCTCTCTGAGACGAGCACTAACCTTGGGAAAGATTGATTATTTTATTTTAAACTCTATCTCAAATGGTTTTGCCACTTGCCCATAGGTCAAAGTGTTTATCCCGAAAATTCCTTTGTAAGGAGCAGTAAATACAAAATTTTGAATTGAATCTGTGCTTGTAGTGCATTCCATTTTTTTAAATATCCGGGTGCTTTCAATATTTGTTGTGTTGAAAACATAAAGGTCTGCTACATTATCAAGATTTTTTGTTTTAAGAGAAATTGTTTCATTTTGATTTAATGCTATCCAATAAATTGGTGCGAAAACTTTTTCCTGAACAAATTGTCCAACTGGAATTTCTTTATCAATAATACCTCCGGGGCTTGCAGAACAAACAATGCGGCTGTTTTTATTTAAATCGGACCAAGATGGAATAGACATCGAGTCGTTATCAACCCATGATATAAATGATCCAACACACCAAAAAATAAGACCGGCAATAATAGTCCCGATAAACCAGTTTTTTATATTTTTTCTTAAACCTTTCCGATAAGATTTTTCAGTTTTGGCAGCTTCTTCTATAGTTTGAAAATGCCATTTTGCAAAACCGGAAACTGAACGCAGCCAAGTATCAGGAAGCGAAACTAAGTTTTGAGTGTCGCAATAAAAGCAAAGAGAATAGGTTTCGTCTTTTTTTACTTCAACAGGTGCTCCACATCCCCTGCATAAAGCTTGTTTCGTTCCTTTATCCGGCCAAATTGCAGACAGGCTTGCATGAAGTGTTTTTCTTAATTCAACGAAATCACTCACGTACGAATTTAGAATCATTGGGAAAATAAAAATAATAGAAAGGGCTACAAAAGTTAAGGAATATGTAACACCCGATCCATAAACATCAATCAGGTTAACACCAATAGATGGTGCTATAAGGTAATAAATCATGTAAACTATAAACAGGAAAACAAAAAGGAAAATACCGCTTATCCACAATAAAATGGCCATGATTATTCCTAAAGTGCTTGTAACTGCCACTGAGATATTATACCATACACGCAACAGTAACCCGGGGGGACTGCTTATTTTTTTGTATAAATTTTCAGCAGTTTCAATATTTTTTCTGTGCAGATTTTTAGAGTCGCGCAGAATTATATATTCTTCTGGTAATGGGTTTATATGACTACAAGCATGGCATTTTATAGTATTGCCTTCTTTTGTCAAGGGAAGAGGGGCACTGCACTTTAAGCAAAGGAGCTGTGATAATTGAGGTTTTTGAAGTGTGTGATAGCCCTGTTCAGAAAGAAATTTTTTACTTTTTTCCCCCATGATATTTTAGCATCTTATGTAAATTTATCAGGTAAATTCTGTAATTTTAATATTTTTATATATCGAATATTTTTTTCATCCTCTGTTTTGTGCAAAGATATTTGATTTTTTAAGATTTTAATACATGCCACTGTTCACACTCGTCGCCACAGCGACCGCATGCCTACTTGCCCAATCTGATGTGTAATGTCGGAGATTTTTTTTGTTTTTTCATCCAAGCCGACTCTTCAAAACTTGTTAATAAAAATTTTTTTCGGATATCTGATTCGTTCGGGTTTCAGCTATTTTTGCAAAAAAAAATAAAATCATGAAAACACTTTTTGGAGACATTGAAGAAATTCCCTTTGAAAAAACTTTAAAAATTAAAAAAGAAAAAAAACTACTTAGCAGGAATCAAAAGAATTTTAATCAATTGACAGGGCGTATCCGAACACTTGAAAAAGAAATTCCGGAACGACGTACTAAACTTTTTCGCCTTCACGAAGAGTACAATAAAAAGATACAACCTTTAGACAATGAGAATGCACTTCTACGTCTCGAAATAGCTTCATCTCTTTCTGAAAATGCAACGAAAAATAAATTTTCAAAAAATAAAATGGAGGATATTGGCATTGTTATCTGTGATCTTTGTGATATGGCCTTTCAATACATTGAACCTGATGAAAAACAAAAGAAGCTTTACGATCAATGGTCAGAAATGAGTTACGATGATGATATTAAAGAACAGACTGACAGTTACAAAGATTTATTAGCTGATCTTTTAAACGATGAATTGGGCATGGATATTGACCCTGACGATATTGGCGAAAGCGATGAAGACTTTGCACGCCTTCAACAACAAATACGAGACCAGTTTGAAAGGGAGATGGGAAAAGCTCAAAAATCAAATAGCGAAAATCGGAAAAAAACAAAAAAGCAAATTGCCAATGAAGAAATGGAAAAAGCAAAAGCTGAACTCAGAAATAAAACAATACGTTCAATATATATTGCTTTGGTAAAGATACTCCATCCCGATTCTGAGACTGATCCTGTAAAGAAATTAGAAAAAGAAGAAGAGATGAAAAAAGTTACAGCAGCTTATGAAAGCAATGATCTTTCTGTTCTTTTAAAATTAGAAATGCAGTGGTTGCATCGCGAAAACGACCAACTCGAAGCATTGCCTGATGAAAAACTTGGTATTTTTAATGAAGTTCTAAGGGAACAGGTAAATCGTTTGGAAGCCGAAATGAGAAGTATATATAACAACCCTGCATTTGCTGGTGTTGCTAAATTCTCTCATTTAAGAGACAATGTTGCCATGTTTCGTATACAGGAAAAAATTAAGGAAATAAAAAAAATCAGAGATTCGTTAAAAGATATATCGGAATTTTTACGAATATCAAAAAATAAAAAAGAAATGAATTATTTTATTAATGATTATTTAAAAAAGATGGAGGAAAGAGACAGATACTCTTCATTTTCGCTTTTTAATAATTTTTTCCGATAATAAGATTTCAAGTTTTATTTTCAGCAATTCCGCCATTAACAAAACAGATTTTTCTCTAACATTTTATTGTTATACATAAAGGTATCCGATAGGTTGAACACTGAAGACCGCATCCCTTCGCTGTAGAACAATGTTATTTTAATGTTTTCTGTTAAAAAAAGTTCAAGATTTTCTTTTGTGATGAGCAATTTAATTTCCGTGATGCTTGTCATTTCGTCCTGAAAAACGGGCGCTTTTCCGGGGATTGAAAAAATGCTGTAAATGCCTTCATGACGGTTGAAATAGGTGTTAAGCGCGTAATAATTTTCATCACAAAGAGGGGAGGGGATTGCTATTTCAAATTTGTAAAAACGCTCAATGGCACTTCCTGTATTGCGAATGATAAAGCGGGGAAGAAAAATAACATGGTTGAAAAGACCGTCTGTCAGAGAAGGAATTCCGTTTGTATTAACAATGCCCACGAATTCAAGGTTCGATTTAGATAACTTTCCATACATCTGCCGAACTTCAAATTCTTCCATTACAGAAAATTTATTGTGCAATCTTTTGTAAAAGCATTTATCTGAAGCCATGTGTGGAGCTTCTGAACTTTCTGGAATCGTTATTATTAAAACCGATTTTTCCTTATCATTTTGAATTTCCACATATTGAATTTTCAGATTGGGAATTGGTCTGTTTATTCGTGATTGCAATACTATATCAAGTTTTGAAACGGAAAAATCTGTATTTTTCAGGAATGAAAAGCTATGCGCTTTTTTTCTTTTTGATTCAATTCCGTAAATAATGCATCCTCCTAAAGTATTAGCAAAAGCAGTTATTTCAAGCGTAAGTTTTTCTATTTGTTTTTCTGTTATTGGAACTTCGTTTCCCTTTTTGAATGAATAATGCAAACCCTCTTCAATTCTGCTTTCTATTAGCATCATTAAATTTTCTTCGGTAAGATTATTTGTATGTAGAATATTATTTTTCATTCTCTGTTTTGCGCAAAGATATTTGATTTTTTCAGATTTTTATAATTCACGTTCGCACTCTTCTCCGGGTAATGTCTTGCGGGGCGGGGTCGCCACAGCGACGAGTGCTAACTTTTGGAAGAAACAACCGCATGTGTTGCTGATATAATGAAGAATAAGCACAAAAAAAAAACCGCAATCACTGAACCATTCCCTGAACTTGAGGTTGCAGAGCAACGTCGAAGCATCGAAAGGGGCAAAGTGTGGCGGTTTTTTATGTTCGTAAATATCGCTAAAGCGATAAACAGATTATTTCCGGGTCAGGGTTACCGTATTGTTATCAGAAATAGCGTTTGAACTATTACTGGCTCCTGAATCAGTATTATTTGAAACAGATTTTTGAATCAGTACTATTTCTTTCATCTTTAACTGCTGAATATAATACGTTCCGCTATAAGAACCAACTCCCTCTAATACCAGCATGTCCTTATTCTTTTTCTCTGTACCCCAATGCCAGGTACCTTCGAAATTTGTTGTGGTAGTGGTTGGAGTAGTTACTGTATAAGTACCATCACAGGTAAGACCGGGAGTTCCATAACCAACGGGGCAGGTCTGCGCCGGCGTATGGCTCAGGGTTTGTGTTTTTGCGGTTGATACTTCTGTAACTTTGGCAATACCCTGTTCTTCAATTGTGATGCCAATTGAATATGTATAAACATTTGTTGTGGTTGAACCTGTTGTTGTAACAACAGAAGAAGGAGTTGTTGCAGGATAAACGGTTGAATAATGAAAATTGGTGGTAGATACAACATTTGAATAATTTAATGTTGAACCATCAAATGTTGTTGTAATCGTTGTGAGTGAGTTTGTATAATCATTATTGTAGGTCGCAGCAGCTAATGACGGATAATTAACAGAATTCCCTTTTATATCCGTAATAGAAGTATTATCAACTTTTGATATGGTCCAGTTACCAACTAATCTCTTATCCCTTGACCGGAACGAAAGAAAAGGATCATTTTCTCCTTTTTTGCAGTTTGTTAAAACCATGACCGGGGCTATCATGACAATCATTAATAAAACGCTTAGAATTTTTACTTTTTTCATAATATATAATTTAAATTAAACATATTTTCTTCGGGTACAATTTTTATAATTAAAAAATAATTATTACTATGTTGCAAATTTATATACAAACTTTTAATTAAAAAAGTTTTGTATATAAATTTTTACGCAGCTCATTGAGAACAAGAAGCGCGTGCTTGTCTTATGATGGTGTTCGCAGACATGATTGCTTGTTAATAAGTTGAAATTTAGAAGAATGGATTGTTAATTAAAAAATATAAAAAATGAAGATTTTAATATATGGATCAGGGGGAGTCGGGGGATATTTTGGAGGAAAACTTGCAAATTCCGGAGCAAATGTTACGTTTCTTGCAAGAGGTAAACATTTTATTGCACTCAAAGAAAAGGGACTTTTAATAAAAAGTATCAAAGAAAATATTCATATTAAAAATGTAAAAGCGGTTCAATCTGTATTGGAAGCAGAAAGTCCCGAATTGGTGCTACTTGGAGTAAAAGCCTGGCAGGTTAAAGATGCTGCAAAAGAATTATCAAAAATTAAAACAGACAAGATGAGTGTTATACCGCTTCAAAACGGGATAATGGCAGCAGAGGAATTACGATCTGAACTTGGCCATTCTGTTGTACTTGATGGCATTTGTAAAATTTTCAGCAAAATTGAAGAGCCTGGAATTATTCAGCATATAGGATTTGAACCAATAATACTATTTGGCGAAAATGATAATTCTGTAAGTGAAAGATGCAAAAAGATTCAAAGCTTATTTATCAACGCGGATTTCAAGGCTAAAATTCCTGACGATATTCATGCAGAAGTCTGGACAAAGTTTTTATATATTTGTACAAGCGGTCTTTGCGCTGTTACAAGAACAAACCTTGCCGTGTTGAACAAAATTGCCGAAACACGAAAAATGCTTGAATCTTTGTTATCTGAGATTTTTGAAATTTCATTGAAAGCAGAAATTAAAATGAAACCCGATATTGTTTCTAAAACTTTAGCTTTTATTGATACACTTGATGAGGATTCTACTTCTTCACTGCAAAGAGATATAATGGAAGGCAAAGCTTCTGAACTCGAATATCAAAACGGAACAGTTGTTAAATTAGCAGCAAAATATGGAGTTTCAGCTCCCGCGAATACATTTATATATAGTAGTCTTTTGCCATTGGAGATGAAGGCGAGGGGATTATAAAAAGAGTTTTCGGAATGGATCTAAATTGGGGTTTCTTTTGTTGTGAAAGAATTATTTGTTGTTATAAGTTTACAGTGTTATATTTGTGTAAATAAAATATTTCATTGTATTGGTGGGATATATTTTATTACCTGTTTGTGGTTTGAAAGAAAAATGGAATAATAAATAATAAATTTTTTGAAAAATGCAACAAGGTTTATGTTGTGGTTTGAAAGAAAAATGGAATAATAAATAATCCCGAGATTACAGCAGAAACCACTTCATGGTTGTGGTTTGAAAGAAAAATGGAATAATAAATAATTTGTAAATCCTGCTACTATTGTAGAGGCAGGTTGTGGTTTGAAAGAAAAATGGAATAATAAATAATAATTTCTTCAATGCTTCAATTTTGTTATGGTTGTGGTTTGAAAGAAAAATGGAATAATAAATAATAATATCATCAAGCGTGTTTTTATTTTCTTTGTTGTGGTTTGAAAGAAAAATGGAATAATAAATAATGTGGCAATGTTACATTAGGTGCTGGGATGGTTGTGGTTTGAAAGAAAAATGGAATAATAAATAATCTTATAGGTAAATTTAGTAATTTATCTTACGTTGTGGTTTGAAAGAAAAATGGAATAATAAATAATCAGCAAAAGTACCAGAGCTTAAATGGATAGTTGTGGTTTGAAAGAAAAATGGAATAATAAATAATTGCTGAAGACAAAGCAGCAACTCTTGAGCAGTTGTGGTTTGAAAGAAAAATGGAATAATAAATAATTCGTTAATTTTTTATGAGTAATACGATTTTGTTGTGGTTTGAAAGAAAAATGGAATAATAAATAATTATGACCCACAAACATTAACATCAACCGGGTTGTGGTTTGAAAGAAAAATGGAATA
>MEOG01000024.1:29235-29452 GCA_001769125.1 Bacteroidetes bacterium GWF2_35_48 | reverse complement strand
TTGAAAGAAAAATGGAATAATAAATAATATCTTGCTGAGATTTCTGACCGAAACCATCGTTGTGGTTTGAAAGAAAAATGGAATAATAAATAATAAAGATTCCTGTGTAATACAATTGCGTGCTGTTGTGGTTTGAAAGAAAAATGGAATAATAAATAATTATCATTTCCCGATCAATAGTTTTTCTTTTGTTGTGGTTTGAAAGAAAAATGGAATA
>MEOG01000024.1:0-29217 GCA_001769125.1 Bacteroidetes bacterium GWF2_35_48 | reverse complement strand
AAAGAAAAATGGAATAATAAATAATTTACAGCAGAAACCGTTACAATGGATACGGGTTGTGGTTTGAAAGAAAAATGGAATAATAAATAATTCCATTTTATTTTGTTTTAAGATTAATACTAGTTGTGGTTTGAAAGAAAAATGGAATAATAAATAATGTAGAATATTTTGGCGAACAAAATAACCTGGTTGTGGTTTGAAAGAAAAATGGAATAATAAATAATCATAGGAGATAACGAATGCGACCCACCCGAGTTGTGGTTTGAAAGAAAAATGGAATAATAAATAATTCCTAAATCATAAAAGAAAAAAGAACAGAGGTTGTGGTTTGAAAGAAAAATGGAATAATAAATAATACTTCTGTGTCAATCGTGAAAACTTCTGGTGTTGTGGTTTGAAAGAAAAATGGAATAATAAATAATTACCAAAGCCGCTGGCTCCCGACATTCCAGTTGTGGTTTGAAAGAAAAATGGAATAATAAATAATTTACTTTGATTGTCTAATAAAATACTTTTAGTTGTGGTTTGAAAGAAAAATGGAATAATAAATAATCTTGCCCTCGGACGTAAGATTATTAAGTCCGTTGTGGTTTGAAAGAAAAATGGAATAATAAATAATCTGGCAAGATTCAGTAATTATGGATCGACAGTTGTGGTTTGAAAGAAAAATGGAATAATAAATAATAGCGGCTAACACCGTGTATAGGTAATGTGGGTTGTGGTTTGAAAGAAAAATGGAATAATAAATAATTGGCGTTATTGGGGGCAAAGAGATAGAAAGGTTGTGGTTTGAAAGAAAAATGGAATAATAAATAATTTCGTTGTATTTCGATTGCAGTCATGTTGCAGTTGTGGTTTGAAAGAAAAATGGAATAATAAATAATACAGTGGACGGTGCAAGCTACACCGGGAAAGTTGTGGTTTGAAAGAAAAATGGAATAATAAATAATTTGCAAGATTCAGTAATTATGGAGCTACAGTTGTGGTTTGAAAGAAAAATGGAATAATAAATAATATTAGGTTTATACTTCATCTTTAATTTATAGTTGTGGTTTGAAAGAAAAATGGAATAATAAATAATGTCGGAATCCACAACAACACCGATATCGCTGTTGTGGTTTGAAAGAAAAATGGAATAATAAATAATAAGTACTGAATCAACATACACTCGACAACGGTTGTGGTTTGAAAGAAAAATGGAATAATAAATAATGTTCAAAAGTTTTGAGTTCCTGTGTTGCTGTTGTGGTTTGAAAGAAAAATGGAATAATAAATAATTGCTGTATAAATGGGAACACAGGAGGACATGTTGTGGTTTGAAAGAAAAATGGAATAATAAATAATTATTTTTAACTAAAAAGGATTTTGTTGATGGTTGTGGTTTGAAAGAAAAATGGAATAATAAATAATACAGATGGGAATTGACTGAATATGCTGGAAGTTGTGGTTTGAAAGAAAAATGGAATAATAAATAATTTTATTCAGCAGGGACACTCTTTAACAGGGGTTGTGGTTTGAAAGAAAAATGGAATAATAAATAATTTACAGCAGAAACCGTTACAATGGATACGGGTTGTGGTTTGAAAGAAAAATGGAATAATAAATAATTACAGACGAGCAAAAGTTCATAGATTACTGGTTGTGGTTTGAAAGAAAAATGGAATAATAAATAATCATCGGCATCAAAATCAACAGTAGTTCCTGGTTGTGGTTTGAAAGAAAAATGGAATAATAAATAATTGTTGCCTGTTCCGGGTACAGGTCCGCCGGTTGTGGTTTGAAAGAAAAATGGAATAATAAATAATCCTTATCAAAACTATTACCTGCCATTTCTGGTTGTGGTTTGAAAGAAAAATGGAATAATAAATAATGTCTTTTGCTTCATTGCTATATTTATTTTGGTTGTGGTTTGAAAGAAAAATGGAATAATAAATAATGTCTCGAAATTATGAAACTGATATTGATTGTTGTGGTTTGAAAGAAAAATGGAATAATAAATAATCTTGAGTATTCAATTCAGTGTCAATATCCTGTTGTGGTTTGAAAGAAAAATGGAATAATAAATAATATCCCTTGTTATATCCGTTTGTTTCTGCTGTTGTGGTTTGAAAGAAAAATGGAATAATAAATAATTTACAGCAGAAACCGTTACAATGGATACGGGTTGTGGTTTGAAAGAAAAATGGAATAATAAATAATTACAGACGAGCAAAAGTTCATAGATTACTGGTTGTGGTTTGAAAGAAAAATGGAATAATAAATAATCATCGGCATCAAAATCAACAGTAGTTCCTGGTTGTGGTTTGAAAGAAAAATGGAATAATAAATAATTGTTGCCTGTTCCGGGTACAGGTCCGCCGGTTGTGGTTTGAAAGAAAAATGGAATAATAAATAATCCTTATCAAAACTATTACCTGCCATTTCTGGTTGTGGTTTGAAAGAAAAATGGAATAATAAATAATGTCTTTTGCTTCATTGCTATATTTATTTTGGTTGTGGTTTGAAAGAAAAATGGAATAATAAATAATGTCTCGAAATTATGAAACTGATATTGATTGTTGTGGTTTGAAAGAAAAATGGAATAATAAATAATCTTGAGTATTCAATTCAGTGTCAATATCCTGTTGTGGTTTGAAAGAAAAATGGAATAATAAATAATATCCCTTGTTATATCCGTTTGTTTCTGCTGTTGTGGTTTGAAAGAAAAATGGAATAATAAATAATATAAGTATAAATCAGAATACTGTATCCTGGTTGTGGTTTGAAAGAAAAATGGAATAATAAATAATAGATGCTCTTGGAAGCACTGTTATTAAAGAAAAAGACAGAAAAAGATTGAATTAAAAATAGTGTCGGTTGAAGTAAGATAAGGCTTCTTCCGTCATTTTTTCAATCGTATTTTAAAAAAGCTCTAATTGTTTAGGGCCCGGGGTCAGGGGTTTGGTTTCAACACCCCAGAAATTTACGATATTTCCGTATTGCTTGTCTGTAATGCGCAATATGCTGATGTACCCTTTTCCCGGCATGAATTTTTTCACTCTTTTTTCATGCACGTCTGCACTTTCTGTGCTTGCACAATGCCTTATGTAAACAGAATATTGCATCATGGTAAATCCATCGTTCTGCAATTCTTTTCTGAAACGCGCTGCATCTTTGCGCTCTTTCTTTTTTACTACAGGAAGATCGAAAAATACAAAAAGCCACATTATATGATAGGCATTGAGCCGCTCGTGCGACATAGGTTTTTATTCAAATTCCGGATACTCTATTTTTCTTATTTCACCCTCATAACATTTAGCCAGCGAAGCAGTAGTTATTGAAAGTCCTACCATTAAGGGTCGTGTTACTTTTTCAAATTTTGTGTCGCATGATAAAACACCCAGTAATTCTGCTTTCAGTTCTTTTGTGAGATCATCGGGTGCTTCGTTGTTTACGCATTGCGCTAAAACAATTTCATCAACCCATGGTCTGTATGCTTCCATTATATCGTCTGCAAGACAATAGGCATTGTAGCGGTTATGATGGTGGATTCCCAATGTGGGAAGCAATCCTGAACCTGTTAAGGAACGAGCTACTGCTGCACGTAAAATGGCATATCCGTAGTTGAGTAAATTGTTTGGTGGGAACCCATAGCGATCGCGAAAAAAATCGGGAATGTCGAATAAATTTTTCCAGTAATATTTTGCAGCTACAGCTTCTCTGTTCGTAGTATCTCCGCTTTTAACATCCTGCGAAAGTGCGATAAGAAATTTGTATTCTTTTTTGTATTTTTTTAAAAGCGTTGCCTGATTTTTTATTTTGCTTTCTATGGTTTGTTTCCAAAGTTGTTTTTTCAGAGGCTCTGTTGCTGCTATCTGAAAAGCGAAAATTTCATTTTGCAAATGATTTGATTCAAGGTTTAGCAATAAAGAAGACGGCAAATGTTTATCATCGCAAAATACCACGGCAGTGTTATTCTCTGTTAAGAACTGCATTACCGATTGTGTAAAGGTAATGTGCGGGTGTTCAAAAATTATAAAACCAATATCTTCAATGGGTGTCTGTTTAACCTCTCCATTAGTCTTGTTGGTTATTATTAATTGTTTGTTTTCTGTATTCAGGTGATAGGGATTGCTGAAATACAGGGTTCTTTTTAACATATATGGGTTGGATTGATGGCAGCATAAAATAATCGTTCAACTATTTTTACGGTATTTTAATATTCGCTGTAGTTCTTCTATGTCAGTTTTATCTTTAGATCTTTTGTTACTTATTTTTGTAAGAATCAGGTGTTCGTAATGAATTACAGGTATTTGCTGATTTTGGAGTGGAAAATAATTAGCCATTTCAAAAGCTTCTTTAAAATTTATTAAATTTACTTTTGTAAGAAAATCAATTTTTTGTGGTTTTTGCCCGAAATAGAAAAAATGAGTTTCTTCAAAATTGAGTTTTTTAACTTTTTTAATGCTCTCTTCATTAATACCAAATTCATTAAGCGCTTTGCATAATTTTATTTTATTATCTTTTGTTGCATCTAGCCAAATGTCCATATCGCCGGTTACTCTGTCGTATCCATAATAAATTACTGCATAGCCGCCTATGAGTAAAAAATCCACATCGTGTTTCTTTAAAAGAAGAAGCATTTTCTTAAATTCAGGAAGCAATATATTACTCATGATTTACAAAATAAATAGTGTCGTATTTTATTTTATTTTTTAATTCAATGGCATAAATGTTTTTAATAAGCGCTGTTGCGTTTTTTAAATGTTGTAAAGGTGAAATCATAGCCATTTCCATAGCTTCTGCTTCATTCATTTCTTCAAAAGAAGAACAGAATTTTATTGTATAAGCATCGGCAGGTTCTTTTGCTAAATTATTTATTTCTGATTTTTTTTTATATTTTTTTTTGGGTGTCATAGTTTAATGATTTTACCAGTTGGTGTGAGTTTAAAATCAATACCTTCTATTAAAGCATCAAAACTGTTTGGACCAACTTTTATCCAAGGAAACTCTTTGTGTTTACCTATATTTTTTCCGCCTTTCATACCTGTTTTTAATCCCATATATTCAGTTATTACCTTTTTTTCTCTTGCTTCTTGGTGAAATAATAGTTTAATTTCTGCTGATTTTTCTGTATCTAATTGTGTTATTTCATACAAACGTTCCATTTGTTGATTATATGTTAATTCCCAAATTTCTTCAGGTGATTTTTCATAAAGTAAAACCATTAATCCCTTTGTAATGATCGTTTTTAAAGAATAATTTGTAACAGAATCTTTTTCTGGTACAATAGGGTATTGTTGTTTCCAATTTTTATTGCTTAAACGATAATAATTTCCAGCATCAATCATATTAACTAATTCGCAAGTTCTGCAAACGTTACCTTTTTTATTTTTACCTTCATATATGGCTAAACAATAATTTTCTTCATTTGAAACATTGTATTGTTGCTTGTAAGTAAGATGTGATAAATCTCGATGTTTTTTAAAATCGGGTAAAGGGTTTTTTAATGAGGAGTAAACTCTAACTTTGTTAATGGGAATTTGGTTTTCTTTCATCCATATCGTCGTTTTTATAACTGCGCCACTTTTATTAAAAGTAATTAGTTTGTTTTTTTTAGCTTCAATAATTTTTCCTCTAACTACTGGATCAACAATATTTTCAATGTCTGTTTCTTTAAGTTTTGATAATTCTTTTCTAATTACATAATTTGGTGCAATTTTACCATTTGTATTAGTAATTATATTGCCATTAATGTCCTTTGCAATTGCACCGTAGAAAGTGTCTAAATGCAGTGACCCTCTAACTGTATCACCTTGTAGATATATAGGTTCTTTTTTATAAATTATCTTTCCTGTTTTTTTACTTTTTGCAAATTCATAATACTGTATTTTATCATTTATGATTAATGAAAAATAATCAATGCCATCAACTTTATTAATAATATCTGAAGGCGTTAATCTTTTCCCTTTTATAGGAATCAAATTTCCATTAACGTCTTTGAGCAAAATATATTCTTTAACAATTTTTTTACCATATTTATCACGCAAGGTATTATTGTTTGCATCAGTTTCATAAATGACTTTAGGTGCAATGATACCTCTCTCTCTAACTACTTTTTTGCTTTGTTTTTTCATATTGTCTGGCGTATGATGCGAAACAAAAATTTCTTTTTCAATATTAAGAACATCCATTGTAAATGAAGTCCAAGGTTTTGACACCAATTGGGTTTCTTTTTTTATTTTGTGAAATCCGGCTTCGTCTTCATGATATATTTTAGCTAATGTGTCGTATTTCTGTTTCGACATACAAGCAATCGTAATAGCATCAATACAATGGTGAACATGATTAACCCGTTCTTTTTTTTCATAATCATTTTGAAGTCCCCAAATTTTTCTGAATTCAGCAACAATATTACCTTTTACAGAATATACTTTTGGAAAAATAGACTTCATGTATGAAATAGCGTACTTTGTAATAATTCCGGTATCAACAATCTGACTGTTTTTAAAGCCAGAAGGTACATCTACCATAATAAATCTTTTGTATTTACCTTTCCAGTAATCAAGGTGTAGCTTATAATAATGCTTTTCTTTAATCCTTTTATCTTTTTGCTCCTTAGTTTCAATCCCTTTGGCTTTTTTGCGGGTATTGTATAGTTTCTCATAATCATCAATAAATACCAACCATTTATCTAATCTAGGTTTTATGCTATTATAATCGCTTAATTCGGTTGGTATTTTATTTCTTTTAACATCTCTGTTATATTGAATGTCACAAAGAGTAAGATTCTCATTTGAATTATCGAAGCATAAGCTTTTTGGTATTGTATGTTCAATATCAAAATTAGGATTTGCTCCAATAAAATCACAAATATTGATAGTTTTCCCAGTATAGATACATATATGCTGTTGCTCTTCCCATAATTCATATTTCAAAATTTCTGAATCAGATGGTTCAATATCTTTACCACATTCGGCTTTGAATAATTCTTTTATGGATTTTTTGTATTCTTCTCTGGCTTTTTGTCGTTCATCCTGCCATTTTTTTATAGCCGCACGTTTATTTGCATCATTAAGTTCACGGGCAAGCTCAATATTTATTTTTGTTTCTTCATCAATAATATTTTCTTTAATTAGAGTATTAACCAATTTTCGTAATTGATGCATGGCTCTCATAGCCATAGGGTTTTTAATAGATGATACTATTGGGCTTCCCAATAAAAGCAGGCCCTCTGAATTTCTTGAAGCTGTCTTAAAAATCTCCACGTCTGAAGGGTGATATAGCCTGGCTATAGATTTTTTAGTAACATTAAAGTTATTAATAAGAAACTCGCTTATTTTTTCGTCGAGTCTTTTTGGTTTAATAAATTCGCCTCTCTGCTTACGGAGCTGTTCAGCTACCATTTTTTCTGTAGAATTAATAATTTCTGTCTTTTTATCAGGTTCTAGGCTTTCAAATTTATTTTTACCATAATTAGATTCTATTTTTTCAAGAAGTATTTTTTTGTCTTGTTCATCCAGTACATAGTCTTTATGGGCATTATTATACTCTTTTTTAAAATCGGCTATAAAATCATTAACAACCGCTTCTAACCCTTTTATTTCATTAAAGTTGTCAATTAATAAATGCAATTCTTTTTTAATCAGGTTTTTGTTTTCATCATTTTTCCATATTTCTTCGCCAACAACATTTTCTATATTTGCTAGAAATACAGCATAAGAATATATTAATCCTTCACGTAAATAGGGCAGAATTTTATTAATTGCCTTCAGACTTAACGAAGCATAATCTTTTTTCAAATTAATTGCGCCAAATTTCTTTGCTAATACTTCATTTAAACCTAATTTTTGTTTTCCAAATTCAATGATTTTTTCATCTTTATCAAACGTGAATAATACATGCCATATATCTGTTACAACTTCATCTATAGTTTTTAACCCTTTTGTATTTTGTTTATTTGTGTATTTTTCAAAAAGGGTTTCTTGCCAGTTTTCACCAAATATATTCGTTAATTGAGCAATAGTGGGGCATCCACTAACAGAGGTATGTCCAGTATAATTATAATAACGTGATAGACCTTTTTTATCAAGAGTTTCAGCGATTTCTTTGAAATCAAAATTGGGTTTACTTTTACGAATAAATTTCGGCCATATTTTTTTTCTTTCATCAAAGCTAAGAAAATCTTTTTTACCGTCTTTTGTTTCACTGACTTTGATACTATTAATAAACTGTAATGCTCTGTATTCTTCGTATGCTGGATGTGAAACAGCACAACGTGTTTTATTTTTTTCAAATACACATTTACCTATTAATCCTTTCTGTGATTTTAATGGGCGTTGATAAAATATTGCTTTATCTAATTTATGTTTTAATTGGTCACAAATGTTTTGTGTTTCGCATATTTTAAGGAATTCATGATAATAATGCTCTGTTCGTGCAGTATATACTTTTCTTATTTTGCTTTGATTTTGATATAATTTGTAAAAATACTGCCCTAACGTTTCACAACCTGTTTCCGTGATTTTTTTTGATACATCAGCTATACCTTTTTTTACAGCACCGAGGTTATCTGCTTTATTCAAATAATTAATTAATTTTTCCTTAAACTCTGTTATAGGTAATTCATTGTTAATTTTACATAATTTTTCAACTCCTTTTAGCAGTTTTTTTGCATCTTTATCTTCTTCTTCAGAATAAGTATCTATAATTGATTGAACTGATGTTAAGAGTTCTGTTTTATCCGTCTCACATTCTATTTTTTTAATGAGATCAAGACGAATTTGTTCAGTAAAGCCATCACTTCCCTGATCGAGTCTATTACTTAAAAATCCACGTCGTTGAGCAAGATGATATAAAGCTCTTCCTGTTTGCATCAAAGGTAATTCTGTACGGCTTGCTTTATCTCTGAAAAAATAAGGGTTGATGTTTTTTAATTCATCTGTTTTTAACCAATTGATGAAATCTGGGTTTTTTGGATATTCCTTTTTGTCTTTTTTCCACTTTGTCCACTCTTCAATAGTAAGAGGGCACATATTGTTTTCAATTAAAACTTTTAGAGTTTCTTGTTTTCTTAATCTTCTTCTGAATTTAATTTTTCGTGCACTTCTGAAGTCGGTTCTTTCTGCAGCTTTTGATTTTTCAATTCCTTTTTCAATTTTTACTCCTTCTGAAAAAATTCTTACGCCTTTATCTATTAAAGTTGTTTTATTGTTTTGATCTTCCACAACTGCCCAACCAATACTATTTGTACCTAAATCGAGCCCTAAAATTTTAGCCATAAATTAATTGTTTAATAAATTATTCTGATAATAATACGTTAAAAATAAGAATTTATAACAAATATTTATATATTTGCATCAAGAAAAAATTAATTCCATTTTTTTTCTTATCACAATAAGGCTATATGCCGTAGGTTGTAAAACCTTTAGCCCCGCTTCGGTGGGGCTTTATGTTAGTATTAAGTATTCAGAATTCCTCAGCCCTCAAACCGCATATCTTTATACACAATAATCAATCCTTTTGTAGTTTCATTCTGGAAGATTGTAAGATGCCTGTTTCCTTGTATCCAGTGGTATTCGCGGGAGCAGTCTTCTTCAAAATATAAATCTGTTTTTCCGTATTTGTTTTCAAATAGAGCAATGAGGTCTTGTCCTTTTTGCAGCGTTGTATCAATTTGCATTTCCGTGAGTTTTTCTCCTTCAAAGAAACAGTAAAATCGGCCTGTGTTAAATAATGATTGGTATTCCATGCTATAATTTCCGGCTAAAATATTTTCTTTCCATTCAATTTCTGACACAATTTTTTCCTGATGCAGCTTTAATAAATATTTTTCAATATCTTCTTTGCACATACCAAATGCAAGATTGAGAAAAATTTCGTTGTTAATTTTTTTCGATAAAAGTTCTGATTCTTTTGCTTTTTCAATTAGATCAACTTTACTATTCAATGAGTATTCATAAGGGATTTCGTCAAGCCGGAAGGTATAACTGAAAATGTAAAAAATAATGCAGGTAATAGTAAGTGCGCTGATTATATATTTCATGATTTTTGTTTTTTTTGTAACGATTTTTTTAAGTATTTAGTATGTGTTTATGTGTTTGAACTGATTTACAAAAACGCTTCAGAATCAGGCAGCTGAAAAGATATATAGCCTAAAGCAAGCCATATTTCACATACATTATTAAAATGAATTGAATAGGACTGAAATTCGGGGTTGTCTGATTTCAGATGAAGATGCTCGTTATTTTTAAATATTCTTTTGTACAAAACACCATCATTTTCTGTTATTATTATGTAGGTTTTACCATCTTTAATCGTATGCCAGTCCTGAATGTATTCGCTTATAATGTATGCTCCGGATGGTACAGGATTCATGCTTTCTCCCTGTATCTGAAATAATCTGTAGCTTCGTTCTTTAGAGAGTTCAGGAATGGGTAGTGAGAATTGTGGAAGCGAATCAATGTATTCTGCATCTGCATATCCTCTCGCATATCCTGCCGCTGCTTTTACAGGAACAACTGTTATTTGTTCTCTGTTTTGGGTATCAGATACAATATTTAAAATCCTTAATTTTTTTCCGGAAATATATTCCTGATTTGTTTTTTCAGGAAATGCTTCTGACGAAAAATCATAAGCAATAAGTTGATCAGTGCTGACATTAAAAAAAAGTGCAATTTGTTGAAGGAGATTTAATTTAGGCTCCGCGCGTTTTTCTTCATAGGAGCCAACGAGGCTGCGGTTAATGCCTAATTTTTCTGCAAACTGTTCCTGTGTCAGTCCGGTTTTTTTTCTCAAAAATTTGATATTTGAACCAAGATATGTCATTGCTGCAAATGTAATAAATTTTTCAGGATTTTTAATGGAAATTATTAATGCAACGTTCCCTTTATTATTTATCTACTAAAGGTTCTTTGATAAAAATTGGCAAATAAGCATTGTTAATCGAAGAGGTAGCCTTTCCTACGGCAATCAGTGAGGGGCTGACGAGAAATTAAGACCAAAATCTGCCAGACTATCGTCAAGGCAGACAAGGTAAGCTTCATTTCTACAAGCTCAATACAGAGAATGCACTTATTTAAACTTAAAAAATCAAGCAAACTATACTTCGACATTGCTCATATAGTGTATAATTTAAATACGACTATGAATAAAAAAATGAAACAGCAAAGTCCATCTCATTTTTAAAATGTAGAGTTATTATATATAGAAAAGTCAGGTAAAGAATATTGATAATGATTCTTTGTGTCAATCTTGAAAAAACATTTAAGTCCTTTTTTATATCACTCCCCGATAACAATCAAAGCATCGCCTTCCATTACTGCATCGCCGGGTTGGATTTTAATGGCTGTAACTTTTCCTTCTTTGTCGGAATCAATGTTGTTTTCCATTTTCATAGCTTCCAATACCAAAAGCTTTTGTCCATGCGTAATGTAATCGCCTTCTTTTACAAAAATTTCAACAATATTTCCGGGCAGTGGTGAATAAATAATTCCACCTTTGGGCGCATTGGTTTTTGCTGTTGAAGGATGATAGTCTGTAGATGGAACTGTGGGATTAATAACCAAAACCGGTGTTTTTACAACCTTTTCAGCATGCGTAATTTCCACATTGTAGGGATTGCCGTTTACTTCAATATCCATTTGGGCATCGCCGGCTTTTTTTATTTCTATGTCGTATGAATTTTCGTTGATTTTTAACTTGAACTTTTTCATGTTTAAAATTCTTAATTCTTAATTTTTAATTCATTTACTCTCCATCTCGGCAAACCTGTGAGGATATTCATCCCACTTGCATGTGCGCATACCTCACAGGATTGCTAATTCGAAATTAATAATATCTGGGATTTCTCCTCAAACCATAAATTTTTGAGCTCCATGGCGAATAGCGTTTTGATATTTTCTGAATGGTAAGTTTTGCGCTTTCCTGGTCGTGAACTTCCATCCTGTTCATATAAATTGCGACAGCCATTGCAGCGACTTCTTCTTCTGTCGGGTCTTTTTTCGTTTTAATTTCTATTGTGTCTGTCATAGCTTTTTTTAATTCGAATGAAAATTTTTATAAAGGAAGATTGTCGTGTTTTTTTGGTGGATTCTGATCTTTTTTTGTAGAGAGCGATTCCAATGCCCTGATGATTCTGAAACGTGTATTTTTTGGTTCAATTACATCATCAATATATCCGAATTTAGCCGCAACATAAGGGTTCGCAAATTTTTCTTTGTATTCTTCCACTTTCTGGTGAATGAACTGAACTTTTGCTTTGTCATCTTCAATATTTGAAAGTTCACGAGACATCAATACTTCAATTGCACCTTTGGGACCCATAACTGCAATCTCAGCAAATGGCCATGCATAATTAATATCACCGCGCAGATGTTTTGAACTCATTACATCGTAAGCGCCTCCATAAGCTTTTCTAAGAACTACTGTTATTTTGGGAACAGTTGCTTCGCCGTAAGCATATAACAGCTTTGCCCCATGAATAATGATTCCTCCGTATTCTTGTGCTGTGCCAGGTAAAAATCCCGGAACATCAACAAGAGTAACAATGGGAATATTAAATGCATCGCAGAAGCGAACAAAGCGTGCTGCTTTGCGAGAACCATTAATATCTAAAACTCCGGCAAGATAATTTGGCTGATTTGCCACAATACCAACAGGCATACCATTTAAACGTGCAAAACCTATTACAATGTTCGGAGCATAGTCTTTTTGAATTTCAAGAAATTCTTTATAGTCAACAATTAAGCTGATAACTTCTTTAACATCGTAAGGTTTATTTGGATTTTCCGGAACAATTTCATTAAGTGCCTCCTCACGTCTGTCAATCGGGTCATCGCAGAAAGACATCGGCGGATCTTCGAGATTATTTTGTGGAAGATAACTCAGCAATTTTCGAATCATCATAATTCCTTCCTGCTCTGTGTTGGGAACCATGTGAACTACTCCTGATTTGCTGGCATGAACGTTGGCTCCTCCTAGTTCTTCAGAAGTTACTTCTTCGCCTGTTACCGTTTTTACAACCTTAGGTCCGGTTACAAACATGTAGGAGGTATCTTTCGACATCACAATGAAATCAGTCAGAGCAGGAGAATAAACAGCTCCGCCCGCACACGGACCAAACACGGCAGAAATCTGAGGAATTACTCCTGATGCCATAATGTTGCGCTGGAAAATATCAGCATATCCGCCAAGGCTTTTCACTCCCTCCTGAATTCGCGCTCCACCACTGTCGTTGATGCCAATAACGGGAGCTCCGACTTTCATGGCCTTATCCATAATCTTACAGATTTTAGCTGCAAACATTTCAGAAAGCGAGCCTCCAAATACAGTGAAATCCTGTGAGAAAACATATACCAAACGCCCGTCAATAGTTCCGTAACCCGTAACAACTCCGTCTGATAAATACGTTTCTTTTTCCAGCCCAAAGTCAATACAGCGGTGTGAAACGAACATATCAAATTCTTCAAAACTGCCATCATCTAATAGCAAATCTATGCGTTCGCGTGCAGTCAGTTTTCCTTTTTTATGCTGCGCTTCAATCCTTTTTGGACCGCCACCCATTTTCGCCTGCTCTCTGAGAGCCATTAATTCCTTAATCTTATCCTGTAATGCCATATCTTTTTATTTGTGTTTTTTTGTAAAACTGTAACATCGTTCCATGGAACGATGCTACAGTATAAATACGTCAAGCATCAATCCGAATAATAACTTCTCCCTTTGCAACTTGTTTTCCGCTTTTAAAGCTAATGTCTGCAATTCTACCGTTAAATTCTGATTTGATTTCATAATAAACGAGCATAGATTCCACATAGCAGAGTCTGTCTCCTTTTTTTACATGATCGCCTATCTGCAAATGATCTTCTCCGAAACCAAGAAAATAAACTTTTCCTTTATGAGTAGATTTTACTTCTTTCCATGAAGGGTCAATGAATTTTTCTTTCGCTTTTGGTTTCTCTTCTGTCTTTATAGGAGTTTCTTCCGTTACCTGAATTTTTGTTTTTGCTTTTTTCAGTTCCTCTTCAAATCTTTTTTTAGCAGCACCTGATTTATAATCTCTGTATTCTCTCGGGTGCATAGCCAATTCAAAAAGCTCTTCATTATCTTTTCCGAACTCCCACCCGTTTTGGTTCATTTCTTCTTTATACTTATCCAATTCATCGGGATATGCATCCTGTGGTAAGCCTTTATAAAATTCTTTTTTTTGATTTTTTGCAAGTTCGAGAATTTCAGAATCAAGTTTTCCCGGAAGTTGCCCTGCTTTTCCAAGAATCATATCCCATGTGTTGTTATCCATCATGGAGTACCGCTCTTTTCCTTTGATAAGTTGCATGACATTCAGAAGGGCAACATTTTTCACATACTGACTGAAGGGTGTAACAAGAGGCGGATTCCCCAGTTTTGGCCAGATAAAAGCAACTTCGTCAAATAGTTTTATCAGCATATCGTCCTGAGACAATTCTTTTTGTTTTGATTCTTTCAGATAACGATTTATTCCATCCATCACACCTTTAAGGTCTGCCATCATGCTGCCCATCATGCCTCCGGGCAATCCTGATTGTATAAGCAGGGAACTCATGATTTTATTTTTCGGGTCAATGAAATATCCCAAAAAATCATCCATAAACGATTGTGTGAGGGCGCGGGCTTCCATGTATGCTTTCATATTAATATCAGGAACAAGAAACCCTGCATCTTTTAACATTGCCTGCATTGTAATAACATCCGGATGAACCATTCCCCATGACAGAGGCTCCATCGCGACATCTATATAATCTGCTCCTGCTTTTGCCACTTCAAGTGCTGAGGCAACAGAAAAACCGGGACCGGAATGTCCGTGGTATTGTACTTTTATTTTCGGATGCCTGTCTTTTATTGATTTTACTAATTTCCCTAAAGTTACAGGTCTTCCGATACCTGCCATATCTTTCAGACATATTTCGTCAGTGCCGTATTCAACAACTTTATCTATTACGCACAGGTAATAATCAATTGTATGAATTTCAGAATGGGTAATGCTTAATGCAGCCTGAGAAATCATTCCTGCTTTGCGGGCATATTTTATGGAAAGCTCTAAATTCCTATGATCGTTTAATCCGCAGAAAGAACGTGCAATATTCACTCCCTGCGCTTTTTTTACCTTGTACATTAATTCTCTGATATCAGCAGGAACAGGATACATTCTTATTGCATTCAGCGCTCTTTCAAGCATGTGGGTCTGAATACCGACTTTATTAAAGGGTTTTGTCCATTCTCTAACCGCTGTATTTGGATTTTCGCCAAATAAAAGGTTTATTTGTTCAAAAGCACCACCATTGGTTTCAATTCTTGCAAAACAGCCCATATCAATAATTACAGGAGCTATTTTTGTAAGCTGATCTACTTTAGGAACATATTTCCCGGAAGATTGCCACATATCTCTGTAAACAAGACTGAATTTTATTTCTTTCTTTTTCATTTACATGATTTTTATTCTGCTATTTTAATAATAACCAAATAAACTGTTTATGATTAAAATCAATTGTGGTTGTAAAGCATAAAAATAAAGCGAAGATTTGTGAAGAAAAAGAATGTTCGTATTTAATTGAAGTATAGATTTTTATTCTATAGATAATTGACGAAAGAAAGCAATCTAAACCGTTTTATGTTTAAGAGCAGGGGGGAGATTTATGATTTGTGATTTGAAGATTTGAAGATTGAGTTCACTCTGATAAGTGCCTCCCGCTGATTTCGCTGACCTGTCTGCTGCCAAGCTACCGTGTGGACACATCTTTTTTATTAAGTCCTTTCCGAAAAGTATTATTGACACGAATTACACGAACCTGCCTTGTCAACATCAGTTGATAAATCGACTGATTTACCTAGTGTAAATTTACCGGTAGTAAATTTACCTGTTGTAAACAGGCAGGCAGGCTAATTCGTGAAATTCGTGTCATATATTAGGTTTAATTAATATTCAGAATAGGCTTAAAATATTAAAAATATCAAACACCTCAATAAAAATACTTCACATATTTGTGTCCACACGATAGCTGCTGCCAAGGTAGGTTTTCGCAGAAAAATAAATATTGAAAATCAATGATTTGCATCTGCGCGTACCAGCCTGCGTCTGGCAGGTCTGCGTAATCTTGCTTTGCACGACAGGTCTGCGGGAAAAATATAAATTCTAGGTTTTCCGAGTGCGATTAAGATTTGAAGATTAGAAGATTAGTCAATTTGAAAATTAAATTGTTGGATGTTCAATAGTGCAACAATGGATATATTCAATAGATGTACGATTGTATTCCTATTGAATTCCTATTTTATCTCAATATAACATAATTCCTAATTCCTAACCTGTCTGCCACAGCGGCAAGCCTGCCAAGCTGCGTAAGTAGGCGGGCTAGGCAGGTTCGTAATTCCTAATTCCAAATGTGTGATTTGTGATTTGTATTTGGTAATGCTTCGCCGCAGGTGTCTGAGCTTCGGACATTGAGCTTGCCGAAATGTCGAAGACACCGCTTACTCTTTTACAACCCGCGAAAAATAACTCTTATTTTTAGTGGTAGCTTTCAGTATATATGTCCCCTTAGCAAGATTTTTAATATTATTTATCTGAATTCTTTTGCAGTTTGTGTAATCGAAATTATACCTATTTTTCAAAACGGTAAATCCAAGCATGTTGATGATTTCTATTGTTACTGTCTGGCTGTCGGTTGAGTAAAATTCAAAGTCGAAAGTGTTTGTAAATGGATTTGGGAAAACTTTAATTATGCCTTCTGAATTGCTTGCAATAAATTCCAATTTATTTAATGCTGCGGCAAAATTTGGAATTCCATATCCAAGCTCGTAAGTTGGGTTTGAGAAAAGGTGTGAGCTTTGTTCGATAGCAGATTTTATCTGCATGTTTGTCATAGCAGGGAATTTTTGCCATAAACAGGCTGCAAGTCCTGAAATCAGTGGGGAAGAAAAAGAGGTTCCGTTTCCATTGTAAACACCGCCATCGCTTCCGATGTATGCAGTACCCTGACCACGTGCGGAAACATTAGGTTTCACGTCGCCATCTGAACTGGGACCCACAGAGCTGAACGATGCATAATCTCCGTTAATATCAACAGCGGCGCAGGTTAAAGCACTGTCTGCATCACCGGGTGTTGTAATAAAATGCCAGTTGTTATTTCCTGCATTTCCGGCTGCAACTACGACAAGCATTCCTTTGCTTGAAGCGATATCAACTCCACGTGCGCTTGGCGTTGTGTTTCCATCCATATTTGCATACACATAACTCATGGTTGAGTCATCAAACGTGGAATAGCCAAGCGATGTATTAATAACATCAACTCCTGCGCTGTCGGCAAATGCAGCCGCAACAATCCAGTTGTACTCTTCTACCGGATATTCAGATGCGCCGTCTTCGCTTCTTAAAAGCCAGTAGTCGGATGCAGGAGCAGATCCCACAATTTCGCCGGGAAGGTTTGCTGCAAGAATGGAGAGCACATTCATTCCATGATTATGCGTGTTATCGAAAATATTCTGACCCGGAGTAACAAAATCATTTGTGCCAAGAATGCGGTTGTTTTGCCACAAACTGTCAAAAGCATTGAGAATATTCGCATTGTTGAATCCCGCATCAATAACGGCAATAATCATTCCCTGTCCCTGATAGCCTTGGTTGTGCAATTCCTGACCATTAAGCATGTGAATTTGTTCAAAGGCTGAGCCGTATTGGAATACATCGTTTTTAACAGAATGACTTGTTTGCAAAAATTTTTCTCCCAGAGCTGGAAATTTGTTTGATGCATTATTCGCTAAAGAGGGCAGGGGAGTTCCAATTTTTTTTGAACCACTGACAAAAGGCAAAGCCATAACAGCACTCAGCACTGACGGGTCAGTTGTTTGTATCATAACACCGTTAAACCATTTAACAGAATGCAACACTGTAGCTCCGGTTGTAATTACTGAATTTACATAATCAGGATTAACAGGCAAGTCATTCTCAACAACAGAAATTCCTTGTGTTATTCTTCTTTGTATTGCCCTGTTTGATAAAAAATCCTGTGGTGCAAAAATTGAATAGGGAGAATTATTTTTATCAGTAAATTGTATCCAGTATTTTTCAGGCGCAATTTGTGAGAAACACGTGCTGGCGAATAATACTCCGCTTAATAATCCTAATAATAATAAGTTGTATTTTATCATAATTTTCTTTCTATTTTAAATATATGTTCGATAGTGCTACGGTAGGAATTCAATAGATGTTCAATAGGTGTTCAATTGTTAATTCAATAGATATTCAATAGGTGTTCAATAGTTAATTCGGTAGATGTTCAATTGTATTCCTACCGAATTTCTATTGAATATCCATTGAATTCCTACTGATTTTTTTGTATTCCTATTGTATTCCTATTGTATTCCTATTGTATTCCTATTGTATTCCTATTTTCATTCGTAATTCGTAATTTAATATAAGACAACCACCTCCCCAAATTCCCCTACTCCTGACCCCATGAAATTATTTCCTGTGTATATTTTTCAGCACGTTTCATTCTGTTTTCAATAGGATCTGTTGTACTTGCGTAGGTTACGTCGTAAATATTAAATATGTATTTTTTTATTAATCCAATATTTTTTGCGTATTTTTCAAAAGAGTAGAATTTTTGAATTGCATTGAGCGTGTTAGTCTGCGTTACAGTGAGAGCATTTTGAAATAAATTACTATTAATCGTTTCTGTTACATCCAGAGTTGTAATTTTATAATTTTGTGCATCCATAGAATTATATAAATTTCCGTTCCATGTTTTATTTTTTTCTACCGGGAATTTTATTTTTACATAGGTAATATTTTCTTCATTTTTCAGCGCAGTATAGTCAGACATTGTCGTTGACCAGACATCTTTAATCTGCCATGAGTTGTTTGTGGAATCCTTTGTATATCGTTCAATTCTGTAATTAAGTCTTCCGGAATAATCAATATAAGTAGTATCAATAATTTCTTTGAGCTGATAATGCGATGAGTCGTAGTAAATCATTTGACCAACAAAATCTTTTTCAAATTTTACCGAGGTTACATCATAAATTATCCATGATTTAATTTTTAAAGGGTAATAGCTTGTGTCAAATGTTGCTGTAGTACTGGTCTTTTTGCAATTGGTGATGAATAATAAAAGCGCATATAAAAACAGAAAAAAGAACGATTTTTTTAATCCATCAATATTGTGAAGAAATTTATATTTTAAGGAGATTTTTCTCATTCAATTTTAAATACTTTTTTCTATAATTCCACCTGCTATAATATCATCTCCATCATAAATTACGGCAGATTGACCGGGTGTTATTGCTGCAACAGGCTCGTCAAAAATAATTTTTATTTTGTTTTCAAATATATGAATTTCTGCATTATGTCCCGGATTTCGAAATCTTATTTTTACAACAGCTTTCATTCCATCATATATTTCAGGATATTTTTGAAAGACACAATCAGACAAAATTAGTTCTTTTCTGAAAAGTTCTTCCTTTTTTGCTAGTACAACTGTATTTGTTTCAGGTATAATTTCAGACACAAAAAGCGGATAACCGACAGCAATTTCTAATCCTTTCCTTTGCCCTACCGTGTAAAAAGGATATCCTTTGTGCTTTCCAAGAATTTTTCCCGATGTGTCAATTACATCTCCGGGTTTTATCTTATCTGTAAAATCTGGAATTTCTTTTTCAAGGAACACTCTGTAATCATCATCAGGAATAAAACAAATTTCCTGACTTTCTTTTTTTTTAGAGAGTTTTTCAAATCCGAAATTTTTTATTTTTTCTCTTGATGCTGCTTTTATTGTTTTTCCCAAAGGAAAAATTGTACGGGTTAAATCATTCTGACTTAGTTTCCATAAAAAATATGATTGATCTTTGGCATCGTCAGTTCCTTTAGAGATATAATATCTGTTATCAGAAAAAGAAACATTTGCATAATGACCCGTGGCAATATACCTGCAACCAAGTTCATCGGCTTTTTTTTTCAATATTTTCCATTTAATTTCAGGATTGCATAACACGCATGGATTCGGAGTTCTTCCATTCATATATTCATGGATAAAATCAGCAACAACAATTTTTTTAAAATCCTCTCTCGCATCAATAATCTGATGTTGAATACCTAATTTTGAAGCCAGATTTTTTGCTTCCATTATGGAGTCTATGGTGCAGCACCCTTTTTCTTTTGAGATACAGCTTTCAGTAACAGAATCCCATGTCCGGATTGTTATTCCATAAACATTATATCCCGCTTCTTTTAATAAAATGGCTGCTGCAGAGCTGTCAACCCCGCCGCTCATTCCGAGAAGTACCGTATCGTCATTCGATGGACAGATATTATTATCCGTTTTAGTGAGCGTGTTTTTATTTTGTGTTTCTTTTTCCAATTTGCATTTTATTCTCCCATGAAATATTTTTCCGGGCTATTCATCATCTGATCCGGTTCTTTCATTTTATGCTTGTTTTTTTCAGCTTCTTTTAATTCTTTTTCAAAAATTTTGGTGTGTTCGTTTTGTTTATCCGGTATTCCTTTTTTAAAATGAATTATCGTTTTTTTTGTCGAATCATACCAATAGTACCATTCTCCCTCTTTTAATCCTTTTCTGTAATTGCCCATACAATATACGCTTCCTGATTCAAGGTTAAAGGTATAATAACCGTCCACCATATCATTTTTATAGCTTGTTTTCAGTTTTATACTTCCATTTTCAAAATACTGCTTCCATACCCCCTCGCGTTTCCCATCAACATAATTCAGCTCTTCTGAAGGTATGGGGTCTCCATTTTTATTTTTACTTCGATAGAATTTTATTGATATTCCGTTCCTGATACCATTAATGTATGTCTCACGGGCAATTAAAGCTTTGTCTGTTCCATAAAAAGTCCATGTGCTGTCTTTTATATTTTCTTTATTGTAAATTCCCTCAGCCGCAAGATTGCCATTGTCGTAATAAAATTTTGCACGTATGCGTGTACTGTTTTTTTCAAAAAACATGATTGCTGAATATTTTCCATTTTTGTGATACCTTTTGAATTCTCCAACAGGTCTGTCATTTTCAAAATACCCCTCGTAAAGTTTTTTCTTGGATTTTTTATCAAATTTCAACCATTTTCCCTGTTTCAGCTTGTTGATATCCGTGTAATTCCAAACAGCAGTATCTTTTCCTTTCTGACCTACATTCTGTGAAAAGCCCGAATAAACAAATAGCAATAATAAGATTGCGCTAATATTTTTCATTGATTATTTTTTTACAAAAATAACGAAAGATTATTATAATAACGTATACGGACAATGATTTTTAAAATCAAAATCAAGCGTTTAGTGATGAACAATTTTATGGTATATGATATTGAAAAACAGTGAATTTGATAAAATTAATTGCTTTTTATGGAAAATTAAAAAAAAATAGTAGGTTTGTGTCCTTAATATTCACTAAAAATAAATAGAGTATGTTTAAAAATCATCCTAAAGGTTTATTGTCTGCCGCTTTGGCGAATATGGGAGAAAGATTCGGATTTTATACAATGATGGCTATTCTGTCTTTGTTCCTTATGGCTAAATTTGGCTTATCCGAAACAAATGCTGGAATTATTTATTCAATTTTTTATTTTTCAATTTATGTGCTTGCTTTTGTAGGTGGTTTAATTGCCGATAAAACAAAGAATTTTAAAGGCACTATTTTAGTCGGTCTTATTTTGATGGCAGTAGGCTATATGGTTATTGCGATTCCTACCGGAACTCCTGTTCCTACTGAAAAATTTACTATGTTTTTAGCTTTAACATGCTTTGGTTTATTTATTATTGCTTTTGGAAATGGGTTGTTTAAAGGAAACTTGCAGGCATTGGTTGGACAGATGTATGACAACCCTGAGTATTCCAAAATGCGCGATTCAGGATTCCAATGGTTTTACATGTTTATTAATGTAGGTGCTATTTTTGCTCCTCTTGCTGCTGTAGGCGTAAGAAATTGGTGGGTTGAATCTCATGGATTTTCTTATAATTCTACATTACCTGAATTATGCCATTCGCATCTTGCCGGAAATCAGGTGGCAAATCTTCCTCAGCTTGCTACTGAAGCCGGATTTACCGGAACAGACATGACCGTTTTTGCAAACGAGTATTTGAATGTTTTTGCGACAGGTTTTCATTATGCTTTTTTAGTGGCAATTGTTGCGATGTCTATTTCTTTAGCAATATATTTATATAACAAGAAAAGATTCCCGAATCCGGCAGACAAAAAAGCCAATGCTGTAGGTAGTAATGCTGTTGAGATGGATGTGAAAGAAGTTAAACAACGTCTGTATGCTTTGTTCGCAGTTTTTGCTGTAGTTATTTTCTTCTGGTTCTCTTTTCATCAGAATGGTTTAACTCTTACTTTTTTTGCAAAAGATTACACCGATTTAAGCGGAATAAATATAAATCTTGGCATTACTACGCTGAAAGGAGCGGAGCTTTTTCAATCTATCAATCCTTTCTTTGTGGTATTCCTCACTCCAATAATTATGGCATTTTTTGGCTGGATGCGGGCTCGTGGCAAAGAACCTTCAACTCCAAAGAAAATTGCTATCGGGATGTTTATTGCCGCTCTGGCTTATGTTCTGATGACTTTTGGTTCATTCCTTCTTCCTTCAAAAGCTGAAATTACTGCAATGGGCGGATTATCTGATGCTGCGCGTGTTACGCCATTTTTGCTTCTCGGAACTTATTTCATTTTAACGGTTGCTGAGTTGTTTATTTCTCCGCTGGGAATTTCATTCGTTTCTAAAGTTGCTCCTCCTAAATATCAGGGGATGATGCAGGGATTATGGCTTTGCGCTACTGCTGTTGGAAATCAACTGTTGTTTATTGGTGCTATTTTTTATGAAAGCATACCTATTTGGGCAACCTGGATGATTTTTGTTGTTGCTTGTCTTATTTCAATGGGGACGATGTTGTTTATGGTAAAATGGCTCGAACGAGTAGCAAAATAGTGCTTGTCTATAAAGCCCGATAGCTGCGTTATACTCAACTTTCAAGTCAGTCATTTACATAAGTAAATCTACCTGTCGGTAGACAGGCTCCTGACATTCAAGTTTCGTATGCCTTGCTCTCGAACTTTATAGTCCAATCACTTGACTTTTTGGACAGGTGTACTGTTAGTGTGTTATTATTTCAATTATTTTTTTAAGAAGCAGGGTAATTTCCCTGCTTCTTTGCTTTCGTACAAATTTCTTTTAAGTTTGTAGTCTAATCTTAAAATCAGTTCTATGTTTAAAGGTCAGCCCAAAGCATTATTTGTTCTCGCACTTGCCAATACAGGCGAACGATTTGGTTATTACACCATGCTCTCCATTTTTGCACTTTATCTTCAGGCTAAATTTGGTTTTACTCCTGCAAAAACAAGTTTAATATACAGTACTTTTCTTGCAAGTATTTATATCATGCCTTTGTTGGGTGGCTTTTTGGCAGACCGTTTTTTTGGTTATGGAAAAACGGTGCTTGCCGGTATTGTTATTATGTTTTTCGGGTATGCGTTGCTCGCCGCCCCTGCTGTAGACATAGAACTTGGCTTTTGGATGATGATTGGCGCTTTAGCTCTTATTGCTTTGGGAACAGGCTTCTTTAAAGGTAATTTGCAAACTCTGGTCGGTAATTTATATGATGATGCAAAATACAGCGCAAAACGAGATGTTGCTTTCAGTATCTTCTATATGTTTATTAATATCGGCGCTTTCTTTGCTCCCAATGCTGCGGAAATGGTCAGCAATTATATTCTTGCCGAAGACAATTTGAAATACGAAGCCAAAGTCCCAGACCTTGCTCTGAAATATCTTAATTACAAAGTTGTTGATTCTGCTGAGTTTGTGAGCAGGGTAAAAGCAAATGCAGAGGCTGAAAAAAAGATTATTTCTGATTTTTCATCTTTTATTTCCAGCGCAAAGAAAAAAGAAAGTGCTTTGTACAGTTATGAATATACTGCAATTGAAGAAGAATTAACAGTTTCAGGGAAAGAACAGCAGGATACTAATTTCGTGGATGCAAAAACATTTGCGCAAACGTATGTGGGATCGCTCGGGAAATCATATAAATGGGGCTTTGGCGTAGCTTGTATCAGCCTTGTTATTTCTATTTTAATTTTTATTGCATTCCGAGGCACCTATAAGCATGCTGATTTTAATGAAAAGCAAAAAAAGAAAGACGAAACCAGAAAAAAAGAAGTGATTGTTTTGTCCAAAGAACAAGTGAGGGAAAGGATTATTGCGCTTCTGCTTGTTTTCTTTGTGGTAATATTTTTCTGGCTGTCTTTCCAGCAAAGCGGACTAACACTTACATTCTTTGCACGTGATTACACAAATCTTACTGTTAGTAAAGGAATGTATCTGTTGTTTTATCTGCCATCATTGATTTCTTTAAGCATTGGATTTTATGGTCTGCTCATGCTTGTTCAGAATAAAGTTATGCGAAATAAAATGATTGGAGCAGGCTTGCTGATTGGCTGTATTATTACAGAAATTTATATTTATTCCGGTTTTTCTGCAGTAAATACAGTAACTCCTCCTATTTTTCAGCAATTCAATCCTTTTTTCATAGTTTTACTTACACCCATTTTTGTCGCCTTGTTTTCATGGCTCAACAACAGGGGCAAAGAGCCCTCTGCACCACGAAAAATTGGTTACGGAATGTTTATCGCGGGGCTTGGATTTGCAATATTAATTGTTGCATCCATCGGGCAACCTGCTCCATCAGAATTAATGGGTACATCAAACAATCTTGTATCGCCCAACTGGCTTATCTCAACGTATTTTACACTTACTCTTGCCGAATTATTTTTAAGCCCCATGGGAATTTCGTTTGTATCCAAAGTTTCTCCGCCCCAGTACAAGGGTTTGATGATGGGAGGCTGGTTTGCAGCAACAGCAATAGGAAATCAGCTTATCGGTCTGATGGGAGCTTTCTGGGAAAAACTTCCGCTCTACGCATTCTGGATGGTACTCGTAATTTGTTGTGTTCTCTCTGCGCTTTTCATTTTCTCAATACTTAAACGTCTTGAAAGGGCAACGGCTGTTTGATGGGGAAGGGCTGATTTATTAACAATACGATAGGTTTTGTTTTATTTTCGGGATTTTATTATTCGTTAGATGCTATATTGAAATCATGATTTTAGATGGAAAGTGCTGAAAAATTAATTTTATATAATAGGCTCATAAAATGATAATTTTATTGAATAATCTGATTTTTATTTGACGATTTTTAGTATATTTGTAATAATGAAACAAAAAAGAAAAATAGAGCTTGATTTTATTGTTGATAAACTTACGAATTCAATTGAAAATGCCATAACTGGAGATATTTTTGATACTGAAATTATTCAGTTATCTGTAAAGAATTTTAAAGAGATTATTTCAAATGATTGGCTTTTTGACTGGAAACAAGAGATTCGGAATAAATCGAAAGAAGTATATAAATTGACTATAAAAAACAATGCTCAAATTATTCAAGGGTTAATAAGTTATGAAGATAAAGGCGATCATTTGTTTATGCATTTGATTGAAAGTGCTAAATTTAATAAAGGTAAAATAAAAATATATCTTGGAATACCAGGTAATTTAGTGGCATTTGCATGTCAACAATCTTTCATGAAAGGATATGGTGGATATGTTTCTTTCATCTCAAAATCTAAATTAATAGAGCATTATTCTGATACACTTGGAGCAAAAGTATTATTTGCTAATACTATGATTATAGAGACAAGTGCTGCTTTAAAATTAATACATAAATACTATAACAAATAACAATTATGGGACTTATAAAGGAATCACGTGATATAGATTATTATTTTGAAAATCGTGAGCTAACCGAGGAAGAGTGTCGGTTAATAAGCGAGTACATCAAAAGCCAAAAAATCAAAAAAACAAAATCAATTAAACAACCTCTTATTACTTTAAAAAAGAAAAAGGTTGAAACATTGAAGTATTGATTAACGATATAAATTATTATTACTGAACGCCCACCACCACGATGTGGTATAAATACAGCATTTTTTACTAATGTTTATACTCTAATGCGATAGGTTTAATGAGTGCGAAACGCTTACCAGCAAACAAACCGCCGTTAGCTGCTTGTGGATTTATATTTTGACAATATGCAAATCAGAAAAAATATTTTTAAATTAAAATAAAAAATGAAATCGAATAATAAAGAGTTGGACGTTGATTATATAGGTAATCAAGTGCCATTAACAGATGAAGAAGAAAAAGCACTTTCCGAATATTTTAGATGTAAAAAAACGTTTAAGTCTAAGAAATTATTACCTGCTTCGAGATTTAAAAAACGTATAAAAGAAACTGTTTAATTTATCAATAAAATTTACCCTGGGCTTTTGCGTTTCTCATTGTTTGATATAGCAAAGAAAGGGGTTGTGTGTGCTTTAAGGCTGACATTATTATTCGCAAGAACAAATGTATTTCAATTTTAAGATTCCAGAAAAAATTTACGAAAATGCAAAATATGCAGCTATAGTTTAACATTGTTAAAAAAAATAGAACAAAAACACATAATCCATGAAATTAATATTCATTATCCTATTTACCTTTTTTTCTTTATTTCCACTGCTAACAGATGCGCAGGGACACAGAATTCAGATTAAAATTAACGGGCTTAAAAACAGCAATGTTTTGTTGGGATATTATCTTGGCGATAAAAAATATATTTTAGATTCCGCAAAAACAAATCAGGAGGGAATTTTTGATTTCAAAGGTGAAAAAGTGCTTGAACAGGGACTTTATATATTGATTTTGCAAAATAAAACATTTTTGGATTTTCCTGTTACAGAAGATCAGGATTTTGCAATGCTTACAGATTCAGCTTTTCTTGTGATGAGTCTTAAAATAAAAGGCTCTAAAGAAAACGCAGCATTCAGCGATTTTCAGAAAAACATGACATATTCGCAGAAGTTATCTGCCGGACTAAGACAGCGCTTGATGAATAATAAAAGCAATTCCGATTCATCACGAATTTTGAACGATAAATTGCAGGCAATTAAAAAAGATTTGGATAAATTTAATGCAAAAATTATCAGGGAAAATCCTAATACGTTTACTGCGAAATTTATCAAAGCAACACAGGAAATAGAAGTTCCTGAACCTCCAAGGGATGCAAAGGGAAATATTACAGACTCGCTGTTTCAGTATTTGTATTATAAAAATCATTATTTCGATAATATTGATTTTACTGATGAACGTTTGATGCGAAGCCCCTTTCTTCAATCTAAAATTGATATTTTTTTCAACAAAGTTGCAATTCAGATACCGGATTCTATTCTCAAAGAAATTGATGCCCTAATTGCTAGAGCCGGAAAAAATCAGAAGATGCAACGATTTCTTACTGCCGGCTTATTAAATTTTTATGAAAGAAATAAATATATGGGAATGGAAAATGTGATTGTAGGAATTGCAGATGCCTATTATTTCTCAGGAAAAGCAAGCTGGGCAGATACAACTTTTCTAAGAAAATTGAAAGACAGAGTGGAAAAAATGCGACCGAATTTAATGGGAAAAGAAGGTCCCGATTTGCAGCGTCTTGAAACAAATACTGGAGAATGGGCTTCTCTGTCTATGATGAAAACAGATGCAATAATTCTTGTTTTCTGGGAACCCAATTGCAATCATTGTCAAAAGGTAATGCCGAAATTACATCAGTTGTATACAAAATACAAAGAAAAAGGCTTATCTGTTTTTGCATTTTACACACAGCACGATACCGTAGAGTGGAAAAAATTTATTGAACAACACGATTTAACAGATTGGATAAATGTTTACGACAGGCATAATCTCACAAATTTCAGAAATCTTTATGATGTATTTACTACACCCACTATTTATATTTTAGATAAGAAAAGAACCATCATTGCCCGTAAAATAGATGTGGAGGCTATTGATAAATTTTTGATGCATTACTTTGAAGAATTTAAGAAGTAAATGGTGATTGGGATTATAGAATCGTTATTCAATAGTGCAACGATAGATGTTCGGTAGTGCAACGATAGAAATTCAGTAGATGTACAATTGTATTCCTACCGAATTCCAATTGTATTTCAATTGAATTCCTATCGAATTCCTAATGAATTCCAATTGTCTTAATTAATTTCCAAACACATTCCATCATAAGCGAAACGAATATTTTCCGGGAGTTCTTTTTCTACTTCTTCATGCAAACCCATCATGTGGCTGATATGTGTGATATAGCCGATTTCGGGATTGAACTCGTTAATAACATCCATTGCCTCACTGAGGTTAAAATGCGAAATATGTTTTTCTTTTCTTACAGCTCCAAGTACAATAATTTTCGATCCTTTAATTTTATTTTTTTCTGTATCTGGAATATTATTAATATCCGTTATATAAGTGAAGTCTTTTATTCTGTAGCCAAAAACGGGCAATTTATAATGCAGACCCTCAATAGGCATAAAGTTAATATTTTCAATTGAAAATGGATTATTGTCAATAATATTAATATTAAGTTGGGGAATTCCCGGATATTTTTCTTTTGCAAAGACATAGGCATATTCTCTGAATATAGCTTCAGCAACTCTTTGTGTACAGTATATTTCCATGGGTTTTTTCAAAATCCAGTTAAATGAGCGGACATCATCCAAGCCTCCGATGTGGTCTTTATGCTCATGTGTTAAGAGAATGCCATCAAGCTTACTTACTTTGTATCGGAGCATTTGTTGCCTGAAATCCGGACCTGAATCTATTACAATAGTTTTATCATTTTCTTCAATCATAATAGATGTTCTGAGCCTGTTATCTTTAGTGTCATTCGATGTGCAGGTCGGACAATTACACGCTATTACGGGTATCCCTTGCGAAGTTCCTGTTCCTATAAAAGTTATTTTCATGGATTTTTTTTTTGCAAAGTAAAAATAATTGTGTTGCAAAGAAAATAAATTTGTAATTTTTTGTAATCTTCAACCTTCGCAGCACCCGCTTACCGATACCCTACATTACCCACACAGTTCATAACCATTTTATTTTTTCATTAATTATATTAATAGATATTTCGTAAATTGTGAAAATGCAAGTCCGGAGTCCTAAGCCGGAAGTTGAAGTAGCTTCTGACTTCTGACTGATTATTTCCTGCGTAAATTAAGATATTAAGTTAAGAAACTGTTTTGAATTTTTTATTTTAATCTGTTAAGCATTAATTTTGTCATAGCTAATTGAATCATCGCCTCACTTGTATCTGTGTTAAATTCA
>MEOG01000023.1 GCA_001769125.1 Bacteroidetes bacterium GWF2_35_48 | reverse complement strand
TGACTTTTACACAAACAATCAGAAACGACTGACTATTGCAGGAAATGGAAATATCGGCATAGGAACAACTGCAAACCCTTCCGCAAAATTTGAAGTAAATGGCAATGTGAAAATTACTGATATACCAGTACTAACGCAGACATCAGATTTTCTCACAGTAGATGCAAATGGTTTTATTGGAAAGAGAAACACAGCTTCTTTAGCCGATAATATGGGAAACCACACTGCCACAATGAATATTAATTTAGGAGACAAATTTCTTTCTGCAAATGGTGACAACAAAGGAATTAAGCTAAACGGAAGCAATGATATTATTCTGTTTGAAGAAGGCAATAACGGATTACAAATTATAAACAATGGAGGAATCCCTAAACGTCGTGGAATAAGTATTGATAACGATAATGGAGTTCCTGACAACAACGGAAATTTTAACTTTTGGATTCACAACTGGCAAAACTCTGCATTTAATTTCAACTTGAACAGAGAGCCGGGCACTACAACGCTAATGACTTTGAAACAAAACGGTAATGTTGGTATAAACACAACAAACCCTGGCGCAAAGCTTGAGGTGGCGCATGATGATGCCAGCGGTGGAATAGCCATAAACCGTTTAAGCACAACAACAGCCAAAAGTCAGGTTTCGTTCAGGCAAAACGGCAGCGAAAAATGGTCGCTCGGTACAGATATGAGTTCAGAAAATAAAAACAATTTTTATATCTGGGATAATACGAATTCTGCTGCAAGATTTTTTATTAATGAAAATGGAAATGTGGGAATTGGCTACACAAACCCCAATTACAAACTTCATGTAAATGGAATCATTAAAGCAAAAAAAATATTGGTAGATCAGGGAAATTGGTACGATCATGTATTAAAACCGGATTATAAATTAATGCCATTAGATTCTCTTGAAAAATTTATAACTTTAAATTCACATTTACCTGAAATTCCGAGCCAAGATGAAATTGTAAATTCAGGTTTAAATATAGGTGAAATAAACGGCTTGCTTTTAAAAAAAATTGAGGAATTAACTTTATATCTGATAGAGCAACAAAAAACAATAAAGTTCTTAAAGGAAAAAGTAGAAACTACAAACAAAAAATAAACATGAGTAAATTAATATTTATTGCATTTGTTTTCATTACTGCAACAAGTTTTTCACAAAACAGTAAGATTTCAATTTCTGGTTATGGTGGGGTAAACTATTCAAATTTTGTAGTCCGTGATGACACCAGCGGTTTTACATATAAGGGACTAATAACCCCAAACATGGGTGCAAAATTTTTGTATGCATTTACAGAGAAAGTAGAAGCAGGCATCGGCGTTGGGTCCATACATCACGCTTTAAGAACGGAAAATAAAAACATAAAATCAAATGGTGTTGTTATAGGTAGTAACGCTATTGATTTTACCTACTTTTTTTTTGAATTCCCTATATTTGTAAAATACAATATAGTGAATAATGAAAAACTTCAATGCTTTGTTAGTGCCGGAATGCAAAATGAGTATGCTTATAAGGCAAAGTCAGAAGTATATGAAATAAATATTACAGACACTTCGTTGCAAGATTTCGAAGTCATGATACGAAGTGCTATGAATCAGGAAATAAAAGGAAAAGAATTAGAAGATGCTGAGATTAACAGGTATCAGATAGGTGTAAAGATAAGCACAGGCTTTGCATTGAAATTAAAGGAGTATTTGTATTTAGGGGCAGAATTGTTTTCAAATTATCATTTCAATACGATAAATTCAAATACAAAATCGGAAAAGTATAATATTTATTCTCTCGGGGTAAAAGGGATTATTTGTATAAAATTTTAAGAAACCTTATGAAAAAAAATGGTTTAATATTGCTTATTTTAGCTATTGTTTCCGTATTAGCTTGTTTTTGTAAAAAAGAGAAAAAAACAGAACCGGTTACTGAGCCGATGTTGCCTGTTTATAAAATAAACACAAACATGATACACTATGGTTTTTTTAAACCCGGTAGTTGGTGGGTATATGAAGTTGATTGTTTTAGTGGTACTTTTGACAGTATGTGGGTAGAAAGCAATAAAATAGACACTTGTATATATAATGATGGCACCACACCCAAATATAAATATCAAAGGGGCACAACTATTTTCCGCTTTAAAAATGACCCCAGTTTGCTATTTATTTCAGAAATAACAGCAGATAGTACAACCTCTTTTTGCCAGTTAAAAGGCAGCAATCAAAATAAAAATTATTTTTTCTCAACATCATTTTTTAAATTCGGCAAAAATGATTATTTTCCTATTTTTAAAGACACTACAATTAATACTTTGGAGCTTATTGGCTCAACTTACTATATGACATATTCAACCATTATAAATATACCTTTCTCTACATATAATGGGGTAACACAGTTAGGAGAGAAAGAGTGTAACTTTAGTATTACCAGTAATAAGTGGTTGCTTAAATTTAAATTAGTAACGCCAACAGATACTGTTTATTATTCCTTGAGACAAGTTTATATTGCTCAATAAAAACTATAATTATGAAAAAATATCCAATATATTTTTTAATGCTGCTCTTGCTTGGTTCGTGTACCTACTCTGGCTGCAATAGAGAAAAACCTGTCCCACTTTTTTCCCTGCCAGAAGAAATAAAAGCCTGGGGTTATTTTAAACCTGGGTCTTGGTGGCTTTATCAGGAAGATAGCACAGGAATAAGAGATTGTGTTTGGGTTTCCAGTGCAGGTATTCAATATAACGAAGACTGGAATGATGGCAAATTAACCAGCAGATACGAAACAGGTTCTGTTGCCTTACAAACTTCTACTTCTAACTCAGTTATTGATTATCAAATTAGAGAAAGAAATTTTTTTTTAAGACAAGTTTGGGCTGAACAAAAAATTGATTTCCAATTTTCATTGTTTAGTTATAATGATAATAATGAAATTTTTTTTAATGGTAATGTCTTTTCCTTTACATCTTGTCAAATTAATAACACTTCATACAATAATGTAAAAAGGGTTAACTCAAACATAAAATTTAGTGTTTTAGTTAATAATATTTATACCTATAGTTATCATGAATGTGAATTTTGGTTAGCAAAAAATCAAGGTTTTTTGAAAAAAATATTACGAACTCCGGTGGACACTACCTATTGGAGCATTATTAATTATCATATTGAACAATAAAATTATGATTAGACTAATACTAATTTTTATAACTTTGATTTGTTTGAGTTTTGAATTAATAGCTCAAGACATCAACTCCAACCTTAAAAAATATTGGTATATGCGCGACAGGCTACGTAAGGATTTTATTGTCGTAAGTCCTGATAATACACATGGAACAAATATACCATTTAGCCGCAGAAATACAACTAATTTCGATAATCCGCCCATTGGTAGAGCAATTTTATCATCTGGCGATGGTAACGATGATTTGCAATATTACATAGCAATGCTTGCAACTGAATATCGTTTGTTAAAAGATTATGGACAGGATTATGATACAACTTTTTATGAGCTGACTTATGCTTTGCATGCATTTGAACGGCTTGATAAATATGGGGAAACATTTCATGAAGGACAACCTAATTTGAATGGATATTTCGTTAGGTATGATATACATGATATGAATATTTACGAAAATTATCCAGACCATTCATACTTACATGATGCCGTAATACATTCAGGTTGGCAAGCACATGACAACCCTTATGATAAAAACGAGATGAGCCAGGATAATGCTTGGCATTACCTTATGGCATTGGCTTTGGTTGAAAAACTTGTGGATGACAAACGGACAGTAATAGATGCTGCAGGAAGTGTAGTTACGGTAAAAGAATGGGTCAGAAAAATTTCATATAGGGTTCTTAATTACATGAGGCAGGGAGGATGTTTAATAAATGTTAACCTATCTTTTATAGCTGATTGGATTCGATCTATTCTACCTGATTTTGCGGAAAATTGGAATGTTTTTCAAAATTTAATTTCATTTTATGAAAATTATAATAAATGTATTTTACCTCAATGGGGCATTAAAAACCCTGTAACAGGACAAACTGTAACATCTGGTGCTGCTCCCACTAGCGATAACCCTGAAAGAGAGGGCGGTGATGTTGAAGCATGGCTGGTTCATGGTTTTGCTGAGGCAGGTAATTATTTGGCAAAAAATTACCCTGATAATTTACATACAGAATGGTCGAATTCTTTTTTAGGGAAACAATTTTTTAAACAATTTGCTATGCAAGCTTATCACATGAATGAATATAGCATTAATTGGGAAGAAGAGTTGTGTTTTCCTATTGAACCACATTTAAGTTTTAATTGTTCGAGCAACGGTGCTAGCCTTTGGAATCCATCAACATGGGGCAATGTTGACTGTTCTACTGAATTATATTTCACAGATGTTTGTCTGACACTCCATTTGCTGCATATTAATTTTGAAAAAGAAAACTCCTGCCAAAATACCTGCTGTATGATTTCTACAGCAGGGCAAATTACAGGGTTGAGTTTAGATTATATTTTTGATGTTAAAAATTACAAGACTAATAAATTTGGGTTTACAGCTTACGAGCATTTCCCTTTGATTTGGCTTATTTTACACAGCAACGGTAACGAACCCCGTTACAACGAAGTAAAATCAGAAGTAGAAGCCCTTTTATATTCTTGCCCGGATTGTGGCCCTTTTAGCGTGAATGGGAGTTCTCCCCCGGAAAGCGGAGAGGCAGTAGATTGGACTTCTCCAAATCGTCTGGTTTCGCCTGATCATCACGATGAAAATAATATGTGGTGGGGCAAATTTTCTGGCATAGATTATATGTTGCTACACAATTTATACTGGCTTGTTTATAAAGACAAGTTTCCAATGAATGTTTACATAAACGAGCCATTGCCCTCCTCTAATTTTGGGAATGAAATCTATGCAGCAAATAATATTTTTGCAAGCAGTACTGTTTCCGGTAGTCAGCCTTATATTTTTCATGCAAACAATCAAGTTCAGCTTTTATCTGGATTTGAAACAGCAGATAACGTAAATCTGACAATCATTGGTGACGAAAATAATTTTGATTACGATGTTTATCAACGCTTGCCATATCAATTTACCTGCCCAGATTATAAGTCTATTCCCTATACCCCATACGATTCATCAAAATCAGAAGAAAAACCTAAAGTTACCTATTCAAACAATTTCCTTATTGATACCAATAAAATAAAGGAAGAGATTTTCAATTCAGTAAAAGAAAATATTTTGATAGAAATAGACAAACTAAACAAAATGTTGGAACAATCTTACGTGCTGTACCCTAACCCCTCAGATGGGATTGTTAAATTAACTTTTGGAAATCTTGATATTGCGCAAAGTAGCAGGGTTGAGATTTTTAATACACTTGGAGAGCAGATTATTGCCCAGCCTCTTATGCAAGTACAAACTCAGTGGGATTTCAGTAAATACCCAAAAGGGATGTACCTCGTGAAAGTTATTATCGGCGACCAAGTGTTTGATAAAAAATTGATTTTACAGTAATTTTTAATTGCTGCGGTATAAATCTCAATACTGATGTATTTTTGGGAATAACCTCAGTAATTTAGCGAATAACAAGAGGGTTTTAGGAAACACTGACAGGGAAAAAAGAAACTGTGACAGGAAAAAGGAAATAACGAAAACAAAAAAGGAAACTGCCACAGGGGAAATGGAAATAAAGACAGGGAAAAAGGAAACAACGAGAGGGAAAATGTAAATAAACACAGGAAAAAAGGAAACTGTCAAAGCAAAAAAGGGAACAATGACAGGGTTTTAAGTATCAAAAATGAAAATTTTATAACCTGATAAATTACAAAATAAAATTGAAAAGACAGCCGACCGCACACATTCAGGCACAACCCGAAACCGCTAAACGCAACCGCACAAAGCCAAGTTTCGGGTAGAGCCTGCCTGTTTTACACTGCCTTTTTCTTTCTTTTTCTTTCCTCCCCTTTTGATAAAGACAGAAATAAAGGA
>MEOG01000022.1 GCA_001769125.1 Bacteroidetes bacterium GWF2_35_48 | reverse complement strand
TTTGATGTAATGTTTTATTTACAGACCATGTTGTTACTGCAGGATAGCTTGATCCTATTTCAAGAGGGATTGAAGAATATATACATGGGTTGGCATAAGCTCCTGTATTTTGAGGGTTACACCTGAATGAAGGCCATTCATTCTTTTCTGGTGTACCAGGAGTTTTATATTGATACATTTTTCCGTTTGCATTAAATAGAAGTTCGTTTTTTCCGTCATTATCCACATCTGCTACAAGAGGACAAGATACATATCCCTTAAATTTTAAATTCCATCCAATAATTTCTGTTTCGTCAATTTTAAATGCTTTAATTTCTCTTTCTATTGATATTAAAATCTCAGCATCAGAGTGGTTGTTGTCAATATCCGCAATTACAGGTGCAGAGAAACTACGTGTTCCTGTATTTGTGAATGAAATATTTAACAAATCATTGCCTTCCCAATCCCACCCGTATAAATTGTTTCCTGAATAATAAAATACTTCAAGGTGGATATCAGTATTTGCATTACCAACAGAAACAGATGGGAAATTTGTATTTGATTGAAGTGAAACATCCTTGCCATTCCAATATGGAATAGGATTCATTGAACTATTTATTGCATATATTTTACCAGCACTTGGTGAAACTGCTGCAACGATAAGTATTTCGTTTTCATGATCTCCATTTAAATCTGCTATCACAGGTTGCGAATTATAATTATAGCTTCCTATCGCAAATATATTATATTGTGTATCATCCGACCTATAAATATATACACCGCTTTTTGCACCAACAACAATTTTAATTCCACCTCCAAAATATCCAACTGCAAGACCATTAACTTCATCTGTTGCATTTAATAATTTTGGCCAACCATTCAGGAGTTGCCCATCTTTATTCAGTGCAACAATTTGGATTGGACTAGTTCCATCTGGGCTCGCTACAATAAAAACAGTCTCATTGAAACCATCTCCATTAATATCTGCAATTACGGGGCTCGTATTACTTGATCCCATGTAAACACCATTTGGATATTTCCATATTTCTTCAGCATCTACTGAATTAAATGCAAAGGTTCTGTTGTTTGAATTAAAAACATCTGTTGAAGATCCAACAACAACATCTTGTTTGTCATCATCTCCGTCTATTATCCCTAAAGCCGGCCAGGTTCTAAGAAGCACCCATGAAGGATCTAAAATATTATTAAACCCATTTTCACCGACTGGTAAAAATTTTGCACCGGCTGGCGTATATGCTGCGATTCCCGTAGGATATTTCACTGCAAAAATTTCAGCCAATCCATCATTGTTCACGTCTGCAACATTAAGCGGACTTGTAGATATTATGCCAGTTTCAACAGGCCAGTTTGCTGCAATCATGGATGTCCATGCGTGTAATTCGCATGAAAAGGCACTTTCAATAGCATATTGATTTATTTTCGTAATCTTGTAGTTATAATATGACTGGGTTGTTAAAATAGAACTAATATCTTTATAAAAAGCATTTAACAGCAATGATGTATTTAATTTCACATAGCTGCCAATATTGTCGCCATTTTCATTAGAGTTGCATCTATAAATATTATATCCTATAGCATCTGAAACAGGTTCCCAGTAAACTAAAATTTCGTCATTATTTAAATAAGTATTTTCTATTCCTGTGTTTGTAAATTTTAATGCACTGCATTCTATGGGTTGTGGGTGCACAGGGCTTGGTACGTTTACTAGAATTGTTGTACATTGAGGATTATAGTCAGATGATATTACAAGGTCAAAAAAATATTTACCACCTGGAGGAATGCTGTTTACAGTAAAGCTAAATGCATTAGAATTTTGTGCAGCACCCCCGTAAGCAATATTACCAAAAGAACCTGTATTTTGTGTAATAGTAGTATAACATGTGCCATTTTCACTTAAAACAGCAGTAACATTTTTTGCATCGGCAAGGCTTGTATTAAAAAGTTCCAGAATCATTGTAGCCGATTCTCCTGTAGTAAGATTATCATCAGATCCGCTGTTCGTAATATTTTTTATTGTTAAAGTATATTCGGGTTTGTAAACCTGCAAATAAAAATCTGTAAGAATTGCTGTTCCTTCTTTCAGATAAAAATGTATATTGCGACCATCGGTAAGATATGTAGAAGCTGCATTTATAGTAATAATATAATTTCGCAATTGTATTTCATTGGCTGCAATGTTTGTGTAGGTTTGAGTTTCTGTATTAATAGAAATCACATCGTCATTGGGATTTAACTTTTCCCAGTCTAATGTTAGTATTTTTGTAGCTGCTATAGTGCCAACATTTTTTAGGGTGATACCCATTGTTACGATTTCGCCGGCCTCTGCCTTTGTGTTATTGTTATTATTGTCTGTAATGGCATTGCTTAAAACATATAGATGGGAATAATCTGTAAAATTTACGGGAATTATTCCTTCGTAGGGTACATAATTTTTAGCAGTAATTGTGTAGGACAAACCATCGGCTGCCGTTTTAACGAGTATGTCTGAAAATGTCCAGGTTTTTGGAAGGGGGGCATCTGAAATAATTGTTTTTGTGGCAAAAACCTCTCCGTTTTTATATAGCGTGAATGTTACAGTTAAGTCAGCAGGAACATTATTTACAGTTATTTTTACATTCACATTTTGAGTGTTAATTGTTGATGGTGTAACTGTAACAGATGTAAAACTGGCAGGGTTATCTGTCCATACTTCCATGTTGGGGTCGGCATTCATGTTAAATGTAAAAAAATTCCAACGAGCATTGTTATCTGTTGTTGGTGGATTCCATACATCAGAGTGATTTAAGACTTTCGCATTATTAAAAGCAACACCCATGTGATTGTCTATTCCATAAATGTTTTCGAAAAACGGTTTGTTCTGATCACGGGGGCTAAAAATGATACCTAGGCGATTATAACCTAAAATAGCAACACCACCATTATTTGCAGTTATGTAATGGTTTGCTATACCATCTCTGTCCCATGCCATAGTTAAACAATGATTTAGAAAAAGGATCTGTCCCCTATCGGTATTAGTTAACCCATCAATCTCGCTTTTTGTTATGAAGCTAGAATTTATGTTTGAATAACCACAAGCCTGAAATTTGTCTTCTAAACCATGACCATAACCACAAATAATATGAAATTTTGTGTTGTTGTAATTCCCATTTATTGCATCTAAAACTAAAGGTTTTGTGCCTGGAGGGTTACCTGAACTAGGATTATAAAAGAGTTCAGCTGGGGTAATTGTTGGAAAACTTTGTCTCAAATTATCATTTGCATACGGCCCAGACCATAGTAAATCAGTATCTGAATAAGCTGTTGGTCCGGAGAACAGTAATACATTATTTTTATTCAGGGCATTTGATTGCGATGGTTGCACATATTCAAAATACTTAGGAACATAAGCATTTGTTAATTCTGTAACATTATTTACAGGTATCCTGCTAACTTTTATATCCGGCCATACATCAACCCCATCAATATCTGCAGAAATCCCAACATGAACGGGGCTTGCTCCCTCTATTCTGTTGTATCTTGCTTCCCCAAATGTAACATCTCCATCAGCATTCCAATTACCATCGAGACAGGAATAATACAAATCTGTTACTGTAAATTGCCCATAGGGTGTATTATCTGGACCCGCATTTATCCATACATAACGTAATGGGATAATATCTTTACCCCCACCTAAAAGTACATATTGAGTATTCCAATTTTGGCAAATATCTTTGATAAACATACGTATTTGTTCTGGTTGGTCACATCCAGTATAATTTTGATAAATCCATTCTGTCGTTACAATGGCAGCCGTAATTCCATTTTTCAATTTCCACTCGATGATTGGTTGAAACCCTGATTTCAAAGCATCATTTGTTATAATAACAAAATCAACATTTGCGTTGATATTTCCGGATAGTAATGAAGAAGGTAAATTTTTGGCTGTAGAAGTTGGTATAGGTATGTTTATTAATGAACTTACATCAGTTTTGTTTTGAACTAAAGAACCCACTTGGTTTATCAATGAGTTATAGCTCTGTTGATTGGTAAATCCCGGCTTAACGTAATTTGTAATTAAATCATCAGAGTAAACCAAGGTAAAATCAATCTTTGTAATAATTTTCACTACCCCTGTAATAGGATTATATTTAACAGGGCAAATAGTTATAGAGGAAAGTTTTGCTCCATTTAAATTGCCTGATTTTCCATATTGAATTGCAGAAGCAGGATAAAAAGAATTGGTATTATATATAGTTGCATCGGGGCCGGTAAATTCCGCATCATAAAATCCGGTTTGTGCCGGATATATAGAATAAGTACCAGCATATAATGCTTCCTCAATATTAGTTACAATCACATTAGAAACTTTTTTGCCAAATGGAATGATATACGTATAAGACATAAGCGGTAGCATAGGTGAACCGGGTGTTTGAACATAGCCACAATCATTTAAGGATAAAATATGATAATTGTTGCTTTGTGTAACTGTAAAATCATTGACAGAATAAGTAAATGAACCCTGATAATTGCTGAATGCATTGAAGACACAAAAGAAAAAAACGAATATTATAATGTTTGTTTTCATTTCAATAAATTTTTATTTAATAATTAATTTTATGGTTTGAATAACTCTTGCATTTTCCCGCTTAATAAAATAAATACCCTTAGGGAGATCATTTACTTCTATTGGTATTTCGGCGGTATGATTAAATTTCCTTAATAAAACACATAAAGGATTAATAATTTCTGTTGTCCCAGAAAAATTCGATTTCAGAATAAAACTACCAATGGTGGGATTTGGATAAACCAAAGTATTTAATTCATATTTACTATTGTTGAAGACATTGCTCGTTGTATCTAAAACTTTAAGTTTTATTAACTTTCTGGTTAAAATTATATTCGGCACACTAACATTAGTAAGATTACATGTATATACACCGCTGTCATTTAAAGAAACATTGTTTAAAGCAAGAATTTCGGTAGTGTCACCCGCCAGAATGGCATTGTTTTTTTTCCATTGATATTTATTGTGTGTTCCACCAGTTAATGATGAGAAAGAAATATTTTGGCCAATGTATATGGTAGTATCAATTGGGTTTAAAATACTGTCCTGCGGATTATAATGAATAGTTCCGGGAATAGAAATATTATTCTCTAAATCTTCAAAAGTTAGTTTATTATTTGATATGCTTATAAAGCAACTTAATTGTAAATTACAATATTCAGTAAGTTCATTATTGTTAAGATAAATGTGATATAGGCTATTATTAACAAAATTATTAAATGAGGATGGTACACCACCACTAAACTTGTTATATTGTAACTCTAAAAATGCCAAATGGCTTAAATTACAAAGTTCAGGCGGTATATGCCCCATAAATTCATTATGGTCTAATAATAACCATTCCAGATTACCTAAACTTGCAATTTCAGTTGGTATCGTTCCTGTAAGAAAATTATTGTCAAATGCTAATTGCCTGAGCTTTATCAAATATACAACTTCAAGCGGAATTGAACCTGTCAAATTATTGCCACCTAAAAATAATTCTTCTAAATTAGTCAAGTTACCTATTTCAATGGGTATTTCTCCTGAAAATAAATTAGCAGATAAAAACATTTTTTTTAACATTGTAAGATTACCAATTTCTATAGGAATATATCCGCCTATTTGGTTCATCTCTATATTTAAAATAACAAGTGAATCTAAATTACCAATTTCTGGAGGTAACGTACCGGTTAAATTATTTTGAAATAATTCAATATTAACAACTCTACCATTAATAACATATATTCCAAACCAAGTATCGACATTGTTGTTTAAATTCCAGCTATTAAACCAGTTTGGTCCATTTGTACTATTATACAAAGCAAGCAGCGCAAGGCTGTCCTGCACATTTACCTGTGCCTTTGCTTTTGGGGCAAAAAAGTTGCATTGCAAGAGGCAGGCAGTAAGAAATAAGAGAAAAAGTTTTTTCATAAAAGTTGGTTTATAAAAACACGGTTCATACTAAATAGGATCAATA
>MEOG01000021.1 GCA_001769125.1 Bacteroidetes bacterium GWF2_35_48 | reverse complement strand
ATATCATCTGAGTTGCTGCTATTTTGATCTATTTTTTTTACCCATTCCATTTGTTGTGCATAGGTTGGGAGCATGCTGAATATACAAATAAGAAAAGCCGGAAATATTAGTAGAATATTTTTCATTTTCTTTAGTATTTGACAAAATATTTTTGAGTTGCATAGTAAATATAGACTATAAAATACAGCAATCAAAGCATTTATGGACGAAGCGGAATAAAAAGCTATTTAAGCGGAAAATACAGAGATGACCTTTCCGGAAAATACTCAAAAAAAAACGTTTCTTACATAAGTAATATAACTATTTTTATTGCTCAAATTTAGAACAACATAGGAATACGCTACAACAAACTATTCCCCCTGTTTTCATTTACGAAAGGATTCGGGGTTGTATATCTTATCGTAATTTCGAGTCCTCCATCGCGCTTGCTGGCATATTTTAAAGGAGAAGTATTCACATCGTAACTCAGACCCAGCGCAAAATGCATTGCTTCGAACATGATAGAGCAAACATAAGCATCACCCCAACGGTAATGATTTCCTACGGATATAGCAGCCTTGCTTAAAAATCCTGTTTTATTTGTATTGTCGCGCATCATAAAACGCACATACGCGCCAACAATCAGCTCATTTGAAGCTCCCTGTTTCATAAAGGTAACTGTAGGAATGGCCGCCATAATTGTTTTTGGAATTTCAATGGAAGCTTTTCCATGGCAAATCGTTCTGAAATCTAATTCTTCGCTCGATGTATTGTAGAAAGAATATTGAGGCGTATTGACATGATAAAATGCTATTCCTAATTCTGTTTTAATTCCTTCATTGGAATTGTAATTCTTAACGCTTTCCGACAAGTAACTCCAGCAAATTCCCGTTGCGGCTTCACCCATTGTAAACCCATCGCTTGTGATGTTTTCTCCAGACTGTAGAGATGAATTATAGGCAACACCATCAAACTGGTTGTCCCATTGCAGATTTCCCTCATTAATCTTTTTCTGACTGAATCCACCTTGCAGACCGGCAGATAAAATATGCTGCCTGTTAAGCCGGAGATGATAAGTAGCCGAAAGATTCAGGTTTGTTGTTGCCAGCTTGTTAACACCTGACAGGTCGTGAAAAAGATTAAACCCAACGCCCCAGTAGCCCGTGTTTGTACGGCTTCTGAATATGCCGGCATCTCCCGAGAAAGCATAAGTTTTATAAGGATTCTCAAGTTTGTCCCATTGATCTTTATACGATAAAATTACGCGGGCATCGCTGTTATGCGCTCCGGCAAGAGCAGGGTTCATGCTCAGAGGATTTGCATAATACTCGGAAAAATGAATGTCCTGCGCTTGTGTCTGTAAAAACAGAACTATACATAATATGGTTGAAAAGAATATAGTTTTCATATAAGTGAGTTTTATCGGATTAATGTTACATTCCCTTTGTCTTCAAATGTGCTACCGCTTGACAAGTTTGCTTTTATATAATAAACAAATACAGCAGCATCTAAAAATTTTCCTTTATAAGTACCATCCCAGCCAGCAGTCTGCTCGTTTGCCTCGAAAACTTTATTTCCCCATCTGTCATAAATTTTAAACTCAAGACTGATTATTCCTGTCCCTCTAACAAATAACTTATCGTTTTTCCCATCACCATTAGGGGAGAAAATATTTGGAATATAAATACAGGCCTCCAGCGCTGCAATTATTTCTTCTGTTTCGAATGAGGAACAACTGTTGGCATCTGTTACGGTTACAATATAATTTCCGGGATTCAGCATTTCTATGCTTTCCGTTGTTTGTCCATTTGACCATAAGTAAGTGTATGGTTGATTTCCGCCACTTACATTTATAGTCATTAACCCGTCATTGGAATTTAAACACCTTTCATTTACCGCCGAAATAGTAATCAGGGGCGATGCGTAAATCTGCATAATAATTGTATTTGATGCAGCCGGATTGTTCGATATACAAGAGGCTAAACTCGATGTCATAATACAGAAAACAGTATCCTGATTTGATAGTGCTGAAGTATTGAAAACAATTCCGCTTCCGCTTTCTGTCCCATTAATATACCATTGAAATGTTGGATTGTCTCCCCCATAAGTGGCGATAGTATTAAATGTTACATTGTTTCCCGCGCATACTGCATTCCCCTGAACAGCGCTGATACTTACTCCGGCAGGATTATTTGGGGTTACAATAATAATAACAGCATCAGAAGTGTCTGATACATTTTCAACACAAGGCAGAGAGGATGTGAGGATACAATACACCTGATCATTATTTTGCAGACCGGAACTTGTAAATGAATTGTTGTTTGTGCCAACCGACGTATTATTGATATACCACTGGTAACTCGGATTTGAGCCTCCGTTTGTTGGCACAGCTGTAAACGTTACTGTGCCCTCCTCGCAAATTGAAGAATCGCTTGCTGATATACTTACAGATACTGGAACATTGCTTGTATAGGTTACAATAAACATATTTGAAGTATCAGGATTGTTTGTTGTGCATGGCGTGATGCTTGAAGTCAATACACAGGCTATTTGATCACCATTATTTAAAACTCCCGGAGAGAACGTTGGAGCATTAATTCCGGCAGGGTTACCATTCAAAAGCCATTGATATGTTGGCGTTGTGCCGCCATTAGTCGGTGTGGCAGTAAAAGAAAGCGGTGTCCCATCACACACTGCTCCGGTGGGGCTACATGCTACAGCAACACTAATAGCAAAGCCAGGATTAACAACCATGATAATTGTATCAGAAATAGCAGGATTGTATGAAATACATTCTTCCTCAGATGTAAACACACAATAGATTTCATCATTATTTTGCAGGTTGGCAGATGAAAAGATATTGTTTTGTCCGGCAGGGCTTCCATTCAAATACCATTGATATGTCGGAGAATTTCCTCCATTTAAACCGTTTGCAGTAAACAATACATTGGCACTTTCACAAATCATAGTATCGTTCGAGAAAACAGTTACACTTACAGGAAGCACAGGATTTACAATCATACTAATAGTTGCTGAAGTAGCAGGATTTCCGGAAGTGCATTCTTCAGAAGAAGTGAGTACACAATGCACTAAATTATTATTGGAAATACTGCTGCCTGTAAACGTAGTGCCTGTTCCCGAGGAAATACCGTTTACAAACCATTCATAAGAAGGATTTGTTCCAGCGTTCGTACCAATAGCATTAAATGTTATAGCAGTTCCTTCGCAAATTGAAGTATCACTGGCAGAAATATTGATACTAACCGGTAAAACAGGATGAACAGTCAGGGGAATGGTATCGCTTGAAGCAGGATTGTCTACGCCACAGGAAACCGAAGAATTGAGGACACACCATACCAAATCGTTATTTAAAAATGACGTTCCGGTAAATGACGTTCCGTTACTTGTGGCATTTCCATTTAAATACCATGTGTAAACAGGACTTATTCCCTCATTAATTCCTGTTGCGGTAAAGCTAATTTGTTCACCTTGACAAATAGTGCTATCATTTGCAGAAATCGTAACACTTACAGGAACATTAGGCGAAACGGTTAATGTAATAGTATCAGAAATAGCGGGATTGTCAGTTGCGCAATCAAAAGAAGATGTAAGCGAGCAATAAATTTCATCGCCATTATTGAAATTTGCTCCCTGAAATGTATTTCCGGTTACTGAAGCAATTCCATTCAAATACCATTGAGAAACAGGATTGCTCCCTCCGTTTGTTGCTACAGCCGTAAAAGTAACAAGGTTTCCTTCGCACACGGAAGTATCATTTGCAAAAATCTGTACGGCAACAGGTAGAAAGCTATTTACGGAAAGAGTAATTGTATCTGAAAATACGGGATTCCCCTGAACGCATAATTCGGAAGAAGTGAGAACACAATTTATCTGGTCATTATTTTGAAAATTATTTCCGGTCAAACTTGTTCCGTTTCCGGAAGATATTCCGTTTACAAACCATTCATAAATGCCTGCTGAACCTTCATTGATACCTGTTGCAGTAACGGTAATACTTGTCCCATCACAAATATTTGTATCCGGGGTAGAAATGATAACATCAGGTGTAACTAACGGGATTACTTCCATTGTAATTGTATCGGAAGAAACCGCTCCTGTTGTACATAAATCGGATGAAGTCAAGACACAATTTATATTGTCATTGTTATTGAAAGAAGTACCAGAATAAATATCTCCAGTACCGGATAAAATACCATTTACATACCATTCATAAACAGGAGAAGAACCTTCGTTGCTTCCGGTTGCAGTAAAAATTACATTTGTCCCCCCGCAAATAGTTGTATCGCTTGCTGAAATACTTACCTGAGGTGTAATGGAATTAAAAACAGTTATTGTAATTGTGTCTGATGTTGCTGGATTGCCTGTAACGCAAATCTCTGAAGATGTCATGATACAGTAAATAGAATCATTGTCTGCTAAACCTGTAGAATTGAGAACAGTATCTGTTCCTACTAAGACTCCATTCAGATACCATTCATAAGAAGGATTGCTTCCTTCTCCATACGGCAATGAAGTAAATAAAACATCTGTGCCATTACAAATTATGGTATCGCTAGCAGAAATATCAACAAAAACCGGTAATTTTGGCGAAGGTTTAATCAATAAGCTTACACATACCGTAACATCACATTCATCAACAATATTTACAAAGTATAAAGTTGTTGTTGCAGGGAATATTGTTAAAGTATCGCCTGTGCCAATAGGAGTATCTCCGCAGTTTGTCTCGTACCAAGTATAATCCCCTCCGACTCCTACGATTCCTCCGTGTGCATAAAGAGTATTTTGGTCGTCGGCACAACCCGGATAATATTGCGCTGTAATGCTGTCTGGTGCTGTGGAAATAATTACATCAAAAATAATTGTATCTGAAAACACCTGCTGTATGCTTACACAAGCTTCATTGGATGTCATAATGCAATATACCTCGTCATTGGATGTCATATTATTAATAGTAATCCCTGATGAATTTGACCCTGTTGTGTTTCCGTTTAAAAACCACTGATAAGCTGGTGTTGTGCCTCCATTGGTTGGGATTGCAATAAAATCAACTGTTGTGCCGGGACAAATTAATGTGTCGTTTGAACTGATGCTGACAGAAGCCGTAAGATTAGCATTTACCGTTATTATTACCGTATTGGAAGTAGCAGGATTTCCGGTAGCACAGCTTGCATTTGAATTTAATGTGCAGTAAACCTGATCATTGTTAGATAATGAAGCATTGCTGTATGTGTCGCTATTTGTTCCAACAGGATTGCCATTTAAATACCATTGATAAACAGGACTGCTTCCTTCATTTGTGGGTGTGGCTGTAAAAATCACTGTCATGCCCGGGCATATTGTTGTTTGGTCTGCATTTACTGATACGCTTATCGGTAGATTTGAGTTTACATTTACAGTAACATCTGCACAGGCAGAATTATTACAAGTTCCTTCTGCTCTGACATAATAAGTGGTGGAAGAAGTCGGACTAACAGAAATGCTTGCTCCCGAGCCAACCGATGTTCCTCCGCAACTGCCGGAATACCATTGCCACGAAGCACCGCTTCCTAATGAACCACCTGATAAACTTAATGTAGATGAATTGCCGGAGCAAATAGTAGCGGGGCTTGCGCTTGCCGAACTCGCAGCAGAAGAGTTTGAATTCACTGTTACAATAACGTCTGCACAGGCAGTATTATTACAAGTTCCCTCTGCTCTGACATAATAAGTGGTGGAAGAAGTCGGACTAACAGAAATACTTGTTCCCGAGCCAACAGATGTTCCGCCACAACTGCCGGAATACCATTGCCACGAAGCACCGCTTCCTAATGAACCACCTGATAAACTTAATGTAGATGAATTGCCGGAACAAATAGTAACGGGGCTCGCGCTTGCCGAACTCGCAGCAGAAGAGTTTGAATTCACTGTTACAATAACGTCTGCACAGGCAGTATTATTACAAGTTCCCTCTGCTCTCACATAATAAGTGGTGGAAGAAGTCGGACTAACAGAAATGCTTGTTCCCGAGCCAACAGATGTTCCGCCACAACTGCCGGAATACCATTGCCATGTCGCTCCAGTTCCTAATGTG
>MEOG01000020.1 GCA_001769125.1 Bacteroidetes bacterium GWF2_35_48 | reverse complement strand
CCAAGTGAAACATGTAAAGGAAGGCTGTCTATTGATACAATTACTGTGTCTGAAGGGGAAAAGCAATTATTCGTATCAGTTACAACTAAACTGATAGCACATTCAGTAAATACTTCTGTTGTATTTGATACTGCATAGTCATACCAAACAAAAGAGTAGCCTGCATCAAAAGATAGATTTGATGCTACTTCAATAGTATCACCAAAGCATATTGTTGTGTCTGAAAATGTAATATTAGGATTCGGGTACTCAATATAAATGTCATCTGTTGTTACACGATTAAAAATATCTGTTGCAGATAAAATATAGGTGCCGGCTTGTGTGACTGTTAGGACAGAGTCTGTTGAAAGAGTATCTGTACTCCCTTCTTTTTTCCAGATATAATTTGTAAACCATGGCTTATATGCTGTTAACATAGTATCGCAAAAACCATATTGGATATAAATATCAGCACCAAGATCAACAGGAGGGGCATATTTATTGAATAAATATAAATTAATTTTAGCTAAATCTGTTTCGTTAATTGTTAGGTTATTAAATAGAATAATTTCAGGGATATATCCTTTCCATGGCAGATAATAACCATCATTACCTATCCTTAAACCTTTAGCACCAAAGTAAGCTTTAGAAAATGGCTTAAATGCAGATATTACTTTATATTGACTTAGTATGGAAAAATCATTAGAAAGCTGTCCATTACAATAAAAATCATTGCCAAAAAAACCTCCTGAATAAAAATTTGAAGTTCCTGAATTTGTTATAAATACCTGATCTCCAGCATTAGGATTACTACAAGAGATCAAGGTAAAATACGAAGGAAAAACATTAACATTTTCATTCCATGCTGAAAGAGTAACCACAGTATTTAATGAAATAGAATCCTGAAATATTAAAGCGTCATTAATTCCATCAAACAAGATTGTAGCATGCCCATTAAGAGAATTAGGTAACAACGTTGGCGATTTTAAAGTATCTGCTTGAAAAGCTATTCTATTTAACCCACTAATATCTAACCATTGTGTTATTTTGTTATTTATAGTGTTAACACCAACATCAGGGACAAACCATGCTTGCAAATCGGGGATGAGCAAAGGAGAGAACAACTCTAATCTATTTAAATTTGACAATATTGAATCATTGGTTGCAGTATAGGACTTTACTCTCCAATAATAATTACCAAAATCAGAAAATTGATAAGAAAAATCATTCTGATTAACTAATCCGCTTTGGTATATATAATTATTAAAAAAAGTATCCTGTGATATTTCTAATCTGTAATTTGAGTACCCGGTTACAAAATTCCAATTAAATGTTATATTTGAATCTGAAAGTAAAATGTTATTTTTTGGAGAAATGGTTGTAAAGGATTGAGCTTTCAAACAATGATTTTGAAAAAAAATCAATAAAAAGTATATAATAAATTTAATTTGACTCATTTTCTTTTTTCTTGTAAAAATAACGATTTTATTTTATAAATAACATGGTGTCAAATAATTATTTTTATTATTTAAAAAAAGTTATGTAACGATGTTTATAGACTTATACGGTAATGAGTGAAATTAGGGAACAGATATCTTCAGGAATTAAATGGAACTTTATCGGTCAAATTAGTAGACAAGGTATTAATTTTATATTATCAATTTTTCTTGCTCGGCTTTTAGCTCCAAGTGAGTTTGGTCTTATTGCAATGTTATCCATTTTTATTGGCTTAGCCGAAGCCTTTATCCATTCAGGATTAGGTGCTGGTCTTGTTCACAGAAATGACGTGACAGAAAAGGACTATGCAACTGTTTTCTATTTTAATATAACAGCCAGCGCTGTATTTTATTTACTTTTATTTTTCAGTGCTCCTTTTATTGCAAATATTTATTATGAACCCTCTTTAGTAAAAATAACATATTGGCTTTCCATTTCATTTATTATAAATTCATTTGGAATGGTTCCAAACTATATATTAGTCAAAAATCTAGAGTTTAAAAAAGTAAATTTAATCACATTATTGAGTGTCATTGCATCTGCACCTGTTGCAATTGTTATGGCTTACCTTGGAGCCGGAGTTTATAGTCTTGTTGCACAAACAATAATTTATTCTGTTACGAACTGCATATTTTTATTTTATTTCACGAGATGGAAACCCCGGGCTCCTTTTAACTGGATTTCTTTTAAAAAATTATTCCGTTTTGGGTCTAATATATTAATATCATATATTTTAGAAAAAATATTTAAAAACTTTGATTCTTTGTTTATAGGAAAGATGTTTTCATCTTCAATATTAGGGTATTTTACCAGAGCAAAATCAACGCGTGACCTTTCAATAGATAATACTTCGTCTATTTTAACAAATATCGTTTTTCCGATATTTTCAAAAATAGAAGATAATAAAGAGTTATTTCGCATACATTTAAAATTTTTCAAACTAGTTGCATATGTTAATTTCCCAATAATGGTAGGATTATTACTAGTTGCAAAACCAATGTTCATAATTTTATTTTCTTCAAAATGGCTTCCTTCTGTTTTTTATTTTAAAATACTATGTATTGCAGGTATCGTAATTCCTTTAATTGTTATACTTCAACAAACAATTTTATCAAGAGGAAGATCTGATCTTGTTTTAAAAGTAGATATTATCAATAAAGCATTATACGTGTTATCAATTGTTGCAGGAATGTATTTTGGAATGACTACAGTACTATACCTCATAGTACTTTCTGCAATAATAACTTTTTTAATTTCAATGATTATGACAAAAATGCTATTAAAAATATCATTATATAAGTATATTATTGGATTAATTCCATCTGCTTTATTAACATTGTCCATGTTTGCCATTGTATTTTCCATTTCGCATTTCATAAATTTCTATTCCTGTTACATAGAACTTTTTGTATTGTGCGGAATTGGAATAATTGTATACACAACATTGTCCTTGATTTTTAAAATTGAAGAATTTTTATATCTTAAAAACCAGGTTATAGTAAAATTGCAATTTCTGAAAATTCGAAGAAAGAAGCAAATACCTTAAATTAATAAAAAATCTGCATTTAAGATAAAAGTGTGATTATTTAAATTTATTTGTTTGTTTTTCATAAATTTGTATTTTTTCGATCATTAGGTTGTAACTATTTTTTCATTTAAAATAATTTTTAGTTCTTAAAATTTATCAGGTTATATTCACTCGAAAATGTCAAGTCCAAATATTAAATAATGAGAATACTAATAACAGGAGTTGCTGGTTTTATAGGATCCCATCTTTCAGAAAAATTATTAAGCGAGGGACATTCAGTTATCGGAATTGATAATTTTGATATTTTTTATTCAAAGCAAATAAAGTTAATCAATTTATCAAAAAGTTTAAGTTGTAATGCATTTTATTTTTTAGAAGCAGATATTCAGGATGAAAAATTTATAAAAAGTAAAATAACCGGAACATTTGATCTTGTTATTCATTTAGCAGCCAAAGCGGGAGTTATGGGTTCAATTAAGAACCCTGAGGAATATATATCCACAAACATTGCTGGCTCTCTTTCTATTTTAAATATAATGCAGGCATTTTGTTGTGATAAACTCATTTTTGCTTCATCTTCATCTGTTTATGGAAATGGCGATAAAATACCGTTTAAAGAGGAACAAAAAGCAAACAGCCCGGTTTCTGTATACGCTGTTACTAAAAAATCGATGGAGCTTTTAAATTATTCATATTTTAATCTTTATAATTATAAAATAATTAATTTTCGTTTTTTTTCTGTTTATGGTCCTCGTCTCCGACCCGATTTAGCTATTTATAAATTTTTTGACAGCGCTTACAAGTCAAAACCTGTTGATGTATACGGAGACGGCCTCACTGCACGCGACTACACGTATATTGAAGATATTTTAGACGGTATTGTTGCAGGTGTTAAATTTTTAAAAGAATCCCAAAACCCAATTTATGAAATAATTAATCTTGGCAATAATCAATATATCTTTCTAAAAGATTTAATACAACAGATTGAGGAACTTTCAGGAATAAAAATTATTAGAAAAAACCAAAAATTAAGAGAAGGTGAGATGATTATTACTCATGCAAATATTGAAAAAGCACAACGTCTCCTGGGATATAATCCAAAATTCAACATTACTGAGGGATTAAAAAAATTCAACGAATGGTATGAGAAAATTGGAAATTAATCCAGAAAATTGGAAATTTTGGCTTATAGTTGCTTTCCTTTTAAAATTTGTTGTTTTTATTTTTTTCATCCTCTTTTTTTCTACTAAACCAGACGATATAATTAACATAAAAGGATTTATCGGCTATATTTCAAATGATACATCCAGCTATATTCAACCAATAGAAAACCTTATTCATCACAAAGATTTTTCTTTTTTATTTCAATACAGAATGTTTGGTTATGGCTTGCCCTATTACTTACTTCGTTTTGTTTTCGAATCAGGAACCTCTCTAAATATTATAATTTTTATTCAATATATTTTTGCCTCAATTTCACTTTATTTGCTTGCATTATTTGCGTTTCGGATAGTTAACAGATTTAAGATATTCATTATAACCTTTTTAGGATATTTTTTATTCCCTATTATTTCATTTTATGATATCGCTGCATTAACAGAAAGTTTCACTTCTTCGTTCATGTTAATAAGTGTGTTTTTACTTGTTTATAAAAGAACAACATTCAATATAGTCATTATAGGAATTCTTCTTACCTGGATGGCATTTTTAAGACCAGTTTGTTTTCCTTTATTTTTACTGTTTTTCCTATATTTCATTATTAAAGATTACAAAAAAGGGATATTGCATCTTATCAGGTATTCAATACTTTTTTTTCTTCCATTGATTCTTTTCGAAGGCGTTTGGATTGCAGGTAACTACCATTATAAAAATAAAATAAACCTAACAACTCCAACTATATTTCATCCTGTTTATCTCAACGAAAAAATGCATTCAATGGATATGATCCATTTTCTTCAATCAATAGGAGAAGAATGGGAAAACAATGTATGGTTTTATTCAAACACTAAAAACTGTCCCTATGATAAAAATATTTTTACATCAAAATTTAACAAAGATACTTTGATTAATATGAAAAAGGATATTTTAATTGCTCAAGATGGTTTAACTTCATTTAATAATGCAATATCTGACAGTATTAGAATTGCCAAGAATATACAAATAAAAAAGAAGCTTAAGGAATATACAAATTCTGTTAAGATGGAAAAAAAAATAATTTATTATTTTTATTCCCCTTTGAAATTCCTTTCACGGTTAATCTTTTCCAGCTCAACTTACAGAATGTTTGGCGAATATAATACTACGAATAAATGGCTTTTAGTATTCCGATATTTTGTTGATTTTTGTTTTTGGGTGACTCAAATATTAAGTTTTTTATTTATTATAATTTTAATAATAAACCATAATTTAAATGCCCCTTTTTTATTAATTTCTTTAATTCTGATATACTTTTATTTCATTCACGCAATTATATTCAAATCAAATGATTTCAGATATTTAATTCCAATCATTACTTTTGAGATACTCTATTCTTTTTGTTTAATAAATATGCTAAAACAAAAAATATTTATAGAAATTTTCAAAAAAAGAAATATATTGCATATTAATTCTAATTAGTATTTTATATGATTTCAATAGTTATTCCAATATATAACGAGTCCAAAAATATTTCCGTCTTGTTTTCTCTTTTACATGAATCTCTGATAAATTATTCCTATGAAATAATTGCAGTAAATGATGGATCAGTAGATTCCAGTTGGGAAGAATTAAAAAAAACAGCTATAGATAACTCCTGTGTTAAGCTTATTAATTTCAAAAGAAATTTCGGCCAAACTGCGGCTATAAACGCAGGGATACAATTCGCTAAAGGAGATATTATTGTGCTTATAGACAGCGATCTGGAAAACGACCCAAATGATATTAAAAATCTCCTGAATGTATTAGAAAAGGGTTATGATGTGGTTAGTGGTTGGAGAAAGGACAGGTGGGAAGGAAAATTTTTATCAAGGAAACTGCCTTCAATTATTGCTAATAAACTTATAAGCAAAATTTCAGGGGTTCATTTGCATGATTATGGATGTACTCTCAAAGCATACCGAAAAGATATTATAAAAGATGTTAGACTATATGGACAAATGCACCGCTTCATTCCTGTTTTTTGTAACTGGCAGGGAGGAAAAGTAACTGAAATTCCTGTAAGTTATAAACCCAGAATTTATGGTAAAAGTAATTATGGACTTTTTAGAATTTACAAAGTAATTCTTGATTTGATTCTAATAAAATTTCTTGACAAATTCATGCATCGGCCAATTCATTTTTTTGGAGGGGCTGGAATTTTATCTTTTATTGTAATGTTTGCATGTGCAGCTTTCGCGGTATATTTTAAAATTACAGGTCAGAAGGATTTTATACAAACACCTTTACCAACCTTATCAGCCATGTTTTTTATTGTTGGAATTTTAATGATTTTGCTTGGAGTTATTGCTGAAATGATAATGAGAACTTATTTTGAAAGTCAGAATAAATTTCCTTTTACAATAAAAGAAAAAATAAACATAGATAATTAATGGTATACCAGACACTATAATCAATATAATAAATTTGGGTTTAAAATCGAATTAATAAATATTAACTATATGGATTACAAAAAAGAATAATTACTTACAATAAAAACTTAATGTTTTCTGCTTTTACTTTTCAAAACATTTGTGTCACTCATTTGAAATAATTTTTCTTTAAAATTAAAGAAAAATCTGGAATCAAATTTATTGAACAAATTAGTTAAAACATTAAAATAATTTAGAATTCGATGAATTTTTATTAAAGCCATAAACTAAAAACAACTTTATATTATCATGTTAAGCATTTTTTTTATGTATTAAATTTATGAAGATTAAAATTTCAAAATGAATAGTGATCAAAAAACTGCAACTGCTTTTTCAACCTCTTGGAACAATTTACCAGAAGGGACTATTTACACGTATGAACAATTTGCAGATTGGTTTCATCCATTAAAAGAAGAAAACATCAAGGATAAAAAAATCCTTGAACTTGGATGTGGAAACGGAAGCTTAATGGTTCATGTAGCATCATTAAAACCAAAATTTTTAACAGGAGTTGATCTGGGCAACTCAGTATCATCCTGCGAAATTAATATGCGAAACACTAACTATAAAAATTATTCAATAATAAAAGAAGATCTGACCTCATTCCTTACAAAAGAGAAATACGACCTAGTATACTGTATTGGTGTTCTTCATCACCTTAAAAATCCACTAAGCGGGTTCAAATCAGTATTGGAAAACACTGAAAAAGGAGGAAGATTTCATTGTTGGGTATATGCGAAAGAAGGTAATACTATTATCCGGTATTTTGTCGATCCTATAAGAAGAATATCTTCAAAATTGCCTTGGTGGGTTACAAAATATTGTATAGCAACTCCTCTCTCTGCTGCTTATTTTTTTTACGCCAAAACAGTTTCAAAAATAACTCTTTTTCAAAAATTCCCTTTATACGAATACTCTTGCTGGATTTCAAAAAGAGAGTTTGCTTTTTTCAGACATGTAGCTTTTGACCAATTAGTTACTCCACAAACAAGATATTTTTCAAAAAAAGAAATTAAGAATTTGCTTAAAATAACGCCTTCGATTGATTTATCTTCAACCTATATCATTTTCAGAAATGGTAACTCCTGGAAATTTGGAGGAATTAAACATTAGTTTATGTGTGGAATAGCAGGATTTGTTGGCTTTGGGAATGAAGACATTATTTATAAAATGATATCTTCAATTCAGTACAGAGGCCCAGATTTTTTAGGGATTTCTTTTACTGAAAACGTAGGACTAGCTCAAGCCCGTTTAAGTATAATAGATTTAGACAGCCGAAGCCACCAACCCTTTTTTTCTGCTGATAAAAAATATGCTTTAGTTTTTAACGGAGAAATTTATAATTATTTAGAAATAAAAGAAAAATTATTAAAAACAAAAAACTATTTCTTTAGAACACAATCAGACACAGAAGTTCTATTAAATGCGTATATTGAATATGGACATGATTGTCTTGATATTATTAATGGGATGTTCGCTTTTGCTATATATAACTTCAATGAGAAAACTTTATTTTTAGCAAGAGACAGAATGGGAAAAAAACCACTTTATTTTTATCATGATAATCAATCATTCGTTTTTGCATCTGAGCCAAAATCTTTATTTTTTTACCCATCTGTTAAAAAAGAGCTTAATTTAAACACGTTAAATCAATATTTGACTTTCGATTATGTTCCAACACCATTTTCTATTTATAAAAACATTTATAAACTGGAACCTGCAAGCTATTTGATTGTTAAGAAAAATAAAATTACAGAAAAAAAAATATATTGGAACGTGAATTTCAATGAAAAGAATATCTCAATCCCAGATGCAATAAATACACTCGATTTACTTTTAAACAATGCTGTTAAAAAACGTATGATGAGTGATGTTCCCCTTGGTGTATTTCTTAGTGGTGGAATCGACAGTAGTGCTATAGCATATTATGCCCAAAAAAACTGTAGTCAAAAAATCAACACTTTTTCTATTGGTTTTGAAGAAAAAAGTTATGATGAAAGCAATTATGCAAAAAAAGTTGCTGGTCACCTTGGCACTAATCATAATGAACAAATATTATCTTCAAAGCAATCATTGACCCTTCTTCCTGAAATTATTGATAAATTAGATGAACCTTTTGCAGATCCATCAATTATACCAACATATTATTTATCAAAATTTACCCGCGAGCATGTTACTGTTGCTTTAGGGGGGGATGGCAGCGATGAATTGCTTGCAGGCTATCCTACTTTTATTTCTGAAAAATATGCTAAATTTTTCAGATTATTTCCTGCAATAATTATAAAAATATTTACTGAAATTTCTCAATTTTTGCCTGTAAGTGATAAAAACATAAGCCTTGATTTTAAAATCAATCAATTTTTAAAAGGTTTTGAAAGCAATAAAAATTATACCCATTCTCTTTGGCTAGGAAGTTTCACTCCATTAATGAAAAACCACCTATTTAAAAAAGATATTGGATTGCAAATAGAGAATGGAAATGGTCTTGATGTAGTTGATTATTTTTTGAAAAACATTCCTAATGAAAATTATTTTAATCAAATTCTTTATATTTACTATAAAACCTATTTATTAGATGATATTTTATATAAAGTTGATAGGGCTTCTATGTTTAATTCCCTAGAAGTAAGAGTGCCTTTTCTGGATACAGAAGTGGTTAATTTTATTAGCACATTGCCGAAAACTTATAAAATAAGAAATGGAACTTGTAAGTATCTTTTAAAAAAGGTAATGAGAAATAAACTTCCTGATCAGATAATTAACAGACCCAAAAAAGGGTTTGGGATTCCACTCTCAAAGTGGATTCGTGAAGATTTAAAAAGTGACGTTTTTAATATTTTAAGCTCTAAAGATGATTTTTTCTCTGATTTATATGTAAAAAAAATACTTTACGATCATATTTCAAAAAAACAAAATAATAGAAAATTAATTTGGAATTTATATATTTTCAAATTATGGTATTTAAAAAATTTTTAATCCTCCTTTTCTGAATATTATAATGGAAGAAAGCCGAAAAATAAAATTTTCTCTTGGTAATGTTTCTCTGGATAAAAATCTGGGATCCTATTATATTGATATGCGACCTGCTTTAATCCATTATACAACAAATAACATTTATAACGGTGTTATAGATCCTAATGGAGTACCAATGTGCCGAAATAATAAAGAGTTATATTATTCAACTGTTAACATCGCACAATATGGATTTATGCTTCATGCTGAATGGCTTGAAAACAGAGATCAAAAGACTTTACAGATTTTAAAACACTGTTTACTTGTTTTAAATAATTTAAAGACAACAAAAAATAATACGAGTGTCTGGTATAATTATGTTTTTGATGAAAAGTATAAAATAGATCCTCCCTGGCCATCCGCTATGGCTCAAGGAGAGATTATTTCTTTTTATTTAAGGATGTATCAGGCGCTTAATGATGAAAATCTTTTAAATACTGCAATACAGGCATATGAATTTTTAAAATTTGAGTATAATAACGGTGGCGTAAGAAGATTCGATGAGTACGGAGATCTTTGGTTTGAAGAATATCCAACACCAAAGCCCACATTTGTTTTAAACGGGTATATTTACACACTTTTTGGATTGTATGATCTTTACAGAGTTACTGGAAATACTGAAGTAAAAAAAGATATTGACAAATGCATCATAACTTTAAAAAAAAATATTCATAAATTCAGTACATCATATTGGTCTATCTATGATCTGTTAAATAAAGAATTGGTACGATATTATTATCAACAAAATGTTCATGTTCCACAGTTAAAAATATTATACTATTTGACAGAAGAACCTATATTTAAAAAATATTATCAAAAATGGAAAAAGCAAATAACTCCATTAAATTTTCTTTTTGTTAAATTAATGTTCAGAGTAAAACCACGGATTCGAAATTTAAAAAAAATGATTGATGATTTCTACAAATCAAAATAAATTAAGAGTACTATTTCTCATCACAGATTTAGGAAAAGGAGGAGCTGAAAGGTATTTGATGGATTTGTGCTGTGAAATTTCTAAAACGAAAAATATAGAATTTATAATTGCAGCTCTTTATGATAATAATCAAAATACTGAATTCACAAACAATTATCCTGTTAAAATATTAGATTACAAAACATTCAGATTATTTGGAGAAAACGAGAATAATGCTTATAAAAATTTACTGGAATCTTTTAAGCCACATATTATTCACACTCATAGATTTTTAGCTGAATTTTTAAGTTCATACTACAATCACAAAGATATCAGGTATGTTTGCCATTGTCATGACAAGATGGTACAATTTAAAAACTTTTCACTCAGTACTTTATTAAAAAAGGAAAGCATTTTACATTTTATAGAAAAAATATATATAACTAGAAAAAAATATAAAAACACAACAACTTATTTTATTGCAAATTCAAGTGATACAGAAAAATACTTTAAAAAATCATTGCCGTCCTCAATGGTCAAAAATGTTAATCTGATTTATTATGGCTTTAACTATAATCGTTTTTTCAACATTAATAATAGACGAATTAATCCTAATCAACCAATAAGGTTGCTTAACGTAGGCAGTTTTCAATACAAGAAAAATCAGAAATTTTTAATCGAAGTTGCAAAAGAGTTAAAAAAAGAAAATGTACCTTTTGAAATGAACTTAATAGGTGACGGAGAAAAATTTAACATGATCAAGGATTTAGTGATTAGTAACAATCTTGAAAACGAAATATTTTTAAGAGGGATTTGCCATAATGTTGAAGAGTGGTACAAAAAATGCGATCTATATATACACTCTGCTTTATCCGAAGCATTTGGTCTAGTTTTCCTTGAAGCAATGGCTGCTGGCTTGCCCGTAATTACACTTGATGGGAAAGGGAACAGGGATGTAATTGAAGAAGGCAGGAATGGATTTATGCTTTTTAAACAGGATGCATCACTTTTTTCAAATACGATTAAATCTTTGATTAACAAACCAGAGATGTATTCAAATATGTCCGAATATTCAAAACAGTACGCGGCTAGATTTGACGTGACTATTAAAATTAAGGAATTAATAGATTTTTATTATACTATAAGTTTATAAGATTGGTTATAAATCAGAATTATGATTTAATTTTTTTCACAAAGTGGATAAACAAAAAACATTAATATTATTAACTGAGAGTTATCCCTTTTTATACGAAGAATTTTTTCTTGATGACGAAATTGGCATAATTGCTAAAAGATTTGAAAAAATTATTATTATAACAAAAGAGCAAAATAATCCAAATTATATTAGACATTTACCCTCAAATGTTTTTGTCAACACCTATTCACAAAAAGTAACTATTGATATAAAAATTTTTGGTCTTTTAAGTTTTTCCAAGATATTTTTCTGGAAAGAGATATTTTATATTATTAAAAACTTTAAATTAAAGCTCATTTTTCATATTTTTAAAATAATGTATATGGATATTGTTAAGGCACGTATCTTAACAAGATTTATAAATATAATTGTTAGAAAAAACAGATATGAATCACAGAATATAATATTTTACTCATACTGGCATGATTATAAATCATTGGCTTTGGCGCTTTTAAAAAAAGAGAATAAGGACTTTAAGTGTATTTCAAGATCACACGGTTGGGATATTTTTTTTGATCGCCATCCTATTCCCTATTTACCTTTTAAAAAAAATATTGTATTATCATTAGATCAAACCTATTCAATATCATTAGCCGGAAAAATGGAATTTCTCAGATTGTTAGGGAGCCAATTCGAAAATAAAATTTCAATCTCAAGGCTTGGTAAAACAAGTACTCGTGTATGCAACGTCCAAAAAAAGGAAGATTCGGTTCTGTTTTGCAGTTGCAGTTTCTTATTGCCTTTAAAAAGAATTCATCTGATAATTGATATATTGGCTCAACTTCAATTTAAAAAAATAAAATGGGTGCATTGGGGAGAAGGAGAGCTACGAAAAGAACTTGAAGAATATGCTAAACAAAAAATATCACATGTTGAATTTTGCTTCAAGGGAATCGTTAAAAACAGTGAAATACTAGAGTTTTATCACAATAATTATGTAGATTTATTTATTAATGTCAGTGAATCAGAAGGAATTCCGGTCAGTATTATGGAGGCATTATCTGCGGGCATACCTATTATTGCTACGGATGTTGGAGGCACATCTGAAATTGTAAATAAAAAATTCGGATTTTTGATTAATAAAGAATTTGATGTAAATGTAATTGCTCAGGTAATTGAAACTTATTTATCAAGCAGTTTAGAGAATCAGTTACACTATAGACAGAATGCATTTGATTTTTGGAAAAAAAGTTATAATGCCGACATAAACTATAACAAATTTGCTGATGAATTATTAGGCTTATAATTCTTATTTGTGCAAATAATATTCTCGTTAAATTATCAGAATAAATATAAATCAAGTTGCGTATTCATTTTAAGTGTTTACGAAAAATAAATAGTTGTAAAATGTGAAAGAATAAATTACTATTTTTGTGAAAAACACAAAACTTGAAAAATGAAAATACTTATAACTGGTGCAGATGGTTTTATTGGCTCTCATTTAACCGAAATGCTTTTGAGAAAAAATTACAACGTAAAAGCATTATCTTTTTACAATTCATTTAATAATTGGGGATGGCTTGAAGGTTTAAGGCATCAAAATCTAGAAATAGTTACCGGCGACATAAGGGATCCCCATTTTTGTAATATGCTTTTAAAAGATATTGAAGTAGTTTTTCATCTGGCCGCATTAATTGCAATTCCCTATTCTTATATAGCTCCCAACAGCTATTTAGAAACAAATATTTCTGGGACCTTGAATATTTGTCAAGCCGCAAGAGATAATAATGTAAAAAGGGTACTTGTAACTTCAACAAGCGAAGTTTACGGAACAGCCAAATATGTACCCATTGATGAAAATCATCCCAAACAACCACAATCCCCCTATTCAGCTTCAAAAATTGGAGCAGATGCAATTGCATTGAGTTTTTTTAATTCCTTTCAATTACCTGTTACAATTGTAAGACCATTCAATACATACGGGCCTCGTCAGTCTGCCAGAGCATTTATCCCTACTGTTATTACTCAAATAGCATCAGGTAAAAAAAACATTAAATTAGGGGATTTAACGCCAACAAGAGATTTTACTTTTGTACAAGATACCTGTGAGGGATTTATTCAATTGGCTGAATGCAATGAATCCATTGGGCAGGAAATAAATATTTCCAGTAATTTTGAAATTTCCATGAGTGAAATAACAGAATTAATTGCAAAAAAAATGAATTCAGAAATTCAAATAACAAAAGACAATAATAGAATTCGCCCAAAAAACTCTGAAGTATTTCGCCTATTTGGAGACAATAGTAAAATTCAAAAATTAACAGGGTTTAAGCCAAAGTATAATATTGAAAAGGGGTTAAGTGAAACAATCAAGTGGTTTTTAAATGAAAAAAATCTTGCAAACTATAAATGGAATATTTATAACGTCTGATAATGGAATATAAAATCCCTCTTTTTAAATTAAATTTTGACGAATCTGAAGAATTTGCAGTTATTGAAACAATTCGCTCAAAATGGATTTCAACTGGGCCTAAATGCGAAGAACTAGAAGAACAATTTGCCAGAATGCTGAATGTAAAGCACGCTGTTTCTCTTTCAAACTGTACGGATTCACTACATTTAGCATTCAGGATATTAAATGTTTCTGATGGCGATGAAGTTATTTGTCCCTCTCTGACTTTTGCTGCTACGGTAAATGCTATAAGATATGTAAATGCAGTTCCTGTATTTTGTGATATAAAAAGTTTTGAAAATATCAATATTAATCCAGATAAAATAGAGCAACTAATTACATCAAAAACTAAAGCCATTATTGTTGTTCATTTTGCCGGATTTCCATGTGACATGGATAAAATTAAAGAAATTGCAAATAAATACAAGTTAAAAATTATCGAAGACGCATGTCATGGACCCATGTCTGAACACAAAGGAAAAAAACTCGGATCTATTGGTGATATTGGGTGTTTTAGTTTTTTTTCTAATAAAAATATTTCAACTGGTGAAGGAGGCATGATCGTTACAAATAATTCAAAATTCGAACCGCGTATCCGTCTTTTGCGCTCTCATGGCATGACCTCGTTATCATATCAAAGAGCACAAGGGCATGCTACATCTTACGATATTATAGAACTCGGGTATAATTTCAGAATGGATGATATTCGTGCATCAATTGCTTTATCTCAATTAAAAAAATTACAAAACGATTTAGAATCCCGACAAAAAGTCCGAGCATATTATCTTAAACAATTAAGTAAATTAGAAAATATTATAATACCTTTTTCTGATAACAAGGAGTTTGTATCGAATTATATTTTTCCAATAGTATTAAAAAATTCAACATCTTTTAAACGAGACACCATCAGAAACAAGCTGCACGAAGCTGGTATTCAGACCAGCGTGCATTATCCTGCAGTACACAGGTTTTCTATTTATAAGACATTTAAAATTGGTTTACCAGTAACAGAATATGTTTCCGACAATGAAATAACTCTCCCGATGTATGGTTCTCTTTCAACAGATGAAATTGACTATATTTGTTCAGTTTTGAATTCAATATTAGAGAATGTACAATAAAAAAACAATATTGGTTTTTGGTGGCGGTAATTTACAAATTTCTTTGATCAATTGCTGTAAATCTATGGACTTATTTACCATTGTTATTGATCCGGACTCTAAAGCAAAAGGAAAAAGTATTGCAGATTTGTTTGAAGTAATAGACGGTCAGGACTTCAAAAAAACATGTGATATTATAGAAAAATATAAGATAAAAGCGATTATTACATCTGCAACAGACAAACCATTGGTTATGATGGCAAAGCTGGCTTCTAAATATAACATTCCATTTTATAGTGAACAAACGGCCCTGTTATCTACAGATAAGTTTTTAATGAAAAAGACTTTTCAGTTAAATGATATTCCATGCCCTAAAGGATATCTGGTTAGTAATGTTGATGATATTTCAGATTTTCCTGTTATTGTAAAACCAAGAGACAACTCAGGTAGCAGGGGAGTCTCAACTTGTGCTTCCCTTGAAACAGCAAGGATCTCATTAAATTATGCTTTTCAAAACACGAAGCAACCAAATGTTGTGATTGAAGAAGTGATTGATGGATATGAGTACAGCATAGAAGCTATTCATTTTAAAGGTAAAACAGAAATAATCCAATTTACTGAAAAAACAACAACATCCTTACCATATCATGTTGAGCTGGGGCATATTCAGCCTGCTAATCTGGATCAAAACATCAAAGAAAAAATAGTTGAAATTATTGATAAAATTGCAATTGCATTTAAATTTGACAATTGTGCTTCTCATACAGAGTTAAAAGTTAACGAAAAAGGAATTTTTATTCTTGAAACCAGCCCCAGGCTTGGTGGCGATTATATAACATCAATGCTTACACCTTTATCGTCCGGAATTAATATTGAAAAAATGTTAATTGAAATATCACTTGGAAATACTCCCATTTATTCTCGTGAAAAAGATAACTTTTCAGGAATATTCTATTTTAACCTCCCAACTGGAACTATCAAATCTGTTTCTGGTTTAAAAAAAGCACAAAAAATAATTGGTGTAAAAAGTTTCGAACTAAATGTTAGTGTCGGCTCAACAATAAATGAAATTAAAAACAGCATAGACCGCATAGGCTTTGTCGTATTACAAAGTAAAAATATGAATAATTTACTTGAGTTAAAAAATCAATTTTTCGCTACTGTAAAAATAGAAATGTATTAATTAAAAAATGAAAAAACGTGTAACTTTTATTGGTTCTGGTGAAATGGCTAAGCATATAGCGCATTATATTGTAGAAGATAATCAATTTGATGTTGTTGGTTATTTTGACGATTTCACGCCAGTTGGAAACATAATAAATGGTTACCCTGTAATTGGAACCCTTAATGATATTGAATCAGCATTCAGAAATAATGTTTTTGATCAGTTAATAAATTCAATAGGTTACACGCGTTTAAAATACAGAAAAGAAGTTTTTGAAAGATTTGAATTCAAAATACCATTTGCGACTTTCATACACTCAAGCTGTTTAATAGATAGTACCGCTAAAATAGGAAAAGGAGTTATAGTATTTCCATTTTCTATTCTTTATATGAATGCAATTATTGAAGATGATGTATTTATTCAAATAAGAAGCTATGTTACTGATTCAAAAGTTAAAAAACACACTATGATTTCTGGGACTGTATCTATTGCAGGGCACTGCGAAATTGGAGAATGCTGCAATATAGGAATTTCGACAACAGTAAGCAACGATGTAACTATATGCGACTTTGTACAAACAGGGGCAGGAACAGTTGTTACTAAAAACATTACAGAACCTGGAATTTATGTAGGGGTACCTGCTATAAAATTAATTAAAGGTAACAAACTATGAACAGGAACAACATTGTATCAATAAATCTAACCATTATTTCTGCATTGAAATTAATGGACGAAAAAAAATGCAAACTTCTTTTTATTGTAGAATCTGACAATAAATTTATTGGGGTACTTAGCCTGGGAGATTTACAGAGGGCAATAATCAACCAAAAATCTTTAGAAACACCGATTAAAGATATTTTAAGGAAATTAATTACTGTTGCAAATACCCAGCAATCATTTGATGAAATTAAACAAGTTATGCTTGAAAAAAGAGTAGAGGCTATGCCAGTTATTGATTCAAAAGGATATTTGGTTAAAGTTGTTTACTGGGAAGATATTATTGGTGATGAAACTTTAAAAAACAAAACACAAATAAATTTACCTGTTGTTATAATGGCAGGAGGGCAGGGGCAAAGATTAAAACCGTTAACAAATGTGATTCCAAAGCCTTTGTTTCCGATAGGAGAAAATACAATTATTGAAGAAATCCTTGAAAGTTTTATTGAATATGGTTGTGACAAATTTTTTCTATCGGTTAACTACAAGTCAGATATTATAAAATATTATATTGAAAACCAAGTAAAACAAAAATACAATATATCCTATCTTGAAGAATTGAAACCACTAGGGACAGCTGGCAGTTTACAACTTTTAAAAGACGTGATTAAAGAAACTTTTTTTGTGACAAACTGTGATATATTAATTAACCAGGATTACTCTGAAATACTCAAATATCATAGAGAAAACAACAATGAACTAACAGTCGTTGCAGCCCTTAAAAATTATTCAATCCCTTACGGTACTATAGAAACAGGTAAAAATGGTGTATTGGATTCAATAACCGAAAAACCGGAAATTACTTTTAAAATAAATACTGGTTTTTATATTTTGGAACCACATCTTATTAGTGAAATTCCACAAAACACTTTTTTTCACATAACATCGCTTATTGAACTGTTACAAAAAAAGAAAAAAAGAGTAGGTGTTTTTCCAATTAGTGAAAATAGTTGGAAGGATATTGGAGAATGGAAAGAATACCTTAAAATGATTCAGGAATAAGATGAACATAAAGATACTTACTCCTATACCATTTTGGCATGTATGTACTCAAGAACTTATAGATGGGTTGAAGAAAAACAGTATATCTGTTACTTGTCTTGATATTTGGGAATTAAGGTATATAGATTGCAATAATCATATTCATAATTTAATACCAAAAATATGTATCGGTTTTACAGCAAAAATATACAGGCGCCTTTTTCGAAAAATGATTATAAAAAAATATATCCATGAAAATGATATAGTTGATATTCAATGGTGTGGACATTATTACTCAAAATATATTGAATCTATAAAAAAAAGAAAAGTAAAAATTATTGCTACACTTTTTGGTTCTGACTTTTATCGAAGTAGTATTGCTGAAAAAAAAATACAAAAAAAAATATTTGAAGTCGCTGATAAAATAGTAATGGGTGAAAATATGCAAAAAGAATTTGACTCCTTTTTTCCGGGTTTAGATAATAAAATTGAACACAATCAATATGGATCAAATCGTATTGATTTAATTGCAAAATTAAACACTTTAGAAAACAGATCTGTATATAGAAACAAATTTAATATTAGTAAGAATAAAATCGTTGTTACAATTGGGTACAATGCAAAGAAGGAACAACAACATTTGCTATTCCTAAACCTTTTAAAGGATTTAAATGACGAGATAAAACAGAAACTTTTTTTAATAATTCCTATGGCATTGGGGAGAACTGACGACTACGTCCAAAAACTAAAATTACATATTAAATCTTTAAGTATTGATTACTTGTGCATCGAAAACAAACTAACAAACGAGGAATTAGCAGAGACTAAAATACTTTCAGATATAACTGTAAACTGCCAAACAACAGATGCTCTGGCGAGTTCAATAAAAGAAGCGATGACTGCATCTAATGTCCTTTTAGTAGGAGATTGGTTACCCTATCAAGTATATGAAAAATTAGGAGTATTTTTTGAAAGAAGCAATAAAAATGATTTTTTGATAAGATTCTTTAATATTCTTGAAAACCTAGATTTATATAAGAAAAAATGCCAACACAATAAAGAGATAATTACAAGATTTGCTTCATGGAAATCTGTTTTACCTAAATTTATTGATACATATAAACAAATGAATCATGGCAGGGATTGATATCAGCTTAAACCTGGACGTTGGAAATATTTCTCATGAAACAAATCTTGGTCAATATTATCAGGATATTTCACCTGCCATAGTTCATATTTCCCGAGGAATTTTCGCATGTCTGGATGAAAAAGGCATTCCATATTGTATTGATGAGAAAAAAAAAAATTATGCTCCAATAGTTACAATTCAATATGCACTGATGTGCTACGACTTATTAATAAGGAAGGAAAATATTCAAGAAAATAAAAATATTTTTCTTAATTGTATAAATTGGCTAGAGAGTAAAAAAGAAAAATTTAACGATGGTGTTATTTGGCGAAATTCTGAGTGCAAACAGTATGATTTAGAAAAAGGGTGGATATCAGGGATGGTTCATGGGCAGGCAATTTCAGTATACCTGAGAGCCTACCAATTGTATAACGACTCAAAATATCTTGAAGTAGCAGAGGCAATTTACAAATCTTTCAAATATGAATACAGTGAGGGTGGATTCAAAAGAATTGACAAGAATGGTTGTATCTGGTTTGAAGAATACCCTACTTCAAAACCATCTTATGTTTTAAATGGATTTATCTATACAATTTTTGGAATTCTTGATCTTTACAGGGTTACAAGAAAGGAAGAAATAAATCAGTTGTGGATTTCTTGCATTTATACCTTAGAAGTAAATCTAAAAAAATACGATGTTTGGTATTGGTCGGTTTATGATCAACTAAAAAAACAGTTAGTAAGCTATTACTATCAGAAAAATGTACATGTTCCATTAATGAAAATAATGTTTTTACTAACAAATAAAGAAATCTTTAATACATACTCAGTGAAATGGGAACATAACTGGAATAATCCAATTCATAAAATAATTGTAAATATTATGTATCGCGTTCAGCCCAGAATAAAAAAAATAGAAACCTTGATTAAAAAATAATTTATGCAATTTTTAAGAATTTTAAAGACAATTTATCAAATTTCAAAAGGACCATCTCGTTATTATAATAAAGGCATGAATAGCAATATTGATGGTCTTTCTGAGCTTGTTGAGATAGGTGAAGAATTCATTTCTGCTCCAGGTTCAATTATATTAGCACATGATGCTAGCACAATACTTCATTGTGGTAAATTAAGAGTTGAAAAAACCATTATTGGTAAAAAAGTTTTTCTTGGTGCAAATGCAGTAATTTTACCGGGAGTAAAAATCGGAGATGGCTGTATTATTGGAGCAGGAGCTATTGTTACTAAAGATATTCCACCCTATTCTGTTGTTGGTGGCAATCCAGCAAAAATAATAACAACTGTAGAAAATTATATGAAAAAATGTAAAGAACGTGATGTTCTATATGAAATTACAGATTCCATATCGAAAAAACATGGTACAGGAGTTAAAGCATCTAGTGAAGAAATAAAGCAATTGATAAATAGTATATATTTACAATTTAAGCAAAGAGAAAATCATAGGTTAGATAATGAGTAAAATTAAAGGGTTCATAGGTGAAACCATAGTTTATGGTTTTGGAAATGTTTTTTCCCGGTTTTTTGCAATGCTACTAATACCAATTTTTACTTCATACTTAGGAAAAACAGATTATTCTAATTTCGTGATGTTACAATTAACATTCACTTTTTTATCTTTTTTTTTAGCTCTTAACTCTGGTGTGTTTTTTTATTATTATGAATATGAAAATATACGATATCGTAAATTTGTTTTCACATCATGGTTTTACTATCAAGTATTCATTGCAGGTTTAATAATTCTATTTTTAATTTTTCTTTCACCATTTTTTACCAATTTTTTTATTATTAACAGTTTAAACATTAATGTTATTCAATGGTGTCTGGTTTTAATAGGAATACAATTACTCCCATATATAATAAATATTACAAATATTAATTTTTTCAGAATTGACAGGAAGCCCAAATATGTAGTAATAATAGTCTTACTGGAATCAATTTTCACATTATTACTTGTATATCTTTCTTTAGTAATTTTTCAATTAGGTCTCGTTGGAGTTGTTTTAGCACAAATACTTTCAAGAACATTAGTATGTCTATTTTTTATAAAAAAAAGTTTTTTCTATTTTAACTATAAATACTTTTCTTCAAAACTCCTAAAAAAAATATTTACATATTCATGGCCATTTATTGCATCAAGTTTATTTTATATAATCATTCTAGCTGCTGATAAATTTATAGGAACTCAATCGTTAATTAATAATGAAGAGGTTTCTATTCTAGCTTTATCAACTCAATTAGTTATTCCAATTGTTGTGCTTTCAGATATGATAAGAATGGCAATAGGTCCTTATATTATGTCTATCAGAAAGGATAATGATGCAGAAAGCACTTATCAAAAAGTTTTTGATCTTTCTGTTTTTGCAAGTTCTTTAGTATTGGTTGGCATTGTATTATTTACCCCATTATTAACGTTATTACTTGCCGACGAATCGTACCTTGCCGTGATGAAGGTTGTTCCACTAATGGCACTTGCAAATGTAATTTATATTGTATCAAATCAATTTTGTATCTGCTTCAGTCTGATAAAAAAAAATATTTATATTTTATATGGAATTATAATAAGCGGAAGTGTTTGTCTGCTTATCAATATACTATTTATGAAAAGATATGGTGTGGTTGTGGCAGGGTATTCCCAAATAATTTCTTATATCATAATGGTTTCATTTTTATATTATTTTGGAAAGAAAAAAGCCAATCTTCAGATTGAAATAAAAAATAGTTTGATAATTATTGGAGAGATAATTTTGTTTATATTCGTTCTTTATTTTTTAAATCATTATATTATTAATGGTAAATACTTCTTTTTTATTATTGTTTGTTCCTTGTTTCTTTTTATTGTTTTTTTCACGTTTTTCAAACAACAAAAAATTAAAAATAAAATGTTAAAAAAAATGTTAAAAATGTTTCGAATTAAATGAAGTATTATTTAATTTTCATTTTTTGATTTTTGCAGGGATTCCGATTATAGTTATATCTGAGGGAAAATTCTTTGTTACCACAGCACCCATACCAATCACAGTATTATTACCTATCACAATTTTATTTTTTATAATAGAATTCATTCCCATAAAGACTCTTTTCCCAAGAACCGCTGATCCTCCAATTATGCACTGGCAAGTAAGAATTGATTGAGCTCCAATATGAGAATTATGTCCAATGTTTGAAAGAGCACCAATCTTACATCCATCTTCAATGATAGTATTACCTAAAGCCCCTTTTCTTATAGTAGAATTAGGTCCAATTTCCACATTATTTTTAATGACAACACCTCCTAATTGCGGAAAATTAACAATTTCTTCCCCATCATATTCAAACCCCAAACCAGATGTCCCTAAAGAACAACCTGATTGAATCAAACAATTATTACCAATCACAGTATTTTCAAATATAGAAGTGTTATGTAAGATAATTGTATCAGCTCCAATTTTTACATTTTTGGCAATAAAACAATTCTCTCCGATTTTTATACTTTTATTATTTTTATGTTCGTGTACAAAATTTGTCAGATCATCGGGAAATAAATGAGAAAAGTACTTATTAATAATTTTTGCAAATATTAATCTAGGCGATTTACTACAGAATAAATATGTGACACCCTCAATTGCAATCGATTCAAATGATTCAGGAGCTATAATAATTCCTTTTTTTAAATTTAGAAAGACATGATTAGTTTTTGTCCAAATAATTGTGTTTTCTTTCTGGTTGTCAGGTATTGAAAACCCGTAAATAGGAATATTCTGTCCAACAAGTTTTAAATCAAATGCCTGAGAAACAAATGATGTATCGATAGGAAATGGTATCTTCACTACTAGTTTATTTTTTTGCCTGGAATCCCAATATAAGTAGAATTTGGATTACAATCTTTGTTAATAAATGACATCGAACCAATAATTACATTGTCTCCAATAGAAATTCCATGTTGGAGAACTGCATTGGTTCCTATAAAACAATTTGCTCCAATTTTTGCACCACCTATTGAAGCCTGTGTAGCATCTAAATTATTAGTCATAACCCGTGGGCAAATATAAGTATTGTCGCCAATCTCAACTCCTCTGGCTATTATAGTATCATATCTTAAAGTAACATTGTTGCCTATTTTACAGTTCCCGGAGCTAGAAACTTTAGAATCAATCATACAATTTTTGCCTATCACAGTATTAGTTCTAAGTTCGACAAAACTCTTAATATGAGTACCGCTTCCGATAAAAACATTTTCTCTAATAATACAATAATCTTCAATAATAACATTATCCTCAATCGTGACGTTTTCTTCAATTATGCAAAAGTTACCCACTTTTAAATTTAACCCATGTTTAAAATTTTGTGGTATGACGCTTGTTTTATTTATCATATTGAAAAATCTTTATTTGGTACAAATATATGCATTTTTTTAATAAGATAAATAACAATGATATTTTTTTAGAAAATAATAACTCAGCCAGAAATGCAAGTACTCAAATGAAGAGAACAACAAAGATGCCAAGAGTATCAACAAAACTTCAAAATTAATGATTGCTAAACTTCAAAATATGTTTGCTTCTCTTTAACAAACTTTCTTTTTTTTATAAATAATTCAGGCTAACTTTGCTACAAAATAAAAAAGTGTTTGAACTTGTTTATTAAACAGATTATTTTCAAAAAATTCTTACAAAATTTAAATGGAATCAATTAAAAAAATCTTGGTTTTAGCTCCACATACAGATGATGGAGAATTTGGTTGTGGAGGGACTATAAGTAAATTTATTGAAATTGGTGCAGAAATACATTATGCTGCTTTTTCTTGTGCAGAAGAATCTGTCCCTGAAGGTCTGCCAAAAGATATTTTAGAAGTTGAAGTTAAGAATGCCACAAAATTGCTAGGTATTAAAACTGAAAATTTATATATTTTAAAATATCCTGTACGAAAATTATCTTATCACAGACAAGAAATTTTAGAGGATATGGTTATTTTAAATAAAAATATTGAACCTGATCTTGTTTTTACCCCTTCAAAATTTGATGTTCATCAAGATCACTTCACCATAACGCAAGAGGCAATGCGGGCTTTCAAGTTCACATCTTTATTAGGATATGAATTACCTTGGAATAATTATGTGTTTGAGACAACTTGTTTTGTTCATTTAGAAGACAGGCATGTAGCGAATAAACTTGAGTCGCTCAAGTGTTATCGGTCACAAATAGGAAGAAAGTACTCTAGTGAAGAATATATAAAAGGTCTTGCGATGACTAGAGGAGTACAGGTAGGAGGAAGATATGCCGAAACTTTTGATGTTATTCGATGGATCATAAAATAAATTTATAAACCTCTAAACAAAAAAATGAAGAAAGTCTTAATACTTGCGTACGATTTTCCCCCTTACATTTCTGTCGGAGGTTTGAGACCATTTAGCTGGTATGAATCTTTTCACAAATTCGATATATATCCGGTTGTTGTTACAAGACAATGGTCTAATTCATTTGGAAATAAAAATGACTATGTCAAAGCAGGCATTTCGGATCAGGTAATTTTAAATATTGAAAAGAAAGGTACAATTATATGTGCACCCTACACACCTAATTTAGGAAATAAAATTCAGTTAAAATTTGGAGAAAATAGATTTGTTCTGGTAAGGAAGTTTTTTACTGCCTTACATGAATTCTCTCAATTTATTTTTTTTACAGGAAATAAAAAACCAATTTATTATGCTGCTGCAGATTATCTTAAATTTAATAAAGTAGATATAATTATTGCAACTGCTGATCCTTATATTCTTTTTAAGTATGCAGACAGGCTTTCGCACAAGTTCAATATACCATGGGTGGCAGACTACCGAGATCCTTGGTCAAGGACTGATTTTCATAAAAAAATTTTCTTGCAAAGATGGCTAGAAACTTTTTTTGAACGAAAATACAATAAATCATGCTGTAAAATAATTACAGTTGTAGATACTATTAAAGAACTAATACTTGAAAAAAATAAAGATAAATTTATAGTTATAAATAACGGTTTTAATGAAAATATAATAGATAAAATAAACCACATCCCTCAGAATAATTCAGAATTTTCCATTGCTTTGGCGGGAACAATCTATAAGCACCACCCTATATATAGTTTTTTAAGGGTTGTTCACCAATTTATAACCAAAAATTCATATGTGAAAATAAAAATTCATTTTTATGGAATTAATATACAACCTGAAATTGAAAAGGTAGTGTCAGAGGAAATTCCAGAACTTGAAAAACATATTATTTTTCATGCTCAAATATCCAATGATATTTTATTATCAGAATTAAAAAAGAAGAATGTTTTTTTGTTATTTAATGCTTATGCTGCAACCGGAACTAAAATATTTGAGTATATCGCTTTAAAAAGAAAAATATTGTTGTGTTATTCTAATGATTCAGAAGCAAATAAATTATACGAAAAATACTGTAGAATAAAATTTAAAAATAAGTCTGATAATAATGACCTGCAAGCAGATATTATTCGCAATACAAATTCGGGTATTATTGTAAAAGACTCTACACATTTGGCAAAAATTTTAAAGGATTTATATTCTGAATTTGAATTAAACGGATTTATTAGATGTGAGTCAGTAGGAGTAGAGCAATATTCAAGACTTTTGCAGACAAGTAAATTAGCAGAATTAGTAAAATCTATAATTGAAAATAAACAATTTTATAATATTGAACCTATATATAAAATTTCTGGTTGTATAAAGAAATCTTTAATTTTGGCTTACGATTTTCCTCCATATATATCAGTCGGAGGTTTGAGACCTTTCAGTTGGTATAAATATTTACACGAATTTGGATTATATCCAATAGTTGTTACTCGGCAGTGGAAACACACACACGGTAATCAAATTGATTATATTTCATCTAGCGATTCATTTCAAACAACAATTGAAAAGTCAGAGCACGGCACATTGATTTGTGCTCCCTATTCTCCTAATATTTCTAATAAACTTTTGCTTTTATACGGAAACACTAAATTTAAATTAATTCGTAAGCTTTTTTCTGCATATTATGAAATAGGTCAATTTATGTTTTTGATTGGTGCTAAAGCCCAAATATATTTTGCTGCAAATAATTTTTTAAAATCAAATAAAGTAGACGCAATAATCGCTACTGGCGACCCTTTTGTTTTATTTAAATATGCCTCATTGCTCAGTAAGAAATATAATATCCCATGGATTGCAGATTATAGAGATCCATGGACGAACGATATTGCTATGCAAAATAATAAAATATTGAAATTTTTAAATTCAATTATTGAAAAAAAAGTTGTTGCAAATTCTTATCAGATATTGACAGTTTCACCATTTTTTAAAAAACTGATATTAGTTACAAATTCAAATAAACCCATTTCAATTGTTTCTAACGGTTATGATCCGGAGGCTGTGGAGAAATCTTGTGAAATAAACCAGCAGAATAAAATTTTAAGTATTTCTTTTGCAGGAACTATTTATATTTGGCATCCCCTAGAAAGTTTTTTAAAAGTATGTTGTTGTTTTATTATGCAAATGTCAAACCCAAAACTTCAAATAAATTTTTATGGAGTAAATGAGTCTGAAAAAATAACAAAATTAATAAACTTAAAATATCCCTCACTTATCCCATTTGTTTACGTACATCCTAAAATATCTAATGAACTTTTGATGAAAAAACTATCCTTGGATAACGTATTCCTTTTATTTAATGATTATCATATTATTGGGACTAAAATTTATGACTATATTGCTTTAAAACGTCAGATAATTTTTTGCTATTCTGATGATGTCGAATCAAAGATTTTGTATAATAAATTTTATAAACTTAAGGTTGATATTTGCGATAATTCTCATATTCAGGAAGATTTTATCATAGAAACGAACTCTGGAATTATTATTCAGAATTCAAATCATTTATTAAAAGTTTTGAAAGGCTTATATGCAGAATTTCAGGAGAATCAATTTATTAAATGCAATTCGATCAAAATTGAAAGATTGTCAAGAAAGACTCAAACTTCAATATTAGCAGATATTGTTAAATCTATTTAAAGTATAAAAAATATGTAAATGGATTTGATATAAAATAAAAAATATATGAAAAATAAAATTGCTGTTGCCGGATGTAAGCATACTACTTTAGATCTGATAAAGGGTTTGCAGAAAGAAGGATTTAGTATAGATTATGTTATTACAATTAATTCAGAAAAAGCTAAAAAGCATAAGGTGGCCGGTTACTTTGACCTAAAACCTTATCTCGAAGAAATGCTTATTCCTTACTACATTGCAAATAATTATAATTTACAATCCGAAGAAGATAAAAAGAATATTAAAAATATTAAAATTGATATATTGTTGTGCATGGGTTGGCAGAGATTAATCCCTGTTTGGTTTTTAGATATTCTTTCAGTGGGGGCTTTTGGCATGCATGGTTCCAATAAACCACTACCCCATGGTAGAGGAAGAAGCCCACTTAACTGGTCATTAATTCAGGATAAAAAAATATTTATTACAAACTTATTTAGGTATAATCCGGGCATGGACGATGGTGACATTGTCGCAACCCAATATTTTGAAATAACATCTTTTGATGATGCTTTAACCTTGCATTTTAAAAATCTTGTTGCTATGATTAAATTGTGCTCATACGCTTTGCCCAAAATTATTTCAAATGACTATCCCCGAGTAAGACAAAAAGAAAATTCGAAATCATTTTACCCTAAACGAACAGAAGATGATGGATTAATTTTTTGGGAAGACGCTACTTTTGATATATACAATCTTATCAGAGCCGTAACAAAACCCTTCCCAGGTGCATTTACTTTTTATGAGTCACAAAATGGAAGCATAAATAAGTTGAAAATTTGGTCTGCAATACCGTTTGACACTCATTTACGCTGGGATGATATGAATTGTGGGCAGATTTGTGAGTGTTTTTTTGATGGTTCTTTTATTGTGAAAACTGGTGATACCTCTTTATTAGTAAGAAAACATGAAGGTATTGAAAAAAATGAAATAATTAAAGGTTTGATGCTTCATTCGAATAATATTTTAAGAAAACAATGGGTTAACCTGCCAAGGTAATATATTTATGAAAAAAATACTTATTCTTACTTATGATTTTCCACCCTTTACTTCTGTAGGGTCATTACGTCCCTATAGCTGGTATAAATATTTAAAAGAATTTAACGTATATCCTATAGTTGTGACACGTCAGTGGGATTGCCAATTTGGGAATAAGCTTGACTATATAGCTCCTGGAAGTTCATCAAAAATTATAATTGAAAAAAACGAGTATGGAACAATCATTAAAACACCTTATACCCCTAATATATCAAACAAAATATTATTAAAGCATGGAGAAAAAAAATATAAATTTATAAGAAATTTTTTTTCTACTTATTATGAAATTATTCAATGGTTTTCATTCACTGGTTCTAAGTCACAAATTTACAACACTGCCAAAAGTTATTTAAAGTCAAACAAAATTGATATCATTATTGCTACCGGAGATCCCTTCATTTTATTCAAATACGCAGCAAAATTAAGCGCAAAATATAAAATTCCATGGATTGCTGATTATCGCGACCCTTGGTCTTTTGATATTACTCTTGAAAAAAAAACTCTATTTAAAATTTGGAGTCGTTTTTTTGAAAAAAAAATTGTTCGCACTTGTTCTTCCATCACAACCGTTGCGGACTTTGTTAGAACACAATTACCTACGAATATATTAAGGAAAATGATTCATATTATCCCCAATGGATATGATCAAGAAATCATTGAATCCACAAAAAATACTCAACCTCAAAATTGCGAATTAAATATTGCGTTCGCTGGTACTATTTATAAGGAACGGGATCATCCTTTTGAAAGCTTTTTAAGTACAGTCTCTAAATTTTTATATGAAACAAATACACAATTAAAAATTAATTTTTATGGTATCAATATTTCTGATGAACTAAAAAAAATAATTTTAGCTAAATATTTTAATTTAATAAATGTTGTTAACATTTTTCCAAGGATTCCTAACAATAAACTTCTTCTCGAATTATCTAAAAACGATGTAATGTTGCTTTTTAATGATTATTTCTTTATTTCTACTAAAACATTTGAATATATAGGTTTGAAAAGAAAAATTTTACTTTGTTATACGAATGCAACCGCTCAAAAAAAACTAATAAACAAATACTTTAAGAAGAAAATTTTTAACATCAACATGCAATCACAGGAGGACTTGATAACGAATACTAATTCAGGATTCTGCATTAAAAACGAGGAGCATTTGTGGGAGGTTTTATTGAATTTAAAAGTAGAATTTGAAGAGAAAAGAAAAATAGAATGTCATTCGATAAATACAGAACAATATTCCAGAAAAATCCAAGTTGAAAAACTTGCTGGAATAATAAATAAAATTACACCTCCTTATACAGTCATTAATAAATAAAGTTTATTCCGAATCTTATTTAATTTTAAAAAATACTAATAATTTATTAGATTTAAAACCCTACTTTTGTTTTAAATAAACTGTTATTAATGGATAAAAAAATGTACAGAAGGTGTGAACGATGTGTAATGGACAATTCAGATCCTAATATTATTTTTGATAGCAATGGGTTTTGCAATCATTGTAATGATTTTTTTAATAAAATTTCGAACGAAATATATAATGGAGAAGAAAGTGATAAAAAGCTTAAAAATATTATTACACTAATTAAATCAAAGGGAATAAATCATAAGTATGACTCGATAATAGGTGTAAGCGGAGGTGTTGATAGTATATATTTATGTTATCTTGCTAAACATTGGGGTTTAAATCCTTTGGCCGTTCATATGGATAATGGGTGGAACGCAAGAGTAGCTGTTTTAAATATAAAAAAAGCATTGGATATTCTTGGGATTGATTTATACACTGTTGTGTTAAACTGGGAGGAATTTAAAGATTTACAATTATCTTTCCTTAAAGCATCTGTCCCTGAAGCAGAAAATCCAACTGATATGGCAATTCAGGGAGTATTGCACAAAATTGCAGCAAAACATAAAATAAAATTTATTTTATCTGGGGGTAACTATGCGACTGAAGGAATTCTCCCAAAAAGATTTCAATATAATCCAAAAGATTTAAAATATTTAAATTCTATTCATAAAAAATTTGGAAAAGTAAAATTAAAAGACTTTCCGGCTTTTGGATTTATTCAAGAAACATATTATAAACTATTTAAAAAAATAAAAATATTGTATCCTTTAAATTTGGTACCCTATAATAAAAAAGAAGCTGTAAAAATACTAGAAGATAAGTTAGCTTGGGAAAACTATGGAGGGAAGCATCATGAATCAATATACACTAAATTTATTCAGTCTTATTATTTGCCAGTTAAATTTAATATAGATTACCGCAAGGCAACCTATTCAACTCAAATTTGTGCCGGAGAAATAATTCGTGATGATGCACTTGCAATATTAAAGATACCTCCCTACAATAGCTTGGAGTTAGAAAAAGACAAAGAATACTTGAGTAAAAAGCTGGCTATTAATATTGTAGAACTTGATTCAATTTTAAACTTGCCCCCAAAAACATATAAAGACTATCCAAATGATGAAAAACGACTTGAATTTATTTACAAAATGTATTTCCTTTTATACAAAAAGTAATTAGACTATCACTTATGCCCGATAAAAATTTCATTTATACAGATCTTTATATCCTTATATTTCAGGCTAAAATTCAATTTTGGGAATACATCCTTTTTCCTGTATTTTTCTTAATTATTTTTTATTTAGCACGCCGAACACAACGTAATAAAATCAATGCAAATTTTGAATATAAGTATTATGTAAATGGTTTACTTTTTAAAATGCTCGGGGTTTTTTGTTTTTGTATGATATATACATATTATTATGATGGTGGGGATACATTTGTTTATTTTAACAATGCTCGCGGGATGTCAGAGATGCTGTTTAATGAGCCACTGAACTTTTTTTCTATTATGGGAGGAAATTTGTCATCAGAAAATTTTTCAATATTTGCAAAGTACAATTATCAATTTTTTTATTGGAAAGACCCTCAGGCTTTTTTTGTTGTTCGTTTAACTACACCACTTATATTTTTTGGAATTAAAGGCTATTTGTTAACAAGTATAATAACTGCTTATATTACTTATTCTGGAGTTTGGAAATTATATCAGGTATTTTATATTCATTTTCCAAAGTTGCATAAAGAATTTGCTATTGCAATTATATTTATGCCATCAGTTGCTTTTTGGGGCTCAGGTATATTGAAAGATTCCTGGACACTGGCTGCAGCTGGTTGGCTCACTTATAGTTTTTATCAGTTATTTATTAAAAAAGGTAAAACTAAATACTACTTTTATTTTGTTGCATTTTTTATAAGTTCTTATATTATTATTTCTATAAAACCTTATATTTTATATTCTTTATTTTTTGGATTTGTCATTTGGTTTGTTTTCTATAAGTTTAAAGCCGTTAAAAGTAATTTTCACAGAGTGCTGATTTTTCCAAGCATTTTTATGGTTGCATGGGTGGTTGGTGGTTTGATATTAGGGGCAACAGGTAAAATTATTGGGGGTGATTATGAGAATATTGACAAGATGATAAACAAGGCTGATGTGATACGAAGAGATTTAGTGCGTGCAGAACAATATGGAAGTAATAATTTTAATATTGGGGATTATGATAAAACAAGTATGATGAGTATTATGATAAAAATACCTCAAGCAATGACAGCTGGGCTATTTAGACCTTTTTTGTGGGATGTGAGAAATATTGTTATGTTACTTTCAGGGTTGGAAAATACATTTTTAATAATTTTTACACTTATGATATTGTTCCGACGAAGCCCCATGTTTTTATTGAATGCTCTTTTTGATCATCCTTTAATTTTGTTTTCCTTTGTATTTGCGATGAGCTTTGCGTTTTCTATTGGTTTTTCCACTTCTAATTTTGGAGCTTTAGTAAGATACAAGATCCCTTTAATTCCATTTTACATGGCAGCATTGTTTTTTATAAGACACAAACAAATTGAAAGCGAAAAAGAGAAGCAGGATAAAATGGGACATTCTATATCGGAGTCAGTAAGTTAAGATAAAATAAAATGAAGAAAAGTATTTATTTTAAAAATCTTGACGGGTTACGTTTTTTTTGTTTTTTATCTGTTTTTTTGTTTCATAGCTTTTATTCAGAAATAGAAGTAATAAAAAATAGCCCAATCTATGTATTTTTCAAAAAAGAATTATTTGCAAACGGGAACTTGGGTGTAAATTTTTTCTTTGTTTTAAGTGGGTTTTTAATTACCTATTTATTAGTTGAAGAAAAAAAAATGAATGGGCAGATAAGCCTTCCAAAATTTTGGCTGAGAAGAATACTTCGAATTTGGCCTTTGTTTTTTATATGCGTGTTTATTGGATTTGTAATCTTCCCATTTATTAAAAACATGCTTGGGCTGGGGACAAATGAAACAGCAGATCCGGTATATTATTTAACTTTTTTAAATAATTTTGATTTTATCAATAAAGGGTTGCCAGATGCATCTATTTTGGGTGTTTTATGGAGTATCGCTATAGAAGAACAGTTTTATTTTATTTGGCCAATAATAATTTTTTTATTTCCATTAAAAAAATTATGGATACCTTTTACTGTTATTTTATTATCTAATTTAATTTTCCGAAGCTGTAATGATACATATATGATGCATGAATATCATACATTGTCATGTATTGGAGATATGTCTATAGGAGCAATAGGAGCATGGCTATTTAATATTTCTAACCGGTTTAGAATTGTAATAGAAAAATTTAGTAGATTTCATATTTTATTAATCTACCTTCTATTAATATTTGTGTTTTTATTTAGAGATGAATTTCTTTTTTCAAACTCGTATATTCGTATTTTTGAGCGACTTATAATTTCAATAATCATTCTGTTCGTTATATTGGAGCAAAGTTTTTCAATAAATTCTTTATTCAAATTATCAAATTTCAAGAAAATTTCTAATTTAGGAATTATTACATATGGATTATATTGTCTTCATTTTATTGGCATTTTAATAACAATAAACATAACAAAATATTTTAATTTTAATAATCAGCTTTGGCAGGTAATGATACTTGAAACAATTTTATCTCTTCTTATTACTGTTATAATTGCTAAATTAAGTTATAAGTATTTTGAATTACCTTTTTTAAAATTTAAAGAAAGATTTTCTTTTATTACAAAGAATCAGGTTTAGACAATTATTGTTAAAAAAAAGAATGTTGATAAATAATGTTTCCGTCTATTCTTGATAATCTGCGAATATCATTTATGTTGATAAGGAATTAAGCGATTTTGATTTTATTAATAATTATCAGTCGCTCATTAAATATACAGAATCTGTAATTAATCCCAAGACAAAAAATTATTTATTTGTTGATGAGGTTCAAGACATCGAATATTTTGAAAAGGCGTTTCGTCATTTTCAGAATAAAAAAAATGTAGATATTTATTGCACGGGAAGTAATGCGAATTTATTATCAGGAGATTTGGCTACATACTTAAGCGGTCGCTATATCGAAATAAAAGTTGGAACACTCTCTTTTAACGAATTCCTGATTTTTCACGATTTGAAAAACAACAATGATGCGCTGAAAAATTATTTGAAATGGGGCGGTCTGCCTTTTATTAAAAATCTGGTCAAAAAAGATGATGTTATTTTTGATTATTTAAAAAATATTCTTTCTACCATTATATATAAAGACGTCATACAACGTTATAATATCCGAAATATAGATTTTTTTGAAAATTTAATAAAATATCTGGCACATAATACCGGTAATTTATTTACTGCAAATAAAATCAGCGATTATTTAAAATCTCAGAAAATAGATATTTCAACAAAGGTTGTATTGAGCTATCTGCAATATTTGCAAAATGCTTTTTTTGTATATAAACTTCGTCGAATCAATTTAACAGGGAAAAATATTTTTACAACAAATAATAAATATTTTTTTGAAGACTGGGGATTAAGAAATGCACTTATCGGGTTAAATAATTTTTCTGTTCCTGCTGTATTAGAAAATGTAGTTTTTATTCATTTATTAAATCAGGGCTTTGATGTTGGCGTTGGTGTTACTCCTGAAAGTGAAATTGATTTTGTTGCCCAAAAGAATGGCGAAATTTTGTACGTTCAGGTTGCTTATCTCATACCGAACGACAAGGTTAAAGAAAGAGAATTCGGGCGTTTATTGCTGGTTAAAGATAATTATCCTAAGTATGTTGTAACTATGGACGAATATCCTGTTGGCTCTTATAAGGGTGTTAAGCATATAAATTTAAGAGATTTTTTATGCCTGGAGTTTAATTGACGAAATAGACTTCCGATAATGTCTTTAGCGATTTTTGTAAGAAGCGGGAAGTGGTTCCGCGGCGGATGGTAAACTGTAATAGCGTAGGGGAAAACGTTGATGTGCAACGTCTGTACAATTACAAGCGGCGAGTCTCGGATTATAAATCCGAGCTAGTGGGTGTGCATGCCTATGTATATTCTTATAGATTATATTTAGGGTTTCGTTTAAATAACGAAGAAAAATAAAAAACTTTCGTTTATTTGACGAACTTTATTTTTTTTATATCCCATTTGTATCCATCATTACTTCAATATAAAAATTAATTTTAAGGTCACTCCGAAAAGTACATATTCAAAAAATACCTGCCTGCAACCAGCTACCGTGTGGACACAAATATGTGAAGTATTGTATTTTTTCATAAAATCAAAAGTTGGGAAAAATATAATTGAGTCTCCTCCGAAAAGTATCATTTTATTGAATTGCCACCGATTTCACGAATTAACACAGATTTAATTCACTGATTAATAGAATTAATAATCTGTGAAAATTGGCGTAATCTGTGGCAAAAGGGTTTTCGGAGTGGACTCATAATTAAATGATTTGGCGGAAAATTTGCTCAATTGCTCAGCGAAACTTATAATAAGATAGAAGCATGCAAATTTTGTGACAAAATCTCGCTTTAAGAACAAAGATGTGTCCACACAGTAGCTGCAACCAGTAGGGGCACGAAGGCTCAAGGAAACACAAAGTCTTGATATTCTACCATATCGCCTTTGTGAAACTTAGAGCCTTTGAGTCTCTGTGGCAAAAAATGACTTATCGGAGTAGGCTCAATTTTTAAAAGCAAAGGAATTCAACAATAAAAAATATTGTGCAATTCAAAATTTTATTATTTTTGCAAGCTTTTTAGTAATTAATAATTAGAGTGATATAAAATGAAAAATTACCAGACACAACAAATTCGTAATATTGTTCTGACAGGCAATACCGGCTCGGGAAAAACCACGATGGCAGAGTCTATGCTTCAGGCTGGAGGTATTATTGACCGTAAAGGTGCTGTTGAAACCAAAAACACCGTTTCGGATTACAACCCGATTGAACAGGAAAGATGTTCTTCTATCTTTTCTACTGTTTTATACACAGAGTGGACGGATCATAAAATAAACATTTTAGATGCCCCCGGTCTTGACGACTTTGTCGGAGGTGTTGCTTCTTCTATGCATGTTGCAGATACAGCAGTTCTGTTAATCAACGCACAAAATGGTGTAGAGGTGGGTACGGAAATTCATGGAAGAAATATTGAAAAGAATAACAAACCCATGATTATTGTTATCAACCACCTTGACCACGATAAAGCAAATTTTGAAAAAACAATTGAAATGATTAAAGCCAGTTATGGTGGAAATGCGATTCTTGCACAATATCCCGTAACTACCGGCTCTGGATTTGATTCCATTATAGATTTGGTTGCTATGAAAATGTATAAATACACTGCCGGCAGCCACAAACCTCAAATTCTTGATATCCCCGCTGATGAAAAAGACAAAGCTGAGGAACTTCAGTCGCAATTGATAGAAAAAGCTGCCGAAAGTGATGAAAAATTAATGGAAATTTTCTTTGAAAATAATACACTGACCGAAGATGAAATCCGCTCGGGTATTGCAAAAGGAATCTTAAGTCGCGGCATGTTCCCGATTTTCTGTATATCTGCAAAAAAAGATATTGGTGTGAGCCGTCTTTTAGATTTTGTTGTTAAAAGTTGTCCTTCTCCTGATTTACTCCCTGCATGGACAACCATTGAAGGAAATGAAATCGCTATCGATCCTTCTAAACCTGTTTCAGCATTTGTTTTCAAAACATCTGTGGAAGAACATATCGGAGAGGTAAACTATTTTAAAGTAATTTCCGGTAAAATCACTGAAGGTATTGATTTGCAAAATAACAATACAAGAAATAAAGAACGCCTCGCACAAATTCTTGCTGTTGCAGGAAAAAACAGGACAAAAGTGTCAGAACTTTCAGCCGGAGATATTGGTGCTGCTGTTAAGCTGAAAGCTACAAAAACAAATCATACCCTGAGTGCCGGAAATGATGGCGCTGCATTCCCAAATATTGCTTTTCCTAACCCCAAATACAGAACCGCCATTAAAACGGTTACAGAAGGTGAAGAAGAAAAATTAGGCGAAGCCTTAAGCAGAATGAAAGAAGAAGATCCGACATTGGTTGTTGAATATTCTAAAGAATTAAAACAAATCATTATTCACGGACAGGGCGAATTTCACCTCAATATTATGAAATGGCATCTTGACAATGTCTATAAAATTCCAACCGAATTCATTGCGCCACGTATTCCTTATCGCGAAACCATTACCAAAATTGCGCAGGCAGATTACCGTCATAAAAAACAATCCGGAGGCGCCGGTCAGTTTGGAGAAGTACACATGGTTATTGAGCCCTATGTTGATGGAATGACTGATCCTAAAAAATATATTATTGATGGAAAAGAAATCAATATTTCTGTAAGAGGTAAAGAAGAACACGATCTTCCATGGGGCGGTAAATTAGTTTATTTTAACTGTATTGTCGGCGGTTCTATTGAAGCCCGTTTTCTTCCTGCAATTTTAAAAGGAATTATGGAAAAAATGGAAGAAGGTCCGCTTACAAAATGTTATGCCCGCGATATCAGAGTTTCTGTATATGATGGTAAAATGCACCCTGTTGATTCCAATGAAATTTCTTTCCGTTTAGCTGGTCGTAATGCATTCAGCCAGGCTTTCAAAAAAGCAGGTCCGAAAATTCTTGAACCTATCTATGAAGTAGAAGTTCTTGTACCTGCCGATTATATGGGTGATGTTATGAGCGACCTTCAAGGCCGAAGAGCTATTATTCAGGGAATGGGTGCTGAAAAAGGATTCCAGAAAATTACAGCTAAAGTTCCCCTCGCAGAAATGAACAAGTATTCAACAGCTTTAAGCTCAATAACCGGTGGCAGGGCTGTATATTCCATGAAATTTTCTGAATATACTCAGGTTTCGGGCGAAGTTCAGAATGAACTCCTCAAAGCGCACGCTGCTGACGAAGATGATGATTAATCGTTGATTTCAGAACTCTTTACCTCGTGACTAAATATTAATAGAAAACAAAAATTTGATCGAATCTGTTGTGGCAGATAAAATGCAGGAAAAAAACGACTCTGGAGGAGTCGAATGTTTGTAACCCCGAGCAATGGTTATTGAGCGAAGTCGAAATAAGCTCGGGGTAAAAACAACTGATACATAAACAATTTTGGCGAAAAATTTGCCCGAAATTTTCTTTTGTAAAAAAAGGTTAAACTGCAAATTTTATGACAAAATCTTGCATTTTAAAATGTATAAAAAATCCCGCTGTTCAATGATCTTGTGTAACGGGATTTTTTTTTATTTTTCACTCAATCTCTTATACATCTTACCGATTTTCCATATTGCTTAGAATAGCCAAGATATAGGATTCCCATGTCGTCGTATCTGAGTGTCCTGTTGTATGCATTTATTGCTGAATATTCAGTTGTTGACCAAAAGTAAGCATAAAAGCTTTTGTCCTGAAAAATTCCGGCAACCCTTTGCCCCGATGGAATTGCAGAAAATCCGCTGTTGTTTGTAGCTCCGGTGTTTGGACTTGCCCAATGGCTTGTACCGGTTTCTTTCATTTCTCCGCCTGCAAGCCCCAATCCACCATTTAATGTAGTCAGAGTACTCCATTCCTGATCATTCGGAAGATGCCAGCCTGTCGGGCAAATGCCATGTATGTAACCCGTGGGAATGGGATTCCAGCTTGCCGCATTCGATGCACCATTGAGGTACTGCACCATTTCGCCCCACTGATACAAGCCTCCCCACGTATTGCACTGGTTTGTATCATTATCATAACAATATTTTTCATAAATCTGATTATGCAACTGGTTTGTATTGGCAGCAATCATATTGCCGATATTAAGATTTTGCCCCATCCAGCATTGTGAGCCAATCTGCAAAGAAATGTATGTTCTGCCATCCCTGTAATCAGTAAAAGGATTCCCACATACAAATAAACAAATAGTTACCGTATCTGAATTGGAATTGCAGGGCGCGTTCGATACCGTCCATATTAGCTGATAGCTTAATCCTTGCAACCCGGTAAAGCCGCTTGAAGGATTAGTCGGATTAGAAATTGTTCCTCCGGTACCACTCAAAATACTCCAGTTTCCAATACCTACTGATGGACTTTGTGCTGCCAGTGTTACGGTACTGCCGTTAAAAGCTTGATCCGTTCCTGCATTTGCAGCAGAAGGATTTTGATGAAATTGTACAAGCATGTCATCTGAAGAAGCAGGACAGGGCGCATTTGAAATGGTCCAGCGCAAGGTATATAATGTGCCGGCAATTCCTGTAAAATCGGCAAAAGGATTATTTGCATCTGCAAAGCTCCCACCAGAGCCATTTTCAATAGTCCATACACCGACTCCAACTGCAGGTGTATTCGCGGGTATTGTCAGATATGTGATGCCACAGGTTGAGGCTCCTGTATAATCTGCTCCTGCATTGGCTTGTGAAGGATTTTGATTGAAAATAATATTTATTTGATCTGTACTTGCTGTACAGGAATCATTTTCCACAGTCCACAACAAAACAACAGAACTTCCCGACATTGCGATGATTGTTGCATCCGGCGCATAAATATCTGAAAAGCCGGGATTGCCACTCACGATGCTCCATGTTCCTGTCCCAACTACTGGTGCTGTTGCAGAAAGCGAGAGTGATGATAAACCACAGGTTTCAACGCCTGTCATATCTTGACCGGCATTTGCAAGAGAAGGATTTTGACGAAAACGGACAAGTATTGTATCACTTTTTTCAGGACAATTTCCATTTGTAATAGCCCATTTTAGTGAATACGACACACCTGCTAATCCTGAAAAAACGGCATCGGGCAAAGATGCATCACTGAAACTGCCACCATTTCCTGATAACACAGTCCAGAGTCCTACCCCATTTGAAGGCGCTGTTGCATTTAAACTTGCAGATGTTAAACCGCACATTTGTGTTCCGTTTTGATTCTGCCCTGCAATTGCATCCGAAGGCTCGTATTGAAAAATAACAGAAAGCGTATCAACAGATGCGGTACATGGATTGTTTTCAACTGTCCACAATAGCTGGTAGCTTGCGCAATTCTGACCTGAAAATGTCGTGATTGCATTTGCTGATACACCAATGGAGCCTCCGATTCCGGATAGAATACTCCACTGTCCTGTTCCTGTTGTTGCAACCTGCGCAGAAATAGTAGTACTATTAGAATTTGTTATAACCTGATCATTCCCTGCACTCGCTGTTGTGGGGTAATTCTGAAAAATTATTGTAATCGTATCTGCACTGGCGGGACAGGGATTATTTTCCACAGTCCACACGAGCTGATACTCTCCGCAATTTAAGCCTGTAAACGTTGTTGCTGCATTTTCTGAATTCTCAATAAGACCACCTGAGCCTGATAAAATACTCCAACTTCCCGCGCCATTAGTAACAGGTTGCGCAGATAAAGTGGCAACAATACCATTTGAAATTACCTGATCTGCTCCTGCAATAGCAGCATCTGTAGCGGTAACAATAATTATTCGTGTAACAGAAGAAAAAGAAGTACAATTTTCATTTACGACCATAGCCCTGTAGTACAAAGACTGGCTTGCATTCTGAACCAGAATTGTATCATTTTCTCCCGGAATAATTTCCCATATAGAAGAATCTTCCGACTGCTGCCATGATATTGTACCCTCCTGAAATCCCGTTAACAAAATATCAAATAAACTTCCCTGACATTCATATTGCTGAGCATACAGTTTACTAAAACCGGCAAGAAATATTAAAATAATATATAGTTTTTTCATCCTTAATTAGGTTATTACTTATGTTATATAAAAAAAAAATTATTAATTGGTCTTCAGTCTTCAGTCCTCAGTCTTCAGTCTTCAGTTTTCAGTTTTCAGTTTTCAGTTTTCAGTCTTCATGACTGCCGACTATTTGACTGCCGACTGCTGACTCTTTCGACTGCCGACTGCCGACTTTTCCACTATTCCCGAAATATCAGTTAACGATCAACATCCCATATTCACATTTTTCTCCTTTTAAAATCAGATTGTAATAACCCGGCTTCAACGTTCCCTTTTCAATTTCTACAGAATTAGATCTTATTTTTTCTTTCACGTAAACCGGCTTTCCTGTTATATCTGTGAGGGTTAAAGAATATTCTTTTGCTTCCGGATTTAAAAAAATAATTTTAGTTTTTTCTGAAAAAGGATTGGGAAATATTATGAGGGATTTATTTTTATTAAAATGTAATAAAGCAGAAACATTGCTTACTCCCTCAATATTTGAAAGAGATTTCATGAAAGGCCCGCTGAGTTCTTTTGCTTGTTCAGGGTTACAAGGAACTGGCAAGTTCATTTTTAACTGATAAAAAAAAGTTCCACCCGGCGCGTTAATATCTGAATAAAATATACTGTCAGCAGGATTAACGCCGATCCAAAAAAGATTATCAGCCTGAATGCCGCGCCATATCTCATAATTTTGAAACGAAAGCCCCTCGTAGTGTTCTGATTCAAGCAAAAAAGAATTTCCCTCATCACTTACAGATAAATAAATTGTTTTATGCGCGTCGCTGAGTTCGCTCTCTTTTCCACATGAATCAATTGCAGAAATTTTATAATAGTTTGATTTGAGATGAGGTGTTGATGCAGAATCTGCAAAAATTCCTGTTTCTGTTACAGATTTTATTCCGATAGGATAATATTGTAAATCATTATCATCTCTTTTGTATATTTTATATTCAGCAACACGTTCTGCATTATTTTTTTCCCATACAATAAGATTTTTATCAGATTCCGGACTTACCGTAACTAAACAAATCTGAGGTCGGCTTACTGGTGGCGGCTGATTTATATGTACAGAATATTGAGCAAAAAGATAAAAGCCTGATATTACCAAAAGGGCTGTAAACAGTATCGTTCTGAAGCTTTGCATAGAATATTTTTTTAATAGATTTGATTTTCAAAGATATAAAAGAGCTTTTGATTTAAAAAATGATGTTCATTTGAAAATTTAAAAGGATTAATAAGAGCTAAACAGAGATATAAAACACACAATCAATTAACTCTTCTTACTGTATTTCAGGCAACAAGCAACAAAAAAAATATTTTTTTTTATTTATTTCATAAAAATCATACATTTGCACTCTTTAAAATTGAATACATAAGTTATTATGGCAAAAGAAAAAAGCAATATTGATAATTCAGACGATAAAATCATAGCTGTTGACACCGCTCTCAGCAGAACCGAACAATTTATTGAAGATAATAAAAAGATTATCTCCGGTGTGATTGGAGCAATTATAGTTGTCATTGGCGGTTATCTTCTTTATAACAGTTTTTATCTAAAACCAAAACAGGAAGAAGCTCAAAAACAAATGTTCGTGGCTGAACAATATTTTGAAAAAGACTCTTTCCGTATTGCTTTAAATGGCGATGGCAATTATTTTGGATTTTTAAATATCATCGAAGAATACGGAAGTACAAAAAGCGGTAACCTTTCAAAATACTATGCAGGAATGTGCTATTTGCGTCTGAAAGATTTTCCTAAAGCTATTGAATATCTTGATCAATTCAAATCCAGCGATAAATTTCTTGCACCCCTTGCAATTGGCGGTATCGGAGACGCGAACATGGAACTTGGAAAAACAAAAGAAGCCGTAGATTTTTATTTGAAAGCTGCTGAAAAAGTAAACAATGATTTTACAAGTCCGGTTTTCTTCATGAAAGCTGCCTTGGCTTATGAAAAGCTGGGCGACATGGATAATGCTCTGAAAATTTATGAAATAATAGAAAAAGATTTTTCAAAAAGTCAGGAGTCGCGAAAAGCCGAAAAATATATTGCCAGAATAAAATATAAACTCAATAAAGAGTAATAAAAAAGGAGCTTTTCGCTCCTTTTTTTATTTTAGATTCATTAAGTCTGAACCGATATCTTTTCTGAAATATTTTCCCTCATAATTTATTACTGCAACTCCCTGGTACGATAAATTTCTTGCTTCCTGAATATTTTTCCCAAAAGCGCTTACAGCAATTACTCTTCCACCGTTTGTTACAATTTTTTCATCCTCTAATTTTGTACCTGCATGAAAGGGGATACAGTTTTCCACACATTCTAATCCTGAAATTTCTTTTCCTTTTTCATACGCTTCCGGGTATCCTTCAGAGACCATCATTACTGTCGTTACGGTTCTTTTATCTATATCAATATTTATTTTTTCAAGATTGCCTTTGGCCATTGCAATAAAAATTTCCACAAGGTCATTTTTTATTCTGGGTACAGCAACTTCTGTTTCCGGATCGCCCATCCTCGCGTTGTATTCAATAACATAAGGATCTCCTTTCACATTCATAATTCCGAAAAAAATAAACCCGCAATAATGAATACTTTCATTCAGCAGCCCTTTTATTGTTGGCCTTATTACACGATCTTCGAGCTTTTTCATGAACTCATCATTAGCAAAAAGAACAGGCGATACGGCTCCCATGCCTCCTGTATTCAACCCTTTGTCGCTATCTCCAATGCGTTTGTAATCTTTAGCCTCAGGCAAAATTTTATAACTTTTTCCATCTGTTACAACAAAAGCAGACATTTCAATTCCATGCAAATATTCTTCAATAACTACGGTTTTGCTTGCATCGCCAAATTTGCCTTCAAGCATATCTGCAAGTGCTATTTGAGCTTCTGTTATATTCTCAAGAATAATAACACCTTTTCCGGCTGCAAGTCCGTCTGCTTTTAAAACATAAGGAGCTTGTAACGATTTTAAAAACTGAAATCCATCTGCAACAGTATCTCTTGTAAAGCTCTTGTATCGCGCTGTTGGTATATTATATCTTTCCATAAACTGCTTGGAAAAATCTTTGCTGCCCTCTAATTGTGCGCCCGTTTTTGTGGGGCCAATTAATGCAATATGTTTCAAGCGTTCTTCTGATTGAAAATAATCACATATCCCTTTAACAAGGGGTTCTTCGGGACCAACAATTAACATCTCAATATTGTTTTCAATACAGAATATTCCAACAGATTCAAAATTTAAAATATCAAGAGAAACATTTGTGCCTGCCTGCAAAGTGCCTGCATTTCCGGGTGCGATAAAAAGTTTTTTTAACAAGTTACTTTGATTCATTTTCCATGCGAGGGTGTGTTCTCTGCCACCGGAGCCTAAAAGCAAAATATTCATATCTGTTTTGATTTTTTTGTAACTTTACAAAGTTAAATTCTATTGTGAAAAATGTGCGTATCTGTTAACAACATCCGAAAACTTTTTTGCTTTCTTTGTTTTTCTTTTTTTATTGCAAACATCTATGCTGGCAATCCGCTTGTAAAATCAGGGAAATCTACCACTTCTTCTATTTTTCAAACAGGCTGGACAGCTGCCTTAACTCCTGATCTTACATTTTATGGAAACCAGCAGGTATGGAGCATGGGTATTTCTTTTGAACCATCTGTTACTGATTTTCTTTCGTTGAACTATAAATTCTCACTTAGTTATAAAGACAACAAGCTGTATTCAGTTCATGGAACTCCGGGAACGGTTGTTTCTCCCTATATGTTAATGTTTGCTTTAGAAGCAGACTCGAACCGTGGAGGCTGGGTGTTTCTGAGTATTCTTACATTGCTGTTGCCCGAGGGTGTAAATTTTAAAATTCATCCCCGGAATTTCTCGCAATTTGCTTTTTCAATTTATGTAAATCCTTTTGGTGTTGACTATGCCCGTCGCCTCGAAACGCTTCCCAAAACAATTTACATGAGCGGCGAAACCGGAATTAAAGCCTATTTTCAGGTTAAAGATAATTTTTTTGCTGGTGCTTATGGAGGCATCAGAGGCATATACCGCTTTGGCAAACTCGGCTTTACAGCAGGCTTTCAGATTGGCTATGTTTTTCCGAGAGATTGAACTGTATTGATACAAGTTTCTGGCAATAATTTATTTTAGGTAAAAAGATTTTTTTAATCAGTCTACAGTCTACAGTCCTCAGTCTACAGTCCTCAGTCTACAGTCCTCAGTCTACAGTCCTCAGTCCTCAGCCTACAGTCTTCCTGACTGCCGACTTCCTGACTTCCTGACTGCTGACTGCTGACTGCTGACTGCTGACTGCTGACTGCTGACTGCCGACTGCCTGACTGCTGACTGCTGACTTCCTGACTGCTGACTGCTGACTTTTTCGACTGCCGACTACCGACTTTACTCTCCAAACTCCCTTCTCCAACAACATTTCCCACATTTTACCCAAGCTCATATAATAAATATTTTTATTTTCTCTTTTTCATTTCTAAAAAAATTAACTTTGCCTCATAAATTTTAAAATAAATTATCGTGGATATTTTAGAAAGAATCAAAGGAAATCGTGGCCCTCTTGGAAAATACCAGAAGGAAGCACACGGTTATTTTACATTTCCAAAATTAGAAGGAGAAATTAACCCCCGTATGAAATTCAGGGGAAAAGAAGTCCTTAACTGGAGTTTAAACAATTACATCGGTCTTGCAAACCATCCGGAGGTGCGTAAAGCAGATGCAGAAGCAGCGAAAGATTATGGAATGGCGTATCCTATGGGTGCGCGTATGATGTCGGGTCAAACCGTTAAACACGAAGAACTGGAGGCACAGTTGGCTGCATTTGCCGGAAAAGAAGATTCATTCCTGCTTAATTATGGTTATCAGGGAATGATTTCAATTATTGATTCGCTTTTAAGCCGCAACGATGTTATTGTTTATGACTCTGAAGCGCATGCTTGTATCATAGACGGAATGCGTATGCATCTCGGAAAACGCTTTGTGTTTCCCCACAATGATATGGAAAATTTTCACAGGCAGTTAGATAAAGCTTCAAAAATCGCAGCAAGACAAAACGGAGGCGTTCTGGTAATAACAGAGGGCGTTTTCGGTATGTCCGGCGATCTGGGCAATTTAAAAGCAATCTGCGATTTAAAAGATAGCTATCATTTCCGGCTTCTTGTTGATGATGCGCATGGCTTCGGAACAATGGGAAAAACAGGGCAGGGCACCGGTGAGTTTTTTGGTGTGCAGGATAAAATTGATTTGTATTTCGGAACTTTTGCAAAAGCAATGGCCGGAATCGGCGGTTTTATTGCCGCGGATGAATATGTGATTGACTTTTTGAAATATAATATGCGCTCGCAGATTTTTGCAAAATCACTCCCAATGCCTATGGTTTTTGGTGCTTTGAAGCGTTTGGAATTACTTCGTACCAAACCCGAATTGCGTGAAAAATTATGGAATGTTGTGAATGCGCTTCAAAATGGACTGAAAGAAAAAGGCTTTAATATTGGCAACACGCAATCTCCGGTTACTCCTGTATTTTTATCAGGCTCTATTCCCGAAGCCACAAATGTTATTGTTGACCTGCGTGAAAACTATGGCGTATTCTGCTCAATGGTGGCATATCCGGTTGTACCGAAAGGCGTTATTCTTCTCCGTCTGATACCCACTTCAGAACACACTATAGCAGATGTTGAATATACAATTAATGCTTTCTCTGAAGTAGCAAAAAAACTTGCTGCCGGAAAATATATGTCTGATAAAATTGCAGAAATTTAAGAATAAATTTTATTATCTGTAAAACGTAAAAGAGCGCAGAGAATTACTCCCTGCGCTCTTTTACGTTTAATAATAACGTTTTTTATTTCGTGTGTTTTGATGTTAGGTCTATGTTTGCGATTATTACATCAGCAATATATATTCTGATTTTAAGTTTGAGAATTTTTTTATTTCAGCTTTATAAAATTTAATTTGTTGACTGCAAATAAAGTTTCTGAAAATATCAGGATTTTCATTTTCTTCTGTGTCATTTAAAGCAGATATATATTTAGCTCTATCCTCAGTAAAAACTTTGATCAAAGGTTCTTGATGATATAACTGTATATAATTCATAAACAGTCTTGATGTCCTTCCATTACCATCGCCAAAAGGATGGATATTTACTAAATTGTAATGGATGTCAGCAGATAATTTTATAATATCGTTTTCTTTTACTGTATCAATTTTACTATTAATCGCTGTACATAATTTTTCTAGTAATTTTGGTACTTCTTTATAATTCGGAAAATATTTTTTATCAACATAAACTTGAGCAAATCGTAAGTCTCCTTTTGAAGTATCAAAATCTCCAGCCATTGATTTTATAATACCACCCGTACTACTCATTACTTTTGCATTAATATCTTTTATGAAATCAATTGTAATTTTTTCTTTATTGAAAGCTCTCTCTCTTATTGATAAAAATGCATTGTAATGATCTTTTACCATTAAATGGTCACGAAGGGGTTTCCCTTTTGCTGTTAGATCATTTTCTATTAATATTTTTGTGTCGGTTTCAGATAAAGAACATCCTTCAATTTTTGATGAATTATATACAATAGAAATCATACAGAATTTTTCATAATCAATCGAATTCTGTAATCCTAATTTTTTATATTTTTCTCTATATTTTTTAATATCTTGCCACATAAATTATTATTATCTATCTGCAAATATACCAAAAATCTTGAAATCTTTTGAACACAGCGGAATCAGTAGCAAATTATACCAATTGTATTTATATTTTAGACCAAAATTAAAATATAAATTTCAATGGTTAATTTCTAAGATCACGTTTTGCGTGACCGTTGCTACAACCATAACTGCTGCATCTGCGTCATCTTGACTTTCGACAGACAAGGTCTGCGTTCAAATAGCACCCTAATAAAATAATTTGTGAGAATTCGTGTCAAAAAATCCGATTAAATCTAAATCTCAATTTTCAAAATATTCTTCAAATCGTATTCCTCAGGGTTTGCAAAATATTTTTTCGCGGCAGCATAGTCTCTTTCCGTGATATATTCAAAACTTCCCAATGTAACGAGAAAGCGCTCTGACTGCACATTAACAAGACGTGGTTTGATAATGCCCTGCTCATTGGAAATGTCTTTCATGTATAAAGGAAGAACTTCATCATTTGCTGTAGAAACAACGATACATTGAGTTTCTCCACGGTCAAAAAGTACTTTTACTCCATTGCCAAGATTCGTGCAATATTTTAAATCATATGCGATAGGAGACACGCAACGCAGCTCATAGCCTACTTCTTCGGGTCTGCTGCGGAATTTTAAATTCAGATTTTTTAGTTCGGTTTGCAACAGTACATTAAAAATATGTGCTTTACTTACATTCCCCAGTTCTGGGTGTCCATGGTCATCATACGTGAAAACAATGCCGCAATTCATAATTTCTTCTTCATCAAAATAATGAAAAACACCTTCTGAAACAATGGCAGCACCGTATTTTAATCCCATCAGTTCCCTCTTTACCATTGAAGAGATAATCATTTTTAAAATTCTGTCAAAAGTAACAGAAACCTTATAAAACATTTCAGGAATAATAATCATCGGGTAATGACAAGCCAAACCAATACCCAGAGCCAGATGTCCTGCTTCACGACCCATGGCAGAAATGACAAACCAACCATCGCTGGTGCGCGCATCTTCCAATATGGTTTTGCATATACGCACTCCTTCATTCTTTGCAGTATGGTATCCGAATGTAGGAATATTGTCTGGCAACGGAAGGTCGTTGTCTATGGTTTTCGGAACATGAATGTTCTGTATTTTATGATTGTTTTCTGCAAGATACTGGCTAATTCTGTTTGCAGAGGATGCAGTGTCGTCGCCCCCTATTGTTACAAGAAGTACAATGTTTTCTTTAACGAAAAAATCTACATTAAATTCTTCTTTTTTGGGTTTATGCCTGCTCATTTTCAGATACGATCCGCCTTTATCAAAAATACGGTCTGCCAGATCATAATTGATTTCAATAAAATCGGGATTTGACATGAAAATAGTTTTGTATCCATAATTTAATCCCAATATTCTGTATCCTCCCGAAATAAACCTTTTTGAAACAGTTGCAATAACAGTGTTGATGCCGGGTGCAGGACCACCAGCGCATAGTATAACTACGGTTTTTTGTTTGATCATATTCTATTAATTTAATATTTACCTCAAAAGTATTAATTTTTTTTTATTGTTGAGTCCCACTCTGAAAGTATTTTCTTCGCCACCAAATTATCCCAAAAAACATACTGTTTCTTTTAAGGAGGACAGGCTGAAAGTAAAAAAATCCACAAAAAATCACTTTCTGTTTTTTATCTCATTACAAATTTTTTCCATCAGCCAGCGAGGTGTTGATGTAGCACCGCAAATACCCACCGATTTATTTTCAGAAAACCAGAAAAAATCAAGATCGTCAACGTCTGAAACAAAATAGGTGTTCGGATTTTCTTTTTTACATACTTCGTAAAGCATTTTACCATTCGAGCTTTTTTTTCCGCTTACAAAAATAATAATATCGTGTGTTTTTGAAAACTCCATGAGTTGTGGCCCGCGTGTTGAAACCTGATGACAAATCGTGTCGTTTGCAACAAATGAAAAATTTACATTCATACTGGCAAGTCTTTTTTCAATTTCTTGCTGAATTGCCTGAAAACCGCTTGTACTTTGCGTTGTCTGAGAATATAAAATAACAGGGCGTGTAAAATCAATTTTATCAAGGTCTGAAATTTTGTTGACTACAATGGCTTCTTCTTTTGTTTGCCCGACTAATCCGTTGACTTCGGCATGACCTTCTTTCCCGTATATCACAATCTGTCCGTTCACTTCCTTCATCCGGTCAAACCCGTTTTTAATTTTATTTTGTAAGCGAAGCACAACCGGGCAGGATGCATCAATAAGTTCAATATTATTTTGAAAAGCAATCTGGTACGTTTCGGGCGGCTCTCCGTGAGCACGTATTAATACTTTGCAATTGTGAAGATTTTTTAGCTGGCTGTGTTCAATAGTAACAAGACCAAGCTCTTTAAGACGATTTACCTCCACATTATTGTGAACAATATCGCCAAGACAATACAGTGTTTTGTGTTTTTTTAGTTCTTCTTCTGCGCGTTGAATTGCATACACAACACCAAAGCAAAAACCAGAGCCGGGGTCAATTTCTATGTTCATGAACTAAAATGCTCTTTTATATAGTTTATCGCCCATTCCAATTGCCCTTCCCGGGAAAGATTACTGTTGTCAAGAATTACGGCATCTTCTGCCCGACGCAGGGGGCTTTCTTTGCGGGTCGCGTCAATGTGGTCTCGTTGACCGATGTTCTCTTTTATTTCTTCGATTGTTATAGGAATATTTTTTTCTTTAAATTCTTTATAACGCCTCTGCGCCCGGACGTCAACGTCTGCTGTTACAAAAAATTTCAGTTCTGCTTCAGGAAACACAACCGTTCCAATGTCACGACCATCCATCACAATACTTTTGTTTTTACCCATTTCCTGCTGTAAAAAAACCATGCGCTTACGAACTTCTGCAATAGTACTTACAGGGCTTACGTTATTGGCAACTTCCATTCCCCGGATTTCGTCTTCAACATTTTCGCCATTTAGCCACAACTCATTTCTGAGTGTTTCTTCATTCAGCCGGAATTCAATTTTCACATTTGAAATATTCTGAATCATTTTGTCTGTATCTACAAAACCGGTTCTTACATAATTGTTGCGCAGTCCGTAAAGCGTAACAGCACGGTACATAGCGCCACTGTCAATATATGTGTATTTCAGAATACCTGCGAGAGATTTTGCAAGTGTACTCTTACCACATGAGGAATAGCCATCTATAGCAATGATAATATCTTTTTTCAATGTCAGCATTATTATGAGAATATGAGTTTCTGACTAAAATACAACTTTTTTTTTATATGCAAAATTTTGTTGAAAGATATGCAGGTTTTTATTTCAACCACATTATCACTCTTTCATTATCTACATATCGTGAAATATCTTTTGTAAATGCAATTGCAAAAAGATCAATAATGGGGAGTATACCGATTCCTCCACCAAGTGTTACCGCATAAATTACAGGGACTACCGGTTTTGTTCCAAGATACAAGCGATGCCCGCCAAGAGGCCCGGTCAGTAAAATAATAACAATTGTGGCAAATTTTTGTTTTCCGTTCGCTGTGTTTTCCTTATAAAATGGGTTTCTGAATATTTTTTTCCCGATTTTAAAATACTTTTTTTTTCCGGCTTTAATATTATCCTGATAAGTTAAAAAATAATCTGCTTCTGCTGAATTTTCAACAACAATTACAATTGTTTTTTCCTGGCAGGCTGAAAATAAAACTTCTGCCGATGAGAAAAAAGGAAAGAAAAAAAGAAATACAGAAATCAGTAATATAGCACGCAACATAATTATTTATTATCCACAAAAAAAATCACAAATTTTTATTCAACAGCTTACCTGAATCTATTAGTATTTTCAGGTGTTTATTTGATAATACCTTTTTAATTTTTTCTATATGCTCAGGATTATGCGCATCGCTGCCAAGAAAATTAATCATGCCTGCATCAATCAATTTTTCACATATCTTGCGTATATGACTTTTCCCATCTTCGTAAAGAGATGTAAGGTTTAACTGAAAAAAAACTTCTCTGTCTTTTAACTTTTCATAGTTTTCAAAATCATGAAACCAGTATGTGTAACGCTCAACATGTGCTAATACAACTTTATATCCAGATATAGTAAGATTGAAAATTTCTGTATTAAGATTTTTCGGCTCATTAAAAAATGGCAATTCAATTAAAACATGATTTCCGGCAAAAGTGAGTAATTCTTTTTTTTCAATTTTGGAAGCAAAATGTTCGTCAATATAATACTCTGCCGCAGCTTCTATTGTAACAGGAATATTTGCGGCTATGACTCCTTCTTTGAGTTTTTCCAGACCCGATAAAATTGTTTCAGGCGAATTTTGATAATAATCACTCATTACATGAGGAGTAGTAATAAGCTTTTTATAACCTAATTCATGAAGCTCTCGAACCAGTACAAGCGCATCATCCAAAGTTTTTGCTCCATCATCTATGCCGGGTATTAAATGGGAATGCAAATCTGTTTCTAAAACGGATAAATCAGCAGGAATCCTGCACTGCTTTTCTCCGAATATTTTATTAAAAATTCCCATTTGGTTTTTTAATGTTTCAGTTAAATTTTATCATTCATTAGGCGTATAATAGGGTTACGATTGAAATTCAAAAGATGGTCAATAGAGCAACAATAGATGTTCAATTGTATTTCTATTGTATTTCTATTGTATTTCTATTGTATTTCTATTGTATTTCTATTGTATTTCTATTGTATTTCTATTGTCCATCAATTCCCAATTCCCAATTCTTAATTCTTAATTCCCCTATTTCCCGTACATCTCATCATAATACTTTGTATAATTACCAGAAACCACATTGTTCAGCCACTCTTCGTTTGTCAGATACCATTCTACTGTTTTTACAATGCCCTGTTCGAATTGCAGCGAAGGCTCCCATCCCAATTCCTTCTGCAGTTTTGAGCTGTCAATAGCATAACGCAAATCATGACCGGCACGATCTTTTACAAACGTAATTAATTTGGCAGAATCTCCTGCTGCTCTGCCAAGCTGAACATCCATTACTTCACAAAGTTTATGTATCAGACTGATATTCGTCCACTCATTATTTCCACCAATATTATAAGTTTCTCCCACTTTTCCTTTATGAAAAACAACATCAATTGCATGTGCATGATCTACCACGTACAGCCAGTCGCGTATGTTTTCACCTTTTCCATAAACAGGAATTGGTTTGTTGTTTTTAATATTATGAATGCACAGTGGAATTAATTTTTCAGGAAATTGATTGGGTCCATAATTATTGGAGCAATTCGTAATAACCACCGGCATTTTATATGTGTTGTGATATGCGCGCACAAAATGATCAGAGCTTGCTTTTGATGCAGAATATGGGCTTTTCGGATCGTATGATGTTTCTTCAACAAAAAAACCTTCATGCTCAAGTGAGCCATATACTTCATCGGTTGAAATATGATAGAATAATTTTCCCTCAAAAGCATCTTTCCAGCTTTCTTTTGCTGCATTCAACAAATTGCATGTTCCAATTACATTTGTCTGAACAAAAGCCATGGGATCCGTAATAGAGCGGTCAACATGCGACTCTGCTGCCAGATGAATTACTCCGTCAAATTTATATTTTTGAAATAATTCAAAAACATCTTGATCGCAAATATCCATTTTTACAAACTCATAATTGGGCGATTTATCTATATCCCTTAAATTTTCAAGATTTCCGGCATACGTAAGTTTATCGAGAACTACAATTTTATATTCTGGATATTTTGTTACAAAAAGCCGTACTACATGTGAGCCAATAAAGCCAGCTCCACCTGTTATTAATATTGTTTTGGGCATGTTTATTTATTTTTTTATAAAGTGATTTATTTTTTTTATAGTTGTTGCAAGTTGCAAGTTTCCTGTTCAGGGTGGTTGAGCGAAGTCGAAGCCAACCTGCAACCTGCAACCTGCAACATAAAGTATAAGATTTATAAATTCAGTTAATTTTCATTTTTACAACAATCCTCTGTTTTTCAATAATGGTTCAATACCAGCCTCTTTCCCTCTGAAATTCACATACATGTTTACAGGATCTTCAATACCGTCCTTTTCAAGAATATTTTTTCTGAATTTTTCTGCAACCGACTTATCAAAAACACCTTTTTCTTCAAACGCATCGAATGCATCATTGTCAAGTACTGCAGACCAGATATAGCTATAATATCCTGCATCGTAACCTCCTGTGATGTGGGAAAAATAAGTGCTTCTGTAACGTGGCGGAATTTCAGGAATCAGACCAATTTTTATCAGGAATTCTTTTTCGAATTTCTGCACATCAACATCATTGCTATTTTCAATTGAATGATATTCCAAATCCAGAAGAGATGCCCCAAGGTATTCTGTAGTTCCAAATCCCTGATTAAAAAGTGAACTGTTGTTAATTTTTTGTACAAGGACATCGGGTATTACCTCTCCCGTTTTATAATGTTTGGCATACAATTTAAGAACATCTTTATGAAACGCCCAATGTTCCATTACCTGACTGGGAAGCTCAACAAAATCTGTTGCAACAAAAGTTGTTCTGTAAGAAACTTTAGACATAAGACTTTCTAGCGCATGACCAAACTCATGAAACAATGTTTCCGTTTCATCCATACTTAAAAGCGATGGAGTATCTTTTGTGGGCTTTGTGAAATTACAAACAACAGAAGTAATAGGTGTTATTTCTTTGCCCTCTTTGATATGATGTCCACGGTATTCTGTACACCAGGCACCGCCTCTTTTGCTGTCGCGTGGAAAAAAGTCAAGATAAAAAACGCCAAGATGCTTTCCATCCGCTTCTTTAACTTCATAAGCAATTGCATCAGGATGTGGCAACGAAATATTATCTATTTTTGTAAATGTTAATCCGTACAGTTTTTCTGCAACCATAAATATTCCGGTAGTAACATCTTCTAATTTAAAATAGGGACGCACTTCGCTTTCTTCAAGATTGTATTTTTCTTTGCGGAGTTTTTCTGAATAATACGACCAATCCCAAGCTGCCAGTGTATTTTTCTGACTATCCTGCGACAATAATTTCTGAAGAGAAACTGCATCTTTTTTCGCAACAGCAATTGATTTCTCCCATAATTTATTTAAAAGCTCAAATGCATTCTCAGGTGATTTCGCCATACGGGTTTCAAGCTTATATGCAGCATAATTTTTGTATCCAAGTAAGGCTGCTTTCTGATACCTTAAGGTAACCATTTTTGCAAGTACCTTGTTATTATCGTTTGAATTTCCATTATTTCCGCGCATCATGTATGCTGTAAGAATTTTTTCACGCAGACTTCTGTTTTTTGCATACTGAAGAAAAGGGAGCATGCTTGGTTTGTGAGTGGTAAACATCCATTGTCCTGTTTTTCCATCTTTTTCAGCAGCTTCTGCAGCACCGGAGATAACATCTTCAGGAAGCCCTGCCAGATCTTCTTTTTTATCTACAAACATTTTAAATGCATTAGTTTCAGCTAAAAGATTTTGACCAAATTTAACTGACAGACCTGAAAGTTCTTCATTTATTTTTTTAAGTTCTGCTTGTTTTTCAGGAGCAAGCAGTGCGCCGTTTCTGACAAAACTTTTATATATGTTATCCATCAAAAATGTTTGTTCTGCATTTAAAGAAAAAGATGCTTTGTTTTCATATACAGCTTTAATTTTTTCAAACAATTTTGGATTCATGGATATTTCATCCCGATGTCTAGCAAGGCGAGGACTAATGACTTCTGAAATAGAATCTAATGCAGAGCTCGTATTGGCAGAAGTTGCATTATCAAATACCAAACTTACATTATATAAAAGTTCATCACTGTTAAATAATGCCTCAACAGTATTTTTAAAATCTGGTATTTCACTATTGTTGATAATAGAATTAATCTCATCATTTTGTCGCTTCATTCCTTCTTCAAAAGCAGGCAGATAGTGCTCAGGTTTAATCTTTTCAAAAGAAGCCACCCCAAAAGGGTTGTCCTGTTTGTCAATTAAAGGATTTCCGGTAACCGCAACATCCTTGGTTTCATTATTGGAACACGAAAATCCAATCATTGCACATAGAATTAAAAAAAAATTAATTTTTCTCATTTTTTAAGGTTTTATAAAAATCAATGCAAGTAAAGAAAAAATTTATTTATAAAGAAATAATTGCAGCAAAGATTAGAAACAATGCGATAAAAATCATATCGGTTAAACAAAAAAATAATATATTTGTGATTGCAACAAAATTCATAAAAATGAAATCAATATTTCAACATCTGGCAGATCTGGAGAATGATAATATCAATGCAGCTTTCTGTATTGTTGTGGAAACATTTGGTTCCTCTCCGCGTAAAAGCAGTTCCAAAATGATCGTAACAGAAACCGGAACAATAATCGGAACGGTTGGTGGAGGAACAATAGAAAAAACAGTTATTGAAGAAGCCCAAAAAGTAATATTGTCCAAAGCTCCTGTTTTGCTGAAGTACGACCTAAAAAAAGATCTTGCCATGGAGTGCGGTGGCAATATGGAAGTTTATATTGAGCCTGTTTCCCGAAAAATTCCTTTGCATATATTTGGAGCAGGTCATATTGGAAAAGCCCTCGCAAAGTTTAGTGTTGAGTTGGGATTTGATGTTACCGTCATAGATGAGAGAATTGATGTATTTAATGATTTTTCTGAAATTAAATGTGCTTGTATCAACAAAGATTACAAAGAAATTCTTGACAATATAAAATTTGACAGAAAAACGTTTATAGTAATTGTTACCTATAACCACATGCACGATTTTGATATATTAAAATTAGCATGTAAAAAAGAGCATGCCTATCTTGGGATGATTGGCAGTAAGCGCAAAGTAGCAGAAGTAAAAAAAATGCTGAATGATGAAAAAATTTTGACACCCGAAGAAATTGAAAAAATTGATATGCCCATTGGGATTAAATTTGCAGCTGAAACACCACAGGAGATTGCGGTCAGCATACTGGCGAAATTAATTGATGTTAGAAATACACTACGGTAATGTAAAATCGCTCCATGGAGCGATTCTACAATACCGGTAGAAACACAAGAACTAAAATATTTAATAAGGGTTTTTGTGAATACAGAGATAAAAAAAATAATTACAGTTTATAAAACGTCAAAAATCGAAAAATACTATGAAAATAAAGTATGACAAAGAAGTTGATGTATTGTATATCCGATTTAGTGAATCAGAAATCCATGATAGCAGTGAAGACAAACCGGGAATTATAATTGACTATGCTGAAAACGGTTCTATTGTTGGCATTGAAATTCTTAATGCTTCAAAGCAAACAGGAAATCCTGCAAAATTTGAATACGAAGTAGCATAAATTTATTGCTGAAAAGTCACAAGAGATTGCGGTCAGCATACTGGCGAAATTAATTGATGTTAGAAATATAATACGGTAATGTAAAATCGCTCCATGGAGCGATTCTACAATACCGTCAAAAATAAACCCTATGTCACAAAAAATTACATTCCTTTTAGGAAACAAATTAACGGAAATAGATTTTTCAAATTCTGTGTATACGCCCACAACAACCGTACTTCAATACCTTCGCAGTCTGTCCGGGCATAAAGGAGTAAAAGAAGGTTGTGCCGAAGGCGATTGTGGTGCTTGTACTGTAGTTATTGCTGAAAATAAAAACGGAAAATTGGAATACCGCGCTTATGACAGTTGTATCATCTTTCTTCCAATGCTCCACGGCAAGCAGCTTCTGACAGTTGAAAACCTTGGAAATTCAACAAATTTGCACCCCGTTCAGCAGGCAATGATAGAAACAGATGGCAGCCAGTGTGGGTTTTGCACTCCCGGTTTTGTGATGAGCATGTTTGCCGTTTTCAAGCAATTCAAGAAACCTACGCTTGCTGAAATAAATGATGCGCTTACAGGTAATTTATGCCGTTGTACCGGTTACAGACCCATAATTGAAGCCACCCAGCGCGCCTGCAAGTTGGAGGGAAAAGATAAATTTTCTGAAGAAGAGCCTGAAATAATCAAAATGCTTGAATGCATAAATACGAAAACTGCTATTTCTCTCAATACAGGAAAACAAAATTATTTTATTCCTTTTACCAAAGCAAAGGCATTAAGTCTTAAAGCAAAATATCCTGATGCATTAGTAATAAATGGCGCTACAGATATTGCGCTGCGTGTTACAAAGAAAAAAGAATTTTTACCCATGCTGCTTGATCTATCTCATATTGCGGGACTAAAGAAAATACAAACAAAGTCTGATGCTGTAATTTTTGGCAGTGGTGCTTGCATGGAAGATGTGCGCATGAAAAGCAAAAAAATATTTCCTGCCTTGTATGAAATGCTGAGTGTTTTTGGTTCAAAACAGATAAGAAATAAAGCCACGCTGGGTGGAAATATCGGTTCTGCTTCTCCCATTGGAGATACGCCTCCGGTACTGATGGCCTACGATGCAAGTGTTTGTGTGGAAAATGCAAGTTCCAGCCGTGAAATAAAACTGCGGGAATTTGTAGTGTCGTATCGTACTACACAATTAAAAAACGACGAATTGATTACCTCTGTAATTATTCCGAAATTATCCGAAGGAACTATTGTGAAATCGTATAAGGTATCCAAGCGGAAAGATATGGATATTTCTACTGTCAGCGCAGGATTCAGATTAAAGATTGAAAGTGGAATTGTAAAAGAGATTGCCTTATATTACGGAGGAATGGCTGCACTTACAAAATGTGCTGCAAAAGCAGAAAATTATTTGCTCGGTAAAGAATGGACAAGGGAGCATGTGGAGCAGACCATGACCCTGATTGATGAAGAATTCACACCTATCTCAGATGCCCGTTCAGGTGCAGATGCCCGTAAAATAATGGCAAGAAATCTTTTACTGAAATTTTGGAGCGAAACAAAATAACATATTTCCTTATTGAGAAAGACAAATATTAGTACTTATGTATTTTTTTAAAAAGAAATAGTATCAAAATTTTTTACTTTACAATTATGACCACCTATCACGAAAGCGCAAAATACCACGTAACCGGCGAAGCGGTTTATATTGACGATATTCAAATCAATGATCAGCTTTTGCACGGATTTGTTTACACCAGTCCGCATGCACATGCACGAATTATTTCTTTTGATTTGGAAGAAGCAAAAAAAGTTAAGGGTGTACATGCAATTTTATCGCATAAAGATATTCCCGGACACAACAATATGGGGCCTGTGTTTCACGATGAGCCGGCGCTTGCTTTTGAAAAGGTGGAATGTATCGGACAGGCTGTTTTTCTTATTGCTGCAGAAAGTGAAGAAGCTGCGCTTGAAGCAAAAAAAGTAATAAAAATTGAGTATGAAATTCTCCCTGCTGTTGTTACGATTGAAGAATCAATTGAAAAAAACATGCTTTTACAACCCGAGCGAAAAATTGAATGTGGAAATGTAGAAGAAGCTTTTAAAAATGTGCCTCATATTCTTGAGGGAGAATTAATCACAGGGGGTCAGGAGCATTGGTACCTCGAAACACAAATCTGCTTGTGTGTTCCCGGAGAAGGGAATGACATCAAAGCATACAGCTCCACGCAAAACCCCATGGAAACACAAGCAATTATTGCAGAGGTTCTGGGTGTGCAAAAAAATGAAGTTGAAGTTGAAATGCGCAGAATGGGTGGCGCTTTTGGAGGAAAAGAAACACAGGGAAATCATCTTGCAGCATGGGCTGCTCTGCTTGTTCATCATACAAAAAGACCTGTAAAAGTTCGTTTGCAGCGCGACGAAGATCAGCTCATAACAGGCAAACGCCATCCTTTTTTGTTCAAATACAAAGCAGGATTTGATAATGATGGAAAAATTCTCGCAATAGATGTGCTGCATTATGCAAATGGTGGTTATGCAAGCGATTTAAGTATGGCCATTCTCGAACGCGCGATGCTTCATGCTGAGAATTCGTACTTCATTCCAAACATGCGCATCATTGGTAAAGCAATGAAAACGAACCTGCCATCGAATGTCGCATTTCGTGGCTTTGGTGGGCCTCAGGGGATGGCTTGTGTAGAAACAATCATAGATAAAATTGCACGTATTCTTAAAAAAGATGCAGCAGAAATTCGTTATAAAAATTTTTACGGACTCAATGAACGCAATACTACACCTTATGGACAGACCGTAGAAAATAACCGCCTCTATGTTTTGTGGGAGCAATTGATGAATTCTTCTTCTTACGAAAAAAGAAAAAAAGATATTGAAAAATTCAATAATGAAAATGAATTTTATAAAAAAGGAATTGCGTTAACTCCTGTGAAATTCGGTATTTCATTTACCTCATCATTTCTAAATCAGGCAGGTGCTTTGGTAAATATTTATACTGACGGAACACTTCTTGTAAATCATGGCGGCTCAGAAATGGGACAAGGACTCAATACAAAGATACAACAAATAGCAGCACTCGAAATGGGTGTGAGTATTGATAAGATAAAAGTGAATGCAACGAATACATCGAAAGTACCAAACACATCTGCTACAGCGGCTTCTTCTGGGTCAGACCTGAATGGAGCGGCAGTAAAAGATGCCATTGAAAAGCTGAAATACCGCTTGATTCCTGTTGCTGCAAAAGAATTGAGAAAAAATAATGTCCCTCCAACAGACGAAAAAGCAATTGTATTTGAAAATAATGTAGTGTACGATTCACAAAATCCGGATCGCAAAATGTCGTTTCTGCAATTGGTTTCTCTTGCATACATACAGCAAGTGAGCATGAGTGCTACAGGTTTTTATAAAACCCCTGACATCCATTTCGACAGAGCTACAGGGAAAGGAAAACCCTTTCATTACTTTGCATTCGGAATGGCTGTAAGTGAAGTTCAGGTAGATATTTTAACAGGCAGGGTTCAATTGTTGCGTTCCGATATTTTGCACGATGTGGGAGAATCTATTATTCCGAATATTGACAAAGGACAAGTAGAAGGCGCATTTATACAAGGTGTGGGCTGGGTTACATCCGAGGAAATGAAGTACGATGCAAAAGGTTATTTGCTCAATCATTCACCCGATACGTACAAAATTCCTTCAATACAAGATATACCTGCTGATTTTCGCGTGGAACTTCTGAAAGGATATCCAAATCCAAATGCTATTCGTAAAAGCAAAGCAGTTGGAGAGCCACCTATTATGCTGGCATTTTCCGTGTGGTTAGCAATTAAAGATGCAATTTCTTCAATTAAAAATCATAAAATTGAACCAGATTTTTGTATCCCCGCAACGAATGAAAATATTTTGTTATCAATAGAAAAGTTGCCTGCAAGTGTCTCAAAGACTATATGATATTTTCATAAGACTTAATGTATTTTGATTACAACGAACTGATTTATACCAATCAGGTAACAAACACACTTTTTTCTTCAGTAAAAGAGGTTATTCTCCAAAATTAGTGAATGTTTAAATACCCGCTAATTATGCAATAGGAACACCCTCGGGGTTTATACCCTTCAGGTGCGCTGAAACCTCGAGGATGTTTTCCGTTTGAAAATAGCCGGGCATCACTTGTCTTAAATAAAGTTAATTATTTATTTTCCACTAAAAATATCGAATTACCAAAATTATTAAAGGTGTGGAATTATAATACCTGAAACAAAAAAAATCATCCTATTTTTAACTTCATAAAATAAAAATTCCGATATTTGAGCATTAAAATACTTAATACATTTTTATGTCAAAACTTATTACATTATCAGAAGCAGCATCTATTGGAATTCATTCAATGGTCTTAATCGCTCAGGCATCCGAAAAAATTAATGTTATAAAAATAGCAGAACTTACAGGCTCATCAAAACATCATATTGCCAAAATTCTTCAAAGGCTCGTTAAAGATGATTTCCTGAGCTCAAACCGGGGCCCTTATGGTGGCTTTTCCCTGAAAAAAAAAGCATCAGAAATAACCTTGCTTAAAATTTATGAATCCATTGAAGGTCCCATCGAACTGACGCATTGCCCTGTAGATAATCAGGTTTGCCCTTTCGATAAATGCCTTATGGGAAATGTTGTGAGCAAAATAACAAAAGAATTCAAAGAATACCTCTCTAAATCTACACTTGACCAATTTATTTCAAAAAAGAAAAAAAAGAAATAATTTATGAAGCTTCTGTTTCTGGTCATTTTGGTCATTTTCTCTTACTCCCTTTTTGCGCAGACGCATGAAGAAAAAAATCTATTGAATATTACCAATAGCAGTAACCACGATACTCTAAAAATTAGTGCATTTATTCGTCTTGGGGAAATCTATATTCAGTATAAAAATCCCAAGGCTCAACGTATGCTTGAGAATGCGTTGAATTTATCAGAAAAAATAAATTACATGAATGGTGTTTCTGACAGCTACAATGCGATTGGAGATTATTATTATGAAACAGGAGATTACCATCCTGCACTGAAATATTACAGGAAAGCACTTAAATTAAATCTATCTTTAAAAAATAAAAAAAAAGAATCTCAAGGTTATTTGAATATTGGAAACATATACAGCGATCAGGGAAAATACAATTTTGCATTAGAATATTATGAAAAGTCAGGTCGTTTGAGCATGGAAATTAAAAACGAAAAAGGAATTTCTGTTTACTATATAAGTATTGCAAATATTTATAAAGAGCAGGGAAGACTAAATGAATCGCTCGATTGCTATCTGAAATCTTTGAAATATGGCGATGAGTTAAAAGATAAAAATCATATTTCAAGATGTTATGCGAACATAGGTATTATTTATGCCATGCAGAATATGTTTGAACAATCTCTGAAATATCTTGAAAAGGCATTAAAAATAAAAGAAGAGCTGCAAGACATTAAAGGAATTTATGGAAATCTTAGTAATATTGGCAACATATATTACCTACAGGGAAATACCGATAAAGCGTTGCTTTACTATATTCGTTCTCAAAAAATGATGGAGCAAACAGGAAACAAAAGAGAAATTTCGGGTTGTTATAACAATATAGGAAATATTTATTCTGAGAATAAAGATTATCAGAAAGCTCTGGATTATTTTATAAAATCACTCGCGATTGATGAAGAGCTTGAAGATATAAAAGGGATTGCAATTGTTACCCAGAATATAGCCGGAATTTATATAAAACTAAAAAATTACGACAAAGCACTTACTTATATTAATATAAGCATGGATTACTCAAGAATTACAGGTTCAATAGACGATATTAGAACAAATTGTTTTTTGCTTTCTGAAATTCATGACAGCCTGCATAATTATAAAGAAGCATACAAATACCACAAGCTATACAGCAAATACAACGATAGTATTTTCAACATTGAAAGTACAAAAAGCCTCAATGAAATGGAGTCTTTATACCAGAATGAAAAGAAACAAAAAGAAATTGAATTACAGAAATCCGAAATTAAACAACAAAAAATACAAAAAACAGCTTTCAGTATAGGATTTATTCTGGTTCTTATTTTATTAATTGTTGCCTTTTACAGCTTTATGCAAAAAAAGAAAGCGAATAAACTTCTTGCTGAACAAAAGCATGAAATTGAAGAGAAAAATGAAGAGCTCAACCAGCAGAATGAAGAAATTGCAGCTCAACGTGACGAGATAGAGCATCAACGAGATAAGATTTCTTTAATCAATGAAAATATTACGGAAAGCATTAAATATGCAGAACGTATTCAAAGTGCGGTAATACCTTCCAACGATTTCATTCAAGCTGTTATTTCGCCTCAAGAGAGTAATCCTAAAAATTATTTCTCAGATTTTTTTGTCATTTTTAAACCGAAAGATATCGTAAGCGGAGATTTTTACTGGTTTGCCAGAAAAGGAAAAATGTTACTTTTTGCTGTTGGAGATTGTACAGGTCATGGCGTTCCCGGTGCTTTTATGAGTATGATGGGAATTTCAATTCTGAATGATATTGTATCAAGAAAAGAAATCCAAACCTCTGCGGATGTGTTGAATCATTTACGAACTCACATCATTCAATCTCTTCATCAAAAGGGAAATTATGAAATAAACCACTCTGTGAAAGATGGTATGGATATCGCTTTTGTTGCAATAAACACCGAAACGATGGAACTTCAATTTGCAGGGGCGAATAATCCTTTAATGGTAGCATCGCCCCACGCTTCGGCTTCGCTCAGCGCAAATGGGGCGATGCTACATATTAAGGAAATTTGCCCCGATTTATCTACCATAACTTTGAACGAAGTTAAGGGAGACAAACAACCCATAGGAATTCACGAAAAAATGAACCCCTTTACAAATCAAATATTCCAATTACAGAAAGGCGACACAATTTATTTATTTAGCGATGGCTACCAAAGCCAGTTTGGAGGGCCTTCCTCCAAAAAATATCTTCATAAAAACTTTAAACTGCTTCTGCAAAATAACGCTCATAAAACATTAGCTGAACAAAAAATTTGTTTCGAAACCGAACTATTTAATTGGCAAAATAACACAGGCTCTCCTATTGAACAAACAGACGATATTACATTAATCGCTCTTAAATATTAAAAGGTACTGTATCGTCCCATGCTTCGACTTCGATTATTTCGACTACGCTCAATGCATCGCAGCACAAGTGGGACGATGTATTATACCATGCCTCTTTATCTTTCCTTCTTTTTTACATTTTCTAATATCTTGTATTTCAATAATTTATAAAATAAATAAAATTTTTATTGAAAAATATTTGGATGATGAATTATTTAATTTCTATATTTGCGTATTGAATTACCGAAATAATACAATTAATAAAATGGCAAAAATTTTTACATTATCAGAAGCATCTCACATTGCAATTCACAGCATGATTCTGATCCTGAACTCCCCCATTCGCCTGAATGCAAATAACATTGCTGACAGATTAGGCGCATCCCGCCATCATACATCTAAGGTATTGCAGCGTTTAGTTAAAGATCAGATGCTTTCATCTGGCAGAGGACCATCTGGTGGTTTTAACCTGCTGAAAAAATCTGATGAAATAACTTTTTACGAAATATATAAATCAATTGAAGGAGATTTAAGGCAGACAGAATGCCCGGTAGATCATAAAATATGTCCACAGGATAAATGTATTTTCGGTGGCTTAGGAAAAAAAATAACGGCTGAATTTAAAAATTTTCTTGAAGCAACAAAACTTTCTGATTATGCTAAAAAAATTAAATGTATTTAAGCAAAACAATACCTAAATATTAAAATAGAAATTAAAGAATATGAAACGTCAAATTGTACAAATAGATGAAGAAAAATGCAACGGATGCGGTCTCTGCATTCCAAACTGCCACGAAGGTGCATTGCAAATTATTGATGGAAAAGCACGCCTGATTAGCGACCTCATGTGCGACGGTCTAGGCGCATGCTTAGGTCATTGCCCGGAAGGAGCTTTAGAAATTATCGAACGGGAAGCTGCTCCCTACGATGAAATTGCGGTTATTAAAGATATAATACCCAAAGGCAAAAACACAATGATCGCGCACCTGCAGCATCTGAAAGAACACAGCGAAACAACTTACCTTAAACAAGCTGTAAACTGGCTAGAAGAAAACAGAAATAATTTGCCTTTCGATCTTGATGAAGTTAAATTTAAAGTACATACTATGCAAAAACCACAAACGCATGAATCCGGTGGAGGCTGCGGCTGCATGGGTTCTCAGGAAATGAGCTTTGACAAAAAAGAAGCAAGTCAAGAGATTACTGAAGTGCAAAGTGAACTCAGGCAATGGCCGGTTCAGTTACACCTCGTCAGTAAAAATGCACAGTATTTTAGAAATGCAGATTTACTCCTTGCAGCAGATTGCGTAGCTTTCTCCATGGGAAATTTTCATCAAAAATTTTTAAAGGGAAAAGGACTCGCAATTGCTTGTCCCAAGCTGGATTCAAACATGGAAGTATATGTGGAAAAATTAATTGGAATGATTGACGAAGCTAAAGTAAATACAATAACAGTAATGATAATGGAAGTTCCCTGCTGTGGCGGGTTACTTCAATTGGCTAAAACGGCATTACAACAGGCAACGCGAAAAGTACCACTAAAAGTCATTATCGTAAGTGTTCAGGGCGAAGTAATAAAAGAGGAATGGATACGGTTGTAAAAAAGTTCTGTTCAAAACTGTAACATCGCCCCATGGGGCGATGATACAGTCTATTAAATATTAATCTTAAATCTATATAACTATGAGTATGTTTTGTTTTCAATGCCAGGAAACGGCAAAAGGTACAGGTTGTACCATCAAAGGTGTATGCGGAAAAAATGATGAAGTTGCGAACCTGCAGGACATGTTAATGTATGTTCTGAGAGGTGTTTCTGTTTTCAGTAACGCAGCAAGAGAAAAAGGAATAGAAAATGATGAAGTTAATAAATTCATTTTCGATGGACTTTTTACTACGATTACAAATGCTAATTTCGACAAAAATGTTTTTCTTAATCGTATCAAAAAAGGGATTGAACTACGTGATATGATGAAGCAAACAGCAGAAAAAGCAGGAGCTAAATTTTCTTCTCTTCATGAATGCGCTACATGGATTCCAAAAACAGAAGAAGAAATTTACACAAAATCACTGACAGTGGGTGTTCTCAGCACAAGCAACGAAGATGTACGCTCGCTGAGAGAACTCCTGATTTACGGAATCAAAGGGATTGCTGCCTATGGTGAACATGCGCACAATCTGGGTTATGAAAATAAAGAAATATGGGCTTTCATTCAAAAAGGACTTGTTGCAACAACTGATGATTCATTGACAATTGATCAACTTGTTGGTCTGGTTTTAGAGTGCGGAAAATATGGTGTAGAGGTAATGGCATTGCTCGACAAAGCAAATACAAGTCGCTATGGTAATCCTGAAATAACAAAAGTAAATATTGGCGTTCGGAATAATCCTGCAATTCTTATTAGCGGTCATGACCTGAGGGATCTTGAAGATTTACTTGAACAAACAAAAAGCACAGGAGTAGATGTATATACACACAGTGAAATGTTGCCTGCTCATTACTATCCTTTCTTTAAAAAGTACGATAATTTTGTTGGCAACTATGGTAATGCATGGCATAAACAAAAAGAAGAATTTGCAAGCTTTAACGGACCCATTCTTTTTACAACGAATTGCTTAGTTCCTCCTTCAGAAAATTCAAATTATAAAGATAAGGTTTATACTACAGGTGCTTCCGGATTTGAAGGATTCAAACACATTCCAAACAGAACCAAAGACGGAAGAAAAGATTTTTCTGAAATCATTGAACATGCAAAAAAATGCACATCTCCAACTGAAATTGAAAAAGGAGAAATTGTAGGTGGTTTTGCTCATGCGCAGGTAATGGCTTTAGCAGATAAAGTTGTTGATGCTGTTAAATCAGGTGCTATTAAGAAATTTGTTGTAATGGCAGGTTGTGATGGCAGATTTAAAGACAGAAATTATTACACAGAATTTGCTCAAAAATTACCACAGGATTCTGTTATTCTAACAGCAGGATGCGCAAAATATCGTTACAATAAATTAAAACTGGGAGACATTGGAGGAATTCCAAGGGTTCTCGATGCAGGACAGTGTAATGATTCCTATTCCCTTGCCGTAATTGCGCTTAAACTTAAAGAAGTTTTCGGATTAGACGATATTAATAAACTTCCCATTGTTTACAACATTGCATGGTACGAACAGAAAGCTGTAATTGTGCTACTTGCATTGCTCCATCTGGGTGTGAAAAACATTCACTTAGGTCCAACATTACCAGGATTTCTTTCACCAAATGTAACAAAAGTATTAGTGGAAAATTTCGGAATCAGTGGCATTGGCACTGTGGATGATGATTTAAGAATGTTTTTCATCTAGTGAAAAAAAGAGATAAACGACATAATTGTTGCAAGTTGCAAGTTGCAGGTAAAAAATACTTTATTACGGATTTGCTGAAAATTACTACATCACGCCAACCTGCAACCTGCAACCTGCAACAATTTTTTTTTTAAACCACTAGCTTATTTACCATTATATTTTTGACATGAAAGAAGACAAAATAATATGCAAATGCCACGGAATTTCAAAGAAAGAAATTAAGATGACAATTATAACCAGAAATGTATCATCACTAAAAGATATTTGCAATGTTTTCGATGTTAAAATAAAATGTGAAAAATGTAAGAAAAAAATCGAAAAACTAAGAAACTGTTTTGAATTTTAATATATGATAACAATGAACAATATTTTGTTCATAACTATTTGATAATCAGTTGGTTAATTAAATAA
>MEOG01000019.1 GCA_001769125.1 Bacteroidetes bacterium GWF2_35_48 | reverse complement strand
AACTTTTTATTAACAATATCTGTTTGCTACATTTTTGAATTATTTCTACTGTATGTATTGATAATACTAAGATTTTTGATTTAAAATCCGGTATAATTATCAATAAATAATGGAACAAACGATAACTTTGACCATGTTTCACATTGATCTATTGTTCTGTAAATTTCCAATGTACCATTAATATAACCAACAACTTGATTTGCAAATTGAATATCATTTTTAAAACCACTTAAAAGTACAGGATTTTGATCCTTTGCCCAAGTACTACCACCATCGCTAGATTTAAACACAGAACCACTTGAAAGAATATAACCATAAAAAGAATCAACAAAATAAACTTTATGAAAAGTGTTTATTGTATCTGAAATATGCAATTCGTTCCAATTCAAGCCCCCATCAATTGTTTTATAACAACGAAACGGATTTCCATAAGCATAAGTAATGCAAAAACCAGTAGAGTCATTTATAAAACTTAATGAAATTATGTTTGCTATAGTTGTATTGTCATATAAAAGCCAATCATCTCCTCTATTAGTAGTTTTTGCCATTTTTCTACCCATGCTGACATAGCCAGTATTTTCTGTAGGAAAACTTAAGTAAACAAATGAACTGTTGCCAGGTAATTCATAAACAGTATCCCAACCATAAGAAATAGTAAAATTAAAAATATTGTTACTATATGATAACAATGAGAATAAAGTAATGAAAGGTACAATCAAAATAATGTATTTTTTCATTTTATCTATTGTTTTATTATTCTGTTATTAAAAACAAATTTTTCATTGAAAATTCGTAAAATATAAACAGAGGATGGCAATTTTTCCATATTAATTCTAAAATTTTGAGTATTGCCAGTTTCTTGTAATATTACTTTACCACTTGCAATTTCAATTAATTGAATTTGAAAAGGGTTATTTATTTCTGTATTAAATTCAACATAAAGTTTATCGGAAGTTGGGTTGGGAGAAATTGAAACATTTATTTTTTCAGAATTATTTTGCTCAATGCCTGAAGAACCTGTGTATCTTAAAATGTATTTACTAACATAACAAAACCCTAAATTTTCATTTAAAAAAAATAAATTTGTTGGAGAAGAATAATCTGAAATATATACAACATCCCAAGATAAGCCACCATCAGTGGTTTTAAGTATTTTTGGAGAATTACTTGATAAATAAGGATCAATAGATACATATACGATATCTTTGTTTATAGCACAAATAGAAACAATATCTAAATTAGGTACATAGGTATATTCAAAACTAATGTTACTCCATGTTATACCGCCATTTGTAGTTTTAAATAGAGTTCCATATTCACCTCCGATATAAACTGTGTTCTGGTCAACAACAGATAATAATTTATAGCCATTTGTATCAATTGTAGTTGCCGACCAGGTTAAACCAGCATCAATTGTTTTATATACAGATTTATAATTAGTAATATAACCAACGTTATTGTCAACAAATTTAATATCGACTTTAAAACTATAGTTATATGTCAGATTATTATCCAATGCCCATGTATTTCCTCCATCGTTTGTTTTAAAAACATAATAACCACTATATATTACATAACCATTTAGTGAATCAACAAAATAAACTTTATTAATAGTGTTTATTGTATCTGAAATATGCAATTCGTTCCAATTCAAGCCCCCATCAATTGTTTTATAACAACGAAACGGATTTCCATAAGCATAAGTAGTGCAAAAACCTGTAGAGTCATTTATAAAACTTAATGAAATTATGTTTGCTATAGTTGTATTGGCATAGTTAAATAAATTCCAATCATTACCACTATTCGTAGTTTTTATTAAATGCCTGCCTCTGCTTACGTAACCTACATTTGCAGAAAGAAAATCTATTACAACCAAACCTGAATTATTTGAAAAGATATATACAGTATCCCAGCCATAAGACATTGTTAAACTATTAAGATTATTACTGGTTGAAATAATTGGGTATATATGAATGAGTATTATTAGCAAAATAATGTATTTTTTCATTTTATCTATTGTTTTATTATTCTGTTATTAAAAACAAATTTTTCATTGAAAACCCCTCGTTCGCGCTCGTCTTTGTGTAAAGCATCGCGGGGATGGGACGAGTGCGTTTGTTGTACCTAATTTTATTTTCAAAAACAATAGCTCTATTCCTGCACTCGTCCGCCTGCCTTTTTGCCTGCGCTGAAACGAGCGTGAACGAGAGGAATTACCTTGCATGTCACGTATTGAAATTTGTAAAAAAGCATCGTTTTCACTATTTTCTACCTTTGGTTTGGGTAAAATTTCAATTCAACAAATTTTATTACGATTTTTTTTTGAAAAGGTTGCATGGGTGGCTATCAAGATGTTCCACGCTTTAGGTACTATTTCTGCACTCGTTCGCCTACCTTTTTGCCTGCGCTAAGACGAGCGCGAACGAGGGGGTTTTACGGTATTTTTATTACAGCCGTTAAAATAAATCTTCATAAAATTTTTTGTTTCCATTTCTTTTTTACATTTGCGAAAGACCTAAAGTTTAATTTAATCCCTGTTTTATGGTACAGAAATTTTTACTCTTTCTGACATTTATTTTTGTCAGCATTTTTCTTTTTGGAAAGCCTGTTACTACTGAGTATGCGCAGAGCATTGCCATTAAGTGGTATTCCCATTGTGCGGCATCGCATACATCCGATTTTTCTGTTAAAGAAGTCATCCCAACGACTTATAATGGAATGCTTACTTACTACACTTTTGTTTTTAATGCCGGAGGTTTTGTGATGATTGCTGCTGATGATGCATCTGAACCTGTAATTGGGTATTCTGTCGAATCAAATTTTGATAAAAATAATATTCCTCCGAATGCTTTGGCTTTTTATCAGGCATACAGCAGGGAAATAAAAAATATTGTTGATGCAGGTCTTGATAATACAGAAACATTAAAATCGTGGAATGAAATAAAACACGAAGTTTTTGCTAAAGATATAGCTGCTGTAAATCCCTTGTGTTCTACCACCTGGGATCAGGGTTATCCTTATAACGCATTGTGTCCGGGTTCAGATCCCACAGGTTGTGTTGCAACTTCCATGGCGCAGATAATGAAAAAATGGGCATATCCAACTACAGGAAATGGCTCTCATTCTTATGTTCCTACCACACATCCTGAATATGGAACATTAACTGCCAATTTTGGTGCTACCACTTATAATTGGGCATCAATGCCTAACAGCGCATACACATCGAACACAGCACTTGCTACTTTAATGTTTCATGCAGGGGTTTCTGTAGAGATGAATTATGACTCCAATGGTTCCGGCGCTTATTCACAGGATGTGCCAACTGCTCTGATAAATTATTTCAGATATCAGCCTACAGCGGAATGTAAGTATAAAGCATCTTTTAATAATACTACCTGGATGAATTTAATAAAAGCAGAACTGGATGCCGGCAGACCTATTTATTTGGCTGGCGACGATAATGCGACTGCAGGTCATGCTTTTGTTTGCGATGGCTATAGTGCTGCGAATCAAGTTCATATTAATTGGGGCTGGGGAGGCTCTTCAGATGGCTATTTTTATTTAACATCCCTGAACCCATCGGGTAGTAATTTTAGTTCTAACAACACAGCTGTTATCAGAATTCAGCCATTAAGCAATGCTCCTATTGCAAATTTTACAGCAAATACAATGGTTCCGGCAATCGGAGAAGAAGTTGTTTTTATAGATAATTCATTAAACAATCCTACTTCATGGTTATGGACATTTGAGGGAGGAACACCTGCTACTTCTACTTCTCAAAATCCGGGTACTGTTACTTTTTCTACAAATGGTTTTCATATCATAAGCCTGAAAGTAACAAATGCAAATGGTAATGATATAAAAACACGTGAGCAATACATTAATGTTGGAGGAGTTCCTTCAGCATGGATTCGTCAGAATACTTCATTTATGAGCGCATCCAGAGGTATTGACCAGATTTTTATTGTTGATCAGAACACCGTGTGGGCAAAAGCTTATGACGGAACAAATCCCTCTGCTTATATTCGTGAATTTACAAGAACAAATGATGGTGGAAGCACCTGGACACCCGGAACAATATCTTTTACAAATTCTGCAAATTTTGGCGTTTCCAATATTTTCGCTGTAGATTACAATACGGCTTATGCATGCATGTTTCCTATTTCTGGTACAGGTGGAAAAATAATTAAAACAACAAATGGCGGTTCTACTTGGCAGGAACAGACAACAGCAACATTTACCGATAGCTGGGCTAATGTGGTGCATTTTTTTAATGCTACAGATGGATTTGCAATGGGCGACCCTGTAAACAGTGAGTTCTGTATTTATACAACAAGCAATGGCGGTACAACATGGACACAAGTTGCAGGGGCAAATATACCCAATGCTCAAACAGATGAATGTGGTATTACAAATTTATATCAGGCTGTTGGCAACACGGTTTGGTTCACTTCGAATATGGGAAGGGTTTATAAATCAACCAACAAAGGAGCAACATGGACTGTTGCAACAACAGGATTTACAGATGTATTTACTATGACTTTTAAAGATGCAAATGTTGGATTTGCTGTTTTGAGCGCAGCTCCTTATACTATTAAAAAAACAATTAATGGAGGAACAACGTGGACAACAGTAACACCTACCGGATATTTAGTTTCTTCGGCAAAGCTTATTTTTGTTCCGGGAACAGCATCCACATGGGTAAATGTTGCAAGCTACCCGGGCAAGGGTTCATCTTTCAGTACAGATGATGGAGCATCATTTAATAACATTGATACCGGCTCTGTGATGTATACCGATGTTATGTTTTATGATATCAATACAGGCTGGGCAGGCGGCTTTAATGAAAGTTCTACAGTGGGTGGAATTTACAAATGGGATATTTCTTTAATGACCGGTCTTCAAGAGAAAATAGCAACGAAAGAAAATATCAGCGTATTTCCAATACCTTCTGCTGGTATTATCAATATTTCTTTAGGCGAAATTGAATCTCCGGAAGTAAAAGTTGAAATTTGTAATGCAGTAGGAGCTGTAGTTTATTCAAAGATATGGTCAACCGTTTCAAATGATTTGCTGCAAGCAGATTTGAGTAACTTTGATAATGGATTTTATTTTGTAAATGTCAGCAATGGCAATAAGAAAGTTACAAAGAAGTTTATGATTTTGAAATAATATCATTCAAAATTTCAGAACATTGAAAGAGCAATCTGTCAAACGATGGGTTGCTCTTTTTTATTTAAACGCATTAAAGCATTTCATTAATAACTTTCCTAAGCATACATAAATTTCTCAATAATTTTTCAAGCTTATCTAATTGCAGCATGTTTGCTCCATCTGATTTTGCATTTGCCGGGTTAGGATGTGTTTCAATGAAAATACCATCGGCATCGGTGGCAATTCCTGCCCTTGCTATGGTTTCAATCATATCGGGTCTGCCACCCGTAGTACCTGATGATTGATTGGGTTGCTGCAATGAGTGTGTTACATCTAAAATAACAGGATAACCGGTTTTTTTCATTTCAGGAATTCCGCGAAAATCTATTATCAAATCCTGATACCCGAATGTTGTTCCTCTTTCTGTAAGCATTATCTGTTTATTTCCGGTGGATAAAACTTTTTCAGCAGTGAATTTCATAGCGTCGGGAGCAAGAAATTGTCCTTTTTTTATATTCACTGTTTTTCCTGTTTTACCGGCTGCAATTAATAGTTCTGTCTGTCTGCACAAAAAAGCAGGGATTTGTAGAACATCTGCTACACTTGCTGCTTCGAGTGCTTCGCTTTCAGAGTGAATATCTGTCAACACAGGAATATTAAATGTATTTCTGACTTTTTCTAAAATTTTCAATGCCTTGTCATCGCCAATTCCTGTAAAAGAATCGCTTTTCGAACGGTTTGCTTTTTTGTAGGAAGCTTTGAAAATAAAAGGTATTTTCAGTTCTTCAGTTATCTGTAAAATTTTTTCAGCTATTGACAAAGTTAAATCTTCTCCTTCAATTATGCACGGACCGGCTATCAGAAAGAAATTTCCTGAATCTGTATGTTGGATTAATGGAATGTTTTTAAGTACCATATTTAATCGAATTAGTTTTTCATTTTTTCTTCTTATAATAATATGCAAATTTTTCAGCAAATTCCGGATAATCTTTTAAATCTTTCTGCACAACAATGTTCCATGCAGGATTTTTAAAAGATATTTTTATGCCATTAACCGGATGAATATTATAGATTGAATGTGTATATTCTATTTGATCCCATGCGTAAAATCGTGAAGTTTTGTAAAAGAATGAAAACCCTTTGGGCTGAATGTTTATGCCTTTTTCATCAATAGAAAAATCTGCTTTACCTGTGGCGAGAGAGAACATTAAATAGGCATCTGCAAAAAATACAATCAATACGGGAATAATAATCCATGTATTTTCTTTAGCAAAGGGAAAAACGAAAAGCAAAAGAATACCGGCAACAAGCATGGGTATTATTGAACCCATTGCAATAATTAATATCAGGGGCACATAAAATTTCAGAGAATACGTATTCATTGCATTGAATTAAAAATTTAAAATAATCCGCGCTGCATAATGTTGAGACAAAGTTTTTTCGGGTAAAACAGGTGAAATAATATTATTGCTCATTAATTGTATTGCAAAATATTTACTGAAGCGTGCATTAAAGCCAAGTCCGAATTGAAAATTTCCATAACCTCCTCCTGCTAGTTGCGCGATAACTCCTATTTGGTTTTTAAAAAGATATTCGTTTTTAATGTAAACAAGGGGAAATGGACAACTTGCATGATACATATACGATATACCAAACGTAGAAAAAAGTTTTTTATTGAAAAAATATTTTGTGATGGATAAATTTACTTTTTCGGGCATAACTTTCGTAAAGGATGTTTTCTTTGAATGTTTGTAAAAGGCATTAAGGATGCTGTCTTCCGAAATGCCTGAACTTAGACTTGTATCTTTTCCCCAAAGGATGCTGTCTATTGAAATTCCATCAAAAAAAACAGAGGTGTCAACAGGCACGAAAAGCGCATTTTTATTCCAGCGTATAAATCCAATATCTGTGAGTGCGCAGCTAATATGATAATTTGAACTCTTGTCTTCAAAGACAAATGCTAAATCAACACAAGCACCCATTCCATTGAAATGCTGCCATTTTTTTCGTGCCGTATCGGATGAGAAATATTTTGCATCTGCTGTAAAAGCAATAGACTCGCCTGTTTCAGATGTGAAAAATTTCCCGGTATCAACTGTAAGATAATTGAAATTTTGTCCTTTGACAATTCCTATACCAAGGTAAACGGTAAAAGGACCTTCTTCACTAATTGCTTGTTTAAAAACGCCTATCTTCAATTGCTGGCTTTGCATAAATTGAAACTGCGAGCCTGAAAAATCTATTGTTTTGCCTGCGTAGTCTTTATTCCCATAAAAAGCCAGATTGTAAATATCCCTGCTGAAAGCTGCATCTGCATGATAACTGTTTTCAAAAGCCACTTTAATCCCTGTTTTTTCAAAGCCTGCAAGGGAATCAAAAATGTGAGCATAGCTTATACTTGCATTATCTTCACTCGCAAAATAATTAACAGGTTTTATTTTGTTTTGCTGTTTTAATGCGTCGCTTATGAACTTTTTCTGATACATGGAGTTTACAAATTTGCTTGTAATGCTGTTGGAAGAAATAAAATTTCCATAGGAAATAATAGCTTCTGACCTGCATGAATCCGGCTTTAACTTATGTAAGGAAAAATAAGAGTAATTATCCGTGAATTGGCAGTAAGCGTTCAAGGAAAGAAATGCTAAGATTAAATATATATATAAATGTTTCATTAAATATTTATTATTTCGATTTTTTTGACTCAATGCAATTTATATTCAAAATCTCCTACTATTTTAAATTTCATTTTATAATCATTATAAATTTTAACGTGTTGCGATTGTGGTCTGGTAATAAAGCCTGCCGTTGATTTAATATATTTTGTTTTTTTCAGATTTTCCAGCCGTACGGTAGTTATGGGAACTGTAATTTTTGTTCTTTTAGGAACAGCAACTCTTCCGGTAGTTGCATTTACATCTCCTGCAAATACGATTGTTCCGGCAGAAATTATTGATTCAATTTCATTATAGTTTTCATCTAATAAAACTACCTGGGGACTTGCTTCTATAGGAAAATCATTATCTACAAATACAATGAGATTTCCACCGATAATCTGGTCTGTATTTTCATTTTCCATATTGAATTTTGTAGTATCGCATAAATTAATATTTCCTGCTATAACAGATAAGGGAATTTCAACATCAAGGCTGGCAGCAATGCAATCTCCATAATATACAAAGTCAGTACCAGAGCCGGGTAGGGGAGGAGTAGTATTGGGATTGATTTTTATTTGCACATCATAATAAATTTTATCAGGGAGAATATTTATAAGCTGATTAATGTTTGAATTTGTGTTGTTTAGTTGCAGCGTATTTATCGTGGGAATAATATCAATATCAGGATTAAAGGGATTGCCCGGTTTCGCAATATTAAAAGGGTTTACTCCCTGCGAAATACTTAAATTTGCTGTTTGGCTATTTGTTGAATTTATAGTTTTTAATTCATTAATTTTTAAAGATGCGTTAACGCCTACCTGATTTGACACAACAAGAGATACCTTAACATCATTGAAATTTATTGATGCGCCTTCCAGCTCTGGCAGTATGTTATAGCTGATTTCTGATTGCTCTGTAATTGTATCTTTTCCAAGAAATCCTTCTACATAATCGGGAGTCAGATTTGAAAATGTGCAGTTAAAATAAATACTGTCCTGTAGGTTTATATGCACCATATTTCCAGAGGAGTCAATACTGCCCGTTAATGTAGCGTAAAAAGTATTTATCGTATCCTGATTGATAATTCCATTGTTATCCAGATCGCCCTGCACCTGTTCAAGGGGACCAATTCCTTTCAGATTTATAGTATATCCTTCAATATTTTTTATTAGGGTGATATGCGAAGCCAGTCCTCCCTGTGAAGGTGGTACCGTGCCATTAATAGTGAGAGGATTTCCGTTTTTTGTTGCACTGTGCATAATGTAATTAAAATGCATTGTTTCGGGGATTGTATTGTAAACATCAATGTTTATCATGCCTGTGCGTGCAGTAATTTTTGAAAGTTGAATATCCTGAATCTGGAAAGAGGTAATTTCATTACGATTTACAATTTCCTGTTGGGGAAATATTGCAGTTGCTGATTCTATTTGAAGATCTCGTATCGTTATTTCAGCTGTCATAGCCATAGATGTATCAATAGTAATACTATTACCACCCGGACTTGAAATTTTCACCAAACCGATCATTTGTCCTTCAATAGTAAGCCCTGCAAGAGATTTTGTTTTGGTTGCCATAGTAAATGCTGGAATAACAAGAAAAGTGTCTTCAACAACAATGGAATTACTTACAATGTTTTTTACCTGATATATTACGTTTGTCAATGCTATAGGAAGCTGGTTGTCTATTTTTATATCTAAATAACCATCAAGAAGTGTAACCGTTTCAAAATAATTTCCGGCATTAATATCTACATTATCAAAATTTTGTTCATTAACAGGGCTGATATTTGATGGAGCTCCCGAATTATGCGCACTCATAATACTTGTATACAAATCACTGCCCGGACCATTTTCTTCAAGGTCTTCATTCGCAATATCTCCCATAGAAGTTCTGTTTACAATATGAATCGTTCCTAAATCAAGATTGCTTAATTTGGCAGTGTAGGAAATAGTAGTATCAGGAATTTTAAAAAGTGTGTCGAGTGTGAATTTATAAAGACTGCTGCGGTAAACTAAAGAAACTGAATTATCGGGATTTGTAATTCTCAGTGTATCATCAACGATGTTTTCAATAGTAAGCGTTGCTTTGGCAAGCGGTGTAAGAACGTCAATATCCCAGTTTGGTTCATTCAGTTCTTTTTTGCATCCTGTAAAACATAAAACAATAAGAAGCAATAATAAAGGAATCAGCCCTGAAAATAAATTATATTTTGGTTTCATTTCTTTCTTCACTCAATCAAGACACAAATATGTTCAAAAATGTTGCTTGAGACTACAAAGAAAGCAAAAATATCAGAATTTTAATTTTCCAGACATTCAACATGAATTGTAATTTCCGTGTATGGAATTTGATTTTTTATATCCTGTTCGATAATATCACAGATAGCATGAGCATCTTTAACAGAAGTATCTTCGGGCAGCTCAAGATGAAAGTCAATAAATTTCTGATTACCCGCTTTTCGTGTACGCAGATTATGAAATTTATATTTTTCGGAATACAAATATTTTTCAATAATTTCAATATCTTCCTTAGCAATTGATGCGTCTAGTAAGGGCGAAAAAGCTTTTTTTAATAAAACAATTGCCTCTTTTAAGATAAGCAGCGCAACTAGCATCGCGATAATCGGATCAAGGAAATGCAATCCGGTAATCCAAATGAGTGCCATCCCAAGTGCTACACCCAGTGATGTATAAACATCTGTTTTCAGGTGCAGCGCATCTGCTTCAAGGGCTAAGGAACCGGTTTCTTTTGCTACTTTGTATAACCTGCGGGAAACAAGTACATTTAACAAAGCCGAAATCATCATTACTGCAAAACCCAAACCCAGCGATTCAACCGGATTGTCATCTTTTATTTTTAGAATAGCTTCATAGATAATCCACCCTGCAGCAATAAATATCAGAAGTGCTTCAATGACCCCTGAAACATTTTCAACTTTTGCATGTCCATAAGGATGCTCTTTATCGGGTGGATTATCAGAAATTCTTACGGAAAAAAAAGCAACAATTGCAGCCAAAAGATCCATTACTGAATGTATTGCTTCAGAAATAATACTGACAGAACCTGTAATTATCCCAACAAAAAGTTTTGTAAGAATTAAAAATGAATTGGAGAAAATAGATAGTCTTGCAGCATTGATTTTTTTTCTGGAAATTCCGGTTTTCATAATTCAATCAAATCTTGGTTACAAAAATAAAAAACGAATAAATGTTAGCTTAAATAGTTTTTTAAAAGTTATTACCGTTTTATTACCATGGTTGTTTTTTAGTCCACAGTCCACAGTCCACAGTCCACAGTCCACAGTCCACAGTCCACAGTCTACAGTCCACAGTCTACAGTCTACAGTCTACAGTCTACAGTCCACAGTCTACAGTCTACAGTCCACAGTCTACAGTCTACAGTCTACAGTCTACAGTCTACAGTCCACAGTCTACAGTCCTCGGTCTGTCAATACTTATTCTCGGTTTTATTATTTTTTTTTATTATTCTGTACAATCGTGCCATGGTGCGATTCTACAGACTACAACTCTCAATCCCTCTTTTTGAAATTTTATTTTTTATTATTATATTTGCTTAATCTCTTTTTTTAACCTTTTTTATCTATGGAAAAATTAATTTTGGTTATAAACCCCGGCTCTACTTCTACAAAAATAGCTGTTTTTAAAAACAGAAAAGAAATTTTTTTATTGAATGTTAAGCATGAACGTGGGACCCTTTTACAGTTTGAGCGTATTGCAGACCAGTTCGATTATAGAAAAAATATGATAAAAGACGAATTGGTAAAAGCCGGTATTGATATTAATGAAATAAATATTGTAGTTGGTCGGGGCGGGCTTTTAAAACCTATTGACGGTGGAGTTTACAAGGTAAACGAAGCGATGATTCGTGATGTTAGAAATCCAATGGGCGAGCATGAATCAAATCTTGGCGGTTTAATTGCTTATGAAATAGCCAATGAAATCGGCAAGGGCGTATATGCAATCATTGTTGATCCTACCTGCGTTGACGAAATGGAAGATATTGCAAGAATTTCAGGGATTCCCGAACTACCCAGAAAGAGCTTGCTTCATGCATTAAATCAAAGAGCTGTTGCCCGAAAATATGCTAAAGAATTAGGAAAAGCTTATGAGGATATTAATGTTATTGTTTGCCACATGGGAGGCGGTATTTCCGTTGGCTCCCATTGTAAAGGAAGAATAGTGGATGTTAACAATGGGCTTAATGGCGATGGTCCTATGTCTCCAGAAAGAAGCGGAAGTGTTCCCGTGGGACAACTGGTAGAGCTTTGTTTTTCTGGTCAGTTTACTAAAGCTGAAATAATGAAGAAAATAAAGGGCAAGGGTGGTTTGGTTGCTTATCTTGGAACCAGCGATGCTATAGCGATTGAAAAGCGAATTGAAGAAGGCGACAAACAGGCCGGGTTAGTATATTCAGCAATGGCTTATCAGGTAGCGAAAGAAATTGGTTCTTTCAGTACTGTTTTAAAAGGAGAGGTTGATGGAATTATTCTTACCGGTGGCTTGGCTTATGGTAATGAATTTATTAATGAAATTTCCGAAAGAATTAAACATCTTGGTACAATCAGAGTCTATCCGGGAGAAGGGGAAATGGAAGCCCTTGCAATGAATGGATTCATGGCACTTTCAGGTGAAATTGAAGTGAAAGATTATGCCTGATGGTCTGTAGAGCCGAAGTATAAATAGCAAAAAAATTCATGTGATTGATAAATCCTGCTCTGAACTAAACAGGATTTATCAATGCTATATAAAAATCATGCGGCTTTTTGTAATAAATACTTTCGGGTTGTTATCTTACAGTTTTATCAACTTCTTAATAAAATAGCTGTTATTAACATTGCATCGGATAAAATATACACCTTCTGAAATATTTAACTGCTCATTACTTATTGAGATGTGATGCTTCCCGGTTGATTGCTTTTGATTTACAAAAACGCCGAGGCATTTTCCCGAAAAATCAAAAATATCAATTTTTACATTACTTTTTTCTGATATTTCATATTCAAAAGTGAATGAATTATTGAAAGGATTGGGATAAATAGATACGGCCAACAAATCATTTCCCAGCTCATTTACTGAGTAATTTGTAGAGTCTAAAATTGCCATTCCTGTTGTATCAACATAAAAATTCAGTCCTGAAAAAATCGTATCGGTTTCTGTAATAACTACAGAATAGGTACTATCCATGCGCACTCCGGGAATCTGAATATTAATTGAATACTCACCTTCTGGAAGCCCGGAAACTTCGTAGTAACCGTTCTCATCTGTTTGTGTATTGGCAATAGGCTCATCATCGGGTTCTAATTCCACGTAAACTTCAGCACCAGGGACAGGTTCGCCCACGAGTTTGGCATTCGCATCCGAAACATAAATCCCTTTACCTTTTTTAGAGCCTCCTGTTGTTTGATGAATATACCCGGAAATAATTCCAGGTCCTGTACCAATATCACTCAGTTCGAAAAGATAAACATAAATATACTCATAACTTCCGCACTGAAGATTGATAACTGTTGCGCTATCCCAGCTTACTACCGGTGTGTTTATGCTGTAAAAAGCACTCGCTAGTTGAGGATTAAGTGCATTATCAGGAATAACTTTAAGATAATAACTGCCGGTCGGAATATTTTCAATTAAAAAATTTCCCTGCATTCCGAAGCTTACATCAAAATTTGTTTCTTCAATTATTGTGCTGTCTACTGTTCTGTATAATTTAACATCCAGATTTCCGACAATTGGTAAATCGCCACCATAGATATAGCCACTAATTTTTGCTGCTTCCTGCAAATAACCTAATTCAATATGAGTAAAATTCGTACACCCTGCAGAGTCCGTAACTGTTACAAAATAATCTTGAGGGCATAGATTGTTTATCGAATCGCTGGTTTGCCCATTCGACCACAAATAAGTATAAGGAGGAAGCCCGTCAAAAACACTAACAAAAGCAGAGCCATCGCATAAATTGCTGCAACTTGCAAGCGTTTCGGAAATCTCAAGGAAAATTCCATTGGAATTACCAAGAATTATAAAATCTGAATTAGCACAAGCCTTACTATCTGTAACTGTAACGTGATAAATACCTGCCGATATACCTGTTAAATCACTCGTGGTAGCTCCATTCTGCCAGTAATACGAGTAAGGTGCAAGACCTCCGAATCCGGTAACACTAATAAAACCATTACTGCTTCCACATTGCGGATAAATTGCTGTTGTATCATTAAAAATTATCTGGGGAAGTTCCAGCAATACGGTTTCATCAATAATATGTGTATTACAACCATTAATATCCGTATAATAATATGCCACATTCAGCGTATCATTTTCTCCAGCTAAAAAAGGATTGAATTCATTATTACTTACAATTCCGGGACCTTCAAAATAGCCACCAGCAGGAACAGCCTCTAATACATAATTTGTGTCGTTTTTGCAATATTCAGTTTGTAAATTTAAAATAGACCCTAATATAGGCTCAATTATAGTCAGTGTTGCAATATCAGAAGTATCGGTTCCGCAATACGATGTATAAATATATCTGTATTGATTATTGTTTAAACTCATATCAATATTATAGATATTCATAATAGCGTTCTGAAAATTATAATGGTATCCATCGTTTGTACAATTATTCCAGCCGCTACCGGAATTAAGCTGCCAGATACCCGATGTAACTACTGTAGACGAAGCAAAACTAATCATCATATCCGTGTAGCTCCCGGCACATACTGTTTTATCATAGGGTTGTCCAACAACAAGATCAGAAGCATAAACAAGCAGCGTACCTACGCCTCCTACAATATATTTTTCATCATATTCTATATGTATTCCCTGTAATGAAGTTTGAGTGTTTGCAAAAATGAGATCCCAAGTCGTTCCTGCATCTTCAGTACGAATAATTGTTCCTCCGTTACCAACCGCATATCCATAAGTCTGCGAATAAAAATCAATATCATATAGCTGATTATTCGTCGGCAAAGACAAAGTTGTCCAAGTGCTTCCTCCGTCAATAGTCTTTTTGATTGAGCCTCCCGCACCGACAATATTACTGATAATATATCCTGTAATAGAATCCGTAAATACAAGGGATGTGTATGAATCGGTAACCTCATAAGTTAAGTCAGTCCATGTTTCTCCGGCATCTGTTGTTTTAAAAATTGTACCATACTCTCCTGCAATCCATCCTGTTGTTTGATTAATAAAAAAAATGGTATTCAGAGACGTTGCAGAAAGAGTCTGTGTAGTCCATGTTATGCCTCCATCTGTTGTTTTTAAGACAGAACCCTCTTGCCCGATAACAAAGCCTGTTTCATTTGTAATAAAGAATAACTTATTAATAATTGAATAAAGAGGCAGCGTCAAAGTTGTCCATGTAGTACCCTGATCCACTGTTTTCAGTAGCGTACCATAATCTCCTCCTGTATAGCCAATACTATCTGAAGGAAAATCAACACAGTTTAAATTATTATACGAGTTACTTGTTACTGTAATCCAATAAAACCCATCATCAATAGATTTCTGGATTACACCATAAGACCCGACAATGATTCTTACATTTTCTGAAGGAAAACACAGGTCTTTATAATCTGTCGTAGAATTAGTGGTTCGGGGGAACCAGTTGCATTGCGTGTAGGACTTGCCATAAGATAAAACAAATAATAAAGCAAGAATTAAGTTAAGCTTTTTCATAAATTACATTTTGAATTAATATTCTTAGTTTTGCAAAAATAGTTATTTTTAATAGCAGATATTATGCCAATTAGAATATTTTTCAACAAATTTATAAAGATTGGAACAATTCCCTATAAAAATGGATTCGTATCGTGAAATATAAAGAGTGTCAGCAAGAAAATTAATTGTCTGATAAATATTTTTCTTTTTATTCTTTTATCAAATTAAACACGTACACTTTATTTTCTTGTATAAGAACAAGGCTATACAAGCCTGCTGCTATTTTGTTCGAAATATCAGAAACAATAAGTTCTTCATCATTCCTCATTATTGTTAATCCTCTTATTTCTTTTCCTGTTACATCATACATTTTTAAAGACAATGCCCCTGTTGATAAGTCCTTGCCATGTATTCTGATTACATCTGTAAAAGGATTTGGAGAAACAATGAATTGCGCGTCAACAGAAAACGTACTAATATTTGTCGGATGAATAATATTAATATAATTATACAATACAGATGAATTCATACCGCAATTTTCATTTAAAGCATACAGTATTATAGTATAAGTGCCTGTTGTATCATACGAATGCCATGGATTATCATCATTGGAGGAATAGCCGTCGCCAAAATCCCACGTGTACGAATCTGCATTCTGAGATGTGTTGATAAATACAGCCGAAGTATTCGGGTATATCAGCAATGTGTCTATCGCATGAAAAGAAGCATTTGCTTGTGGCAACACAGTAACAGTAACAGATGCTTCATCTGTACAATTAAATGAATTGCTTACAGTAACAGAATAAATGCCTGAAATAACAGGAACAAAAGCAACATCATTCACAACATTGTTATTCCAGATATAGGTATCGCCACCACTTGCAGATAGAATGATTTCATTTCCGCTGCAAACCGTTACATCATTTCCGGCAACGGCAACAGGTGTAGGGTTAACCGTAACAATAACTTCGTCTGTATCGGTGCAGTTATCACTATTTGTTACCGTAACAGAATATGTTGCAGTGTTATCAGGAGTAAAAGGAACATTATTTGTAAGTCCGCCACTCCACTGGTATTGCGTACCACCACTCGCATTCAGCGTAACAGATTCTCCGGTGCAAACAACAAGATCGTTCCCGGCATTGGCAGTTGGAGCAGGATACACAACAACATCAACAGTCTGAGTAAGGGCATCTGTTCCTCCTGTACCTGTTACTGATAAATTTACGGTATATGCTCCTGAAAGCGTGAACGCGATGGTGGGATTTGCCTCGGTGCTGTTAAAAGAAGCCGGACCAGATATCGTCCACTGAAAATCGGTAGCGCTTGTTGAATTATTAATAAAATTAACAGTTGTGCCTTCACAGATATAAGGATTTGAGTAAGTAAAACCGGCTACAGGAGCGGCGCTGGACTGCTTCACAAACACACCGTCTGCAATAGTTGGAGTAGAATACAAGCCTGCGCTGTTTTGCGCTTTTACAGAAATATAATACGTTTGATTATAATTTAATGAAAGTCCTGATTTTACAAAATTAAGCGCAGAATTATTGTCTGTCCATCCCAGAACTTCAGTACCACCCGGTGTAGAGCCAATGCAATACCAATATTTTGACACACCTGAATGCGTATCGCTTGAGGCAGCCCAGTTTGCAGACATTTCATTTGTTACATAAATGGTGTCAATGTCATTACTCAGTCCGTCAAAAACCGCCGTAATATTTGATGGCACTGTCCAGTCAACATTCAGATCGTGATAAGAAACAGCAGACAAGTTACCGGCAGCATCGTTGCAGATGGATTTTATTTTAGCACCGTAAGTTGTGGGGTTTGAATTCTGATACCGGATATCATTTGTAGAAGCAGATCCTACAGAAACAGTTACAGAAGCAGCTCTTGAACGATAAACTTTCAATTCCCCGATGTAAAGATGGCTGTTTCCTGAACGGAAGGAAATATAATTACCTGTAGAATAAGGTGCAGTATCTGTCCAGGTACCAATCAGCGCATTGTCCCTGTAAACATCCATTTTACCGCTTATGCGATCGTAAATAACTTTGATATCATAAAGCTGATTAAAATTTGTTGTTACATTATCCACTATTTTTACCTGAGTAAAAACATCACTTGTAACCTTATAAAACTCCAGCTTGCTTGTTTCCTGACGGAAGAAAATAAAATATCCATTCCCTCTGTTAGTGAGGCTTCCGTTGTCGCTAAAAAAATGAAATCCAAAACGGCGTTGACTTGTACCATAAATGCCGGAGCCCATTTTCGCGGTAAAATGATACAAATACCTGTTTGATAAACTTTGATTTAATGAAGCGTAGATATTTGTATTTCCATTAGAAGTATCTGATTGCGTAAGATAACCTCCGGATGTTGCCCAGTTACCTGTTGAAACAGTCCAATCAGCATGCATGGCAAGGTCAAAATTATCTGAGAAAAATCCATTATTATTATTCGCTCTCCAATCTGTTCCGCTGTTATCAAGCACCTGATAAAAACTTTTTTCAAGCCCGCTACCACCGCTGTTATCACTGTCTGTAAATGTTGCAGTGAAATTTTCAGTTTTCCAGGTTCCGGGAGTAGAAATGCTTGTCGTGGGCGCAACATTATCGCAATTTAATGTTGTAAAAGAAGTACCGGAAGTAAAAGCAGAACCATTCCACATTCTCCAATAATAGGTTGTGCTGTTTGACAAAGTAAGTGGAGTAGTACCATCAGAAACAAGAACAAAACCAGCAGGACCTGTATATGTAGTAAGACCGCTTACCCATTTAATATAAGGATTTGTAAATCCCGAGTTATTAGCAACATGAATATACCAGCCGGTTCCGGAATTCGACCAGCTAAAAGTTACATTATTATCAGGACAACCAAGCGCAGCAGCAGTAAGATTTGTTGGAGCAAGTGTACCGCCACAGCCGTCAATAATAGCTTTTGTTGCAGTGCGAATTGAAGCCAACTGTCCGTAGAGAACAGTTCCGGGACAAGAAGTTCCGCCAACATTTACATCTTTATGACCACATATACGATACACAGTTCCTGTACCACCACTTTGCAATGTTATAGAAGCAGATGAAGTCGGGTCAAAGCCCCTGTAATCATACCACCATGCAAGAAACTGCTGACATTTGGTAAGCTGGGCAGTTGTAGGTTGCGTAACATCTGCATTTCCCATAAAATTTACGCCGATAGATTTTGAATTTGATGCGCCCGCATGAGCTCCCAAAACATCTGTTGTGGGCAAATTCAGGTTATGCCTTCCCTGATATAAATTTCCAAATTTATCGGTAAGATAATTATAACCGATATCATTCCATCCAAGCGTGTTGACATGGTAATTCCAGTAACTACGGGCAACTGCGGCACCATCTGTGTATGTATCAGGAGAAGCGCCATGATGAATAACAGTATGAGTTGGGACTATCGTTGTTACAGAATATGTTGGATTGTGGCAGGCCGTATAACTTCCGCACCATCCGCTGCGTGCAATGTATGTAGGAAATTCAGGGCAGGCTTTACTTCCCTCAACAGTTGTCAGTTCCGGCTTCCAGAAAGGGTCTGCATCCTGACTCATATCCATTAAAGAAATATAAATCTCATTCACTGAAATATCCTGAGGCATTTTTAAATAAAACTCAAGCTTTGTGTGCTGATATTCGTCTATCCCAAAAAGAACATTGGTCCAATACAAGCCGGTTGGTGTTTCATCTGGACTGACAAATGCATCATCTTCTTTAAAATCATTCCATTTTGAAGCGTTTCTCACTCTGTATTCAACAATAAAATCACCTCTGTGATGTTGCATTACAGGCTTACTCCATCCAATTCCAAATGCAGAAAATGGAATGGGCGCATCAATGACAAAATGATAAGCACCATCAGCGTTTTTCTGAGGAGCATCAATTGCCAGAAGCCGCATGGGATAATGGTTTTCAGAAAAAGAATTTACCACTCTCAGGTTGAGTTTGCTTTGTGCAAATACAGCATTGTTTATTCCAATAAAAAGGAATATCAAACTTAATTTAAAAATACAATTTCTCATACATAGAAAATTTAACGGGTAAAAAAGGATGAACCAGATTCATCAATTACAAAGATACAATTTTTAACATAACAGAATATGTTTAAATAAAAAAATGAAAATTATTTTTTAAATTATACATTGTGAGCAAAAAACATGAGTTTTCTTGCTGGCACTAATTACTCCTTTGGGGTAAAATAATCATTTTGAAAAATTTATGCGGGCATTATGATTGGTTGCCAAAAAGCGGATTTTTTTCGGTGGCTTCGACTTCGCTCAGCCACCGTAATATACCCGGGTAACTGAGCAGATTTTACCAGATCTAAGCGGAACTTTTCCGGTGGCTGAGCGGAACTTTTCCGGTGGCTGAGCGGAGTCGAAGCCACCGTAATATACCCGGGTAACTGAGCAGATTTTACCAGAGCTAAGCGGAACTTTTCCGGTGGCTGAGCGGATTTTTTTCGGTGGCTGAGCGGAACTTTTCCGGTGGCTGAGCGAAGTCGAAGCCACCGTTATCTCATAATATACAATTTCCCAAAACCGTGTTTGAAATATTTGTCTCCGGCAGTGGTTCGCTTCTCAATTGATTGACCGTTTATTGAAGTAATGACATGATAAAAATATACGCCGTTTGCAAGTTTGTCGCCAAAATCGTCGGTGCCATCCCAGGCATAATCTGTAATATTTCTTCCTATGTGAATATTCCCCAACTCTGCAAGGGATATTGTTTTCACAAGCTTTCCTGTAACTGTTAAAATCTGAATTCTGAAATCAGTAGGAATTTCGGAACCTGTAAGTTCAAACACAAATTTTGTAGCAGTAGAAAAAGGATTCGGATAATTGAAAATTTCAGTGATAGTTGATTTGTTCACTACTTCAAAATTTACAAAATAATCATTGTCGCCCGATTCATTATTGGATTTATCTTTTGCCTGCACGCGAAGCTGGTATTTCCCATCTTTTGGAAACACAGGATTGTAATGAATACGGAAGCTGTTATTCGGCAATTGCGCAGGAATCCACTTCATATTTTCTTCGCCGTTTTCTGTAAAATACACACGTTTTTCTGAACCCGTTTCAACCGAGGTAAGAAATACTGCAAAAAGAGACGTGTCGTCTAAAGCGAAATATTTATTTTCATCTTTAAGCTGAACAACAATTTCGGGTTTTGCTGAAACAATATCGCCATCTAAAATATGTATGCCATCAAACGTAACATCTAACAATGGATTGTATTTATCGCTTTCAACATAAAAAAAGCGCTGCGCGATATTGTTAAAATGATACTGCTCTAACTGGTCGTAATTTCCTGTTGCGGGATTCACAGGATTTGCCTCAACCCACAAGCTGTTAAGCCCGGGTAATTGCAGCGTTGAAAACGATACAGTGTCTCTTATCACATCACCGGCGGGATGAGGGCGCAAACGCTTCATTACATTGTAGTGCCTGTTATTGTTTTTATCCATTACCCAATAATTGAGAAGCAGGCTGTCCATATTGTACTGGCTGATGTTTTCATACGCTACAGAAAAGGAAATATTCTCTCCCTGATTCACGGTATCTTTGAAAAAATAATAACCTTTCTGCGGGTTCACAGCAGTTTCAGGAACTCCCCCGTGCATTATCTGCCACTTTTTTAATTGTGCGGGCACACGAAGCGAATCATTTTTTGAAAATATTTTGAACTTCAGATAAGGATAAATTCCCGTTCCGGTGTATTCGGATAAATTATTAATATCCGTTATATCCGGACTCAGCGTTAACAAATCAGTAGTATTTCCCGTATGCGAAACACCTATTAATTTCAAACTGACACTATCCTGAAGTGTAGGATTTTCAAAAAAACTTTTCCAGTGCAATTCATTCCATTGCGCCGAAGGACCAATAAGCTCTGATGTAATATCTCCATAAGGAAAACTCTTTGACAGGTCGGCAAACAGCGTTATCGTATCCGTGGGATTTGTTCCTACTTTCAATTTCGCAGAACTCGGATTTCCTTTCTGGCAGAAGAATATAAAAGGATAATTGTCGGGAACCGAACGAATATTTGTTCCGTTCAGCGATTCGATGGTAGTAAACGCATTTTCGGTCCAGTTCGACATGTGCCCGTGAATGAAAGAATAGACAAGAATATAATTTCCATTCGGTACCGATTGCAGCATATTTGCCATATTATTTAAGCTTGCGGCATCATTGGAATAAAAACAAAAATATTCATCAGGGCTACTTCTTTCGGGGCAAAGCTGATAATTAAACTGTCCAAAATTCTGACGATCGGAATACCAACTGCGAACCGTAAAAGAATCTATCACAGAAACAAGAATAGCGTGTGACATCCCACAACTGGAAGCACCTCCCATGCCATTACCCAGATTTCCGTTGATGCGCCATTGGATAGATAAAAATTCAAAATCAGAATCAGCCCCTCCCTTATTATGACACGTTAAGTCCAAAGGTGTTGCAATATAATTAAATCTGCGGTTGAACTTGTCGTATTCAATCCAGTTATAAAAATCATTTTTAAATTGAAAATGATGCGCCTGAGACCAACCTGTTTTTCCGGGAATGTAAATAAAAGAACTTTCTTTCCAGTTAGACGAACTAGCTCTTGCAACCTTCCAATAATAAACAGTACTGTCCGTTAAAGAAAACGGCACCTGCCAGCTTATTACACCTCCGCTTTGCACAACACTCGTATATTGGAACAAGGGTGAATTAAATGCATCGCAGGTATCAATTTCAAAAATATAATTATCATTCCCAATAAAAGGATAGCCTGTAGAAGCTTTCAGAATAACATTATTATTGGGATAAATGGCATATTTATAAGGCCACACGGGAACAATATCGCTGGAATAAATAAGAATATCCCTGAACGTGATGTTATTGTCCTCACAAATTTCAACAACAGATCCATTGGCATCAACAACAACTTTGAATTTATTCAGACCCAATCCATTTATAAGGTCAATAGGGAATTTCACAACAATAGTATCGTGATAATGATTGGCATAAACAAACCTGTTAATGGTTTCTGTTGCGAGTCCATCGGGAAAAATGCGCGTAACATCAACCCTGTAAAGCTGATTGGTTGCCATTCCTGCATTCGTAATAACGATGCGGACTTCAAAAGAATCTGTTTCTGTGTTAATGGGCTCCGGAAAAAAAGTTATTCCCGCGGGATGCACTAACAGATCGGGTTTTGGCTGATAATTAATTTTTATCGCCGGATCGCCGTGAAGCGTAAAATCAAGACAAGTAATAATTACGTAACTATCCGATGAAGTTCCCATAAAATTTTGCATAGTTTGCTGTATTGAAATACCAACGGGCTTTCCGTAATTATACCGTCCGATTTGATTATAAAAGTGTGTTGAAAAACCGTGCAAAGAAGAAGTATAACCGGGACCTACCGAAGCCAGATAAGCAATTACACCTTTGTCTTCAATAAGTACCCAGCGCTCGCTCATACTCGTTGAAGTTGTCTGATGAATATCGCCCGCAAAACATGAATTTGCAAGCAGAAATGGATACTTCCCTTTGTTGTTATAAAATTCAGGTTCGTCTATACTCAGATCAAAACCATTAGCAGAAGCATGACCGAAAAAAGTCAGCAACGAGACTCCTGTATTAATAAGATTCCGAATTGTGTCTGACTGGGTAATCTGAATGGGCATGGAACTGGTTTTGAAAAAAGAACTGACAGAGCCTCCGAACAAGGTATCTTCAATAATATTTTTATAAGAATTGAGATAGGTCATAAAAGCATTTTGTTCGCTGACATTGTATCCTCCTCCGAAATGAAGTACATTTTTCATCCATTCAACAGGCGTACAATCGTGTGTCTGGTTCAATTCGTATTCCTGAACCTTTTTCAGATAGCTGCTTAATTGTGCCGGTGTTTGAGCACTTATTCTTCCTGTAGCAAGAGCGGGAATATAATTTGATGTTGTAATTTTAGCTGTAAGTAATGCATCGCTGGAAAGATTTCCCATAGAGGGAACCAGGCACATATCATAAGCAGCGGTATTTTGCCTGTAAGTTTTTGCGTGAATAGATTTCCCTGCAAGCAATAAATATTGGGGGACAGAATCCCATTGCTGAATTGCAGCCCTGATAAAATTCCGGATACCAAGAGGATGTTTCGGAATGCCGTAAGCGAACTGATCGTACAACTCTTCAATATTTGCAAGCATGGCATTAAATCCTGTTGTATTGCGATGAATTTTGTATTGCTCGCCAACGCTCAGTAAAGAAGGATGTGTAACAATTATATAATCTGAATTTTTATTTCCTTCAAGATAATTTGTAAAATAATGCGATGCAGAAACCGGCTTTATAACAGATGAAGAAACAGATTCGGCTTCGGCAACAAGAATACAATTTCGTTCCATCGTATCATCAGGAATCAGCGCATGATAAAAACCCGATTCTAAGCTAACAGTTATTCTTTTATTATTCGTTAAATCGTAGAGTACAGGAGAGCTTGAGCCTGCATTAAAATTTGAAATCTGTAAATAAGTTTTAGAATTATTCCCTGCGGGAATTGTAAAACTAAAAGAATTTGCATTTTCAAAATCATAGGTATGCGGATAGACGACCTGAACATAAGAGAGCGCATTCATGTCTGAAGCAATACCAGGGTTATCTATGATTGAAAATGTAAAAACGTTATCTGGAGCAAGAGATACAGAAGGAATATCGGAATATGCTTTGCTAATCATGGTTCTGCCAATAAACGAAGTATCGAAATCAATATTCAAAAATTGCACGCGTACATGGTGATTATAGTTTCCCTGTATTGTTTCATTAATCAATGCATTTGATATTGCAGCGAAGCCAAATGAGACTGATGCATCCGACCCTGAGGAATAAGCAAAAGGAGTAGCAATTGTTTTGGAAAGCGTGGGGCTAGTTAAATCTATTGCAGGATGAAACCAACCCTCAGCCGCAGAAAAAAAAGGGCTTTCTTCGGGAGAATAAAAAGCAGAAGTATAATCGTAACGAACCGTTTTAATGCAGTATGGGGAAGGAATATATCCGGCAAAATTAACATCTGTTTCTGAAACGTAACGAAGATTATTTGTTGAAGAATTCGATGTAATAAAATAAAAATTAGTATCATTAATCATGCTGTAATTTTTATTCAGATGATGATTAAAATTATCATACAGCACAGAATCGAGCCAGCCGGTATTTTTTTTTCCGTAAAATTCTAAATAATTTAAAATTCCAAACTGCCCCATTGAAACGTAAATCGGGACTTCGCGACCTCTGTTAAAAAGTTGTAAATTTTCGGGGCTTATTTCATCTATAGGAAATTCGGCATTGACAAGCGCTGTCCTGTCAATGCGGTAAACGCCATCGCTGGAAACAGGAAACTTGAAATATTTCTGCGAATAATTTATCCACTCATTGCCCGGCTGCTGCGCAAAAAGCAATACAGATAACATTATCCCTATAATTGCAGAAACAAATTTCATGAACAAAATTTAAGCTACTAATATACGAAAATTTTAAGAAATACCATAAACCTGCCTACCCTATTTTTTATCAATAGCATATTTGAGGGAAATGATATTTGAATAAGGAGCAATAGACACACCTCCTAGGTTAGCAAAGGCGTAATCAAGAGCGAAGTTTTTCCACTTGAAGCCAACGCCAATGTTTGGTTGCAGGCTGAAATCGTTTTTATTGTTATAATTTTTTATAAGTTGAAAATTTCCAATGCCTCCACGTAAGAAAACAATTTTCTTATAATTTGCCTCAAAACCGAGATGCGGATCAATAGAAACAGGGTCGCTTTTTACAAGAACATTTCTTTTCCCGTCGAACGTCCAGTCGAGATCAATTTCAGCAGCAATTTCAATTTGTTCTGTTATGTCAAAGGATCTTGCGGCTCCCATAATTAATTTCGGTAAAGTAATTTCTAAAGAGTTTTCTGGAATCTCGTTTCCTGTCATGGTAAAAGCTTCTACAAGTTCTTCTGTATTAAAGCTCCACACATTAAATGTTGACGTAACATCGCGTGCCAGCACTCCGAATTTCCATTTACCATAATCATACTGTGCAGAAGCGTCAATGCCAAAGCCCCAGGCAGAAGCGAAATCTCCGGCTATTCTTCGGATAATTTTCACATTTCCTCCATACCGAAGTCCTTCAATAGGAGCTTTTCTTGCATACGAAAACAAAAATCCGTAATCAGCAACAGAAAATGATTTAATGCGGTCGTAGCGAATATTTCCGTCTTTATCTATAAGCTCAAGGGTATTTGGAATATCATCTACTCCGAAACGAATTCCGGAAACGCCAAAAGAACTCTGCTCGTTAATTTTAAAAGCTCCGGCAACATAATCATACTTAGCAATGCCTGCAAAGTACTCTGAGTGCATAAGTCCAATCTGAAGATTATTGGGAATAAGAACAAGACCGGCAGGATTCCAGTAAGTGGAGGTAATATCATCAGATAGCGCAACAATAGAATGAGACATACCAAAAGCTCTTGCTCCAACTCCAATAGAAAGAAATTCATTGCTGTATTTTACCTGCGCATTCAGGAAAGATGAAAAGATAAAAGATGAAAAGATAAAAGATAAAAAGATAAAAGATGAAAGTTTTTTCAAAATTGGGAGGCCTGTCTTGCATGGATAGGAAGCGCCAGAATTAACTGTAGTCTGTATGCTGCTGCAACATTCCTTACGTGTAAAAATATTACGAATATTATACTTTTTAGAGGCACTTATCATTATATCAATTTTAATCCTTCTTAAAAATTTTACTAAACTACAAAAAATAACTTATTTTTGTCAAAATTATTTCATTTAAAGTCAAAAAAAATTGGAAAACAGAAAAGGTATCATACGGCACGTTCCGAATACAATTACATCTTTAAATCTTTTTTCGGGCTGTATTGGTATATTGCTCGCTTTTGAAGGACATTTGATGCTGGCCTCAGCAATGATAGGAATTGCAGCAGTTTTCGATTTTTGCGATGGCTTTGCTGCGCGTCTGCTTAAAGCCTATTCCCCAATGGGAAAAGAATTAGATTCACTTGCAGATATGGTAAGTTTTGGGGTATTGCCTTCTGTTATTGTATACATACTTCTTAAGCAAAGTCTGGGAATATATCAATTTTCATTTGACCTAAGTATTAAAGCGATACTCGTGTTACTTTTCCCCTTTATTATTGCAGTCTTTTCAGGTTTACGGCTGGCAAAATTTAATATTGACGAAAGACAAACAGAATCTTTTGTAGGATTACCAACACCAGCCAATGCTATTTTTCTTGGTTCCCTACCCCTAATTTCCGGGATGGGAGAAAATGCTTTTTTCAACGGAATTATTCTAAATCCATGGTTTCTAATAATAAGTTCATTATTCCTGAGCCTTATGCTGGTGGCTGAATTTCCTATGTTTTCACTCAAATTCAAAAGTGCCGGTTTCTCTAAAAATAAATTACGTTATATTTTTATTTTCATTTCTGTTTTTTTAATAGTATTATTGCAATATGTTGCCATACCGCTGATTATTGTTCTTTTCATCTTATTATCAGCAGTAAACAACTGGATTTATAAATTTTAACATTCGTTTTATGAAATTTCTTGCTGAAATAAATGTCATGCCCCTGAAAGCGCTTTTAGACCCACAGGGCAAAGCTGTTACTTCTACCATGCAAAGAACAGGTTACCCTACAGTATCGCATGTGCGCATAGGAAAACATATCACTTTGGAAATAGAAGCGGAAAATCAGGAAGATGCTCGAAAAATACTTGAAAATGTATGTGATAAAATGCTTTCGAATCCGATAATGGAAGATTATGAAATCGTCTTCAAGTAATGTTTGTCCCGAATGTCCGATTTCTGCGTTATACTTATAATAAAAACCAGTCATTTACATAAGTAAACTCTTGATTTTTATTATTTCGAAAGCATTTCGGCAAGCTCAATGTATTACCTTGAACTCGAACATTCTGAACTAAACACATACTTTTTGAGCAGTCACTTAATAAGACCAACAAAATGCTTCAGAAACAATACTTATTTCAACAATCTTTAATAAAAGGCTAAAATAGCCTATGTATTTGTTTGAAAATTTAAAATAAAAAAAATGAAAAATTTCTTCATTCCAATTATTATTTTATCCCTGATTTTTGTATGGTCGTGTCAGGAAAAAGAAAATCCAACAGGAATTAAAACGGATAAGAAAATTCTTACATATAATAACATTGTTCTGAAACTAAATAAGGATACCCTCAAAAACAATAAAGTTGAAATGGACAAAGAGCTTATAATAAATATTGAAGGACTTGATGGTTTTACAAAAATCAATGAAGTTGTTTTTATTGGTTGCTTTGTTCAGGTTACAGATGAAAAAAATAATCCGATTGTAAGTTATAAAGATTTATATTCCTATTACGATGTGAGCGGTATCACCCCTCAAGATATAAAAGACAAATTCAGCATGACTATCGGCATTAGACCACCCATGGCAAAAGGAGGTATTTACAAATGGAAAAGCCGCATCTGGGACAAAAAAGGAGATGGCGAATTGAATATTGAGTTTGATTTTAAGGTGCGAGGGAAATAGTGGGAAGAGGTTGCAGGTTGCAGAGGTTGCAGAGGTTGCAGAGGTTGCAGAGGTTGAGTTAATTTGAGCCCAGAACCGTTTTGTTTAATTCTCTATATTGCTGAAATACTTCCACAAAGGGTCATCCGGAACAGGAGCTGTAATTACCACCATTTCTTTTTTTACAGGGTGAAGAAAACTTATTTTAAAAGAATGTAAACAAATACCTCCATCCTTATTAGATCTGGGTGCGCCATATTTTAGATCTCCTTTTATTGCACATCCTATTGTTGCAAGCTGGCAGCGAATCTGATGATGACGACCTGTTTCAAGATTTATTTCAAGAAGAAAATAATTATCCGATTTTTTTAAAAGTTTATAAGAAAGTACTCCCTTTTTTGAATCTTTTACCTCTTCATTATGAGCATAGGACTTGTTCGTTTTTGTATTTCGAGAAATATAATGAGTAAGTTGTCCCTTTTCCATTGAAGGCTCGTTCTGAACAATTGCTTTGTAAATTTTAACGACTTCGCCTTTTTTAAACATTTCATTCATTCGGGTAAGCGCTTTGCTTGTTTTTGCAAACAACACAAGGCCGCTCACAGGGCGATCTATACGGTGAATAACGCCGATAAAGGCTTCTCCCTGTTTCTGGTATTTTTCTTTCAGATACTTTTTTACAAGCAGCTCCAGAGAAACATCTCCGGTAATGTCTTCTTGTACAATATCTCTAGGTTTTTTATTAACCGCCAGCAGATGATTGTCTTCATATACTATTTCTAACACTTGCTCCTTCATATTATTGCTCTTTCATACTGTCCAGAACCTTTTGCACTTCAAGTTCTGTATTGTGTAGTTTTTCTTTACAAAGTTTTATTAATGCCGATACTTTTTTTACTTCTTCTGCAAGATCATCCACATCGAGTTCCTGTGTTTCAATTTTCTCAAGAATCTGCTCTATTTCAGCAATTGCCTCATTGTACGTTTTTGTTTTTTTTGCCATTATTTTAAATTTTTATATGAATATCCTTGAATTTACCTAAAAATAATATTATTGATTCATAATCATTGTTGTCCGATAAAAATTTATCATTCACGTTAAATATGTCACTATAACTCATTTTGATGACAGGGCACTCCTATGGAGCTTCTTTTTATTAAAAAAATTAATATTTCCATAAACAGTTCGTCCCTCTGGGACTTAAAATTAAGGAACTCCATAGGAGCGCCCTGTTTATTTATCGGACAATAGTGATTCATAATGATAAACTTAAATTTATACCGTAAACATTATTAAAAAGGCTTTTCGAAATGATGTCAATTTTAATTTTTGGGTATTTATACGGATAATCATAAATTTTTATGTCTACTTTGAAATTTATATTTTTTTCAAAGCTGATTCCATATCATTATTCTTATCTGAAACCGCATGATTTTCCTGCAATATTCTGGCGATATTCGTTGTGTGGCGGTTAATAGATTTCATCATCTCCATAAACTCGACATGAATCTCACTGCTTTCAACCGACTGACGAATATCTTCTTTCACACGCGAAAGATGCGATAATTCAAACTCGCTTGCAAGTTCAGAATATTTTTTAAATTTCTTCTTCATTACTTTAGCTTTTTCAAGGTTTACATCCCTGAAAACCTCAATAGCCCTGTTAATCTGCTTAACCATTTTCACATGATACGCGCAGAGTTCTGCTTTTCCCTGCTCTGAAAAATGCAAATCTGAATTTATCCATCGCTCTGCATACCCGGCTATATTTTTTGAAACGATATCTCCGATATGCTCCAGCTCTCTTACAACAGACATCATCTGAAATGCCTCTTTAACTCTATCTTCCTGCGCTGTTTGCTGACTAACTTTAATAAGATATTTATTTATTTCCGCGTATAAATAATTCACCAGCTTTTCTTTCGATTCGATAAGTTTTAAAGCCACATTGCTTTTATCAGTAAAAGGGAAAATACATGCCGATGACATTTTATGAATCGTTTCAGCCAATCTGATTGTTTCTTGTTTTGCTACATTTAACGCAAGCGTTGGTGTTGTTATAAGATTATCGTCTAGAAATAATAATTTAAGCGAATCGTCTTCAGCATCCTTCTTCAAAGGAACCATTTTATTCGCTATTTTCGCTATCAGAACAGTAAATGGAAGGAAAATAAATGCAATCAGCAAATTAAAAAACGTATGTGCATTTGCTACCTGTCTCGGAACTTCATCTGCCAGTGCGGCAATGCTGCCTGTTTTTTCAACGCTTACAGGAGAAACATTTTTCACAAACTCTACAAAATAAGGCAAAATAATTAAGACAAGCACAACACCAACAAACTTAAACAAAACTTGAGAAGCAGCCACTTTTTTCGCTTCCCTGCTTGTACCTGCTGCTGCAATAACCGCAGTAACAGCAGTACCAAGATTCGTTCCGAGCATTAAAGCGACACCGGCTTCAATAGATAATATTCCCTGAGATGCAAGCAAAATGATAATCCCGATAAATGCGCCGCTGCTTTGCACGATAGCTGTGAATGCTGTGCCTATTATTATTCCTAGAAAAGGATTATCAAGACTTTGTAAAACATCAATAAAAGGTTGGTACGTTTTTAAGGGAGACAAGGCATCTGCCATGATATACATTCCAAAAAACAACATTCCGAATCCCATGATGGTTTCACCAATTTGTTTTACTTTCTGCATGCGAATAAACAAAGTCATTATAAAGCCCATAGCGACAAGTAGCAACGAAAACTCAGTAATTTTAAAAGCAATCAACTGGGCGGTAATCGTTCCCCCGACTGAGGCGCCAAGAAGAATTCCTATAGTTTGCGTATACGCCATCATGCCAGCCTGCACAAAACTGATGAGCATAATTGCGGTAGTTGCACTGCTCTGCGTGAGACCAGTTATAAAAGTACCCACGCCAAAAGCAATAAAACGGTTATTTGTAAGCGAACTCAGAAAAACCCTCATTTTATCTCCGGCAGATTTCTGCAAGCCTGCGCTCATCATTTTCATTCCGAAAATAAAAATTACAAGTCCGCCCGCTATACCAATAACAAGCATAAAAAGCCAGTTGCTTTCACGCGCATAGAACTTATAAATTTCATAATTTTTCTGATTGCTGTTTTTTAAGCGAGCGATTATTTCATAATCTCCCGGAAGGTCTCCCAGTCTGATTTTAATCTGCGCTATACCTTTATTATTGGTGTAAACAATTCGGTCGGAAAGATGAAATCCTTTGCTTTTTGTAGGATGATTCAAATCTTCAAAATAGACCGGGACTCCGGCAACAGGATTATTCTTTTCATCAAGAATCAATACGCTTACAGGATTTAATAACTCTTTCCCAATTGTCTGGTGCTGATTATCGCCTGACTTGCCTGATCCATCCATAACTGATTTGACAATATAGCATGAATCATTTATCTCTGAAGAAAATACATTTTCATGCGAAATTGCAAAAATCAATACGCAAAATAATATTGAAAGAAATTTGTAGTACATTATATATTTAACTTTTTTATGCAAAATGTTTTTCTACAGTCTACAGTCTACAGTTTACAGTCTACAGTCCTCAGTCCTCAGTCTGTTTGACTGCCGACTACCGACTGCCGACTGCCGACTCTTTCGACTGCCGACTGTCGACTCTTTCGACTACCGACTACCGACTCTTTCGACTACCGACTACCGACTCTTTCGACTACCGACTGCCGACTGCCGACTGCCGACTGCCGACTCTTTTGACTGCCGACTGCCGACATCTATAATACAACAATTTTAAAAACCCTTTAAACCTTCCCAAACAAGTCAAATTCTTCTGCTCCTGTGATTGAAACATTATAAAAATTTCCTGTTTTAAATTTTTTATTTTCCTTTTTTATTAAGACTTCATTATCAATTTCCGGTGAATCGAATTCTGTTCTTCCGTAGTAATAGTCATTATCTTCACGATCTATTAAAACTTTTGTTTGTGTCCCAATCATGCGCACATTTGCAGCTTCTGAAATTTCCTGCTGCATCTGCATTATCTCTGCCATTCTATCTTTCTTAACTTTTAAAGAAATACTATCTTTAAAATTTTTCGCGGAAAAAGTTCCTTCTTCTTCCGAATAAACAAAAACGCCTAAACGATCAAATGCAATTTCTTTTACGAACTTTTTAAGCTCTTCAAATTCTTTTTTCCCTTCACCTGGATGGCCTGTCATCAAAGAAGTGCGCAAACGTATTCCCGGAATTTCTTTTCTTAATTTCTCAATGAAGCTGTATGTTTGTTTGCTTGTAATACCACGGCGCATATTTTTTAAAACGGGGTTACTTATATGCTGTAATGCAACATCCAGATACTTGCAAATATTTTCATGTTCATTAATTACAGGTAAAATTTCATAAGGAAAATTGGCAGGATATAAATAATGAAGCCGAATCCATTCAATTCCCCTGACCTCTGCAAGTTTTTTCAACAGCGCATCTAAATTTTGTTTTTTATATAAATCCAATCCATAATACGATAAATCCTGCGCAATTAAAATCAACTCCTTAACACCTTTTTCAGCAAGAAAATTTACCTCTTCAATCAATTTATCAATTGGTCGGCTTATATGCTTACCCCTTATTAAAGGTATTGCGCAAAAGGAACATGATCTGTTACATCCTTCTGAAATTTTAAGATAGGCAAAATGCCCCGGTGTCGCTAATATTCGCTCACCTATCAGTTCTTTTTTATAATCTGCTTTAAGAGATTTCAGAATATCTGCAAGCTGATTAACACCAAAAAAACCGTCAACTTCAGGAATTTCATTTCGCAGGTCTTCTTTATACCTTTCAGAAAGACATCCCATAACAAAAAGTTTTCTTATCTTACCTTTTTCTTTTGCCGCAACACATTGCAAAATTGTATCCACAGATTCTTTTTTGGCATCGCCGATAAATCCGCATGTATTTATAACAACAATATCTGTTTCCTGAAAATTTTCATCATGAAAAACCTTATACCCGGAAGCATCCAATTGTTTCATCAGAACTTCTGAATCAACTAAATTTTTTGAGCAACCGAGGGTAATTATGTTAATGCGCTTTTTCATTGGGTTTATTAATTATAAAGAGAATTTCAGGATTGTGTGTGTTTACATTTAGATTTTTTGTTGCAGGTTGCAGGTTTTAAGTTTTACCCGCTGACTGAGCGGAGCCGAAGTCAGCGGTTGAAACATGAAACTTTAAACATATTACCTAATCCGTTTCAATCCCTGTATTGCCAACTCGTAACCGGGTTCAACGGATAAAGTATAGCGATATAATTCTTTTGCTTTTTTATAATCTTTCAGACGCTCGTAGCATAAACCCAGATTATAAGAAGCCTGAAAATATTTAATATCTGCATCGTTTGCTTTTTGAAAATAATAAATCGCTTTTCCATATTCTTTAAAATATTCCATATAAATGTACCCGATATTAAACAAGGCAAATTTGTAGGTACTGTCTGCCTTTTCGAGCAATTCATTATAAGAAACAATTGCTTTATTAAATTTTTCGATACTCTGGTAAAACAGCCCGATATTATAATATGCTTCAGCACTCTTAGGTTTAATTTTCAATGCATTTCTGTAGTAATCAAGTGCGATTGAATCTTTTTTATCGGCATAACGCAAACCTAAAATAATGTATGCTTCATAATAATCCGGATTTTTTTCTGTACTAATCTGAAAATTAATAATTGCATTTGTCGTATCACCAGCTTCTTCAAGAACAAGCCCTCTGATAAAATAAGTCTGCGCGATAGTCGGATCAATTTCCTGCACACGGTTTAGATATTCGAACGATTTTTTATATTGCTTTACATAAAAATGCAATTGTGCCAAACGAAGCAGAACCTCTGTGTTTGAAGGAAACTCTTTGATACATTTTTCAAGCGCATCGCGGGAATTGCCGGATTGTCCCTTCATTAGATGCAAATCAGCAAGCAGAATAAAATATTCCGGTTTCAGATTTTTCTTTAAAATAGCCTGATTCATATCAGCAATGGCTTCATCTATACTTCCCGAAAAAGAATATTTTTTAGCACGCGCAAAATATAAAGCGGCATCATCAGGGAATTCGTGTAAGGAAGTAGTGATTTCGTCTACACTGAGACTATCAATAGATTTGCCATTAAAAGAATTATTTTGGGTACATGAATTAGCAAACAATAAAAAAAATGAAATATATATAAATAGTAATTGTATTTTCATCTTCATATTCATTGATATTATTTTAAGAACTGGTATTATGCAATACATTTTTCTGAAACGAATTTCACAAAATTATTATAATTTAATTCTTGAGTACATCCAATCTTTATTTTTTAAAAATTGCGATATATTCGTACATATTTTTTGGAATATATAATATGCAAATTATAAAAGTTTGTTGCGTTTTTAATTTTCAGTGCAATTCGTGTCCTTTTTATTTTTACGTAATGAGGTGTAACAAAAAAGAAAAACCCCGTTACTTTTCGGTTACGGGGCAAAAGTAAGTCATTTTTTTTTATTTTGACTGTTCTTTGATTTTTGCTTCAAGTTCATCTGCCAGTTCGGGGTTATCTTTTAGAATTTGTTTAACAGCATCTCTGCCCTGTCCAAGTTTTGTTTCATTATAACTGAACCACGATCCACTTTTTTTAATAATGTTCATTTCAACTCCCAGATCAATAATTTCGCCTATTTTTGAGATTCCTTCTCCGTATACAATATCAAATTCTGCTTTTCTAAATGGAGGTGCTACTTTATTTTTAACAATTTTGGCGCGAACTCTGTTTCCTGTAACCTCTTCGCCATCTTTTATTGAGTTCATTTTACGGATGTCAATACGAATTGAGGCATAGAATTTAAGAGCATTTCCACCTGTTGTTGTTTCAGGATTTCCAAACATGACTCCTATTTTTTCTCTCAACTGATTAATAAAAAAACAGCAGGTATTCGTTTTATTGATAGTTCCCGTGAGTTTTCTTAATGCCTGAGACATAAGTCTGGCCTGCAAGCCCATTTTGGAATCGCCCATATCGCCTTCAATTTCAGCTTTTGGAGTTAATGCAGCCACAGAGTCTATTACAATAATGTCAATAGCTGCTGAACGTATGAGTTGATCTGTAATTTCTAAAGCCTGTTCGCCATTATCTGGCTGAGAAATCAAAAGGTTTTCAACATCAATCCCTAACTTTTCAGCATAAAACCTGTCGAAAGCATGTTCTGCATCAATAAATGCTGCAATTCCACCATTTTTTTGAGCTTCAGCAATTGCATGCATTGCAAGTGTTGTTTTCCCTGAAGATTCAGGCCCATAAATTTCGATAACCCTACCTCTGGGATAACCACCCACACCTAATGAAATATCCAATCCGATGGATCCCGATTTAATTACAGAAACCTCTTCAACAGCCTGATCGCCCATTTTCATAATGGTGCCTTTACCAAAATTTTTTTCGATCATAGAAATTGCATTTTTAAGTGCTTCTACCTTACTTTTGTCGATTTCATTTTTTTCTTTTGCCATAATTTTATTTTATTTATTTGTTATTTATTTGTTATTTATTTTAATATTTATTTTAATATTTATTTTAATATTTATTGTTGCAGGTTGCAGGTGCAGGTTGCAGGTTGCAGGATAACCGAGGGTTGAGCGGAGTCGAAACCCAGGTTGCAGGTTGCACCATTTACCAAATACCATTTACCATTTTACCCCTCGTTCTGTACTGTACAATCGTTCCACCTGTGCTGAGCGAAGTCGAAGTATGGAACGATACTACAGGCCTACTTACCACGAACCGCTTACTTTTTTATCTGCCCTTAATACGTAAACTTTTCAATTTTATAACATCACCTTACTTAAATATTTGAACAGCATGATTTTTTGTATCAACTTTTGTGATAATATTTTCAATAATGCCTTTTTCTGAAATAATAAAAGTTGTCCTGTGCAGACCTTCTATTTTTTTTCCGTACATTATTTTTTCACCCCATACGCCATAATCATTGATAATTTTTTTCTCCGTATCGGAAATTAAATTAAAAGGAAGATTATACTTTGAAATAAAATTCATGTGTGATTTATCGCTGTCTTTACTAATACCTACTACCTCGTATCCTTTTTGTTGAAATCCACTATAATTATCTCGTAAATTACAAGCTTCTTCGGTGCAACCGGGAGTATTGTCTTTAGGATAAAAAAATAATACCAGCTTTTTGCCTTTAAAATCTGAAAAGCTTAAAACAGATCCATTCTGATCTATACCCTTAAAATCAGGTGCTTTATCTCCAATTTGCAGTTTTGTCATTATTCAAAATTTTCCCGAAAATTAATCAATTAACAATTTATATTTAAAATTTTTATCAAAAGTTATCTACACAGATTAGAATTAAGAATTAAGAATGGAAAAAGGAATACAATAGGAATACAATAGGAATACAATAGGAATTCAATAGAAATTCGGTAGAAATACGGTAGGAATACAATCGAACATCTACCGAACATCTATCGTTGCACTATCGAACACCTATCGAACACCTATCGAACACCTATCGAACACCTATCGAACACCTATCGAACACCTATCGAACACCTATCGAACACCTATCGAACACCTATCGAACACCTATCGAACACCTATCGAACACCTATCGAACATCTATCGAACATCTATCGAACATCTATCGAACATCTATCGAACATCTACCGAACACCTATCGAACATCTATCGTTGCACTATCGAACACCTATCGAACACCTATCGAACACCTATCGAACACCTATCGAACATCTATCGAACATCTATCGAACATCTATCGAACATCTACCGAACATCTATCGAACATCTACCGAACATCTACCGAACATCTACCGAACATCTACCGAACATCTATCGAACATCTATCGAACATCTACCGAACATCTACCGAACATCTATCGAACATCTATCGAACATCTATCGTTGCACTATCGAACATCTATCGTTGCACTATTGAACATCTATTATATTTTAGGTATGACATCAGAAAAAGAAAAATTTTGAATTGTAATAATAGAAAAAACAGATAAAAAGCAATATGAAACAACGACATACGTTTATTTTAATGTATAAAACAATATTTTGAGATTTTTTTTTTAAATTTGTAAGTTTATAGAAAAAAGATTTACTCTGAAATTTATGACGTGTTGGAATATTTATTTAAGGCTGATTTTCGCCTTATTCATTATATTTCTGAATACTCATTCTTACGCGCAGCAAAAGTTGTCAGAAGGAGAACAGGATGTAAAGAATAAAGCATACCAGTTTTTTAATGACGATAATTATGCAGAAGCACTGCCTCTGTTTTCACGCCTTTTAAGTATATACCCGAAAGACCCCGAATTTAATTACGCTTATGGTGTTTGCCTCGTAGAAGAAAACAAAGACTTAGACAAAGCACTTCAATACTTCAATTTCACTTTAAAAAATACGTTAATACCTGGAGCGATATATTATACAGGGCGAGTATGGCACATGAAATATAAATTTGATGAGGCATTATCTCACTACAAACAATTTAAAGAAAAAGCAAAAAAAGATGATTTGAAAAAATTTCCTGTGGACAGGCAGATAAAAATGTGCCAAAGCGGAAAAGAACTTATAAGATATGTTAGTATTCTTAATGTGGAAGAAAACAAATTAGTTAAAAGTAAAGATTTTTATTACTCCTATAATATTGATGATTTTGGTGGAAAAATACTTGTAAAACCTGAAGAATTCAAAACAAAATCCGATAAGAAAAAAGAAAAAAATAGCGAAAATAAAAGCCTAATGTTTTTATCAACAGAGTTGAATGTTGTTTACTATTCAAGTTATGGAGATAATGACAAAAATGGAAAAGACATTTACAGAAAAGTCAAAGATAATGCTACCGGAGAATGGATGCCGGCTGAAAACCTTGGCGCAGTAATTAACACTACTTACGATGAAGACTTTCCCTATATTCACCCCGATGGATCAACTTTGTATTTTGCTTCCAAAGGACACAACAGCATGGGAGGTTATGATATTTTCAAAAGCTCTTACGATTGGGAAACCAACATCTGGTCTGCACCTGTAAATCTTGATTTTCCGACAAACTCGCCCTACGATGATATTTTGTATATTTCTGATTCTAAAGAAGACATTGCTTATTTCGCTTCCAACAGAGAGTCTGGCTATGCAAATGTTTCTGTTTACAGAATAAAAATTGAAAAAAAACCAAGGAAAAAAGAAATTGAAAACTTTGAGGAAATTATCAGAAAATCAAAACTCGAAGTTGTTTCTCCTATGCTCTCTATGAAAGACAGAGATGAAAATATTAAAATTACAGAGGATAAAAATCAGGGTACAACAAATAATAATTTCAAGGAGGGAAAATATACATTCAATGAATTAACTTATTCCGAAAAATTAACACAGGATGAAGTTTATCAGGAAGCAGATAATGATGCAAAAGCTTTGAATAATGAATCAAAGGAAATGCAGAAAATGGCTGCTATTGTAATGCATGTTGCCGACAATAAAAATCAAGAAGCTGATGAAAAACTGAAAGAATACGAAAAAGTTAAAACCAAAGATAAATCAACAGCCGAAAAAATAAAAAAAGAAGCAGATAAAGCCACCAGAGAAGCAGTTATCTCTTTTAAGCTTGCTTTAAACCTGAAAAATATTTCTGAAGATAAGAAAAAAGATGCAAAAGATGCCGACGATTTTTTAAAAGAATTAAGCTTTAATAAAAAAAGAGAAGTAAAAGATCTTGTTAGTGATTTAAACGCACACAGAAAAAAAATAAGCAGGAAACAAAAAAATTATACTACTGTTGAAAAAGAAATGTTAAATGCAAAAGTTCTTTCTACAGATTTGGGAAAGCAAAGAGATTCCAAAACAGCAGAAGTGGATGCCATAAAAAATGTGGTAATTGATGTTGAGAAAAAAATTGAAACTGCAAAATCAAAAATTAAAAACGAGATTAATACTGCAACAAAAATAAAACTCGAAGAAGAAATAAAAGATCAGGAAATTCTGCTTTCGTCAAAGAAAAAACAAGAGCAACAATTATTATTTGAATTAGAACAAATAGACAATAAAACATCTACAAATAATAATGACATCGCTCTATACGAGGGGCTTATTCAGGAAATGAATTCCGGAAAAACAGAATACACAGAACCTGAAAAATTAGTTGCCGCTATTGACAATAATAAACTGACAAAGGCTATTGAGATCAAATCAAAAGAAATAGGAATAACAGATACCTCAAATAATATAATTGCAGAAAACAAAACAACGAAAGATACCAAAGAACCAGTTGATGATAAAAATATAAAAATTGAAAAAAACAAAGACCTGTTGGTTTCAAATGTGAATTATAAAACACTTATAGAAGAAGCTGAAAAATCTGAAAAACTTGCCGACTCTTTAACGCTGGTAATAGAATCCTCAAGTAAAAATGCAGAAAAAATTAAAGACCCTGATAAAAAACAGGAAGAACTGAACAAAATTGAAAATCTGAAAACTATTGCTGATTTTAAAAAGCAGGATGCAGAAAAAAAATACGCCCAAGCCAATGAAATAGGGAATACTTATATTGCATTAAACGAAATTGAGGCAAACAAAAACAAGCAGGATGATAAAACTACAGATAACAAAACCAACAATATTCAGGAAACGGATGTAAAAGAAAATAAAGACCTGAAAAAAGATGAAACAAATCAGAACATTTCTGTTTCATCGGGTATCGTGATGAAAAGTGTTTTAGCAGAAAAAGAACAGAAGCAACTCCGCAACGACAACCCTGCATATAATAAAGTGCTGAATGAAGCTAATAAAGCTCTATCAATGGCAGACTCTCTGACAAAAGAAATCAGCACGAAAAAAACAAATCTTGATAAAATTAAAAATCCTGCAGATAAACAGGCTGAACAGGAAAAAATATCAAACATGGAAAATATTGCCAATTTCAAACGTGAACTGGCTGAAAAAAGATTTGTAGATGTAAATCAGCATGAAAAATCTTTCTTGATTTCTAATGGAAAATCTGTTGATATTTTTGCAGAAAATAAAACGGAACAAACAAATTTAAATACAACAGAAAACATAAATGACGCAAATAAAAAAGATGATACTGAAGCTAAAGATATCAAAGAAACAAAAACAACAGAAACTGATAAAAATGTAAAGAAAGAAGTGTCTGACCCTGCATTGGTAAATGAAATGAAAGCCGTTACTTTTGTCAGTACACTGGTATCGAAAGAACAAAACACGCTGGAAAAATCAAATAAAGAATACAAAGAACTTAAAAAAGATATTTTCAGATCACACGAAATAGCAGACTCTCTTTTTCTACTTGCCGATAATAAGAAAAAAGCTTTGGCAAAAATAAAAGACCCAAAGAAAAAACAAGCAGAAGAAGAAAAAATAAATAATCTCGAAAACATTGCAGTTTTTAAAAAACAGGATGCGTTAAAGAAAACAGCCAGACTTAAAGAGACCGAACAGGAGTATTTTGCATCCGTTCAAAAAGAACAAAAAGAGAATTTGTCTGAAAATAATACAGAAAAAATAAAAGATGATACAATAAAAAAAGAAAACAATATAGCAGAGAATAAAACAACAGATAGTAAACAAGACAATCCCGAACTGAAAAAACAGAACGAACAGATTGAAAAAGACAAAGTAATTCTTGAACAAAATACAAGCTATACTTCACTGATCTCTGAAGCGAAAAAAGCAGAAACACGCGCCGACTCTTTATCGAATGTTGCAGAAGAATTAAAAAAAGATTTAAAAACAATTGAGAAAAAGAAAGACAAACAAAAAGCCGAAGAACTGATTGCTGTTCTCGAAAAATCTGTTAAGAAAAATCAGGAGGAAGCAGAAGCGAAATTCAAACAGGCAAACGATGTGGGCACTCAATACCTTGCAGAAACAAAAGCAAAAGAAGACAACAAACTTGCCGATAATAAAACGAATGAAATTAAAAAAGACGACAATTTATCAGATAACAAAACATCAGAAATCAAAAAAGATGATACAATAAAGAAAGAAAACAATATCGCCGAAAATAAAACAACAGAAAATAAGAAAGATGATTCCGAACTGAAAAAACAGAACGAACAGATTGAAAAAGACAAAGTAATTCTTGAACAAAATACAAGCTATACTTCACTGATCTCTGAAGCGAAAAAAGCAGAAACACGCGCCGACTCTTTATCGAATGTTGCAGAAGAATTAAAAAAAGATTTAAAAACAATTGAGAAAAAGAAAGACAAACAAAAAGCCGAAGAACTGATTGCTGTCCTCGAAAAATCGGTTAAGAAAAATCAGGAGGAAGCAGAAGCGAAATTCAAACAGGCAAACGATGTGGGCACTCAATACCTTGCAGAAACAAAAGCAAAAGAAGACAGCAAGCTTGCCGATAACAAAACATCAGAAATTAAAAAAGATGATACAATAAAGAAAGAATCTGATAATTCTGAAAATAACAATCCTGATATTAAAGATAAAAATAAATTCCAAACTGATAACAAAACTGCAGACAATACGGTTACTGAAAAATCAACGGCTTCTGTTAACTTAACTGAAACAGAAAAAAAAGCACTTGCAAAAGATACTAAATTCACAAAATTAATAACAGAAAGCAATAAAAATAATCACATATCTGATTCTCTCTTTGCATTAGCCAAAACGAAAAAGAAAAATCTTGATAAAATAAAAAATGCACAGGAAAAACAAGCGGAGCAAGACCAGATAACAAACATCGAATCCATCGCGAAATTCAAAAAAGAGTATGCTGTTAAAAAAATAAATGAAGCCAATGAATACGGAAAAGCAACCCTCGAATCAAATCCTGCTCTGTTAGCAGAAGCTAATAATAAAAAAGAAGATGAAAAAATTACAAAAGATAACGAAGTTAAAAAAACAAAAGACGGAACTACTGATCTTACCGAAAAAGGAAATGTAACAGAAAAAGACATTGCTGAAATCAAAGAAGCAATGACAAAGAAAATAAACGAAAAACAAAATGCTGATAAGGAAAAAACAGACAAGCAAAAAACAGAAGAAAAAAAGAATCTTGCTGACAACAAGGACAACAAGACTACAGATAATAAAATAACTGAAAACAAAGAGGCCAAGAAAAATATTGCTGATACAAAAAAGACGGATGATAAAACTCAAAAAAATATAACTCCTGTTTACAAAGGAACATTATCTGAAAAAGAACAAGAAGCATTAAAAACAGACGAGAAATTCACAAAACTGGCAATAGAAGCCCAAAAAGCAAATCATGTTTCAGACTCTCTCTATACACTTGCAGAAAACATGAAGAAAAAGCTTCCTGCTATAAAAAATGTTCAGGAAAAACAGGCAGAACAGGACAAAATTGCCAACATCGAATCTATTGCAAAATTTAAAAACGAATTTGCTGTAAGAAAATTTACTGAAGCAGATGAATACGGGAAAGATCTTCTTGCATCAAATAACCCGAATAACACAACTACAGAAAATAAAGATATTGTAGCAGAGAACAAACAAACAGAAAAAAAATCTACAGAAGTAAAAAATGATACAGAAATAAAAAAAGAAGTTTCAACAGAAAATAAAATCGTAAATGAAACAAAAAAAGAACTATTAAAAGACGATAAATATTCAATCCTGATAGCAGAAGGGAAAAAAGAAGAAGTTGAAGCCGATTCATTAGCCTACATTATTATTAAGAAAAAACAAAATCTTAATGAAGTTAAGGATGATAAAGAAAAAACGAAAATACAGAATGAAATTGCGCAACTTGAAAAAAGCTCTGAAACGAAACGTCAGAATGCCGAACAAAAATATGCAGCAGCAAATAACATGAGTAATGACCTGCTTGCAGAAAAGAAAGCAGATACTAATACAGAATCGCAATCGGATATTCTGAAAGCGCCTATATCCGAACAAGATAAATTTTGCAAAGAAAATACAGAAATCTTTAAAAAGAAGGAATCAGATGCGCTTGCATCTATGTCTGAAGCAAACAATCTTTTTGATAAGTTGACTGTATCCGTAAATGAATCCGATAAAAATAAAACCCGAACGGAACTAAAATCAAAAATTGAAAAAGCAAAGAAAGAATTAATTGAAGCATACAAAGTAAAATCAAATGTTGATCTGATAAAAAATACAATGTTAGCAACCCGATTAGAGGAAATGATTACTCTGCCTGAGGTAAGCAGCAATAAACAAATCGCGCAAAAATATAAAGACGATGCAGCCAATTTTAGAAAACTGGCAGAAAAAGCTAAAACAAATGCCGCGAATGCTTCAGATATAAATGAAAAACTTTCACAATTTAAACGCGCACTGGATTACGAACAATTAGCAATCAAGAGTCATGAAACGGCTGTAGACGTGCTTATGGAAAGCAAACCTGTAACATTTGTTCCTGCGTCAGAATTATTGACCGTAAATACGAATGATGCATATATGCAAATCCGCAAGGTAGAAGAAGAAATAAACAATGAATCAAAGGAACCTTCTTACAATAAAGATAATGTTAAAAATGAAATTGTAACTTTATTATCTAAAAAGAAAGAAACAAAAACAATACTTGATGATCTGACCAAGCAAGCAGCATCTACACAAAAAGAAATGACTGAAATAGCTCAGATGGAATCCCTTTTAATCGAATATAAAGCAAACACTGAAAATGCTACTGACGAAAAAGAAAAAATCAAAGCAGAAAAACGTTTAAATGAACATACAAAAAAACTGTACAAGAAAAAATACGGTATTGCTCAGCAAATTGAAAAAGAAAACCAGCAATTATACAATGTATATTTAAAAAATAGCCTCAGTCTGCGCCCTGATGAGGATTCCCCTGCTCTGATTGAAGGAATGAAATTGGAAGCTCAGTCCTCTGTTAATTTCAATAAAGCAAAAGAAATTCGTGACAAAGTAAGCAAAGAGCAAGACCCGCTTGTCTCTGTTCCGGAACTTGAAAAAGCAGCCAGCCTCGAACTTCTTGCATTATCTCAACAAGAAAAAGCTTACGGGATTTATTTGAAAATTATTCCTGTAGAAAAGCAAGAAGAAAAGCTTATTGCTGATGTAAAGAAGGACGAAAAGAAAGACAACACGGAACAAATATCCGAAATAAAAAAAGATGAGAAAAAAGAAAATATAATCATTGAGAAAAAGGAAGAACAAAATATAATTCCCGATAAAAAAGAAACAAAAGAAAATAATGTAGCAGAAATTAATGAAACAAAAAAGGAAACAAAAACTACTGAAACGAAAAAGCAGAATAAATTAATTGCAGATGTAAAAAAAGAAGATAAAGAAAAAAAATACCTCACTGAGTTTGACGAAAAGAAAAAAGAAATTATTAATGTAGAAAACGTTAAACCGGAGAAAAGGCTTGCAACATCAGATAAGGCAAATATAAATTATGGTTTTTCTATTCAACCTAAAAAACATGCTGAAGAGAATAAGGAAATACCAATGAATGAAGCTGTGCCATCAGGTATTGTTTACAAAGTTCAGGTTGGAGCTTTTAAAACCCCAATACCTGCTGATGCATTTGCAGGGCTGAATCCTTTAGCTTGTGAAAAACTTGAAGGAAGTGCTTTTGTAAAATATCTAGTAGGATTATTTAAAACAGAAGATGCTGCTAAAATTGCCCGCGCAGAAGTTAGAAAATCCGGATATAAGGATGCATTTATTGTAGCCTATAAAGATGGAGTAAGAATTCCGCTATACTTAGCAAGAAATACGATAAAGAGCAAATCAAAAGATGAGCAACATGAATACAAAGAAATTGCAAAAAATGAAGTTGAAAATGTTACAAAAAATATCAATGAATCAAAAGCTGCAAAAAACACCCTTGTTTCAGAAAATGTAAATAAAAATAAAGAGATAAAGGGAAATAGTAAAACTACAGAAAAAAATAAACAAGATATCAAAGAACAAAAAGAAATCAAAGAAGAAAAAGAAAACATTGTTGCAGAAAATAAAAATCAAAAAGAAGCAATAAATAAAGAAGCAAAGAAAACGATTCCAAATGCAGTTAAATCAGTTAATGTAAAAGAGGTAAAAGGTCTTCTCTATACTGTTCAGATAGGTGTTTTCCGTAACCCGAGAACTGCAAAAGACTTATACAATTTGAGTCCTATTTTTGAGGAAACCATTATGCTTGGCGGCATTGAAGCAATTAAATACACAAACGGTATTTTTTCAGATTATCTTGAAGCCGTAGCTGCAAAAGATAATATCGTAAGAATGGGGATTAAAGATGCTTATATAGTAGTATATTTTAACGGAAAAACCATTCCACTGAATCAGGCCAATGTTATGCTGATGAATCAGGGGGCTTCTGTAATTGCAGATCCGAAATCAATTAATGTTAAGAGCGGAAGTAATGCAGGGACATTTAAAAACGAAGTTCAGAACAAAAACACAGGTAAACTTGTTTATAAAGTACAAATAGGCGCTCATAAAGGGAACGTGCCTGAAGATTTAATGAATAAATACATGCAGGCAGCTCAATATGGAAGCCTGAGTGATTATATGGAGAATGAATTAAAATGCTATTTAATTGGCGAATTTAACACCTACAAAGATGCATTAAAGATGAAAGATAAATTAATTGAAATCGGAATTGAAAGACCCTTTGTAGTTGGATTAAGAGGTGGTCAAAAAGTAACAGTAAAAGGAAATCAATAAAAACTATGGCAACAAAAGAAAAAATCAGAGAAGATCAGAATTTTAATCCGGAAATAGAAGGGAAATACTATCTGGTTTTACACAACGACGAAGTAAATACATTTGAATTTGTAATAGAAAGCCTTATTGATGTTTGCGGACATGATAAAATTCAGGCAGAACAATGCGCAACCTTAACACATTATAAAGGTAAATGCGATGTAAAAAAAGGTTCATTCGACAATCTTAAAATGATGAAAGATGCATTAACAGACAGAGGTCTGAGTGTTACAATTAATTAGTGTTTGTTCATAATGCCCGATTTCTGTGTTATGCTCATAATAAAAAACAGTCATTTACAACAGTAAACTCCTGATTTTTATTATTTCGCAAGCATTTCGGCAAGCTCAATGTATCACCTTGAACTCGAACATTCTGAACGAAACACTGACTTTATGACCTAATTAGTGCCTGCAAGAAAACTCGCAAATAATTAATAATCAATACGTTAATGTTAATAACTTTTTCAAATCTTTTTCAAAAATTCTTGCACAAAATA
>MEOG01000018.1 GCA_001769125.1 Bacteroidetes bacterium GWF2_35_48 | reverse complement strand
TCCCTTCAATAACAGCGCATAAATAGCTTCCACAGTTGCTTTGGTTGTTTTCCAATCCTGAGTTTGTTTTTGTTTGAGAAGCCATACTTTCAGGTCGTTCACCGCTTTCTCATCTTTAGCAACCTTATCAAAAAGTTCAATCATCAGTGCCTGAGTTTCTATCGGAGCCTGCCACCAGTTGTAGCCTGCTTCTACATCTTTCCAGTACATGCCCATTTCATCTGATGAAGAAGAATTTTCTTTCAATGATTTTACAATATCCTGCGGAATATTTGCTGTGCCATAATTATAAAGCGCAAAACCAATCATTGCCTGCATGTATTTACTTTGATGAAGCCAATATTTTTCTTCCTGATCTTTAAAATAATTAAATGCTTCTTTGCAGGAATTTGGTAAATTTATCCGATCTTTAAAATAGCTTCTGGCATAGAGATAATGTATTTCAATTTCGCTTAGATGGTTTTCCTTCATCTCTGCTTCAGTGAAATGTTTTTTCAGATATTCATAATCTTTTTTTACTTCATAATCCAGATAATGCACTGCTTTTTCTACCATATTCCAAACGCTTTTATCTTCTTTCACTTTTGTTACACCGAGATTATCAAGATGCGCCATTCCTGTTACAACATGCTGTGTAATGTAGCGGCTTTCCGGCATACCGGGAAACCAGGGCCAGCCTCCGTTCGAAACCTGCATGTCCTGTAATTTTTTCATGGCAGAGTTTAACTCACGCGCCATTTTATTCAAATCGAATAACAATCCAATTTGTTTTTTGCGACTACTCTCATCCTGTGCATTTAAAACCCATGGTGTTTCTTCAAGTAGCAATGTTTTTAATTCCTGATTTTTTTCCAGATTCGACAAGAGTGCTTTAGAATCAGGTGTGTTTTTCCAGCTGTCAAATACTTTTTTAATTTTCGGTTTTGAATTTGCAATGTGCGAAGCCAGTGAATTTGCATAAAAGCGACTGAATACCTGTTCTGCACATTCATATGGATATTCCATAATATAGGGTAATGCCTGTACTGCATACCATGCTGGATTGGAAGTAAATTCAAGCGTTAATTTCTGGTTTTTCAGTGTAGAAGAATTTTTAAAATTTTTCAATTTTTTGAATTCAAAAGTTTTGCTGGTTTTACCTCTGATGGGTAAAGGGAACGACTCTGTAACAAGCATCCGGTTTGTTAGAACGGGAAGTACATTTTCTTCTCCATCGGAAAAAGTACCTGCTTGTGCAACCACTTTGAAACTTATTGCACCAATACCCTCAGGAATTTTAATTTTCCATTTAACAGAAGTATTCTGACCCGCAGCAATTTTGAAATCTTTAGGTTCTGCGCCCTCTTCTTCAATAAAAATAGCATTAACAGGCTTCATGCTTATTGCATCAAAAAATTCTATTCTTAATATTCCGCTTAATTCTTTATCAGAAACATTACTGATTTTAACAGGAAATTCTATTTCATCGTTTTCTCTGAAAAAACGTGGAGGATTAGGAACGACCATTAATTCTTTCTGAGTAACCAGTTCTTTATTTGTGAAACCAAATTTAAGATCTTTGCTGTGTGCAAAACCCATTATTTTCCATTTTGTGAGGCTTTCCTGCATTTTAAATTTGATAATGATATCACCATTCTCATCGGTTTTCAGATTTGGAAAGAAAAAAGCAGTTTCTGCAAAATTTTTGCGGGCTGCAACCGTATTAAGCTGTCCGTTACTCTTCCCTGAATCTTTATTTTTTCCGGATTTTGTCTGGTTCTCACTCATATCCATATCTTCATTTTTTGTTTCTTCCCGTGACACGCTTGAACTACCAGTAGCAACGCTTTGTTCGCATAAAGCAATTTTATCGCAAGAAGCAGGAAGGATTGCAGCATCCATAAGTATTTCATTTTCTCCGTCACTAACCATGCCGCCTACACCACTTCTGAAATTCATATCGCCTCCAAAATCGCCCTTAGACAGAGCATTCCAGGAATAATAAGAGTTATAATGATTCGGATAGTAAAATCCAAACCAGTTAAGATTGTCATTTTGATAATAAGGATAACTGCAATAATAAAGATGGTTTTCGCTATAAAACTGAGAATTTGATTGTGCAAAACAATTTGATGAGAGATACATGCCTGACCAATAAGTAGGATAAATATTGAAACTCCATGCATTCGGACGGAATGCATCTAAAGAAGCGTCGTACATTGCAGCCAGCATTTCAGCAACAACTTTATCTTTTTTACTCCCGCGAATTTTCACCTGCCACTCCTCTTCCTGACCCGGCTGAAGCTTATCGCGAAATGTGGAAAATTCAATATCAAGTCTTTTATTGGTATAAGGAACAAGGATTGTTTCTACATGTGTGTACAGTCTGTTATTTTTCACATACGTAAAATACACCGATACATTCCCTCTGTATGCCTCTAAAATAGGCAATTCTATTAACTTTTGCTCATTATTAAGACTAAGCCAGTTTTTTTGAATTATTTTGTCTGCCGACTCAACTTCATATAAAATTTTCACATTCTCAAGGCTTGTACCAATCATGAATTTTGCAAATTCGCCGGGCTCCAGCTCTTTGTTGTGGGATGCAAACCAACTTGCAGTAATAAAGGGAACTTCTTTCTGTTTGTCTGAAAAAACTGAAAAATATTTTTCATTACTCACATCGCTTCCAAACTTATCTTTTGATGTTATAACTGCAACATATCTCCCCATTTTCCAGTCAGACATTTCTTTGATAAATAGTTTTTTTGATTTTTCTGTATCAAAGTCTGCATTATAAACCTGTTCTCCTTTTTTCATTTTGCGAAGATCATTTTCATCTATATAAACATTACCCGGATACTGCTCATACCACTCCTGCTGACTGTACAGATACTTATCAGGGGCTTGCCAGAACCTTTCTTTTAATACAGACTGAGGACTTTCAATTTTGAAAATTTTAATATTTCCTTTTGCCGGAATAAATTCATAATTGAGGTTATTCGTGCTTACTTTAATTGTATCCGGATTTGCTTTATTCATTTCATTCGGCATTTCCAGCCCTACGCTTAGTGCTACATACCCTACTGTAATATTGCTGCTGCTGCTTTGCGTTTCACCATTGATATCTGTAACATCAACAAAAACCTTATAGCTAAAAACAATATTATTATCTTTTGGAATAGATAAATCGGCCAATGCATTGAACTTGACAGAAAATTCTCCCTTGTCATTTGTTGTTGTTTTTCCATTTGAAATTTCAGTAGGTTTAAGTGCGTACAAACAGCTCCACCAGCCACGCCACATAGGTGTTCTCACAACCCTGTACGACACATCTACATCCGTCAGATTGGTCCCTGAATATGATTTTGCAGTACCTTTAACTTCCACTTCTTCATTTAATTTATAAATGCCATTATTGGGAAGCATTTCTACTAAAAATTTAGGTCTTTTGTATTCTTCAACAGAAATAAATTTACTGCCATAAGGGGTATAAATCTGCATCTGCCCATTAAGCAAACCTAAAGGTATATCAAAGGTTCCGTTAAAAGAACCAAACTCATTCGTTGTAAAACTCTGATCTTTTATTTTTTGATAATTTACATCATAAAAAATTACATTTACAGGAAAAGCCGGTACTATATCACTTTTAACTCCATCTGTATTTATTAAAATTCCTTTGAAATATACCGTTTGTCCGGGTCTGTATATAGCTCTGTCTGTAAAAATAAAAGTTTGTTTTTCTTTCTTTACAGGTTCGTAGTAATAATCGAAGTAATAAGAATCATCAGAGCTTAAAAAATCATTTCCTTTTGAAAAAGTAACATAAAAATTACGATAATTCTTTTTCTTACCGGGAATAGAAAAATATCCATTCTGATCTGTAGTAAAAGAAGGTCCTGCATTGAAAACATATTTCTGAGTAACATAGCTGTAATCGTAATACCAAACCTGCGCTGTTACGCCAGATAAAGGATCACTGTTTTTACGATGTATAACATAAAAATCATACGAATCATTTTCTTTTTTACGTTGTACATAACTTATATTTGAAATATTGACAAAATTAAAAGCAACCAGTTTTTCTTCATAAGCAAAAGATTCGCTTTCAGAAATAAAAATCACATAAAACCCCAAAGGAAGCCCTTCTGCAAGATACTCGACTGAATGATTCTGAAAATCGTTATCATCGGGGAGCTCTAGTACTTTATTCAACACAGTGTGACTTTCTTTTTTTAATTTGGCGATGAGCTCTTTTCCATAAATATGATTTTTATACTTTCTGACCTTCAAAGGATCTATAGAAGCAAAGCGAATGTGAACTTTTTTCACATTTTTAAAGTCAATCTTCATTGCGAATTTCTCATTGGGCAAAGGATTTTTTTCTGCCTGAAATGAAATAACAGGATTTAATATTCTGCACCGCAGATTTTTGCATTTTTCAGCACCCGTCGTACCCGGATACTTTAGAATTACACGGTCACAAATCTCAACTGCAGTTTTATTTACAGTTTTGAACTTATTTGTTTCTTCACGAATGGGATTGTATCTGGATGCAAGCTGAGTGTGATGCAATGCAATACTGTATGAAATTTCTGAAGAATGCGGGACATCTTTATATTTTTCTTCTAAAGCTATCAGCGAGGTCAAATAAAGGCTGTCTTTATTCCGATTCACTGAAAATCTGTAAACAAATTCAAGTCGTCTGAGGTCTGCTTCAATAAACGCATCTTTATTACTATCGTTTTGACGGAATATCAGAAGTGACTGCAACACTTTTACGGCATAAAATCTCAGAGACATTGTATCCGTGCTGTTTATTTTCAAGCCAGCGAATGTTGCAGCATCGGAAAAATAGAAATCTTCAAGCAATTCAAATTTGTCTGCGGGTTTTGTTAATGTCAGATCGGACCATGAAAAAAAATCAATTGCACGATAAGCAAGAAAATCGTAAAGAGTCGGACGCAGATTGCGAGGGCTTGTTCCTTTGGTAAGAAGTTCTTCTATAGCATCAAGTTTAATGGATTTTAAACTATCCGCATTTTCAAGCGAAGCCATATATAATTTTATGCAACGGTCACCAAGTTTATTCAACGACCAAGTTTTAATATTATCCTGATCAAAATTAACAGTGTTGCTTCTGTTATAAAATTTCCAACGGTTTCTCTGGTAATAAATCCAGTACATTTCTGCAGCTACTGAACTCATAATGTTTTTTCCCGGTGCAGGCGATGCCTTGATCTCTTTTTCAATCTCCGACAGTTTTGTTTCAAAAGCACCCTCTTCGTATGTATTTGTATATTTTAATTTGAAAATAAAAATTTTTATCAGCTGCTCATAATTATTTTCTTTTTTTGCTGATTGATATATTTTATCTATAATTTCCAATGCTGATTTGGGCAAACCTTTTTTTTCCAGCGAGTCTATTTGTGCCCATTGCATTGTGAATTTTTCGGTACGATGTTGGTTGCCATCATTTTTCACTGCCTGAGAGTAGCCGATGATTTTTCCTGTAAAAACAAGAATAAAAATCAACAAAAATGTTTTCATCAGATTGAATTTTTAATGAATAAAATGAAAAATATAATTTATAGATGCAGGATGATTTGTTTTTCCATAAATTAATGTTGGGATTTTTAAAAATTGTTGTTTTATGGTACACTGATTATACTGATAATCCTGAATTCATTTTAATTTTTTTCGCGCAAACCTGTGAGGAGTCTGCCCACTTGCCATCTCTCAAAATCTCACAGGATTGCTGTTTTTTTTGATTAAGGATTAAGGATGAGAATTAAGGATTAAAGAGTGTTACAATGAGGCATCTTAATCCTACTTCTACTTCTAAATCCTTTTTATTTTTTCTATCCGCAAACCTGTGAGGATATGCCACGCACTAGCCTACTCACATACCTCACAGGATTGTCTTTTTTTTCATTAAAGATTAAGGATTAAAGTTTGTGATGCTGTTCTTCTTAATCCTACTTCTACTTCTTAATCCTAAATCCATTCAAAGGTATTCACTTAACATCAATACCGATCCGGAGAATTATTTATCCCCAACAATCACGCGAATGCCTTCACTGTGTGCTCCGAATTCGGGTGCGTACATGCACTGAATTTGTGTAATTCCATTTGAAAAATTACCATTGTGTGTTACTCGAAGCGGATATTCAAACACATAGCTTCCCTTAGGCAAATAGCCCATAAAAAAATTAGTAGCTGCATCTTTTGTGCTTTCGTAATATCCAAGTCCATCTTGCCATTTATAGCGGGAAATAACATTTATTGGTTCAAAGCCGGATGCGCGCATATCTTTCATGTGGA